>NZ_JACCAC010000001.1:2409080-3011350 GCF_013409425.1 Nocardioides perillae | reverse complement strand
CCCCAGCGGGTGGTGACCGAGGCCGAGCGGGGCGACGCCGACGTGCTCGTGCTGAGCGAGGTCACGCCCGACGCTCTCGCCCGGCTCGACGCCGCCGGCGCGGCGTCGCGGTGGCCCCACCGGGCCGGTGAGCCGGGGGAGTGGGTGACCGGCACCGTCGTGCTCTCGCGGGTGCCGCTCGGCCCCGACCGGCCGCTGCCCACGGGCTTTGGGTCGTGGGTCGTCGACGTCCGCGCGCCCGGTGGGGACCTCACGCTGCTCGCGACCCACCCCCGCCCGCCGATCGGCGACGCCGACGCGTGGGCGGCCGACCACGCCGTCGTGCTCGACGCCGCCCGCGCCGGCGTCGACGTCGTGGCCGGCGACCTCAACGCGACGCCCGACCACGCGCCGCTGCACGACTACGCGCGGGTCGGGCTGCGCTCGGCCACCGAGCTGACCGGGGCCGGGTGGGCCCCGACCTGGCCCGCCCAGGGGCGCGTCGGGGTCGGCCCGCTGCGCGCGCCGCGACTCGTGCAGATCGACCACGTCCTGGTGGGGCCCGAGCTCGCGGTGACCGACGTGCGCCGGGTGTCGGTGCCCGGCACCGACCACAGCGGCGTGCTCGCCGCGCTGGCGCCGCGAGGCTGACTCGCCCTCGGGCGGGGCGGCGCCGCGGCTGTCCCGGCCCGTCCGCGGGCGGCCGCGTTCGTGCGTGCCGGGCGGGGCGCCGTACGCTGGTGCGCGCCATGCCAGCCGTGCCGCACGACCTGTGCACCCCCGCCGTCTACCTCGACCACGCCGCCACCACGCCGGTGCGCGCCGCGGCCGTGGCCGCGGTGACCGCCGAGCTCGGCCGGGTGGGCAACCCCAGCTCGCTGCACGCCTCGGGCCGCCGCGCGCGCCGCGTCGTGGAGGAGTCGCGCGAGGCGCTGGCCGCCGCGCTCGGCTGCCGCCCCGGCGAGGTGGTCTTCACCTCCGGCGGCACCGAGGCCGACAACCTCGCGCTCAAGGGCCTGTGGTGGGCGCGCCACGACGCCGAGCCCGCGCGTCGTCGGGTGCTCGCGCCCGCCGTCGAGCACCACGCGGTGCTCGACGCCCTCGACTGGCTCGCTGCGCACGAGGGTGCCGTGGTCGAGCTGCTGCCCGTCGACGCCGAGGGCCGCCTCGAGCTCGCGACCCTCGAGGCCTCGCTCGCACGCGATCCCGGCTCGGTCGCGCTGGTCACCTGCATGTGGGCCAACAACGAGGTCGGCACGGTGCAGCCCGTCGCCGAGGTCGCCGCGCTGGCCGCCGCCCACGGCGTGCCGGTGCACACCGACGCGGTGCAGGCCGTCGCCACCCTGCCGGTCGACTTCGCCGCAGTCGGCGTCGACACCCTCGCCGTCACCGGCCACAAGGTCGGCGGACCCGTCGGGGCGGGTGCGCTCGTGGCCCGGCGCGACCTCGACCTGGTGCCGCTCGTGCACGGCGGGGGGCAGGAGCGCGACGTGCGCTCCGGCACCCTCGACGCCGCCGCCGTCGCGGGCCTGGCGGCGGCGGTCGTCGAGACCGTGGCCGCGCGCGAGCAGGAGGCGGTGCGCCTCGCCGCCCTGCGCGACGAGCTGGTGCGCGGCGTGCAGGCCGCCGTGCCCGACGCGGTGCTCAACGGCGCCGGCGCCGAGCGGCTGGCCGGCCACGCCCACCTGTCCTTCCCCGGCTGCGAGGGCGACTCGCTGCTCATGCTGCTCGACGCCCGCGGCCTGGAGTGCTCCACCGGCTCGGCCTGCTCCGCCGGGGTGCCGCAGCCCTCCCACGTGCTGCTTGCCATGGGTCACGACGACCGCCGGGCGCGCTCGTCGCTGCGCTTCTCGCTCGGCCACAGCAGCACCGCCGCCGACGTCGCCGCGCTGGTCGCCGCGATCGGGCCGGTGGTCGAGCGGGCGCGCGCCGCCGGCGCCGTAGCCGCGGGGCGCGGCTGATGCGGGTCCTCGCGGCCATGTCCGGCGGGGTCGACTCCGCCGTCGCCGCCGCCCGCGCCGTCGACGCCGGCCACGACGTCACGGGGGTCCACCTCGCGCTCTCCCGCAACCCGGCGTCCTACCGCTCCGGCGCCCGCGGCTGCTGCACGGTCGAGGACGCAGGCGACGCCCGCCGGGCGGCCGACGTGCTGGGCATCCCCTTCTACGTCTGGGACCTCTCCGAGCGCTTCCACGCCGACGTCGTGGAGGACTTCACGGCCGAGTACGCCGCCGGCCGCACCCCCAACCCCTGCTTGCGCTGCAACGAGAAGGTGAAGTTCGCCGCGGTGCTCGACCGCGCCCTCGCCCTCGGCTTCGACGCGGTGGCCACCGGCCACTACGCCTCGCTGCGCACGGGTGCCGACGGCCGGGTGGAGCTGCACCGCGCCCTCGACCCCGGCAAGGACCAGTCCTACGTGCTGGGCGTGCTCGACCAGGCCCAGCTGCGCCATGCCCTCTTCCCGCTCGGCGACACCCCCAAGGACGAGGTGCGCCGCGAGGCCGCCGCGCGCGGGCTGCTGGTCGCCGACAAGCCCGACAGCCACGACGTCTGCTTCGTCGCCGACGGCGACACCGCCGGCTGGCTGCGCGGCGCGCTCGGCGACCGCGCCCCCCACCAGGGCGGCGACGTCGTCGACGAGGCGACCGGTGAGGTGCTCGGGCGCCACGAGGGCAGCTGGGGCTACACGATCGGGCAGCGCAAGGGCCTGCGCCTGGGGCGGCCCGCGCCCGACGGCCGGCCGCGCTACGTGCTCGACATCGAGCCGGTCACCGGCACCGTGACCGTCGGCCCCCGCGAGCGGCTCGCCGTGCACGGCCTGGTCGGCAGCCGACCTCGGTGGTGCGGCGCGCCGCCCGCCGCCGGGGAGGTGCTCGACGCGGCCGTGCAGCTGCGGGCCCACGGCGCCGAGCACCGGGCCCGCGTGCGCGCGAGCGCCGACCGGGTCGAGGTCGAGCTGCTCGACCACGCCGAGGGCATCGCGCCGGGCCAGGCCGTCGTCGTCTACGACGGCACCCGCGTCGTCGGCTCCGCCACGATCGAGACCACCCGCCGGGTGCCCGCGTGAGCGCGGACCCGGCCACCCGGGTCCCGCTCGGCACCGGCGTGGGCTCGCTGCCCGGCACCGACCAGGCGGCGTACGACGAGGGGGTGCGCGTCGTCCTCGACGAGCTGGGCGGTCACGAGCGGGGCCTGCCCTTCCTGCCCGAGGTGCCCGGCCGCGGCGTCACCGCCGCGATGACCGGCCGCGGGCTGGCCGTGCTCGCCGAGCTGGGAGCCGACCTGCAGCCCGCCGGTTGGCGGCTCACCGGCGGCGGCGCGGAGAGCAGTGGCGTCGACCACCGGCGCGCACGGTCACTCCTCGCTCAGGACCTCGACGCGCTGGAGGAGCGGGCCGAGGGGCTCACCGGCGCCTTCAAGGTGCAGGTCGCCGGGCCTTGGACGCTGGCGGCCACCGTCGAGCGGCCGCGCGGCGACAAGGTGCTCGCCGACCACGGGGCCCGCCGCGAGCTGGCACAGGCGCTCGCCGAGGGGGTCGCGACCCACGTCGCCGACCTGCGACGGCGGCTGCCCGGGGTCGAGCGGCTGGTGCTCCAGGTCGACGAGCCGGCGCTCGCCGCGGTGGCCGGCGCCCGGGTGCCGACCGCCTCCGGCTTCGGGCGCCACCGCGCCGTCGACCGCCCCGAGCTGGCCGCCGGGCTCGAGGCCGTGCTGGGCGCGGCCCGCGACGCCGGCGTCGAGCCGTGGGTCCACGCGTGCGCGCCCGACGTGCCGTGGGGCCTGGTGCGCGGCGCGGGCGCCCGCGGGCTGCTCGTCGACGCCGACGTGCTGGGCCCCGCCGACCTCGACGAGCTGGCAACGGCGCTGGAGGCCGGCGAGGTGGTCGGCCTCGGCGTGCTGCCCTCCACCGACCCGGCGCGCGACCCGGGCCACGAGCAGCCCACCGAGCGGGTGCTGCGGCTGCTCGAGGTGGTGGGGCTCGACCCCGCCGAGGTGGCCGGGTCGCTGGTGATCACGACGGGCTGCGGCCTGGCCGGTGCCTCGCCCGCCTGGGCGCGGCGCGCGCTGCTCCTCGCCCGGAGCGCCGCCGCCGGCCTCGGCTGAGCCGGCCGGGCGTCCCACCTGCGGCATGCAACGCGGTGTCCGCGTCGCTACCCCAGGGCTCGACCGCTGGGGAAGCGACCGGGACACCGCGTTGCAAGGGGGCGGCTGCGGGGTACCGACCCGGCGCACGCACGCACCCGTCGAGAGGAACCCCGTGGCCGACCTGACCGGACGCACCATCGCCATCATCGCCAGCGACTTCGTCGAGGAGGCCGAGCTGGTCACGCCCCGCGACGCCCTCCGCGAGGCCGGCGCCCGGGTCGTCGTGCACTCGGTGTCGGGCGACCCGATCCAGACCGTCGAGGGCGACACCGAGAAGAAGCAGGTCGTGGAGGTCGACGGCTCCGTCGCCGACCTCGACCCCGACACCGTCGACGCGCTCGTCGTGCCGGGCGGCACCGTCAACGCCGACCACCTGCGCACCGACGAGGACGCCCAGCAGCTGGTGCGCAGCGTCGACGAGGCGGGCAAGCCGCTCGCGGTGATCTGCCACGGGCCCTGGCTGCTGATCTCGGCCGGGCTGGCGCAGGGTCGCCGGCTCACGTCCTTCCCGAGCCTGGCCGACGACGTGCGCAACGCCGGCGGCGACTGGGCCGACGAGGAGGTCGTCGTCGACGGCAACCTCATCACCAGTCGCAACCCCGACGACCTCCCCGCCTTCGTGGAGGCGATCGAGGAGTCCCTCGCCTCCTGAGGCAGGACGGAGCCCCGGGGCGGTGCCCCGGGGCTCCGTCGCGCGCCCCCGCCCGCGCGCCGGGCGGACCGTCACACGTGGACGGCCGCCCCGTCGGGGCCGTCGGTGGCCAGCTCGGTGTGCTTGACGCGCAGCAGCGTCCACACCACGAGCGAGGCGCCCAGCATCATCACGGAGCCGAGCAGGAAGGCGTCGGTCGCGCCCTCGGCGAAGGACTGCCCGAGGATCAGCCCCTGCAGCTGCTCCGGCGAGGCGCCCGCGGGCGGGGTGGCCCCGCCGGCCGCCGCGCGGCCGGCCGCGTCGGCGAGCTCGCCGCTGCGGTCGGTGATGGTGCGGGTCGCCAGCGTCGAGAGCACGGCCAGGCCCACGGCCCCGCCGACCTGCTGCATCGTGTTGAGCACGCCGGAGCCGATGCCGGAGTCCTCGGCGCGCAGGTGGTGCACCGCGGTGAGCGTCAGCGGCACGAAGGTCGAGCCCATGCCGAGCGACATCAGCACGATGAAGGGCAGCACGTCGGTGACGTAGTCGGCCCGCACGTCGCTGACCGGGAAGCTGGTGTCGTAGGGGATGCGCGAGAAGCCGAGGAGCGCGATCGCGGCCAGCAGCGTGCCCGTGCCGGCGAGGTAGCGGGCGTCGACGCGGTTGACCAGGTTCGACGACAGCCCGGCCGCGACGACGATGCCGACGCAGAAGGGCAGGAAGGCCACGCCTGCCTCGATCGGGCTGTAGCCCATGACGACCTGGATGTAGCGGCCGAGGTAGTAGAACATCGAGAACATCGCTGCCGGCGCCAGGAACATCGCGAGGTAGGACGCCGCACGCGTGCGGTGGGCGAAGACCCGGGTCGGCAGGAGCGGGTGCGCGACGCGGCGCTCGGCGAGCAGGAAGACCGCGAGGACCGCGGCGCCGCCCAGCAGGCTGACCAGGGTGAGCGGGTCGGTCCAGCCGTCCTCGCCGGCGCGGCTGAAGCCGTAGACCAGACCGAGCAGGCCCACCGTGCCGGTGACCGCGCCCAGGAGGTCCATCTCGCCGGGGTGCGGCTCGGACTCACGCAGGAAGCGCGGCGCGAGCAGCGCGGCGCCGATGCCGATCGGGGTGTTGATCAGCAGCGTCAGGCGCCAGCCCTCGACGTCGACGCCCGCGACGGACTCGAGCCCGGTGAGCCAGCCGCCGAGCAGCAGCCCGACGGCCGCGCCCGCACCCGACATCGCGGCGTACACCGCGAAGGCGCGGTTGCGCTGCGGGCCCGCGGGGAAGGTGGTCGCGATCAGCGCCAGCGCGGCGGGGGAGGCCATCGCGGCGCCGAGGCCCTGCAGTCCGCGGGCCGCGAGCAGCAGCGGCTCGGTCGTCGCCAGCCCGCCCAGCAGCGAGGCCACGGCGAAGACGACGAGGCCGACCGTGAAGACCTTGCGTCGGCCGTAGAGGTCGCCGAGGCGTCCGCCCAGCAGCAGCAGCGAGCCGAAGGCCAGGGCGTAGCCCGTGACGACCCACGTCAGGTTGGCCTCGCTGATGGCCAGGTCGCGCTGGATGTAGGGCAGGGCGATGTTCACGATGGTGCCGTCGAGGACGACCATCAACTGGGCCACGGAGATGACGACGAGGGCCCAGCCGAGGTGGGCGGGTGCGCCGACGCTCGTGGGGCCCTCGGGGCCGGTGGCCGGCGCGGCCTCGTCGGCGGTGCGGTCGGACATGGGGCAGCCTCTCGGTTCAGGAGTGGGTACGGCGGTCGGGTCGGCGGTCGGGGTGGGCCGGGCGCAGCGCCGCGGGGAGGACCACCTGGTCCACGACGCGCTCGACCAGGGCGTCGTCGGGGAGCTCGCCCAGCACGTGGCAGCGGTGCACCAGCAGCGCCGGGAGCGTGGGGGCCAGGACGTCGAGGTCGGCGTCGTCGCGCAGCTCGCCGCGGGCCGCGGCGCGCTCGAAGACGCCCCGCAGCGCGAGGAGCTTGGCGGCGACGACCCGCTCGCGGAAGGCCGCGGCGAACTCGGGGTCGGTGGCGATCGCGGTGGCCACGCTGGCGAGGTGGCGCACGTGGGACGGCTCGGTGAAGCCTCCCGGCCCGCAGAACGCGGCGAGCAGGTCGCCGCGCAGGGTGCCGGTGTCGGAGGTCACGAGCGGCCCCCGCGCCGCGGCCAGTGCGTCGGTGACGAGTGCGGCCTTGCCTGCCCAGCGCCGGTAGAGGGTGGCCTTCGAGGCCCGGGCGCGGGTCGCGACGGCGTCCATCGTCAGCCGGTCGTAGCCGACCTCGACGAGGACGTCCAGTGCCGCGTCGAGCACCTCCTGCTCGCGGTCGCCCTCGACGCGGGGGCGGGGCTGCGGAGCCTCGGGCGTCACCGCGTGCCTCCTTCCTCGAGCGTGCCTCGATGATACGGAACGGTTTCGTTCTGTCCGTCGCCACGGTACGACCACCCCCCGCCCGGCACCAGCCCGCGTGCGCCGGCGTCGGTGTGAGGTCGGTGTCGGTGGGGCACGGCAGGATGTGCCCATGACGACCCCGCCCGAGCCCGCCGAGCCCGCCGAGCCCGAGGCCCGCGAGCGGCACCGGCAGCTCGCCGAGGAGGTCGAGGACGCCCGCTGGCGCTACTACGTGCTCGACTCGCCCACGCTCTCCGATGCCGACTTCGACGCCCGGGTGCGCGAGCTCGAGGCGCTCGAGGAGCAGCACCCCGAGCTCCGCACCCCCGACTCACCCACGCAGAAGGTCGGCGGTGCCGTCTCGACGGAGTTCACCGCCGTCGACCACCTGCAGCGCATGGAGAGCCTCGACAACGTCTTCACCGACGAGGAGCTCGCCGCGTGGCACGCCCGGCTCGCCCGCGAGGGTGCGGAGTCGCCCGCGCTGCTCTGCGAGCTGAAGGTCGACGGGCTCGCCATCAACCTGCTCTACGAGCAGGGGCGCCTGGTCCGTGCGCTCACGCGCGGCGACGGCCGCACGGGCGAGGACGTCACGCCCAACGTGCGCACCATCGACACCGTGCCGACCCGGCTGACCGGCACCGACGAGCACCCCGTGCCGCGACTCGTGGAGGTGCGCGGCGAGGTCTTCTTGCCGGTGCGGGCGTTCGAGCAGCTCAACGAGGCGATGACGGAGGCCGGCAAGCCGGTCTTCGCCAACCCCCGCAACGCCGCGGCGGGCTCGCTGCGGCAGAAGGACCCCCGGGTCACCGCGAGCCGCTCGCTCGGCATGGTGTGCCACGGGCTCGGGGCGCGCGAGGGCTTCGAGCCGACCTCGCAGTCCGCGGCGTACGACGCCCTGGCCGCCTGGGGCCTCCCGGTGTCCGACCGCGCCCGCGTCGTGCCCGACCTGGCCGGGGTGCAGGAGTTCGTCGCCCACTACGGCGAGCACCGCCACGACGTCGAGCACGAGATCGACGGCGTCGTGGTCAAGGTCGACGACGTCGCCCTGCAGCGACGGCTCGGCTCCACCAGCCGCGCCCCGCGCTGGGCCATCGCGTTCAAGTACCCCCCGGAGGAGGTCAACGCCGAGCTGCTCGCGATCGACGTCCAGGTCGGGCGCACGGGCCGGGTGTCGCCCTTCGGGCGGATGCGGCCCACGCGCGTCGCCGGCTCGACGGTCGAGAAGGCCACCTTGCACAACGCCCACGAGGTGCGGCGCAAGGACGTGCGCCCGGGGGACACGGTCGTCCTGCGCAAGGCCGGTGACGTGATCCCCGAGATCGTCGGGCCGGTGCTCGCGCTGCGGCCCGAGGGCCTGCCGGAGTGGGAGATGCCGACGACCTGCCCAGCGTGCGGGTCGACGCTCTACCAGCAGAAGGAGGGCGACCGCGACCTGCGTTGCCCCAACCACGAGGCCTGCCCCGCGCAGGCGCGGGAGCGTGTCTTCCACGTCGCGGGTCGTGGCGCCTTCGACATCGAGGGTCTCGGCTACGAGGCGGCGACCGCACTGCTCGAGGCCGGGGTCATCGACAACGAGGGCGACGTGTTCGACCTCGACGAGGAGCGGCTGCTGCGGGTGCCGATGTTCACCCGCGCGGCCAAGAAGGGCGAGGGGGAGGGGCGCGTGCTCGGCGCCAACGGGCGCCGGCTGCTCGACCACCTCGACCGGGCCAAGCAGGTGCCGCTGTGGCGGGTGCTGGTCGCGCTGTCGATCCGCCACGTCGGGCCGACGGCGGCCCGGGCGCTGGCGCAGGAGTTCGGGTCGATGGCCGCCATCCGCGCAGCGAGCGAGGAGGAGCTCGCCGCCGCCGAGGGGGTCGGCCCGACCATCGCCGCGTCGCTCACCGAGTGGTTCACCGTCGACTGGCACGCCCGCATCGTCGACGCCTGGGAGCAGGCGGGCGTGTCGATGGCCGACGAGCGCGACGCCTCCGTGCCGCGCACGCTCGAGGGCCTCACGGTCGTGGTGACCGGGTCGCTGACCGGCTTCAGCCGCGACGAGGCGAAGGAGGCGATCCTCGCGCGGGGCGGCAAGGCGGCCGGCTCGGTGTCGAAGAAGACCGACTACGTGGTGGTCGGCGAGGCCGCCGGCTCGAAGGCCGACAAGGCCGAGCAGCTGGGCGTGCCCGTCCTCGACGAGGAGGGCTTCGTGCGGCTGCTGGCGGAGGGGCCGGCCGGCGTGCTCCCCGGCGTCGAGGAGCCCACCGAGGAGCCCGCCGAGCAGCCCGGCGAGGAGCCCACCGAGGCGACTGCGGGCTGAGCGGCCCGGACCGGGACCTCCGTCCCGACCTCGCCCCCGGCCGGTCCGGAGTGGGCCGCGCACCCCCCCCGTCCGCCCGCCCGGCCTGGGACCGTCGGACCGTGTCCCGTGCCCTGCCCGGCCCGCTGCGCCGCCTGCTCCCGCTCCTCGTGAGCGCGGTGCTCCTCGCCGCGGCCTGCGCCGTGGTGGGCCTCGGCTTCCGCGCGGTGCAGGTCGCCGGACCGTCGGCGTGCCCCTCCGGGGAGTGGCTGCGCCTGCCCGGCGCGCCCCCTGCCTGCGTCCACGCCGACGTCGCCCCGCCGGGCGTCGACGTCACCGCGCACGTGCCCACCCACGTCCTCGCCGCCCGGGAGGGCGCGGGCGAGCGGGCCCACGAGGTCGCCGAGGACCTCGGCGTGCCCACCACCGCCGAGGCCGCGGTCAGCTCGCCCGAGGTCGCCTGCGACGGCGACGGCAGCGCCGGCTACCGCACCCAGGCGATGTACGTCGTGGAGTCCGACGACCCGAACCGTTACGCCGACCTCGTGGCGAGCATGCGGGTCTGGGCCGCCGGCGTCGACGACGTGGTCAACCGGTCCGCTGCCCTGACGGGCGGGGTGCGTCGGGTCCGCTACGTCAGCGAGCCGGGGACGACCGAGGGCACGTGCGTGCCGAGCGTGCTGAACGTGACCGTGCCGCCCGGGTCGCTGTCGTCCTTCGGCTCGGCCATCTCCGCGGTGCAGGCCCAGGGCCACACGGCGCCGTCGCGGAAGTACCTCGTGTGGACCGACGCCTCGGTCCTCTGCGGGGTCGCCAGCATGTACCTCGGCGACCGCGAGGACCAGGCGAACCCCAACAACGGCGCCTACCCGCAGTACGCCCGCGTGGACTCGGGGTGCTGGGGCCTCGGCAGCCTCGCCGGCCAGCACTCCGTCGAGGCGCACGAGCTGGTGCACACGCTCGGCGCGGTGTCGAGCGCCGCACCGAACGGCACCGCCGCCGGCCACTGCACCGACGAGCACGACACGATGTGCTACGCAGACGGCGCGGGGGTGACGATGCGCTTCGTCTGCCCGGCGGCGAGCGGCTACCTCCTCGACTGCGGCGGCGACGACTACTTCTCCACCTTCCCCGATCCGGGCGGCTGGCTCGACGGCCACTGGAACGCGGCCGACTCCCGCTTCCTCGTCGGCGGCGGCGACGGCACCGGGGGCGGCACGACCGGCACGCCGAGCACCCTGGGTGCGACGCTCGCGGTCAACAACCCGGCCGTGCCGGGGCTCCCGACCCAGGCGACGGTGACGCCGGTGCTGCCGAGCGGGCGCAGCCTCGCCACCGTGGTCTGGAAGGCGACCCGGCGCGACTGCACCTTCGCCTCGCCGGGCGCCGTCTCGACCGAGGTGACCTGCTCGGCGACCTCGGCCACGGCGACGACGGTCACCGCCACGGTGACCGACTCGGCCGGGTCCACCCGGTCCGTCGCCGTGCCGCTCACCTTCGCCCGGCCGACCGCGACCCGCCCGGTGACGCTCGAGCTGACCACCGCCGGTCAGCGCGTCACCGACTTCCCGACCGCCTCGGTCTGCGCGGGTGCGCCGGCCGTCGTCGTGGGCACCGTCGTCGACACCGCCTCCTCCCGGCCGGTGAAGGGCCTCGAGGTGGCCTTCCGCAAGACCACGGCCACCGGCGCCAGCAGCAGCGCCGGCACCGTCACGACCACCCACGACGGCGCCGTCGCCCGGCTGACCACCCGGGCACCGCTCACGCTGGTCGCCGCGTCCCTGGGTGCCCACGGCTTCGGCGGGGCCACGGCCCCTACCCAGGCGGTCACGGCCGGCACCTGCGCGCCGCGGCTGACCGCCTCCGCCTCGGCGGCCACCGTGTGGCACGGCGACGTGCTCACCGTCAGCGGCAGCCTCGTGCGGCAGGTCACCGGACCCGACGGTCCCGTCGACGTGCCCGTCGCCGGCGCGGTCGTGCCGGTGAGCGTCACCGGCACTACCACGTCGGCGACCGGCGTCGAGCGCGTGGTGGTGAAGCGGCTCGGCTCGGCGAAGGTGGCCCTCGACGGCTCCTGGACCCTGACCGCGAAGCCGACCACGAGCGGCGCCCTCGCGGCGGCGCTGCCCGGCTCGACGGCGTACGTCGCGGACCGGGTCGACCTCGGCCCGCTGACCGTGCGCACGCCGGTCTCGGGCCTCACGGCCGCGGTCGCCGACGGCGACGTCGGCTGGGGCACGACGTCGGTGGTCAACGGCCGCCTGACGCTCGCGCGCGACGGCGTCGTCGCGGGCCTGCCGTCGGCCACGGTGTCCGCCACGGTCACGCCGCCGGGCGGCCGGGCCGTGCGCGTCGGGAGCGGCCGCACCGCCGCCGACGGCACCTGGTCCCTGCCGGCCCTCCTCAAGGTCTCCGGCGCGCTGCGCGTGCGTTACGCCGGGGCCGCGGGCCGACCGGCGGTCGAGCAGCTCGTCGGCGACGTGGTGGCGGGCAGCTGGACCCCCGCGCTCGCCGTGATCTCCGCGCCGGCCGCGGCGACGACCGGCGCGAGCATCACGGTCACCGGCACCGTGACCCGGGCGTACGACTGCACGAGCGGACCGGCGACCGGCCTGCGGGTGCGCCTGACCTGGACGCCCAGCGGAGGCCAGGCCGCGGCCACGCTCACGAGCGCGGCGACGACGTCGAAGAGCACGGTCACCCTCCGCACGCGGGCCCCCGCGGGCGCGGGGGAGCTGCGCCTCGAGGTCGTCGGGGCTCCCGGCCACCTCGACGCCGCGTCGACCGCGCGGCCCTTCACCGGCAGCTGACGCGCGCGCACCGCCCCGCCACCCCCGCCCTCGGCCCCGGCCCTCGCCACCCGGCCGTGCCCGCCCGGGTCCGCCGGCCCCCGGCGCCGGGCCTAGGATCGGGGCCATGCCTGAGCAGCCCGAGCACGCCCCCGAGAGCGGCCCCGACCGCGGTGCCGACCGCGGCGCCGCGCCGGCCGGCGGGATCACCCGGGCGGAGGTCGCGCACCTCGCCGACCTCGCCCGGATCGACCTCTCCGACGCCGAGCTCGACCACCTCGCCCCGCAGCTGTCGGTGATCCTCGAGTCGGTCGCCTCCATCCGCGGGGTGGCCGGTGACGACGTGCCGCCGACCTCCCACCCGCTGCCGCTGACCAACGTCTTCCGCGACGACGTGGTGGTGCGGGGCCTGAGCGCCGAGGACGCCCTGGCCGGCGCCCCGGCCCACGAGCAGCAGCGCTTCGCCGTCCCGCGCATCCTGGGCGAGGAGGCCTGATGAGCACCGACCTGACCCGCCGCAGCGCTGCCGCGCTCGCCGACGCCCTGGCCGCGGGCGAGACCACCTCGGTGGCGCTCACCGAGGCCCACCTCGCACGCATCGACGCCGTCGACGGCGGCCCCGACGCGGGCGTCCACGCCTTCTTGCAGGTCGACGCCGAGGGCGCCCTGGCCGCGGCCGCCGAGTCCGACCGGCGACGCGCCGACGGCGAGGTGCGCTCGCCGCTCGACGGGGTGCCGATCGCGGTCAAGGACGTGCTCGCGACCCGCGGGCTCGCGACCACCTGCGGCTCGCGGATCCTCGAGGGCTGGCTCCCGCCCTACGACGCCACGGTGGTCACCCGCCTGCGGGAGGGCGGCCTGCCGATCCTGGGCAAGACCAACATGGACGAGTTCGCCATGGGCAGCTCGACCGAGCACTCCGCCTACGGCCCCACCCGCAACCCGTGGGACCTCGAGCGCATCCCGGGCGGCTCGGGTGGCGGTTCCGCGGCCGCGGTCGCGGCCTTCGAGGCGCCGCTCGCGCTCGGCACCGACACCGGCGGGTCGATCCGGCAGCCGGGTGCCGTCACCGGCACGGTCGGCGTGAAGCCCACCTACGGCGGTGTCTCGCGCTACGGCCTCGTGGCCATGGCCAACTCGCTCGACCAGGTCGGCCCGGTCACCCGCACGGTGCTCGACGCCGCCCTGCTCCACGAGCTGGTCGGCGGCCACGACCCGCGCGACTCCACCAGCATCGACGCCCCGTTGCCAGGCCTGGTCGAGGCCGCTCGCCAGGGCGCGGCCGGCGACCTGGCCGGCCTGCGCGTCGGCGTCATCACCGAGCTCGGCGGCGAGGGCTACCAGGCCGGCGTGCTCGCGCGCTTCCGCGACTCCCTCGACCTGCTGGTCGCCGCCGGGGCCGAGGTCGTGGAGGTGTCCTGCCCCAGCTTCGTGCACGCCCTCGCGACCTACTACCTGGTGATGCCCTGCGAGGCCTCGAGCAACCTGGCCCGCTTCGACGCGATGCGCTACGGCCTGCGGGTGCTGCCCGAGGGCGTCGAGGCGCCGAGCGCCGAGCAGGTCATGCGCGCCACCCGCGACGCCGGCTTCGGCGACGAGGTCAAGCGCCGCATCGTCATCGGCACCTACGCCCTGTCCAGCGGCTACTACGACGCCTACTACGGCCAGGCCCAGAAGGTGCGCACGCTGATCTCGCGCGACTTCGAGGCGGCCTTCGGCCAGGTCGACGTGCTGGTCAGCCCGACCTCGCCCACGACCGCCTTCCGCCTCGGCGAGAAGCTCGACGACCCGCTGGCGATGTACCTCAACGACCTCGCCACCATCCCGGCCAACCTCGCCGGCGTCCCGGGCCTGTCGCTGCCCAGCGGCCTGGCCGACGAGGACGGCCTGCCGGCCGGCTTCCAGGTGCTGGCCCCGGCCACGGCCGACGACCGGCTCTACCGCGTGGGGGCGGCCCTCGAGGCCGCGCTCGAGCAGCGCTGGGGCGGTCCGCTCCTGGCGCAGGCGCCGGCCCTCGCCGCCCAGCCCCGCACCGCCGCCCCCGAAGGAGCCCGCGCGTGAGCGCCACCGAGACCGAGCTGCTGACCTACGAGGAGGCCCTCGAGCGCTTCGACCCGGCCCTCGGCCTCGAGGTCCACGTCGAGCTCGGCACCGCCTCGAAGATGTTCTGCGGCTGCGCCACCGAGTTCGGCGCCGAGCCCAACACCCAGGTCTGCCCGACCTGTCTGGGCCTGCCGGGCTCGATGCCGGTGGTCAACGCCACCGCGGTGGAGTCGGCGATCCGCATCGGCCTGGCGCTCAACTGCGAGATCGCGGAGTGGTGCCGCTTCGCGCGGAAGAACTACTTCTACCCCGACATGCCGAAGAACTTCCAGACCTCGCAGTACGACGAGCCCATCGCCTTCGAGGGCTGGATGGACGTCACGCTGGCCGACGGGGAGTCCTTCCGGGTGGACGTCGAGCGCGCCCACATGGAGGAGGACACCGGCAAGTCGCTGCACGTCGGCGGCTCCACCGGCCGCATCCACGGCGCCGACTACTCGCTGGTCGACTACAACCGCGCGGGCATCCCGCTGATCGAGATCGTGACCAAGCCGATCGTGGGTGCGGGGGAGCGCGCTCCCGAGGTGGCCCGCGCCTACGTCGCCCAGCTGCGCGACCTCATCGTCGCCCTCGGTGTCTCCGACGCGCGGATGGACCAGGGCTCGATCCGCGCCGACGTCAACCTCTCGCTGGCCCCGAAGGGCTCCGGCGTGCTCGGCACCCGCTCGGAGACGAAGAACGTGAACTCCCTGCGCTCGGTCGAGCGCGCGGTGCGCTACGAGGTGCAGCGGCACGCCGCCGTGCTCGCCGGCGGCGGCACCGTCCTGCAGGAGACCCGCCACTGGCACGAGGACACCGGCGTGACCACGAGCGGTCGGGAGAAGTCCGACGCCGAGGACTACCGCTACTTCCCCGAGCCCGACCTCGTGCCCGTCGCACCGTCGCGTGCCTGGGTCGAGGAGCTGCGCGGCACGCTGCCCGAGAACCCCACCGAGCGCCGGGCCCGGCTGCAGGCGGCGTGGGGCTTCTCCGACCTCGACATGCGCGACACCGTCGGTGCCGGCGCCCTGGGCCTGGTGGAGGAGACGGTCGCCGCGGGGGCGTCGCCGCAGGCGGCGCGGAAGTGGTGGCTCGGCGAGCTGGCGCGGCGCGCGAACGAGACCGGCCGCGAGATCGGCGACCTCGGGGTCACGCCGGCCGACGTGGCCGCGGTGCAGGCGATGGTCCAGGCCGGCAGCCTCAACGACGGGCTGGCCCGCCAGGTCTTCGACGGCCTCGTGGCCGGTGAGGGCACGCCGGAGGAGGTGGTCGCCGCCCGCGGGCTCGCGATCGTCTCCGACGAGGGCGCCCTGACCGCGGCGGTCGACAAGGCCATCGCCGACAACCCCGACGTCGCGCAGAAGGTCCGCGACGGCAAGGTCGCGGCGGCCGGCGCGCTCATCGGCGCGGTCATGAAGGAGATGCGCGGGCAGGCCGACGCCGGGCGTGTCCGGACGCTGGTCCTGGAGAAGCTCTCCTGAGTTGTTACGGTGACGCGGGCCCACGGGTCCAGACCACCGGACCGCGGTCCGGACAGACCACGCTCGAGGGAGCAGCCGTTCCATGACCCGCCCGAAGCAGCGCCTCACGCTGCCCCGGATCGTCCGCACCACCACGCCCCGCAGCCGCGCGACCAGCTCCGTGAGCGGCGGCATCGTCACCAGCACCGTGCTCGCCCTGCTCGTCGGCCTGCTCGTCGTCGCCGGGCCCGCCGCGCCGGCGCAGGCCGACTGGTACAAGCCGCCGGTCGGCATCACCGTCAACGACCCGCTCGGCTCCAAGCGCGAGAAGCGCGCGATCAACCGCCACGTCCGCCGCAGCATCGACTCGGTCATGCGGCGGCAGAAGATCCGCATCGCCAGCTGGAACCTGCGCAACGACACCATCGTCGACTCGCTCGTCGCCGCCCACAAGCGGGGCGTCAGCGTGCGGGTGGTGGTCGACCGCGGCAACGCCAACCCCGACAACCCCAACCCCGGCGTCGACCGGCTGCGCCGGGTGCTCTCGCGGCACGGCAACGCCACCCGCGAGCCCGCGATGCGCTCGGGTGTGCGCCGCTGCGTGAGCGCCTGCCGCGGCCAGCGCGGCATCGCGCACTCGAAGTTCTTCCTCTTCAGCCAGGTCGGCCCGACCCGCTGGGTCGTCGTCAACGGCTCCGCCAACCTCACCGACCTCGCCGCCAGCCACCAGTGGAACGACGTCTTCACGACCCGCGGTCGCCGCAACGTCTACGACGAGTTCCTGCGCGTCTTCGACCAGATGTACGCCGACCGCACCCGCGCCCAGGGCTACCGCGTCCGCCAGTTCCAGGGCCTGACCACGATGTTCATGCCGTGGACCGGCAGCGGCACCGCCGGTGACCCCACGATGCGCGAGCTCGACCGGGTGCGCTGCTGGGGCGCCACCAACACCGGTGACCGGCGCACGCGCCTCAAGATCGCGATGACGTCGTGGCACGGCGAGCGCGGCGTGCGCCTGGCGCGCAAGGTGCGCCGGCTCTACGACGGCGGCTGCCAGGTGCAGATCATCTACGCCGTCATGGGCAACGAGGTCCTCCGCCTCATGCGCAACGGCCGCCGCGGCCCGATCCCCTTCCGCCAGCTCGTGCAGGACCCCGACGGCGACGGCGTCTACGACCGCTACCTCCACACCAAGGTGCTGACGATCCGCGGCCGCTACGCCGGCCAGCGCGGGGCGTTCGTCACGGTCAACGGCTCGCTGAACTGGACCCCGGTCGCCCTCGCCAGCGACGAGGCGGTGATGCGTCTGCGCAGCAAGCGCGTCCTCGAGGGCTACAACCGCTGGATCGCGGCGTGGTACGCCCGGGCCCCGCGCACGCGCTCGGTCGGCTCGGCCGTCGAGGGCCGCCGGACGACGACGTCGCTGCGCACCACGCAGGTGGCGCCGCTGGGCGCGCTCGTCGACGGCGTCGACCCCTACGCGAAGATCCAGGAGCACTGAGCCGCACCCCGACGACGCACCCGAGGTGACCGGCGGCCGCCGGTCACCTCGGGTGCGGCTGCTCAGGCCCCGGGTTCCTCGTTGCCGTCGAGGCGGGCCAGGAAGGCGAGCAGCCGGGTGTGGACCTCGCCCGGCTGCTCCAGGGGCAGGAAGTGCGAGCCCCGCAGCTCGACGTACTCCGCGTCGCGCATGCGCTCGGCGGCCGTGCGCATGTCGCGGGTGCCGGCGAGCAGGTCCCAGCGGCCGGCGACGAAGGCCGCCGGCACGTCGAGGCGGCTCAACGGCACGCGGTCGTGCTGGTGGGTGCGCAGCGCCATGTGGAAGTACCAGTCGAGCGGCGTGGTGAGGAACTCCTGCACCGCCCGGGCCGCCACCTCGGCGTCGGCGACGGGGAGCATGAAGCCGCTGTGCGACAGCGCGGCGATCGCGCGGGGGCCGACCGGCAGGCGGCGGGCGACGGGGTTGAGCACGGGTCCGGCGCGGCGGGCGAGGCGGGCGGCGTTGACGGTGACCGCCTCGTTGAGGAGCCGGGGGAGGCCGAGCGGCCCCAGCATGCTGCCGAACGTGCGACCCGGCACCCCGGCGACGGCGAAGAGGCCGCTGACGCGGTCCGGGTGGAGCAGCGCCAGCTCGAAGGCGGTGTTGACGCCCATCGACCAGCCGACCGCCGGCACGCGGTCAAGCCCGGCGTCGTCGAGCACGGCGACGGCGTCCTCGACGAAGGCGTCGATGCCGGTGTGGTCGGGGTCGGCCGGCCGCTCCGAGCCCCCGGTGCCGCGGTGCTGCCAGGAGACCACGTGGACGCCGCAGGCCGGGTCGAGCAGGGCGGGCCAGGCCCACGGGTTGGTGCCGAGGCCGTTGCACAGCAGGACGGTCGGGCCCTCGGCGCCGTTGTCCCACGCGCGCAGGCGGGTGCCGTCGGCGGAGACGACGTCGTGGAAGCGGAGGCCCGGTGCGGCGCCGGGCGCGGCCTCGGGTGCGGCCACGGGTGCAGGGTCGCGTGGAGCGGGCGCGGCAGCGGAGCGGGACGGACGAGCAGCCATGGGCGGATCATGCCGCAGCGAGGCCCCTCTCAGCGGCGGGCGTGCGCAGCGTCACCGTGCGCGTCGTGCGGCGAGGCGACCGCGGGACCGTGCAGCGAGGCGAGGTAGTCGGTCACCTCGCGCGCCTCGACGCGGCGCTGGGTCAGGGCGGTGGCCGCGACCATCGCGTTGCGGCGTGAGCCCTGCACGGACGCCTCGGACCACCGCTGGACGCGCTCCCCGGCCCACCGGAGCACGGGGCGCGGGACGCGGGGGAGGCGGCGCAGCGACGAGGTCACCCGGCGAACCTAGCCCCGTCGCAGCCGCCGCGGGAGACCCCTCTCGTCAACACTGGGTGACGAGCACGTGACGAGCTCCGGCGCCGACCGGGGCCCGGCGCGAGGGGGGCCTCACCCGCTCGCCACGACCTCCTCCGGGCCGGGGTCGGCCCGGCGCGAGCTCCGGGTCGCACCGACGCTGGCGGCCACGACGCACGCCAGGGCCAGCAGCTGCAGCGGCGTGAGCAGCTCGCGCAGCACCAGCAGCCCGGCGAGTGCCGCAGCCGCCGGCTCCAGGCTCATCAGGATGCCGAAGGTGGCCGGCCGCAGGGTGCGCAGCGCGACCATCTCGAGGCTGTAGGGCACCACCGAGCTGAGGAGACCGACGACGGCGCCGAGGAGGAGCAGCCGCGGGTCGAGCAGGTCGGCGCCGCCCGACGGGATCGCGGCCGGGGCGAGGAGCAGGGCGGCGACAACGCTGGCGAGCGCCAGGCCGTCGAGCCCCGACCACAGCCGTCCGGTGCGTGCGCTCAGCAGGATGTACGCCGCCCACGCGGCGCCCGCGAGCAGCGCCAGCGCCACGCCAGCCGCCGTGAGCGACGCCGGCTGCAGCCCGAGCAGCACCACGCCGCCCGCCGCGAGCGCGACCCACAGCAGGTCGCGCGGGCGACGGCTGCCGAGCAGCGCGACGGCGAGCGGGCCGACGAACTCCAAGGTGACCGCGATCCCGAGCGGGATGCGGGCGAAGGACTGGTAGATCGCCCAGTTCATCAGCGCCAGGCTGGCGCCGAAGGCCAGCACGACGCTCCACTCCGCCCGACCCAGCCCGCGCACGCGAGGGCGGGCGATCGCGGCGAGCACCACGGCGCTGGTCACGAGGCGCAGCCACACCAGCGCGGTGGGGGAGAGCTCGTCGAAGAGGCCCTTGGCCACCGCAGCCCCGAGCTGCACCGACGCGATGCCGACGAGCACGAGCCAGACGGCCGGGAGGCGGGGCGAGGTCGTGGCCGGCACCCCCGCAGTCTGCCTGGCTACGACGCGACCGATGACCCTGGGCGCCGTCGGTGGTCACCACTACGGTCGGCCGGACGGCGGGCGGCAGGGCACGGCGAGCAGGAGGCACGGTGGACGGCACAGAGCACGGCACGGGGCAGGGCACAGAGCAGGGCACGGGGCAGGGCACGGAGCAGGGCACGGGGCAGGACACGGTGGTGCTCGTGGGCACCCGGAAGGGCCTGTGGGTCGGCCGGTCCGACGGGGCACGCGCGGCGTGGGCGTGGAGCGGTCCCCACGCCGCCATGACGGAGGTCTACGCCTGCCTCGTCACGCCTCCGTCCGACAGCGGGCCGCCGCGGCTGTGGGCCGCCACCGCGTCGTCGTGGCTGGGGCCGACGCTGGTGCGCTCCGACGACCTGGGTGAGACGTGGGTCGAGGCGGGCGTCCCACGCTTCCCCGACGACGTCGACGCCTCGGTCGAGCGCGTGTGGCAGCTGCAGCCCGGTGCCCGGGCCGGCGAGCTGTGGGCCGGCACCGAGCCTGGCGCGGTGTTCCGCTCGACCGACGACGGCGAGACCTGGGAGCTGGTGCGGGGGCTGTGGGACCACCCGCACCGCGCGGAGTGGGGGGAGGGTTTCGGTGGACAGGCCTTCCACACCCTGCTGCCGCACCCGACCGACCCCGACCGGCTGGTGGCGGCGATCTCGACCGGCGGGGTCTACGCCACCACCGACGGCGGAGCGACCTGGGAGCCGCGCAACCGCGGCCTGAAGGCCGAGTTCTTCCCCGACGGCGCGCACTACCCGGAGTTCGGCCAGTGCGTGCACAAGGTGGCGCGCCACCCCGCGCACCCCGAGCGGCTGTTCCTGCAGAACCACGGCGGCGTCTACCGCT
Organism: Nocardioides perillae; assembly: GCF_013409425.1. NCBI lineage: Bacteria > Bacillati > Actinomycetota > Actinomycetes > Propionibacteriales > Nocardioidaceae > Nocardioides > Nocardioides perillae. The sequence continues at coordinate 2,990,915 of NZ_JACCAC010000001.1, read as the reverse complement.
CGGACGACGAGGGCGGCTCGTGGGCGTCGATCGCCGCGGGGCTGCCGAGCGACTTCGGCTTCCCGGTCGTGGTGCACCCCCACCGTCCCGACACCGTCCACGTCTTCCCGCTCGGCGGCGGGGAGGGCCGCTTCCCGCCCGAGGGGCGCGCCCGCGTGTGGCGCTCCCCGGACGCCGGTGCGACCTGGGCGGCCCACGACGAGGGCCTGCCCGACGGTTTCTGGGTGGGGGTGATGCGCGACGCGATGACCGCCGACGACCACGAGCGGTCGGGTCTGTGGCTGGGCGCGCGCAACGGCAGCGTCTGGCTGTCGGTCGACGGGGGTCGCTGGCGGGAGGTCGCGCGCGACCTCCCCGACGTCATGTGCCTGCGGGCGGCTCGCTGCTGAGCCGCGGCCCGGCGTGCGAGGCGGTCTGCTCCTCGGGCACGTCGGGTCGCGGCAGGTGCCCGTCGTGCAGGTCGCGGTGGGCCGGCTCGGGCACCCCGGCCGTGATCCGGCTGCCGTCCGCGCGCCGTCCGCCGATCAGCGGGCGGGTGCCGAGGGTGCCGTCCTGGCGCGGCCCGTGCCCGTCGAGGTCGAGCGAGACCGGTCGTCCGGGCGCGACCTCGTGGTCGGTGCCGCGCACGTCCACCACCACGCCCGCCTCGTCGCCGGCCTCGAGCACCTCGAGGTCGAGGTGGGCCTCGCGCACGGTCACCTGCAGCCTGCTGCCGCGCCAGCGCAGGCGGAAGCGCAGCTCCTCCCACCCGACGGGCAGCCGGGGGTCGAGGTGGAGCCGGCCACCGTGGTCGCGCATGCCGCCGAAGCCGGCCACCAGCGCGGTCCACACACCGCCGGCCGACGCGATGTGCAGGCCGTCGACGGTGTTGGCGTGGAGGTCGGCGAGGTCGACGTAGGCCGCCCGGTGGAAGTAGTCGAGGGCGACCTCGTGGTAGCCCACCTCGGCGGCGATGACCGACTGCACGACGGCGGACAGCGTGGAGTCGCCCGTCGTGATCGGGTCGTAGTACTCGAAGTCGGCCTTCTTCTGCTCCGGGGTGAAGCGGTCGCCCTGCAGGAAGAGCGCCAGCACGACGTCGGCCTGCTTGAGCACCTGGAAGCGGTAGATCACCAGCGGGTGGTAGTGCAGCAGCAGGGGGCGCAGCTCGCTCGGGGTGCGGGAGAGGTCCCAGACCTCGCGGTCGAGGAAGTGGTCGTCCTGGGGGTGGATGCCCAGCCCCTCGTCGAAGGGGATGGTCATCCCGGCCGCGCAGCGGCGCCACTCCTCCACCTCGCCGGGGCGCAGGTCGAGGCGGTGCACCGCCCGGTCGTACGCCGCGCGGTCGAGGTCGCGCACCTGCTCGACGGCGTCCGCGGCGCGCTCGAGGTTGAGGCGCGCCATCACGTTGGTGAACAGGTTGTTGTTGACCACCGTCGTGTACTCGTCGGGGCCGGTCACGCCGTGGATGTGGAAGGAGGGCTCACCGTTGGTGCGCCAGAAGCCCAGCTCGGTCCACATCCGCGCGGTCTCGACGAGCACGTCGACCCCGTCGCGCACGAGGAAGCCGGTGTCGCCGGTGGCGTCGACGTACTTCGCGAGGGCGTAGGCGACGTCGGCGTCGATGTGGACCTGCGCGGTGCCGGCCGCGTAGTAGGCCGAGGCCTCCTCGCCGTTGATGGTGCGCCAGGGGAAGAGCGCGCCGCTCTGCGCCATCTCGCGGGCGCGGGCACGCGCGGCGGGCAGCATCCGGCGGCGGAAGTGGAGCACGTTGCGCGCGACCTCGGGGCGCGTGTAGGTGAGGAAGGGCGCGACGTAGACCTCGGTGTCCCAGAAGTAGTGGCCCTCGTAGCCCGAGCCCGTCACGCCCTTGGCCGGCACGCCCTGCTGGTCGGCGCGAGCGCTCGCCTGGGCCAGTGCCAGCAGGTTGAATCGGACCGCCTGTTGCAGGTGGCCGCGCTCCTCGCCGGCGTGCACCGAGCCGGCGCCCGGGTCGGCCCCGGTGGTGCGGAGGGTGACGTCGGCGTCCTCCCACCAGGCGTCGTACCACTCCCGCTGGGCGCGGTGGTAGTGCTCGACGCCGTGCCGGCGCGCGCGGTCGAGGGTGCGGTCGCACCGGTCGGACAGCTCACGCACGGGCACGCCGCGGGAGGTGTGGACGCTGACGAACTTGTGCAGCACGACCGGTCGGCCACGGGTCGCCGCCACGCGGTAGACCGCCTTGGCCTGGTCGGGCTCCGCGCTGCGCACGCACTCCACCGCGTCGTCGGTGCGCAGCACGTGGTCGGCGGCCACGGCGATCGTCATGCCCGAGCGGGCGGTGCGGAAGCCGAGCAGCATGCGGGCACGGTCGTCGCCGCCGTCGACGGTGTGGGCCTGGGGCAGCAGCACCCGACCGGTGAAGCGGCTGGCCTTGCGGGGGTCCACGCCCTCGCCCATGGCGGCGGCCGGCACGTGGTACTCGTCCTCGCCGTCCTGCCGGTTGAGGATCTGCGAGGAGATGACGACCGGCGCGTCGCCGTCGAGCATCTCGACCTCGAGCGTGATCAGCGCGAGGTGCCGCTCGACCATCGAGACGCACCGGGTCGACTCCACCCGCACCCGCTTGCCGGCCGGTGTGCGCCACACCAGGCTGCGCCGCAGCACCCCGTCGCGGAAGTCCAGGGAGCGCTCGTAGTGCTCGAGGTCGGCCGTGCCGAGGATCAGCGGCTCGTCGTCGACGTAGATCTTCACGACCTTGGCGTCGGGCACGTTGACGATCGTCTGGCCCGTCCGCGCGAAGCCGAAGGCCGACTCGGCGTGGTGGATGTCCCAGGTCTCGTGGAAGCCGTTGACGAAGGTGCCGTGGGTGTGGGCGTCGCGCCCCTCCTCGGGGTTGGCACGCATCCCGAGGTAGCCGTTGCCGACGCTGAAGAGGGTCTCGGTGACGCCGAGGTCAGCGGGGTCGTAGGCCGTCTCGACCAGCCGCCACGGGTCCACCGGGAAGCGGCCCCGGTCGAGCGGGTCGGGGTCGTCGGCCGGGTCGTAGCCGCGCTTCACGCGCCGGGCCCCACGAGCTCGGCGAGGTCCGCGACGACCAGGTGGGCCCCGGCGGCGGCCAGCGCGTCGCCCGCGCCGCGGTCGACGCCGACGACGACCGCGAAACCGCCGGCGACCCCGGCGCGCACGCCGGAGACGGCGTCCTCGAGCACCACCGCGCGGTCCGGCTCCGCGCCGAGCACGCGCGCCGCGTGGACGAACGTGTCGGGTGCGGGCTTGCCGGGCAGGTCGAGCTCGACGGCGACCGCACCGCTCACGACGGTGGCGAAGCGGTCGAGCAGCCCGGCCGCCTCCAGCACGGCGGGAGCGTTGGCCGAGGAGGACACGACCGCGAGCGGCAGGCCCCGCTCGCGCAGGTGGTCGAGCAGGGCGACCGAGCCGGGGTAGGCCACGACCCCGTCGCGCGCGAGCACGGCGTTGAAGGCGTCGTTCTTGCGGTTGCCGAGGCCGCAGACCGTCTCGGCGCTCGGCGGGTCGTCGGGCGTGCCCTCGGGGAGGGTGACACCGCGCGAGGCGAGCAGGTCGCGCACGCCGTCGTAGCGCGGCTTGCCGTCGACGTGGGCGAAGTAGTCGCCGTCGGTGTACGGCCCGAGGTCGGCCCCGGCGTACGCCGGGTCCTCGCGGTGCTGCTCCAGCCACGTCGTGAACAGCTCGGTCCACGCACGCATGTGCACCTCGGCGGTCGGCGTCACCACGCCGTCGAGGTCGAAGAGCACCGCGTCGACGCTGGACCAGTCGACGCGCGAGGACGGGGGAGCAGGGGTCTCCGGGTTCACCCCTCCAGGCTAGGTCGCGCGGGCGCACGGTTGAGACCGGGGCGCGGGCGGCGGTGGGGCCACCTAGGCTGGCGCCCATGACCAGCAGCACCGGCGGGACCGACGGGCCCGCACAGCAGCCCGACCTCAAGCCCCGCTCCCGCGACGTCACCGACGGTCTCGAGAAGACCGCCGCCCGCGGCATGCTGCGCGCCGTCGGCATGGGTGACGACGACTGGGAGAAGCCGCAGATCGGCGTCGCGTCGAGCTGGAACGAGATCACCCCCTGCAACCTCTCGCTCGACCGGCTCGCCAAGGCCGTCAAGAACGGCGTGCACGCCGCCGGCGGCTACCCGCTGGAGTTCGGCACCATCTCGGTCTCCGACGGCATCTCGATGGGTCACGAGGGCATGCACTTCTCGCTGGTCTCGCGCGAGGTCATCGCCGACTCCGTCGAGGTCGTGATGAACGCCGAGCGGCTCGACGGCTCGGTGCTGCTCGCCGGCTGCGACAAGTCGCTGCCCGGCATGCTGATGGCCGCGGCGCGGCTCGACCTGGCCTCAGTGTTCCTCTACGCCGGCTCGATCATGCCCGGCCAGGTCGACGGCAACGACGTGACCATCATCGACGCCTTCGAGGCGGTCGGCGCGTGCCTGGCGGGCAAGATCACGCGGGAGGAGGTCGACCGCATCGAGCGCGCGATCTGCCCCGGCGAGGGCGCGTGCGGCGGCATGTACACCGCCAACACGATGGCCTCGGTCGGCGAGGCGCTGGGCATGTCGCTGCCCGGCTCCGCCGCGCCGCCCGCGGTCGACCGCCGCCGCGACGGCTTCGCCCACCGCTCCGGCGAGGCGGTCGTCGGCATGCTGCGGCGGGGGATCACCGCACGCCAGATCATGACGCGCGAGGCCTTCGAGAACGCGATCGCCGTCGTCATGGCGCTCGGGGGCTCCACCAACGCCGTGCTGCACCTGCTCGCGATCGCCCGGGAGGCCGAGGTCGAGCTGACCATCGACGACTTCAACCGGGTGGGCGACAAGGTGCCGCACCTCGGCGACCTCAAGCCGTTCGGGCGATTCGTCATGAACGACGTCGACAAGGTCGGCGGCATCCCCGTCGTGATGAAGGCGCTGCTCGACGCGGGCCTCATGCACGGCGACGTCCTGACCGTGACCGGCAAGACGATGGCCGAGAACCTCGCCGAGATCGCGCCGCCCGCCGTCGACGGCGAGGTGCTGCGCGGGCTCGACCGGCCGATCCACCGCACCGGCGGCCTGACGATCCTCAAGGGTTCGCTGGCCCCCGAGGGCGCGGTGGTGAAGTCGGCCGGCTTCGACGAGTCGGTCTTCACCGGCACTGCCCGGGTCTTCGACGGCGAGCGGGCGGCGATGGACGCGCTCGCCGAGGGCCGCATCGTCGCCGGCGACGTCGTGGTCATCCGCTACGAGGGCCCCAAGGGCGGACCTGGCATGCGCGAGATGCTCGCCATCACCGGTGCCATCAAGGGCGCCGGCCTCGGCAAGGACGTGCTGCTGCTGACCGACGGCCGCTTCTCCGGCGGCACGACCGGCCTGTGCGTCGGCCACGTCGCGCCCGAGGCCGTCGACGCGGGTCCGATCGCCTTCGTGGCCGACGGCGACCGGATCACCCTCGACGTGGCCAACCGGCTGCTCGAGGTCGAGCCCGCCGACGGCTCGTCGTGGGACGACGTGGTCGCGACCCGCCGCGAGGGCTGGGCGCCGCGCCCGCCGAAGTACACCCGCGGTGTCCTCGGCAAGTACGCCAAGGTCGTGCAGTCCGCCGCCCACGGCGCAATCACGAGCTGAGGTGGCCCCTCCCACCGACCCGACCGACCCGGCGTACGCCGCCGGGCTCGACGCAGCGGACCCGCTGGGACCGCACCGCGACCTCTTCGTCGGGGCCGAGACGCCGCTGGTCTACTTCGACGGCAACTCGCTGGGGCGCCCGCTGCGCGTGACCGGCGAGCGGCTGCGCACCTTCGTCGAGGAGGAGTGGGGCGGGCGGCTGATCCGCGGCTGGGACGAGGCGTGGATGGACCTGCCGCTGGTCGTCGGCGACGGGATCGGTGCGGCCTGCCTCGGGGCGGCCGCCGGCCAGGTCGCGGTGGGTGACTCGACCACCGTGCTGCTCTACAAGGCGCTGCGCGCCGCGGTGGCGCTGCGGCCCGGTCGCACCGAAGTGGTGCTGAACCGCGACGACTTCCCGACCGACCGCTACGTCGCGGCGTCGGTGGCGCGCGAGCTGGGGCTGACGCTGCGCTGGATCGAGGTCGACCCTGCCGCAGGCGTGTCGGTCGACGACGCGGCCGGGGTCGTGGGCGAGCGGACCGCGGTCGTGCTGCTGAGCCACGTCGCCTACCGCTCGGCGTGGCTGGCCGACGCGCCCGCGATCACCGCCGTGGCCCACGACGCCGGCGCCGTCGTGCTGTGGGACCTCTCGCACTCGGTCGGGTCGGTCCCGCTCGCGCTCGACGACTGGGGTGTCGACCTCGCGGTCGGCTGCACCTACAAGTACCTCGACGGCGGCCCGGGGGCGCCCGCCTTCGTCTACGCCGCCGCGCGCCACCACGAGGGCCTCGACCAGCCGGTCACCGGCTGGATGGGGCACGCCGACCCGTTCGCGATGGGGCCCGACTGGGTGCCGGCGCCGGGCATCCGGCGCATGGTGTCGGGCACACCACCGATCGTCGGGATGCTGGCGCTGCAGGACATGCTCAGGCTGCTCGCGGCCGTGGGGATGCCCGCGGTGAGGCAGAAGTCCGTGGCGCTCACGTCCTACGCTGTCGACCTCGCCGACGCCTGGCTTGCGCCCCTCGGCGTCGCGCTGGCCTCGCCGCGCGACCCTGAGCGGCGCGGCGGGCACGTGACGCTGTCGCACCCGCGGATGCGCGAGGTGGTGGCCGCGCTGTGGCAGGCCGACGTGCTGCCCGACTACCGCGACCCCGGCGGTCTGCGGCTCGGCCTCTCGCCGCTGTCGACGTCGTTCACCGAGGTCCGCACGGGTCTCGCCGCCGTCCGCGACCTGCTCGCCTGAGCGCCGGCCGCTCCGCGGGTCGAGCCGGGCCGCCAGGCCCACCCCGGTGGCCGAGCCGGGCCGCCAGGCCCACCCTGGTGGTCGAGCGGGGCCGCCAGGCTCCCCCGGTGCGCACGAGCAGGCTTCGCCCCACCCGGCACGATCGAGGCGTGCAGCTCCCCACCCCGCCCGCGCCGAGCAAGGGCGCGACGACGGACGACGCAGCCGCGTGGGTCGCGGCGCACCTCGGCGACCTGACGCTCGAGGGCCCTGACGGGGTGCGGCCCGGACGGCACCGCGGCGGCCAGGTCGCCGCCGACGCGGCCCTGGCCGCGCTCGACGTCACCGGCTACGCCCGCCGGCGCAACGAGGTCTGGCCGCCGTCGCGGCGCGGAGCGACGCGGGTCTCGCCCTACGTCCGCCACGGCCTGCTCACCCTGCGCACGGTGTGGGACCACGTCGCGGACGCGCCCTCCGGCGACCGGCGGAAGTACCGCGACGAGCTGCTGTGGCAGGAGTACGCCCGCCACCTGCACGCACGCACCGGCGACGAGCTGGGTCGGTCGCTGCGCTACGAGCAGCCGCGCACCGACGCCCCCTGGCGCGACCCCTGGCCGCGCGAGATGGCCTGCATGCAGGCCACCGTCGGCGAGCTCGAGCGCGACGGCTGGCTGGTCAACCAGACCCGGATGTGGCTGGCCTCGCAGTGGGCGGTGCGCGCCGGTGCCGACTGGCGCGCCGGCGAGGACGCCTTCTTCACCCACCTGCTCGACGGCTCGCGCGCGGCCAACCGCCTCGGCTGGCAGTGGACGGTCGGCACCGGCAGCGGCAAGCCCTACGGCTTCAGCCGGTGGCAGGTGGAGAAGCGGGCGCCCCAGCTCTGCCGCGGCTGCGCCCTGCGCGACGCCTGCCCGGTGCAGGAGTGGCCCGAGGCGGAGCGCGGCGCACCGGTCGACGGCCCCTACCTGGGCGCGGACGAGGTCCCGGCCGGGCCGCGTGGGCAGGAGGGCGGCGGGGGAGAGGCCGTGTGGCTCACCGCCGAGTCCCTGGGCACCGACGACCCCGCCCTGGCCGCCGACCCCGGCCGGCCGGCCGTCTTCTGCTTCGACGAGCCGCTCCTCGCCCGCCTGCGGCTCTCGGGCAAGCGGCTGGTGTTCCTCGCCGAGACCCTCGGCGACCTGGCCGCGACCCGACCCCTCGTCGTACGCCGCGGGCCGGTCGTGGCCGAGCTCGCCGGCACGCCCCTGGCCACGACCTGGGCGCCGGTGCCGGGCTGGCGGCGCCGCGCCGCCCGCCTCGACGTCGTCGAGCAGCACCCCTGGCCCTGGCTGGTGCGACCGCGCCGCGCACCGGTGCGCTCGTTCAGCGCCTGGCGGAAGGCCGTCGGCGCCTGACGCGGGCGCTGGCCCGTGTCGGTCCGGCCTGGCAGGGTGCGCCCATGGACCAGCGACTGAGCTTCGTCACCCTCGCGGTGGCCGACCTGCAGGCCACCCGGCAGTTCTACGTCGACGGCCTCGGCTGGGAGCCGGCCGTGCACGTGCCCGGCGAGGTGCTGATGTTCCGCGTGGCCGACAAGGTGGTGCTCTCGCTGTGGAGTCGCGTGGCCTTCGAGGAGGAGATCGGCCAGCGGGTGGCCACCGGTGGCGTGCCGCCCCTCACCCTGTCGCACAACGTCGCGACACCCGACGGTGTCGACCGCGTGCTGCAGCACGCCGAGGCCGCCGGCGGCGAGGTGGTCGCCGCAGGCCAGGACCGCGCGTGGGGCGGCTACTCCGGCTACTTCGCCGACCCCGACGGCTTCCGCTGGGAGGTCGCCTGCAACCCGGGCGAGATCGGGCAGTCGGTGCTGCCGTGAGTGCGCCGACCTCCGACCAGCGCCGCCTGCTCACCGCGCCCGACGTGGCCGCGGCGGGCCTCGCCGACTGGCGCCACCTGCGCTCCGAGCTGGTGGCACGCTTCGCCACCGCCGACTTCGCGACCGGCCTGGCCCTGGTCGCGCGGGTGGGGGCCGCCGCCGAGGCCGCTGACCACCACCCCGACGTCGTCCTGACCTACGGGTCGGTGACCGTGCGGCTCACGAGCCACGACGTCGGCGGCCTGACCAGCCGCGACGTCGACCTCGCCCGTGCGGTGAGCGCGCTCGCGGCCGAGGTCGGTGCCCGGTCCGACCCGTCGCACCTCGGTGCGGTCGAGCTCGGCCTCGACACCGCTCGCGGCCCCGAGCAGGCCCGCTTCTGGGCGGCCGTCCTCGGCGCGCAGGTCGAGCGCGACGAGGTCGTCGGCAGCCCGCGCGGCCTGCCCGACGTCTGGTTCCAGGCCCCCGACCCGGCCCACGACCCGCAGCCCGGGGAGCCACCCCAGGCCTGGCACCCCGACGTGTGGGTCGACCCCGCCGACGCCGAGGCGCGGGTGCAGGCGGCGCTCGACGCGGGCGGCAGCCTCGTCAGCGACGCCGACGCGCCGGCGTACTGGGTGCTGGCGGACCCCGAGGGCAACCGGGTGTGCGTGTGCACTCCGCAGGGCCGCGGCTGAGGCGTCGGGCGCCCCGTGGTGACCACATGCCGGGACCCGCGTCCCGAGATGTGGGACGACCGTGCCAGTATGGTTGACGCCGGATCGCCCCGGCGGCGACCGTAGGCGCATGCGCGACGACCTCCTCGTACGCACGCGACGCGTGGACTGAGACCCCGACGGGTCCCAGCTGCGCGTCTTCCCCTCCGCTCGCCGACTCGGCCGGAGGGTTTTTTGTTGGGTTGGCGAGGTCGGGTGCGAGCGCCCGGCACGAGGACAAGGACGGACGAGATGAGCGAGCAGGGCGCGGCGGTGACCGGGGCGGAGAGCCTGGTCAAGTCGCTGGAGTGCGCAGGCGCCGAGCACGTCTTCGGCATCCCGGGCGGCGCGATCCTCCCGGCCTACGACCCGCTGATGGACTCCACCGCCATCCGCCACATCCTCGTGCGGCACGAGCAGGGCGCCGGCCACGCCGCTCAGGGGTACGCCGCGGCGACCGGCCGCGTGGGCGTGTGCATGGCCACTTCGGGCCCGGGCGCGACCAACCTGGTCACGCCGCTGGCCGACGCCCACATGGACTCCGTGCCGATGGTGGCCGTCACCGGCCAGGTCGGGGCCTCGATGATCGGCACCGACGCCTTCCAGGAGGCCGACATCCGCGGCATCACGATGCCCATCACCAAGCACAACTTCCTGGTCACCGACCCCGCCGACATCCCGCGCACGGTCGCCGAGGCCTTCCACATCGCCTCGACCGGCCGCCCCGGCCCCGTGCTCGTCGACGTCGCCAAGTCCGCCCTGCAGGCCCAGACGACCTTCACCTGGCCCGCCGAGCTGCAGCTGCCCGGCTACCGCCCGGTGACCAAGCCCCACGGCAAGCAGATCCGCGAGGCCGCCCGGCTGATCCTCGAGTCGCGCCGCCCGGTGCTCTACGTCGGCGGCGGCACCATCCGCGCCCACGCCCACCGCGAGCTGCGGGTGCTCGCCGAGCTCACCGGCATGCCGGTCGTCACGACGCTCATGGCCCTCGGTGCCTTCCCCGACAGCCACCCGCAGCACCTCGGCATGCCGGGGATGCACGGCACGGTGGCGGCGGTGGGCGCGCTGCAGAAGGCCGACCTCATCATCAGCCTGGGCGCGCGCTTCGACGACCGCGTCACCGGCAACCTCGACTCCTTCGCCCCGCACGCCAAGGTGGTCCACGCCGACGTCGACCCGGCCGAGATCGGCAAGAACCGCCACGCTGACGTGCCGATCGTGGGCGACTGCCGCGAGGTGATCAGCGACCTCGTCGTCGCGCTGAAGGCCGAGGCCGACGCCGGGCGCACCGGCGACTACGAGGCGTGGGTGGCCTACCTCGCCGGGCTCAAGCAGACCTACCCGCTGGGCTACGACGCCCCGTCCGACGGCTCGCTCGCCCCGCAGTACGTCATCGAGCGGCTGAGCGCGATCGCCGGCCCCGAGGCCGTCTACGCCTCGGGCGTCGGCCAGCACCAGATGTGGGCGGCCCACTTCGTGCAGTACGAGCACCCGCGCACCTGGCTGAACTCCGGCGGCCTCGGCACCATGGGCTACGCCGTGCCCGCCGCGATGGGCGCCAAGGTCGGGCGGCCCGAGGCCACCGTGTGGGCCATCGACGGCGACGGCTGCTTCCAGATGACCAACCAGGAGCTCGCGACCTGCGCGATCAACGACATCCCGATCAAGGTCGCGATCATCAACAACGAGTCGCTCGGCATGGTGCGCCAGTGGCAGACGCTGTTCTACAACGAGCGCTACTCCAACACCGACCTGCACTCGAAGCGGATCCCCGACTTCGTCAAGCTCGCCGACGCCTACGGCTGCGTGGGCCTGTCGTGCGAGAGCCCCGACGACGTCGACGCCACGATCGAGAAGGCGATGGCCATCGACGACCAGCCGGTCGTCGTCGACTTCCGGGTGCACCGCGACGCCATGGTGTGGCCGATGGTCGCGGCCGGCACCAGCAACGACGACATCAAGTACGCACGCGACCTCGCACCGCAGTTCGAGGTCGAGGACGACTGGGAGGTCCGCGCGTGAGCGCCTCGAGCACCAAGCACACCCTGAGCGTCCTCGTCGAGAACAAGCCGGGTGTGCTGGCCCGCATCGCGGGGCTCTTCAGCCGCCGCGGCTTCAACATCGACAGCCTCGCCGTGGGCCCGACCGAGCACCCCGAGGTCTCGCGCATGACCATCGTGGTCGACGTCGAGCAATCGCCGCTCGAGCAGGTCACCAAGCAGCTCAACAAGCTGGTCGAGGTCATCAAGATCGTCGAGCTCGACCCGGGCGCGTCGGTCAACCGCGAGCTCCTGCTCGTCAAGGTCCGCGCCGACGGCGAGACCCGCGGCCAGGTGCTCGACGCCGTCCAGCTCTTCCGGGCCAAGGTCGTCGACGTCGCCCCCGACGCCGTGACCGTCCAGGTCACCGGCAACGCCGACAAGCTCGCCGACTTCCTGCGGGTGATGGAGCCGTTCGGCATCCGCGAGCTCGTCCAGTCCGGCATGGTCGCGATCGGCCGCGGCTCCCGCTCGATCACCGAGCGGACGCTGCGCCCGGTGCCCATCCCCGCGCCGCCGCCGGTCACCCGCGCGACGCGCACCAGCTGACGCACCCGCACGTCACCGCACGTCACCGCACCGCACGACGTACCCCACCCGCACACCGAAGGAGAAGCCCACCGTGGCTGAGATGTTCTACGACGACGACGCCGACCTGTCCCTGATCCAGGGCAAGAGCGTGGCGGTGATCGGCTACGGCAGCCAGGGCCACGCCCACGCGCTGTCGCTGCGCGACTCCGGCGTCGACGTCCGCATCGGCCTGCAGCCCGGCTCGAAGAGCCGCGCCAAGGCCGAGGCCGAGGGCCTGACCGTGCTGACCCCGCGGGAGGCTGCGGAGGAGGCCGACGTCGTCGTCATCCTCGCCCCCGACCAGCACCAGCGGAAGCTCTACGCCGAGGAGGTCGAGCCCGCGCTCAACCCCGGCGACGCGCTCGTCTTCGGCCACGGCTTCAACATCCGCTTCGGCTACATCACCCCGCCCGAGGGTGTCGACGTGTTCATGGTCGCGCCCAAGGGCCCCGGCCACCTCGTGCGCCGGGAGTACGTCGACGGGCGCGGCGTGCCCGTGCTCGTCGCGGTGGAGAAGGACGAGACCGGCAAGGCCTGGGACCTCGCGCTCTCCTACGCCAAGGGCATCGGCGGCCTGCGCGCCGGCGGCATCAAGACCACCTTCACCGAGGAGACCGAGACCGACCTCTTCGGCGAGCAGGCCGTGCTGTGCGGCGGCGCCTCGCAGCTGGTGATGTACGGCTTCGAGACCCTCATCGAGGCCGGCTACCAGCCCGAGGTCGCCTACTTCGAGTGCCTGCACGAGCTCAAGCTCATCGTCGACCTGATGTACGAGGGCGGCATCGCCAAGCAGCGCTGGTCGGTCTCCGACACCGCCGAGTACGGCGACTACGTCTCCGGTCCCCGGGTCATCACCCCGGAGGTGAAGGAGAACATGAAGGCCGTCCTCGAGGACATCAAGAACGGCGCCTTCGCGAAGCGGTTCATCGACGACCAGGACGCCGGCAGCCCGGAGTTCACCGAGCTGCGCGCGAAGGGCGAGGCGCACCCGATCGAGCAGACCGGTCGCGAGCTGCGCAAGCTCATGGCGTGGGTCAAGAGCCACGACTCCGACTACGTCGAGGGCACCGCGACCCGCTGAGCCGCCCACCCGCTGACCGCTGCGGCAGCGACCCAGGAGCACGCTCGAGGCCCGGCCGGGAACACCCCGGCCGGGCCTCGGCGTTGACCCCCCATGCGCATCGAGATCTGGAGCGACGTCGCCTGCCCCTGGTGCTACGTGGGCAAGCGGCGCTTCGAGAAGGCCCTGGCCGACTTCGAGCACCGTGACGACGTCGAGGTCGTCTGGCGCTCCTACCTGCTCGACCCCGGCGCGCCCGACCAGCCCACCGAGAGCGTCGCCGAGCACCTCGGCCGCAAGTACGGCGGTGGCCCGGAGGGCGGGCAGCGGATGGTCGACCAGATGGAGGCCACCGCCGCCGAGGAGGGCCTGCTGTTCAACCTGGCGATCGCCCAGCGCGTGAGCACCGTCGACGCCCACCGCGTGCTGCACCTGGCCGGCGACCCAGCCCACGGCGGCAGCCCCCAGCGCGTCGACGCGCTGAAGGAGCGGCTGCTGCGCGCCTACTTCGTCGAGGGCGGCAACGTCGCCGACCCCGACCTGCTCCGCGCGGCCGCCCTCGAGGCGGGGCTCGACGCCGAGCGGGTCGCCGAGGTGCTCGCCTCGCGCGAGTACGCCGACGACGTGCAGGCCGACGTCGACCAGGCGCAGGCCTTCGGTGCCTCCGGGGTGCCGTTCTTCGTGGTCGACCGGAAGTACGCCGTGCCCGGCGCACAGCCGACCGCCACCTTCGCCGACGTGCTGCAGCGGGCCTGGGACGAGGCCCACCCGGCCCTGCAGAGCGTCGGCGGGCCCGACGAGGACGGGGCCGTCTGCGGGCCCGACGGCTGCGCCTGACGCGGAACCGCTAGCGAGCCGCGCGGGCAGGTGGTTCCGTCTTGTCGGTCGTGGACTCCCATGGTGCCAACGTGCCGCTCCCCGGCGTGCGCACAGTGCGGTCAGCGCCGAGCACCATCGTCCCCGTGGTCACCGGCGACCTGTCATAGGTCACGAAAGCCGAGGGCGTCTTACGGGCGTCGGTCTGCCACAGTTGTGGGCCGACGGGCCCGCCTGACCTCCCGACAAGGTCTACGGCGGCGAGCGCAAGCCGGTCCCCGCGCACTTCGCCGAGGAGGTAGTTGGTGCCACCAGACGTGAAGATGCCACCGTGGCTGACCTGGGTCACCCCGTCTCGCCGGATCGCCGTCACCTCGTGGACCTCCCCGGAGAGGTACAGGTCCACGCCGCGGTTGCGCATCGTCCGCCAGAACGGCGAGGTTCGGCCGCCGGAGTAGTACAGACCGGACGAGGCCCGCTGGCGCACAGGTCCCAGTACGGGAGTGTGACCCTGCACGATGGTCCAGTCGACCCCGTCGAGTTGGGCGCGCGCAAGCACCCGTTCGAGCCAGGCCAACTGCCGCGGATCCAGCTGCGACACCACGCCCGTGTCGGTGCGACGGAAGACGTCGACGGTGACCAGGAGGACCTCGCGGTGAAGCCGGACGGCGTACGCGGTCGCATGCGCAGGCCCCGCTGGCCGCGAGCGATAGCCCTGCGGCGCGACGATGTGGTCCGCGAACACGTCCTTGAAGACCCCGAATGCGCGGTGCTTGAAGCGCGGGTACGGAGCGCCGGAGCGCGCCCAAGGGTTGTCGCCCAACTCGTGGTCACCCACCGCAGCGTGAACGTCGAGCCCGCGCGCCGAGAACCGGCTGCGCCACTGGCGGAAGTACAGGCGGCCGGCTCGGCGTACCGCCGCCACCCTCTCCGGGTATGTCCGGACGGGGCCGAAGGTCCCTGTGCCCGAGCTGTCGAGGCCCCAGTGGCCCTCGACCAGGTCCCCGGCCACGAAGACGTCGTCGGGTTGTTCTGCCGCGAAGACGTCCATCACGACGCGTAAGGCGTCCCGGTAGTCGTCGTTGATCGAGTTGGGCTGCCCGTTCCGGTATGACCCGGACCGGGTGACGTCCCCAACATCGCCGTTCAGGAAGTCGGGCGATGACAGGAAGCGGTAGTCGGCCGGCTCGGTGGGCTCGCTGGGTTCGCTGGGTTCGGTGGGCTCGCTGGGCTCGCTGGGCTCGCTGGGCTCGGTGGGTCCCGCCGGCTCGGTAGCCTCGGTGGGGGTGGGTGTGCCTGGCTCGTCGGCACGTGCCGGCACGACCGGGCCGACCAGGAGGCCGCTCACGAGCACCACGGCGGCGGCTCCGCCAGTCAGTCCTGCCCACCGCGGCAGGCGCCTCACGATGGCGCGTCGTCGACCCACTGTTCCCCAATCCTGTCCCGAGCGCGCGTGCGCGCCGGCCGCGCCCCCGGCGGCCGGGTACATCCGACCACGACCGTACGGTGGCTGTGGGCCGTTCGCCGACTCCCGCCCCAAATCTTGAGCGCGTCTTCGGTCGGCTGCCCGAGTCGGCCGACCTCTTGTACGCTGGGTGGCGGCACAGCGTCGTGCACGACCGGAGACCCCGGTCCCCACACACCCGCGCCCAACCCACGAGGACCTGCTGTGACCAAGCCTGTCGTGCTCATCGCCGAAGAGCTCAGCCCCGCCACCGTCGAGGCACTCGGCCCCGACTTCGAGATCCGCCACTGCGACGGCGCCGACCGCGCGGCCCTGCTGCCCGCCCTCGCCGGCGTCGACGCGGTGCTGGTGCGCTCGGCCACCAAGGTCGACGCCGAGGCGCTCGCCGCCGCCGACCGCCTCAAGGTGGTCGCCCGCGCCGGCGTCGGCCTCGACAACGTCGACGTCAAGGCCGCGACCCAGGCGGGCGTCATGGTCGTCAACGCGCCGACCTCCAACATCGTCTCCGCCGCCGAGCTCGCCGTGGCCCTCATGCTCGCCGCCGCCCGCAACGTCAGCCCGGCCCACGCCGCGCTGAAGGACGGCGAGTGGAAGCGCTCGAAGTACACCGGCACCGAGCTCTACGAGAAGACCGTCGGCATCGTCGGCCTCGGCCGGATCGGCGTGCTGGTCGCGCAGCGGCTCTCGGCCTTCGGCATGCAGGTCATCGCCTACGACCCCTACGTGCAGGCCGGCCGGGCCGCGCAGATGGGCGTGCGCCTCGTCGACCTCGACACCCTGCTGGCGGAGTCCGACTTCATGTCGGTCCACCTCCCGAAGACGCCGGAGACGCTCGGGCTGATCGGCGACGACGAGCTGCACAAGGTGAAGCCGTCGCTCGTGCTGGTCAACGCCGCCCGCGGCGGCATCGTCGACGAGGGCGCGCTCTACTCCGCGCTGAAGGAGGGCCGCGTCGCCGCGGCCGGCCTCGACGTCTTCGCCAAGGAGCCCTGCACCGACAGCCCGCTCTTCGAGCTCGAGAACGTCGTCGCCACCCCGCACCTCGGCGCCTCCACCGACGAGGCCCAGGAGAAGGCCGGCATCGCCGTGGCGAAGTCGGTGCGCCTGGCGCTGTCGGGCGAGCTCGTGCCCGACGCGGTCAACGTGCAGGGCGGCGTCATCGCCGAGGACGTGCGTCCCGGCATCCCGCTCACCGAGAAGCTGGGCCGCGTCTTCACCGCCCTGGCCGGCGAGGTGGCCCAGAGCCTCGACGTCGAGGTGCGCGGCGAGATCACCGAGCACGACGTCAAGGTGCTCGAGCTGGCCGCCCTCAAGGGCGTCTTCTCCGACGTCGTCACCGAGCAGGTGTCCTACGTCAACGCCCCGCTGCTCGCCGCCGAGCGCGGCACCGAGGTGCGCCTGGTGACCGAGGCCGACAGCCCCGACCACCGCAACCTCATCACGCTGCGCGGCACGCTGGCCGACGGGGCCCAGGTCTCCGTCTCCGGCACCCTCGTGGGCATCCAGCAGCGCGAGCGCCTCGTCGAGGTCAACGGCTTCGACCTCGACATCGAGCCGACCGAGCACCTGGCGTTCTTCTCCTACGCCGACCGCCCCGGGATCATCGGCGTCGTCGGCCGGGTGCTGGGCGACGCGGGCGTCAACATCGCGGGCATGCAGGTGGCGCGCAACGCCAAGGGCGGCAACGCCCTCGTCGCGCTGTCGGTGGACACCGCGATCCCGGCCGAGACCCTCGCCGACATCGAGACGACCATCGAGGCCGACACGGTCCGCGCCGTCGACCTGGTCTGACCGGCCGGTGAGCGCGGCTGACGACGTGGTCGACGCGCACGACGCGGAGGAGGCCGCCGGGCGACCGGCGGCCTTCTTCACGTCCCCCGACGGTCGCTGGTTCGCGCCGACCGCGCTCGCCCGCGGGCCGTGGGACGCCGACAGCTGCCACGCCGGACCACCCACCGGGCTGCTGGCCCGGGCCTCCGCGCACGCGCTGCCCGACCAGCCGCTGGTGCGGCTGACGGTCGACCTCGTCCGGCCGGTGCCCATGGCGGGCTTCGCCGTCGAGGCCGAGGTGACGCGCGCGGGTCGCAGCGTCTCGACCACGCTCGTGCGCCTCCTCGCGGCCGACGGGCGCGAGCTGCTGAGCGCCCGCGGCCTGCACGTCGCGTCGTACGCCGAGGGGCTGGGGTCCGTGCCCACCGCACCCGTGGCGGGGCCCGTGCTCGCCGACGCCGTGCCCGGGCCGTTCCCCATCGGCCGCACGCTGCACGGCCTGCCGTGCTTCACCGACGCGGTCGAGACGGCCTACCCACCGGGCCACGACGGCTCGCCGGGGCCCACGACGCTGTGGCTGCGCGCGCCGCGGCTGCTCGCCGGAGAGGACCCCTCGCCCTTCCAGCGGATCTGCCCGCTCGCCGACTGCGGCAACGCGGTCTCGCGCAACGAGGACGTCGCTCGCCTCGGCTTCCTCAACGCCGACCTCACCGTCGCGCTGCACCGCCGGCCCGAGGGGGAGTGGTTCGCCTCGGAGTCGGTCTCGCACTGGCACGCCGACGGGCTCGGCATGTCCGACTCCGTGCTCCACGACGTGCACGGCCCCGTCGGACGTGCCGTGCAGACGCTGCTGCTGCGACCGCTCGGCTGAGGCCGCCACCGCCGCCGCTCGGAGGGCCGGGCGGGGAGCACGGGGCGGCTCAGGCCACCATGACCGGGCCGCCGGAGCCGTCACGCGAGGCGCGCCCCGCGGATCCGGGTCCCACGCCGGCCCCGCCCGCCACGCGGGCCCACGCCTCGGCGAGCCGGCGCACGGCGAGCTCGAGCTCGGCCTCCGGGCGCGTCCACGGCAGGCGCACGAAGCGGCCGAGGCCGCCCTCGACGGCGAAGGTCGGGCCGGGAGCGACGACGACGCCGCGCTGGTCGGCCTCCGCGGCCAGGGCCGTCGCCACCGGCTCGGGCAGCTCGCACCACAGCGCCAGCCCGCCCTGCGGCACGCGGGTGCGCCAGGAGGGGAGCTCGCGCGCGACCGCGGCGACCAGTGCGTCGCGCTGGCGCCGCAGGCGTCGGCGGTGCTCGACGGCGACCTCGTGGTCGTCCCCGAGCAGCCGCGCCAGCACCAGCTGCTCGAGCACGGGAGCACCGAGGTCGACGCCGAGCCGCGCCCGCGTCAGCCGGTCGACGAGGTCGCGCGGCGCCCGCACCCACCCCAGCCGCAGGCCGCCCCAGTGGCTCTTGCTGGCGCTGCCGAGCGTGATCGCGTCGGGGGAGTGCACGGCGAAGGGCGCGGGCATCCCGGCGCGCTCGAGGTCGTCGTCGAGCACGAGGGCGCGGTGCGCCTCGTCGACCACCGCGACGGTGCGCGTGCGCCGCAGCGCCGCGGCGTACTCCTCCCGCTGGGCGTCGTCCATCAGCAGCCCGGTGGGGTTCTGGAAGTCGGGGATGAGGTAGGCCGTGCGCGGCGCCGCCTGGCGCAGCGCGGCGGCGACGACGTCGAGGTCCCAGCCGTCGGGGTCGACCGGCGCGCCCAGCACGCGGGCACCGGCGTGGCGGAAGGCCTGCACGGCGTTGGGGTAGACGGGCGTCTCGACGAGGGCGCGGTCACCCGCGCCGAGCAGGCCGTGGGCCACGATCGCGGTGGCCGACAGCGCGCCGGCCGTGACCAGCACCTGCCCGGGGTCGGTCGGCAGGCCCTGCTGGTCGTACGCGGCGGCGACGGCCTGCTGCAGCACCGGCAGGCCGGCGGGGAAGTAGCCGTGGCCGCCGAGGTAGGCGGGGAGGTCGGCCGCCGCGGCGGCGTGGGCCTCGGCGAGACCCGGCGGCGCCGAGGGCGCGGCGCAGTTGAGGTCGACCGCGTCCTCGTCGCCCGGGCGCGGGACCAGCGCGCGGTCGAAGGCCCGGGCCCGGCCGCCCGGAACCCGCGTGAAGGTGCCGGCCCCGCGGCGGGCCTCGGCCCACCCCTCCTCGCACAGTGCCGCGTAGGCCCGGGTGACCGTCGTGCGCGAGACGCCGAGTGCCGCGGTCAGCTCCCGCTCGCTGGGCAGCCGGGTCCCGACGGCGATGCGTCCGTCACCGACGGCGAGCCGGACCGCCGCGGCCAGACCGGCGTAGGCGGGGGAGCGGTCGAAGCCCGCCACGAGGGTGGCCACGCGGGTGGCGCTCACGGATCGGTGCACGCAGGCCACTGTTCCACGATTGGCTATTCGTGACCAGGCCAATCCGGTCGCACACTGGTGCGGTGAGCACGACCCCGCGCCCCCGCCGCCGTCCCGTCCGTCCCGCCCGGGCCGCCCGCCCCGTCCGTCCCCTGGCCGACCTCGGGCCGGTGGCGCAGCTGCGAGCCGGGCACCTGCCCAGCAGGCTGGCGCGCCTCGCCGTGGGCCTGGTGCTCTACGGCGTGTCGCTCGCGATGATGGTCCGCGGCGACCTCGGTCTCGCGCCGTGGGACGTGCTCCACTCGGGCCTCGCGCGCTACCTCCCGCTGACGCTCGGCCAGACGATCGTCGCGATGAGCTTCGTGGTCCTCCTGGCCTGGGTGCCGCTGCGGGAGAAGCCGGGCGTGGGCACGGTGGCCAACGCGGTCGTGGTCGGGCTGTCGGCGGACGCCACCCTGGCCCTGCTCGAGCGCCCCGACGCGCTGCTCGGGCGCGCGGGGCTCATGGTCGGGGGCGTGGTGCTCTGCGGTCTGGCGAGCGCGCTCTACATCGGCGCGCAGCTCGGGCGCGGGCCGCGCGACGGGCTGATGACCGGGCTGTCGCGCCGCACCGGCGCCTCGCTGCGGCTCGTGCGCACGGGTCTGGAGGTCGGCGTGGTGCTGCTCGGGCTGCTGCTCGGCGGCGTCGCCGGGCTCGGGACGCTGCTCTACGCGCTCGCGATCGGTCCGCTGACGCAGGCGATGCTGCCGTGGTTCACCGTCGCCCTCCGCGTGCCCGCGGGCGCCCCGGAGGAGGTCAGCGCCTCGTCGCGATGACGGTGGCGGCGTCGGGGGCGACCATGACCTCGACCGCCGTGAACCGCTCGTCGGTGAGCCACTCCTCGCGCAGCACGTCGACGCGGCCGCCGGTGATCGGCGGCCACGACGCGCACGGCACGAAGTCGTCGAGGACCACGAGGCCACCCGGCTCGACCAGGTCGGCCACCTTCTCGACGCGCACGTCGGCCGGCTGACCGGCGTCGAGGAAGAGCAGGGAGAACGGCCCGCGGTCGTGCAGCGTCGACCAGTCGGCGGCGAGCACCTCCACCGACGGGTCGTCCTCGAATATCCGCGCCGCGGCTCCCGCCAGGCACTCGTCGAGCTCGGCGGTGAGGATGCGGGCGCCGTCGCGCACCCCCGAGCGCAGCCACGCCGTGCCGACGCCGCAGCCGGTGCCGAACTCCGCCAGCGTGCCGCCGCGGGTCGCGGCGAGCGCGGCGAGGAGCCGGCCGGTCTCGTTGCGGCAGGAGGAGACGTAGCCGGCCTGGCGCGACACGTCGAAGGCTCGGGTCACGATGCCGGGCAGCTCCATCGGCGCGCTCATGGCGGGGAGTCTCCCACAGTGGGACGGCCGTCTCGGCTGGTGGATGCACGGTGCAAGCACCCGGCCCGTCCGGGCCGGTGACGGGGCGGGCGGGCACGACCAGGGGTGCGTGACCATGGTGCGGTGCGCGACCTCGGCCCTCCCGGCAGCTCGACGACCACCTCGACGACCACCTCGACGACCACCTCGACACCAGCCTCGACGCCGGACGCAGGGCCGGCACCGCACCGCACCCTGCTCGACGTGCTGGCGGTGCCCGCGATGGTCGCGGTGGGCGCCCTGGTGGCGGTGCAGTCGCAGCTGAACGGCGACCTCGCGCAGCGGCTCGGGGAGGGCGCGCGGGCGGGGGTGGCGGCGGCGACGGTGAGCTTCGGGGTGGGCCTGGTCGTGCTCGCGGTGGTGGTCGCCGTCCTG
The DNA here is from genome assembly GCF_013409425.1 of Nocardioides perillae. Taxonomy (NCBI): domain Bacteria; kingdom Bacillati; phylum Actinomycetota; class Actinomycetes; order Propionibacteriales; family Nocardioidaceae; genus Nocardioides; species Nocardioides perillae. The sequence goes on along the minus strand of NZ_JACCAC010000001.1, from coordinate 2,969,688 downwards.
CGAGGGCCCCGCGCCGGGGTGGTGCGGCTGGTGGCGGCGGTGCGCTCCGGCGAGCTGCGCCCGTGGCTGCTGCTCGGCGGCGTCGCCGGCGCGCTGCTGGTCGCCACCCAGGGCCTGACGGTGGGCACCGTCGGGGTGGCGCTGTTCACGGTCGCCGTGGTCGCGGGACAGACCTCGAGTGCGCTGGTGGTGGACCGTGCCGGCCTCGGGCCCTCCGGGCCGCGGGCGGTGAGCCGCGGCCGCGTCGTCGGGGCGGTGGTGACGGTGGCCGCGGTCGTGCTCACGGTCTCCGGCCGGCTGACCGGTCCGGAGGGCCTCGGGGCCGCCGCGCTGGCGCTCGCGCTCCTGCCGCTGCTGGCGGGCGCAGCCGTGTCGTGGCAGCAGGCCGTGAACGGCCGGGTCTCCGAGGTGGCGGGCCCCGTCGCGACGGCGGTCAACAACTTCGCCGTGGGCCTCGTCGCCCTCCTCGTGCTGCTCGCGGCCACGGTCCTGCTCCCGGGCGAGCTCCGGGGCCCGCCCGGCTTGGCCGACGGCTGGTGGCTCTACTGCGGCGGCCCGCTGGGGGTGGCCTTCATCGCCCTCACCGCCGCGCTCGTGAAGGTGCACGGCGTGCTCGTCCTGGGGCTGTGCGTGGTCGCCGGCCAGGTCGTCACCTCGGTCGCCCTCGACGCCGTCACCGGTGCCGCCGAGGTCGGCCCGGCCACGGTGGCCGGCGCAGTCGTCACGCTGGTCGGGGTCGGCACCGGCGCCCTCGCAAGCCGTCGCCGCTGAGCGCCGGCGACCACCGAGGGGTCTCGCTGCACGGGACGACCGTCCCACGATGCGGGACACCGGTCGTCGAGCCGCCCCGCGGCGCCCCGGCGCGGCGTACCGTGCTCGCACCATGCGGAGCGTGCTCGTACTCATCGACCGCCGCGGCGAGGCCTGACAGCGAGGCCACCTCGCCGCGGTGCTCGGCGTTGCGTGGCCTCGCGATCCCCGCCCTCCGCGGCGGACCGCCCGCCCAGCACGCGCGATCCGCTCCTGACGGTCCCGAGGACCGCTCCCGACCGGCGTGACCCGCCGTCGACCGTCCTCCCCTTCGCCGCGGCGGGGCGTCGCTCCACCCCTCCGGGCCTGCCCGGAGGGTCCTGACAGCCACGACCCCTCGCGCGCCGCCCGGCGCGCCGCACCCCAGGAGACACCCGTGTACGACCTCTACCCCGAGTGGGGCCCCGCCAGCCACGACCCCGACAACCCGCGCAGCCACGAGGCGGTGCAGCGCGCGCTCGACCTGCGGGACAACGGGGGCGAGCGCCCCGACGACAACTAGGGTCGCCCCCCGTGACCTCTCCCGCCTCGAGCACCGCACCCGTGCCCGCCACCGGCACTGTGAAGCTGGCCGTCGTCCCCGGCGACGGCATCGGCCCGGAGGTGACCGCGGAGGCCCTCAAGGTGCTGGAGGCGGCCGCGCCGACGGGCGCCCGGTTCGAGCCCACCCGCTACGACCTGGGCGCGGAGCGCTACCTCGCGACCGGCGAGGTGCTCCCCGATTCGGTGCTCGAGGAGGTCCGCGGCCACGACGCGATCCTCCTCGGCGCGGTCGGTGGCAAGCCCGGCGACCCGAGCCTGCCGCCGGGCATCCTCGAGCGCGGCCTGCTGCTGCGGCTGCGCTTCGAGCTCGACCACTACGTCAACCTGCGGCCGTCCCGGCTCTTCCCGGGTGTGACGAGCCCGCTGGCGGACCCGGGCGAGGTCGACTTCGTGGTGGTCCGCGAGGGCACCGAGGGCCCCTACACCGGCAACGGCGGCGCCCTGCGTGTCGGCACGCCCGCCGAGGTCGCCACCGAGGTCAGCGTCAACACCGCGTACGGCGTGGAGCGGGTCGTGCGCGACGCCTTCGCCCGCGCCCAGCGCCGCCCGCGCAAGAAGCTGACGCTGGTCCACAAGACCAACGTGCTCGTGCACGCGGGCGCCGTGTGGTGGCGGCTCGTGCAGGAGGTCGCGCAGGAGTTCCCCGAGGTCACCGTCGACTACGTCCACGTCGACGCCGCGATGATCTTCCTGGTCACCGACCCCGCCCGCTTCGACGTCGTCGTCACCGACAACCTCTTCGGCGACATCGTCACCGACCTGGCCGCCGCGGTCACCGGCGGCATCGGCCTGGCCGCGTCGGGCAACGTGAACCCCGACCGCACCACCCCGTCGATGTTCGAGCCCGTGCACGGCTCGGCGCCGGACATCGCCGGGCAGCAGGTGGCGGACCCGACCGCGGCCATCCTCTCCGCGGCGCTGCTCCTCGACCACCTCGGTCACCCCGAGGCGGCCGCCCGCGTCGAGGCGGCCGTCCTGGCCGACCTCGCCGCCCGCACCCCCGGCGCGACGCGCCGCACCAGCGAGGTCGGCGACGCCGTCGCCGCCCGCGTCACCGGCTAGGCCGGGCGCGCCCCGCGGGCCCGGCCAGGAGGAGGACTACCGTGAGCCCCATGCAGATCAGCGTCACGCCCAACCCCGCACCCGTCGACGACGCGCGGCTCGCCGAGGTCCTCGCCGCGCCCGGCTTCGGCACGCACTTCACCGACCACATGCTGACGGTCGAGTGGACCCCCGAGCGCGGGTGGCACGACGCCCGCGTCACGCCGTACGGGCCGCTGACGCTCGACCCCGCCACCGCCGTCCTGCACTACGCGCAGGAGACCTTCGAGGGGATGAAGGCCTACCGCCACGCCGACGGCTCGGTGTGGACCTTCCGTCCGGAGGAGAACGCCGCGCGCATGGCGCGCTCGAGCCACCGGCTCGCGCTGCCGGTGCTCGACCCGGCCGACTTCGTGCAGTGCGTCGACGCGCTCGTCGAGGTCGACCAGCGCTGGGTGCCCGACGCCGAGGGGGAGAAGAGCCTCTACCTGCGGCCGTTCATGTTCGCCTCCGAGGCGTTCCTCGGGGTGCGTCCGGCCCAGCACGTCACCTTCATGGTGATCGCGAGCCCCGCGGGCGCCTACTTCAAGGGCGGGGTGAAGCCGGTCAGCCTGTGGCTCACCGAGGAGTACACCCGCGCCGGGCGCGGCGGCATGGGCGCGGCCAAGACGGGCGGCAACTACGCCAGCTCCTTGGTCGCGCAGCAGGAGGCGACCGCCCACGGCTGCGACCAGGTGGTCTTCCTCGACGCCCAGGAGGGCCGCTACGTCGAGGAGCTGGGCGGCATGAACATGTACTTCCTCTTCGACGACGGCCGCATCGTCACCCCGGAGACCGGCACCATCCTCGAGGGCATCACGCGCGCCTCGATCATCGAGCTCGCCGGCAAGCTCGGCCACCCCGTCGAGGAGCGCCGCTTCTCCATCGACGAGTGGCGCGACGGCGTCGCCTCCGGGGCGATCCGCGAGGTCTTCGCCTGCGGCACGGCCGCGGTCGTCACGCCGGTCGGCACGCTCAAGCACGCCGGCGGCGAGGTCGCGGCCCCCGCGGGCACCGGCGAGGCCGGCGGCGAGCTGACCCGCCGCATCCGGCAGGCGCTCGTCGACGTGCAGTACGGCCGGGCCGAGGACGCCTTCGGCTGGATGCACCGCGTGGTCTGAGCGGCCGGGTCCTCCCGGGCGGATAGCCTCGGGCAGGTGACGACCTCGCCCCTGCGCAGCGGCGGCCCGCCGCCCGGGCCGGTGCAGGTGGGCGACTACACCGTCCTCAGCCGCCTCGGCGAGGGCGGGATGGGCGTGGTGCACCTGGCGCGCCGCGGCAGCGACGGCCACCGGGTGGCGCTCAAGGTGCTGCGGCCGCACGTCGTCGGCGACGAGGAGGCGCGCGAGCGCCTCGCCCGCGAGGTCGCCTCGCTCTCGCGGGTGCACTCGCGGCGCGTCGCCGAGGTCCTCGACGCCGACCCGTGGGGTGACGTGCCGTACGTCGTGACCCGCTACGTGCCGGGCCCCTCCCTGCACGCCCACGTCGCGGAGGAGGGGCCGCTGGTCGGGGCCGACCTCGACTGGGCGGCCTGGTGCCTGGCCGAGGCGCTGGCCGACGTGCACCGCGCCGGCGTCCTGCACCGCGACGTGAAGCCCACCAACGTGCTGCTCGAGGGCCGCAGCCCGGTCCTCATCGACTTCGGGCTCGCGCGCGTCGCCGACGACCCGCGCCTGACCCACACGGGCTGGTTGCTCGGCACGCCCGGCTACCTCGCCCCCGAGGTCCTCCACGGCGAGGACGCGACCACCGCCTCCGACGTGCACTCGTGGGCCGCCACCGTCGCCTTCGCGGCGACCGGCACGCCGCCCTTCGGTCGCGGGCCCGCGGTGGCGGTGATGGACCGCGTGCGCCGCGGCGAGCACGACCTCTCCGCCGTGCCGAGCCCGCTGCGCGAGGCCCTGCGCGACGCCCTCCACCCCGACCCGGCCGCCCGCCCGACCCTCGACCAGCTCCGCGGGTGGCTGCGCAGCCGGGTCGACGTACCTGCTCGGGCCGCGGCCGCCGCGCCGCCCGCCGAGACGGTCCCCGAGCCACTGCCCGTGCCCCCGCCCCCGGCCCGGGTCGACGAGGTGCCGGCCGCCGCCACCCGCGTCCTGCCGGTCGCTGACGCGAGCGACGGCACCGACGGGGCGGACGGTCCGTGGCCGGACTGGGCCGACCAGGTGCCCGCGCGCGCCCCGCGGGCCCAGCGCTGGCGGGCCGGAGCGCTGCTGCTCGGGCTGGCCGCCCTCGTCGGCGCCGCGCTCGCGTCCTACCCCTGGATGGCGACCGCGGTGCTCTCGACCGCGGTGGTGCTGGTCCGGGCCGGCGCACGTGGCGGAGCCGTGCGCCGGGCCCGGCGCGAGGCCCGGGGACGTCGCTGGTGGGACGTGCCGCTGGGGGTGCTGAGCGCACCGTGGCACCTGGTGGCGTCGCTGCCGGGCACGCTCGTCCTGCTGTTCTGGGCGACGGGGATCGGGCTCGCCGGGGCGCTGCTGGCCTACGCCTTCGCCCCCGGGGAGGCCGCGGTGCTGGCCGCCGCCGGAGCCGCGGGGGCCGTCGGGCTGTGGCTGGGGCCGGGAGCGGTCCGCCTGCGCGGGCCGGTCGGCGGCGGTGCGCTGACGCTCGCGCGACGACCCGGCCCCTGGTCGCTCGCGCTGGTCGCGACGCTCGTGCTCGCCGCGGGGCTCGGGGCGGCCGCGGCCGTGCAGGGCACGGTCTGGTCACCGGCGACCCAGGACCCGGTCACCGCGCTCCGGGGCGCGCTCGACGGGCTGCCCGGCCTCGCCCAGATCCTGGGATGAGGGCCCACTAGGTGGACCCCGGTGCCACAGTGGGCGCGTGCCGCACCTGACCCGCCCTCGCGCCGCCGCCCGCTGACGGGCCCGGGCCGATGGACCTGCACGGTGCCTTCCACGTCTACGACACCACCCTGCGCGACGGCGCGCAGCAGGAGGGGCTGAGCCTGTCGGTCGCCGACAAGCTGACGATCGCCCGGCACCTCGACGACCTCGGGGTCGGCTACGTCGAGGGCGGGTGGCCGGGGGCCAACCCCAAGGACACCGAGTTCTTCCGGCGTGCGCGCACCGAGCTCTCACTGCGCCACGCGCGGCTCGCCGCCTTCGGCGCCACCCGTCGGGCGGGGGCGGTCGCCGCGGACGACCCGGGCGTCGCGGCCCTGCGCGACTCCGGCGCCGGGGTGGTCACGCTCGTCGCCAAGTCGCACGCGCGTCACGTGGAGCTGGCACTGCGCACCACGCTGGAGGAGAACCTCGCGATGGTGCGCGACACCGTCGCCCACCTCGTCGCCGAAGGCCAGCAGGTCTTCCTCGACGCCGAGCACTTCTTCGACGGCTACCGCGACGACCGGGACTACGCGCTGGAGGTCCTGCGGACGGCCGCCGAGGCCGGGGCCGAGCTGGCCGCCCTGTGCGACACCAACGGCGGCATGCTGCCGGGCTGGGTCGCCGACGTGGTGCACGACGTCGTCGAGACGACCGGCGTGCGGGTCGGCATCCACTGCCACAACGACACCGGCTGCGCCGTGGCCAACACGCTGGCCGCGGTCGACGCGGGCGCCACCCACGTGCAGGGCACCGTCAACGGCTACGGCGAGCGCACGGGCAACGCCGACCTCGTCGCCGTCGTCGCCAACCTGGAGCTCAAGCTGGGCCGCCAGGTGCTGCCGCCCGGGCTGCTGCGCGAGGCCACCCGCACCGCCCACGCGGTCGCCGAGGTGACCAACGTGCCGCCCTCCTCGCGCCAGCCCTACGTCGGCACCTCGGCGTTCGCGCACAAGGCGGGGCTGCACGCCAGCGCGGTCAAGGTCGACCCCGACCTCTACCAGCACACCGACCCGCTCGGCGTCGGCAACGACATGCGGCTGCTGGTCTCCGACATGGCGGGGCGGGCCTCGATCGAGCTCAAGGGCCGCGAGCTCGGCTTCGACCTCGACGCCGACTCGCCGGAGGGCCGGGCGCTCGTCGGTCGGGTCACCGAGCGGGTCAAGGCCCTCGAGTCGCGCGGGCACACCTTCGAGGCGGCCGACGCCTCCTTCGAGCTGCTGCTGGTCGAGGAGATCGAGGGTCGCCGCCCGTCGTACTTCGAGGTCGAGTCGTGGCGCGTGATCACCGAGACCCTCGCCCACGCGCGCCCGGGCGAGGAGGCCGTCTCCGAGGCGACGGTCAAGCTGCGTGCCGGCGGCGAGCGGTTCGTGGTGACCGGGGAGGGCAACGGCCCCGTCAACGCGCTGGACGCGGCGCTGCGCGCGGCGATCGGTCAGGCCTGGCCGGAGGTCGCGACCTTCGAGCTCATCGACTACAAGGTGCGCATCCTCGACCAGGGCCACGGCACCGACGCGACGACGCGGGTGCTGATCGAGACCAGCGACGGCGCCTCCTCGTGGGTCACCGTCGGGGTCGGCGCCAACGTCGTCGAGGCCTCGTGGGCCGCGCTGGTCGACGGGCTGACCTTCGGCCTGCGGCGCCACGGCGCCTGACCCGGCCGGCCGACCCGGGGCACGCCGCGCACGACCCTGACGGCGCCGCGGGCCCCGGTGCGGTGAGAATGGGGCCATGGCGACCGTGCGCACCCCTGACCCGAACCCCGGCTGGCTCTCGGAGTACGCGCTGTCCGAGACGCGCTCGCGGGTGCCGATGCTCTACGTCGAGGCCGTGCCGGTGCGGGTGGACCCGCTCGGCGCGGTCGAGCACGTCGGCGTGCTGCTGCGCGCCACCGAGACCGGCGAGATGTCGCGCTCGCTCGTGTCCGGCCGGGTGCTGCACGGCGAGTCGGTCCGTGGGGCGCTCGTGCGCAACCTGGAGAAGGACCTCGGCCCCACGGCCTTCCCGCAGATCCCCGCGAGCCCGGTGCCGTTCACGGTCGCCGAGTACCTCCCCATCCCCGGCGTCTCCCCGCTGCACGACCCGCGGCAGCACGCCGTCGCGCTGGTCTTCGTCGTCCCGGTCGCGGGGGAGTGCCAGCCGCGGCAGGACGCGCTCGAGCTGAGCTGGCTCTCGCCCGAGGAGGCCTGCGCCCCCGGCATGCTCGCCGAGATGGAGGGCGGGCGCGGGGTGCTGGTCAAGCAGGCGCTCGCCCACCTCGGGGTGCTGCCGGCCTGACGGTCGAGCGCCTCAGCCGCCCTCGACCACGCGGCGCACGAGGTCGTCCCACCCAGCCAGCACCCGCTCGAGCGGCAGGCCCTCCCGGCGCACCTGCTGGTCGAGCACGAACGGGTCCAGCGGGGCCAGCAGCGCCGTCGCGAGCAGCGGCACGTCGCCGGTGACGCCGAGCTCGGTGAGCAGCAGGCGCACGTGCATCGCGGTGAAGGCGTACGCCGCGTAGCTGCGCTGGCGCGTCGCCCCGGCGGCCCGCACGAGGTCGGCGTGGGCCAGGTCGGTGGCCGCCCGGGAGCGGCCGAAGGCGTGCAGCCGCTCGCGCGCGGGAGCCCCGGGGCCGAGCGGGGGCGGGCCCGAGATCACGTCGGCCTGCCACTGCGCCTCCGAGCGGTCGAGCAGCGCGGCCATGAGGCCCTCCCGGCTCCCGAAGCGGCGGAAGAGCGTGCCCTTGCCGACGCCGGCGCGGGCGGCGACGGCCTCCATCGTCACGGCGCCGACCCCGCGCTCGTCGACGAGCGCGCGCGCCGCGCCCAGCAGGGCGTCGCGGTTGCGGGCCGCGTCGGCGCGCTCGGGGGGCGCGCTGGCACCGGGTCCGAGCAGCCGCAGCGGGGTGGGCTCGCTCACCGGTCCACCTTAGGACGGACCGTCGGGAACAAACCGGACCGCGGTCCGGTTCGGTCCGGAGTGCGGCGCCCTCGGGCGCTGCTCCCCAGCACCTGTCCGACCCCGCACCCCGACCTCACCTCAGGAGCACCCCATGTCGCAGACCCGTGTCGCCGTCCTCGTCGGCAGCCTCCGCGCCGGCTCGCTGAACCGTCGTCTCGCCGCCCTGCTGCCCGACCTCGCGCCCGAGGGCACCGTCGTCGAGCTCGTCGACGGGCTCGACGCGCTGCCGTTCTACAACGAGGACGTCGACGTCGAGGGCTCCGTGCCCGCCGCCGCGACCGAGCTCCGGGCGCGGGTGGCGGCTGCGGACCGCGTGCTCGCCGTGACCCCGGAGTACAACGGCACCATGCCGGCCGTGCTCAACAACGCGATCGACTGGCTCTCCCGGCCCTACGGCCAGGGCGCCCTCGTGGGCAAGCCGTTCGCCGTCGTCGGCGCGACCCCCACGCCGTACGGCGGGAAGTGGGCGCACGAGGACGCGCGCCGTTCCGCGGGCGTCGCCGGTGCCGTCGTGGTCGCCGACGCGACCGTGTCGCAGTCGGCGCTCGAGGTCGACGTGCTGACCGACGAAGGCGTGCGCGACAAGCTGCGCGCGGCGTTGCGCACCCTCGTGGAGTCCGAGCCGCAGGTGGCCGCCGCCTGAGCGCTAGCGTGACGGGGTGCCCGCCCCTGACGACCCGCCCGGCCGGCCCGACCTGCACGACCTGACCGCGCTCGACCTCGGCGCCCTGGTCGCCGCGGGCGGGGTGAGCCCCGTCGAGCTCGTCGAGCACTTCCTCGGACGCGCCGACCGCGACGCGGTCGGCGCGTTCGTCACGCTCACCCCCGACCGGGCGCTGGACGCAGCCCGAGCCCTGGGGGCGCGGCCCGCCGACGCGGGCCCGCTGTGGGGCGTGCCGACCGCGGTGAAGGACCTCCACCCGACCGCGGGCGTGCGCACGGCCTACGGCTCGCCGGTGTGGGCCGACCACGTGCCCACGGAGTCCGACGCGGTCGTGCACGCCCTGGAGGCGGGCGGGCTGGTGAGCCTGGGCAAGACCGCGACGCCGGAGCTGGGCTCGCCCTGCTACACCGAGCCGGAGGGACACCCGCCGTCGGTCACCCCCTACGACCCCGCCCGGATGGCCGGTGGGTCGTCGGGCGGCGCCGCCGCCGCGGTCGCCGCGGGCCTGCTGCCGCTGGCACCCGGGTCGGACGGCGGCGGGTCGATCCGCATCCCGGCCTCCTGCTGCGCCCTGGTCGGGCTCAAGCCGTCGCGCGGGAGGGTCTCCGGGGCGCCGGCCTACGGCGACCCCGTCGGCCTGGCCACCCCCGGGCCGATCGCCCGAACGGTGCGCGACGCCGCCGCGCTGCTCGACGTGCTGGCCGGTCGGCTGCCGGGCGACCCGTCCTGGGCGCCGCCGCCGAGCGGCCGCTTCCTCGACGCCTGCGACCGCGAGCCCCGGCGGCTGCGGGTGGCCCGCTTCGCCGAGCCGGTCATCACCGACACCGTGGTCGACCCGGCCTGCCTCGCCGCGTGGGAGGACGTCTCGGCGCGGCTCGCGGCGCTCGGCCACGACGTCGTCGACGTGCCGGTGCCGCTGCCGCGCGCGGCCGTCGCGGACTTCGAGACCTGCTGGGCGGTGCTCACCGCGCTGCCGCCGGTGCCGGCCGGCCAGGAGCACCTCCTGCGCCCGCTCACGCGCTGGCTGCGGGCACGCGGCGAGGCGGTCAGCGGGCCCGACTTCGGTCGTGCGGTCGGTGCGGTGCGACGGCACGCGGCGGTCGCGCTGACCGCGCTGGCGGCGTACGACGTGGTGCTGACGCCGACGCTCGCCTCGCCGCCGCTGCCGGTCGGGGCGATCCGCGACGACGCGGACCCGGCGGCCGACTTCGCGGCGCAGAAGGCCTTCACCCCCTTCACTTCCTCGTGGAACGTCACGGGCTCGCCCGCGGTCTCGCTGCCGTGGGGGTGGACGGGCGGCGCGCGGGGCGCGGGTCTCCCGGTCGGCGTGATGCTGGCGGGTCGGCCTGCGGAGGAGGAGCTGCTGCTCGGCGTCGCCGCTCAGCTCGAGGCCGACGCGGCGACGCGCGGGCCGGCGTGGGGCGAGGTGCACCCGCCCGGTTGGTGACGGCTCAGTCGTCGCCGATGCCGCGGGCGTGCAGGGCGTCGCCGGTGTGGCGGGCGTGGGCCACCACGCGGAGCACCAGGGGCACGAGTCGGGCGCGCGGGTCGCGGGCGAGGCCGCGCGCGCGAGCGGCGTCGCGGGTCTGCTCGGCGAGGTCGAGGGTGGTGGGGATGCCCCGCACCACGAGCGCGAAGGCGAGGCCGACCATCGCCGGGTCGAGGCCGACGTGGCGCAGGGGCCGCGCCGCTCGGCCGACGACGTCGAGCACCTCGTCGACCGGGGTGGTGACGGTCAGGACGGTCGCGGCCAGCACGAGCGCCAGCAGCTCGGCGACCGGCTCGACCGCGCGCACCCACCCGTGCTGCCACCACTGGAAGGCGCCGAGGAGGACCACCACGACCAGCAGCCCGCGCAGGGTGGTGAGCGCGCGGCGCAGGCCGGCGCCGCTGGCCACGAAGAGCACCACCGCGACCGCGAGGGCGACCAGGGCGACGAGCGGGCCGCGGGCCACGACCACGGCCGTGCCACCGACGAGCAGTGCCGCCAGCTTGGACCCGGCGCTCAGCCGGTGCAGCCAGGTGGTGCCGGGGCGGTAGGCGCCGAGGAGGCTCGCGCTCACGCGGTGGCCCGGTAGTGCGCGACGACGTCGGGCGCCGCGCCGTCGGCGACCACGCGGCCGGCGTCGACGAGCAGTGCGCGCTCGCAGCGGGCGGCGAGGTCGAGGTCGTGCGTGACCAGCACGAGCTGCTGCGGCAGCCCGAGCAGCAGGTCGCCGACGCGGCGCGCGTTGCCGAGGTCGAGCAGCGTCGTCGGCTCGTCGGCCACCAGCACCGACGGGTCGGTCGCCAGCACGCCGGCCAGGGCCAGCAGTTGCCGCTGGCCGCCGGAGAGGGAGTGCACGCTGCGGTCGCCGAGCCCCGCGAGGCCGTGGGCGGCGAGCACGGCCTCGGCGGCCGCGCGCCGCTGTGCGCGGTCGCGGTGGCGCCGGCGCAGGGAGAGGGCGACGTCCTCCACCGCCGTGGGCATCACGAGCTGCGCTGCGGGGTCGGTGAAGACGAAGCCGACGCGCCGGCGCACCTCGGCGCCCTCGCGGGCGACGTCGAGGCCGTCGACCAGCACCCGTCCCGTCGTGGCCGTCACGAGGCCGTTGACGAGGCGGGCCAGGGTCGACTTCCCCGAGCCGTTGGGGCCGACGAGCGCCGTGCTGCGCTCGGTCAGGTGCAGCGACGTCTCGTGCAGCACCGCCACGTCGCCGTCGGCCGTCGGGAGCCGGACGGTGACCGCCTTCAGCCGGATCCCGTCCGAGGTCAGGACGCCGACCCGGCGGGTGCGGTGGCGGGGGTCGCGCTCGTGGCCGGGGCGCGGCGCCCGAGCAGGTCGGGGAAGGCGCGGTGCACCGCGGTCGCCACCAGCGCCATCGCGACGTTCTTCAGGACGTCGCCGATCCAGAAGACCTTGTCGACGTCGAAGGCCTGCGCCCACGTGAGGTCGGCACGCAGCACGAGGCCGGCCATCCCGAGCGTGTGGATGAACAGCGCCGAGCTCACCAGTCCCGCGGCGAAGACCAACGGCACGCTGGCCAGCTTGCGCCGGGGCAGCCGCGAGACCAGCAGGCCGCACAGGCCGGCGGCCAGCGGGAAGCCGAGGAGGTAGCCCGCCGTCGGGCCGGCCAGCACGCCGAGCCCGGCCGCGCCGCCGGAGAAGACCGGCAGACCGGCGGCGCCGACGACGACGTAGAGCGCGACGGCGAGGAAGCCGCGCACGGGCCCGAGCACCGCGCCGGCGAGCAGCACCGCGAAGGTCTGCAGCGTGATCGGCACGAGGCCCGCGCCCACCTTGATGGCGGGCAGGATCGCGCAGACCGCGACGAGGGCGGCGAAGCCGGCGATCAGCGCCACGTCGGTGGCGGGGCTGCGGCGGGCGGTGCGGCCGGCGGGTCGGCTGCTGGGGGAGCTGGTCACGGGGCGTCCTCGTGCGGTGTCGGGGAGCGGCGCGCCGGGGCGGGCGCCGGGGTGGGCTGAACGGCGTTCAGGTTAGGGTAGGGCCCTCCGCCGGTCCACCCCGTGTGAGGAGCACCATGGTCCACCGCCGCGCCGACGTCGTCTCCCGGGCGCTCGACGTCCTCGACCGCTACGGCCTGGCCGACCTGACCATGCGCCGGCTCGCCGCCGAGCTGTCCGTGCAGCCCAGTGCGCTCTACCACCACGTGCCGGACAAGCAGACGCTCCTCGGGCTCGTCGCCGACGAGCTGCTCGTGCGCGGCGCTCGCCCGCTCCCGGGGGTGGACGCACCCTGGGACGAGCGGGTCCTCGCGACGTGTGCGGGGCTGCGCGAGTCCGTGCTCGCCTACCGCGACGGGGCGGAGCTCGTCGCGACGGTCTCCGCCTTCGGCCTCGGTGCCCACGCGCCGTACGACGCCCTCGTCGACGCGCTCGACACCTCCGGCCTGCCTGCCTCCCTCGTGCCGACTGCCGCCCGCACCCTCCTGCACTTCACCTACGGTCACGCGGTGGAGGAGCAGACGCACCTGCAGGCCGGCAGCGCGGGTGCGATCGCCGACGGGCCGCGGGAGGGATCGGACTTCCTCGCCGGGCTGACGCTGGTGGTCGACGGCATCCGGTTGCGGGTGGGGGAGCGCAGCCTCAGCGAGCGGTGAGCAGCTCAGCAGGCACCCACTCCTCCACGGCTGCCCAGCGGCCTGGGCGCAGCTCAGCGGCGTAGACGACCCGGCCCTCCCACCGACCGCGCTCGGCGCGTCGCCACTCGAGCAGCAGGCCCGGGCGCGGCGTCGGTCCGTCGACCGGCGCCGTGACCCAGCAGTGCCGCGCGGGCGACCCCGGCGGCGGTGCGCCCGGGGACAGGCTGGCCCAGGCCGCGGCGGCCGGGCGCCGCGCTCCAGGCGTCGGCGGGGCGCTCGCCGGGGCGCCGGCCCGCCGCCGCCCACCTGCTCCTCCCGCGCCCGCCACCGACCCAGGTTAGAACACCTGTTCGAACAGCGGAGCAGGTCTGGGGGTCGCCGGGAGTCCTCGGCCTGGCCCGGGTGAGCTCGGTCGAGGGGTCGCGGGCTGGGCATGCTTCGAGGGGTCGCGTGTTGGGCTGGCGTCGAGGGGTCGCGCGTTGGGGTCGCGCGTGGGGTTCGCGTCGAGGGGTCGCGGGCTGGGCTCGTGTCGAGGGGTCGCGCGTTGGGCACGCACCGAGGGGTCGCGCGCTGCGCACGCGCCGAGGGGTCGCGCGCTGGCAGCGGGCTGGTGGTCTAGGGGGTCGGCGGCCCGTGCCGAATCGGACCGTTCGCACAGCCATGCGCGGGTACGCGGTGTCGGCGTTGGTGGGTCTGGTTGCGTCGCCTCGGCTCAGGTCCGTATGGGTCGGGTGCGGGCGAACGTGACGCGGTGGCGGTGGTAGGTGGTCTCGTAGGCGGGGTCGTGGGCGCGGGCGTGGTGTCTGGGGCAGAGCAGGTAGCCGTCGGTGAGGTCTGTGTTGCCGCCGGCATGCCAGGGGGTGCGGTGGTGGGCGTGGCACATCGAGGGCGGCCAGTCGCAGCCGTCGGCGGTGCACCCGCCCTGGAGGCGTGCGAGGGCGAGGCGTTGGGTCTTGGTGAAGTACCGCCGGGTCCGCCCGACGTCGAGGGGCTGCGAGGCTCCGCCGAGCACGACGGGCACGATCCCAGCACCGCACGCCCACAGGCGGGCTTTCGCGGCGGTGATCCGGGTGCCGGTCGACAGGGTGGCCGGTGCGTCGGCCCCGGGGCCGGTGCCGGTGAGCTGTGCGAGGTCCAGGGTGACGGTGACGGTCGCGTCCACTCCACCGGCCTGGGTCGCGGTGGTGGCGGCGGCGTGGTGGCGGGTGCGGATGTATTCGCAGAATGCCTGCCCGCGTCGTAGCGGTCGGGGGGCCCGGTCGCCGTGCTGATCGACCGGCACCGGGTCGGTGCCGTGGGTGGCGTGGTGGTGACGGGGCGCGGTGAGCGCGTCGAGGGCGGTGGCGAGCATGTCGGCTTCCGCGACCGGGATCGTGAACCGCCCATGCGCCTTGCCGTGGCCGTCGCGGGTCATCGTGAAGCTGGCTGCCGCGGCTGCTGCTGCTTCTTCGCGTTCGAGGCGGTCGCGTTCGACGTCGTCGGCGATGTCGGGTGCGACGACGTCGAGGATGCGGTCGCCGAGTCGTTTCAGCTCGACCGCGTCGAACATGGCCGCCAGCTCGAGGAGGTGGGCGCGGGCGGCGTCGACCACTGCGGCCCCGACCCGGTCCACCGGCAGGGCGTCGACCGCGCGGGTGATGACTTCGGCCTGCTCGGGCAACACCACCCCGGCGCTCATCGCGGCCAACACGGTGCAGTGGCGTGCCTCGAGCGCCGCAGCGTGGCGGACGGTGGCGACTGACTTCGCCCGGGTCTGGTGGGTCAGCCTGGCCCAGTGCGCCCCCGTAGACGTCGCACCCGTGGCGTCACCGACACCAGCCCGGTCCGCAGCAGCAACGGTGGTGAGCTCGAGTGCGGCGAGGCGGGCACGACACTTGGCGAGCTCGACCAGGGCGGCCTCTGCCTCGTTGGCGGTGAGTGACCAGGTCGGCGTACCCGAGGCGTGGTCGAGGTCGGTGTCGAGGCAGGCCAGCGCGACCAGCAGCGGGTGCTGCGGTGCGTGGTCGCGGTGGTCTGCCATGCCGCCTACTCAACCACCTGCCACCGACAGTCCCGCCCGACTCCGCGGGGGCCCGGATCGGCCTGTGGAGAACGGATCCATGACGGTCGCCTGTGGACTGGAAGTGGCGCAGACCGGCGTCTGACGAGGGTCGGGTGCGGGTGTCGAGAGGGCCTCTGGGCGACCCCCCGACGACCCGTGTGCACCAGCGCGTGATCCCTCGACGCGAGCCCAGCGCGTGACCCCTCGCCGCCAGCGCAGCGCGTGACCCCTCGACGCCAGCGCAGCGCGTGACCCCTCGACGCCAGCGCAGCGCGTGACCCCTCGACACCAGAGCAGCGCGCGACCCCTTGACGCATGCCCAGCGCGCGACCCCTCGACGCGAGCCCAGCGCGTGACCCCTCGACGCGAGCGCAGCGCGTGACCCCTCGACGCGAGCCCAGCGCGTGACCCCTCGACACGAGCCCAGCGCGCGACCCCTCGACACGAGCCCGGCGCGCGCCCCTGGGGCGGTTCACCGAGCCCCGGCACGACCAGCGCCCGGTGCGTCAGACCTCGAGCAACCGCTCGCACTCCACGAGGAGGGCCGCGCGCAGCGGTGCGCCCCGCTCGGCGAAGGCGCGCTGGGCAGCGGCGTACTCCGCCTTGCCCTCGGCCGTCTCGATCCGCACCGGCGCGTAGCCGAGGTCGGCGAGGTCGTAGGGCGCCGCGCGCATGTCGAGCTCGCGGATGTCCCGGGCCAGCTCGAAGCAGTCGACGACGAGGTCGGAGGCGACCATCGGCGTGAGCCGGAAGGCGTGCTTGTAGAGGTCCATGCAGAGGCGAAGTCTGCAGACACCGGTCGCGCCGGTCCTCAGTCGTTCGAGAGTCCCTTGGCGACGATCAGAGGAAGCCAGGTGGGTGTTGCGAACGCGATCCACTGCGCCCGATCGCCGTTGGTGACGGTCGCGTGGCAGTCGGGGCGTGGGGGAGCGTCAAGGCCCCCGTAGCCCACCTCTCCGGAAGGAGACGAGGGGTCCGGGCAGTAGTACATCTGGTCCGGCAGGGTTGCCATCGCGAACGCCATGCCTAGCAGCAGGTACATCGCGAGAGCGGCGACGGCGAACTTCATGTCGGCATCATCACACGCCAGTCGCGCTGAGGAGGCGCTCGCACTCTTCGATGAGTCGCTGACGGATCGGCGCAGCGCGCCCTGAGAACTCGCGCTGAAGCCTGACGTACTCCGCCTTGCCTTCTGGAGTCTCGATCTTGACTGGAGTCCATTCGTCCCCGGTGGGATCGAGCCGGATGCCAGTCATGTCGTAAGGGGCCGCCCGCATGTCCAAGATCCTGATGTCCCAGGCTAGTTCGAACGCATCAGCAACCAAGTCCGAACAGATCATCGGACTCAACCTGACTGCAACCTTGCCGTAGAGGTCCATCCCGGCGTGCAGGCACCCCGGCTGCTCGAAGGCGTCGCGGTCGTCGCGGCCGGGGGAGAGGGTGTTGAGCGGCCGGGCCGACGGCGTGAAGAAGCGGAAGGCGTCGAAGTGCGAGCACGTCACCCGGTGCGACTCGACCACCGCGTCGGTCGCGTCCGCGCCGAGCCGCAGCGGCCACGGGTGGCGCGTGCCGTGCTCGGCGGATCGGTGCACCATCGCCCACTCGTGCAGCCCGAAGCAGGAGTACGCCGGGGCGCGCGACGCCGTCGCCCGCAGCAGCCGCGCGAGCGCGACCAGCAGGGGCCGCTGCGCCCGCACGTGCTCCGCCGTGACGGCCGCGACCCCGTCGCGCACGGCGTACCCCTTGAGCGTGCCGTGCTCCTCGGCGTCCGCGAGCCCGGTGCCGAAGCCCGGGTGCCAGCGGCGCAGCTGGGCCGGCCGCTGGGAGTAGTAGGTGAAGAGGAAGTCGTGCACGGGGTGCGGCACTCCCGACCGTCGCCGTTCGAGGTGCGGGGCGACGAGGGCGTCGACGCGCGCGGCGTGCGCGTCGGCCAGGGCGCGCCACGCGTCGGGCTCGAGCACGCCCGCTGCCGCCCGCACCTCCGCCGTCACGGGCACCGATCGTAGGTCGCTAGTCTCGACCGGTGCGCATCGCGAGGTTCACCACGGGAGAAGAGCCGATGTACGGCGTCGTCACCGGGGAGGTCGACGAGCTCGGCCAGCCCGCCGACGACAGCGTCGTCGTGGCGCTGGCCGGCGACCCGCTCTACGTGGGGGTGAAGCTGCTGGAGCAGGAGCACCGGCTCGCCGACGTGCGGCTGCTCGCCCCCGTGCTGCCGCGCAGCAAGGTGGTCGGCATCGGCCGCAACTACGCCGCCCACGCCGCCGAGCTCGGCCACGACCTGCCCGAGGAGCCCCTGATGTTCCTCAAGCCCAACACCGCGGTGGTGGGCCCCGGTGACCCGGTGCACTACCCCCGCCAGACCGAGGAGCTGCACTACGAGGGCGAGCTCGCCGTCGTCATCGGCCGGATCTGCCGCGACGTCCCGCCCGAGAAGGCGACCGACGTCATCCACGGCTACACCGTCGCCAACGACGTCACCGCCCGCGACCTGCAGCGCAAGGACGGGCAGTTCACCCGGGCCAAGGGCTTCGACTCCTTCTGCCCCCTCGGGCCGTGGATCGAGACCGACCTCGACCCGCAGACCTTCGCCGACGGCGTGCGCATCACCACGCACCTCAACGGCGACCTCGTGCAGGACGGCAGCACCGCCGACCTGATCTTCGACATCCCCACCCTGGTCGCCCACGTGACCAGCGTGATGACGCTGCTGCCCGGCGACGTCATCCTCACCGGCACCCCGGAGGGTGTCGGTCCGATGGCCGTCGGCGACGAGGTCGAGGTGACCGTCGCCGGCATCGGCTCCCTGACCAACAAGGTGGCGTCCCGCTGATGACCGTCCGCGTCCGCATGGCCCCGAGCCCCACCGGCTCGCCCCACGTCGGCCTGGCCCGCACCGCGCTCTACAACTGGGCGTTCGCGCGCCGCCACGGCGGCACCTTCGTCTTCCGCATCGAGGACACCGACAAGGAGCGCAACACCGAGGAGTCCTACGCCTCGCTCGTCGACCTCTTCGGCTGGCTCGGCCTGGACTGGGACGAGGGCGTCGAGGTCGGCGGCCCCTACGGGCCCTACCGCCAGTCCGAGCGCAGCGAGCTCTACGCCGACGTGCTGACGCGCCTGCGCGAGACCTCCTCGACCTACGACTGCTACTGCACCACCGACGAGGTCGACGCGCGCCGCAAGGCCACCGGCTCGAAGGTCATGGGCTACGACGGCTTCTGCCGCGAGCTCTCCGAGGAGCAGGTCGCCGCCTTCCGCGCGGAGGGCCGCCGCCCCGTCGTGCGCTTCCGGATGCCGGACGGCTCGATCACCTGGGACGACCTGGTCCGCGGCGAGATCACCTTCGAGACCGCGTTCGTGCCCGACTTCGCGCTCTGCCGCGCCAACGGCGACCCGCTCTACACCCTCACCGCGCCCGTCGACGACGCCACGATGGCGATCACCCACGTCCTGCGCGGCGAGGACCTGCTCTCCAGCACCCCCCGCCAGCTCGCGCTCTTCGAGGCGCTGAAGGCGATCGGCGTCGCGGAGCAGACCCCCGCCTACGGTCACCTGCCCTACGTCATGGGCGAGGGCAACAAGAAGCTGTCCAAGCGTGACCCGCAGGCCCACATGGCGCTCTACCGCGAGCAGGGCTTCCTGCCCGAGGGCCTGCTCAACTACCTCGCGCTCCTCGGGTGGGCCATCGCCGCCGACCGCGACGTCTTCACGCTCGCGGAGATGGTCGAGACCTTCGACATCGGCGACGTCAACCCCAACCCCGCGCGCTTCGACCTGAAGAAGGCCGAGGCCATCAACGCCTCCCACATGCGTCTGCTGGGCGCCGAGGACCTCACGGCCCGCATGGTGCCGTTCCTGCAGGGTGCGGGCGTCCTCTCCGACCCGCCGACCGAGGCCGAGCTGCAGGTCCTCGGGCAGGCGGTGCCGCTCGTGGCCGAGCGCATGAACAAGCTCACCGAGGCCCCCGAGATGCTCGGCTTCCTCCTGACCGAGGAGGAGTCCTTCACGCGCGACCCCGCCGAGGTCGAGAAGGTGCTCACCGAGGAGGGTCGCGCGGTCGTGCAGGCCTCCCACGACGCGCTCGCAGCGCTGCCGGAGTGGAGCACCGCGGCCATCGAGGCGGCGCTGCGCGAGGCCCTCGTCGAGGAGCGCGGCCTCAAGCCGCGGGTCGCCTTCGGCCCGGTGCGCGTGGCCGTCACGGGCCGCCGCATCTCCCCGCCGCTCTTCGAGTCGATGGAGCTCCTCGGACGCGAGCGCAGCCTCGCCCGCCTCGCCTCCGCCACGAGCACGCCCGCGGAGACCCCGGGCGCCTGACCGGAGGGTCGGCACAATGGCGGTGTGAGCACCGCCCACCACCCGTCGTACGCCGGGGGCCCGCCCGCCGCGTCCACCCCCGGCCCGGCGGGCCCGCCGGTCGACCTCTACCCGCCGCTGCCGTTCCACGAGCTGCACCGCGCCGGTCACCTCGGCGCGTGGCGGCCGCTGGTGGGGCTGCTGGTGTGCGCCGTCGCGTTCTTCGGGCTCAGCCTGGTGTGGATGCTGGTCTTCGTCGCGGGCGGGCTGCTGCTCGGGCAGGGGGCGGGGGAGACGTTCTCGGCGCTGACCGCCTTCGACGACCCGGGCCCGCTATCGCTGAGCTACCTGCTGACGTCGCTGGCGCTCTTCATCCCGCTGACCTGGGCCCTGACCCGCTGGCTGCACGGGCTGCGGCCGCGGTGGACCACCTCGGTGGCACCCCGGATGCGGTGGGGCTACTTCGCGGTGTGCCTGGGCCTCGCCCTCGTTGCGCTCCTCGTGACCGTCGTGATGGGTGCGCTGCTGCCGGGCCTGGCCGAGACCGAGCAGACGCCGCAGTTCGAGGGGTTCTCCGACGCCACCCGCGACCTGTTGCTGGTCGCGCTGCTCTTCACCCCGCTCCAGGCGGCCGGCGAGGAGTACCTCTTCCGCGGCTACGTCACCCAGGCCGTCGGCGGCCTGCTCGGCGGCCGGGGCACCGGCCCGGCGGGGCGGCGGGTCACGGCCGCGGCCTGCGTGGTCGTGCCCGCGCTGCTCTTCGCCCTCGCCCACGGGGCGCAGGACGCGCCCGTCTTCATCGACCGCTTCGCCTTCGGCCTGCTGGCCGGGCTGCTCGTCGTGCTCACCGGCGGCCTCGAGGCGGCCATTGCCATGCACGTGCTCAACAACCTGCTGGCCTTCGGCGTCGCCATCTCCCTCGGCGAGCTCGGCAGTGCCCTGAGCCCCGGGGAGAGCAGCTGGTGGATGGTGCCCGTGACGGTCGTCCGGACGCTGGTCTACCTCGGCCTCGCGGTCGGCGTCGCCCGCCTGATGGGCCTGCGGACGGTGTGCGACCCGGCCGTTTTGATCGCGTCGCGCGGACGCGTGTATGGTTCACACCCGGTCCCGCACGCGGCAGCGTGAGGGGCCGATGCTGTGGGATATGGTGTAATTGGCAGCACGACTGATTCTGGTTCAGTTAGTCTAGGTTCGAGTCCTAGTATCCCAGCGAGATCGCGGTCACACGACTGCGATTTGGTGCGGGGCCCTCGTCGAGGCTAAGGTTCCGAACCGTTGCGACGGCCGCGTCAGCGCAGGTCGGAGCAGCAATGCCCCCGTTGTGTAGCGGCCTAGCACGCCGCCCTCTCAAGGCGGTAGCGCCGGTTCGAATCCGGTCGGGGGTACGCACGGACAGCAGGGCCCCGGGAGACCGGGGCCCTGCTGCGTTTGCCCGCGAGTGTGCGGTGCAGGTCCCCGTGGTGGTGTCCACGGCCGTGTCCGGTTCCCGCCAGTGCGGGCCGCCCCGCTCCGGCAGGATGGGGTCATGACGACCGACCTGGCCGCGCTCGACGACGACGCCCGCTACGGCGCCGTGCGCAGCCGCGACCGGCGCTTCGACGGCGTCTTCTGCACGGCCGTGCGCACGACCGGGATCTACTGCCGGCCCTCCTGCCCGGCGCGCACGCCGGCGCAGGGCAACGTCGCGTTCTTCCCCACGGCGGCAGCGGCACAGGCGGCCGGCTACCGCGCCTGCAAGCGCTGCCTGCCCGACGCCGTACCGGGCAGCCCGGGCTGGGACGTGCGCGCCGACGTGGCCGGCCGCGCCATGCGGCTGGTGGCCGACGGCGTGGTCGACCGCGAGGGCGTCGAGGGCCTGGCCCGCCGCGTCGGCTACACCCCCCGCCACCTCGGCCGCGTCCTGGTCGCCGAGCTCGGAGCCGGCCCGCTCGCACTCGCCCGCTCCCGACGGGCGCAGACCGCGCGCACGCTCCTCGAGACCACCGACCTGCGCGTGGCCGACGTCGCCTTCGCCGCTGGCTTCGCCAGCGTGCGGCAGTGCAACGACACCGTCCGCGAGGTCTACGCCGCGACCCCGACCGAGCTGCGCGGGCGTCGCCGGGCCGGAGGGCCCGCCGGGTCGTCGTCCCCCGGCACGCTCCCGGTGAGGCTCGCGGTGCGCCCCCCCTTCGCGGCCCGTGCGCTCGTCGACTTCCTGGCCTACCACGTGGTGCCGGGCGTCGAGACCGCCGGACCGGGGTGGTACGCCCGCACCCTCGACCTGCCGCACGGCCCGGGCGCGGTGCGCCTCGAGGCGCCGGTCGACGAGGTCGAGCCGGGCGGCACGGCGTACGTCGTGGCGACGCTGCGGCTGACCGACCTGCGCGACACCGGGGCCGCGGTGGCGCGCGTGCGGCGGCTGCTCGACGCCGACTGCGACCCGGTGGCCGTCGACGCGGCCCTGGGGGCCGACCCGCTCCTCGCCCCCCTCGTGACCCGCACCCCCGGGCTGCGGGTGCCCGGTCAGGTCGACGGCGCCGAGACCGCCGTGCGCACGGTCGTGGGCCAGCAGGTCAGCGTGGTCGGGGCCCGCACCGTCACCGCACGGGTCGTCGCCGCGCACGGACGCCGGGTCGACCTCGGCGTGGCGGGGTTGACGCACCTCTTCCCCGACGCAGCCACGCTGGCCGTGGTCGACCCGGAGACGCTGCCGATGCCGCGGGCGCGCGGTCGGGCCCTGGTCGCCCTCTGCGCGGCGCTCGCCGACGGCACGGTCGCCCTCGACGGCGGCAGCGACCGCGGCGACGTGCGCGCCGCGATGCTCGCGCTGCCGGGCATCGGGCCCTGGACGGCCGACTACGTCGCGATGCGCGCCCTCGGCCACCCCGACGTCTTCCTGCCGGGCGACGTCGGCGTGCGCAATGCGCTGCGGGCGCTCGGCGAGCCCGGCGACCCCGCGGCGGCCGCCGCCCGCAGCGAGGCGTGGCGGCCGTGGCGTTCCTACGCCCTGCTGCACCTGTGGCACACCGTGGTGCCGGCCCAGCCCGACGCCCAGCCCGACGCCCAGCCCGACGCCCAGCCCGACGCCCGGCGCGCACGAGAGGAAGCCTGAGATGTGGACGACGCTGGACTCGCCGATCGGCGAGCTGCGCGTGGTGGAGCGCGACGGCGCTCTCACGGCCATCGAGTTCTCGCCCTTCCGCGACGCCGCCGGCGGCCGGCCGATCGGCGACCGCGAGGACGACCACCCCGTGCTCGCCGAGGCGGTGCGGCAGCTGCAGGCCTACTTCGCCGGCGAGCTCACCGACTTCGACCTCCCGCTCGCACCGGTCGGCTCGGACTTCCAGCAACGCGTGTGGGCCGAGCTGCAGCGGATCGGCTACGGCCGCACCGCGTCGTACGGCGAGGTGGCGCGGCGGCTGGGCCACACCGGCGCCGCGTCGCGGGCGGTCGGCACGGCCAACGGCCGCAACCCGATCCCCGTCGTCATCCCGTGCCACCGGGTGATCGGGGCCGACGGCACCCTCACCGGCTACGCCGGTGGGATGGCGCGCAAGCAGACGCTGCTGCAGCTGGAGCAGGGCGCGCTCTTCTGAGGCGTCGGCGTGCGACCTCGCAGGCGCGGTCGCGGGCCCCTCACTCCGCTGCGGCGCGGCGCAGCGACTCGGAGAGCCGCTCGGCGGCGGCGAGCACGGCGGGGGCGTGCATGCGGCCGGGCTGGCGCGAGAGGCGCTCGAGCGGCCCGGAGACCGAGACCGCGGCGATGATCTTGCCGCTGGGGGAACGCACCGGCGCGGAGACCGAGGCGACGCCCTGCTCGCGCTCGCCGACCGACTGCGCCCAGCCGCGGCGGCGGATGCCGGACAGCGCGGTGGCGGAGTAGGCGGCGTTCTGCAGGCCGCGGTGCATGCGCTCGGGGTCCTCCCACGCGAGCAGCACCTGGGCGGCCGAGCCCGCGCGCATCGTCAGCTGCGAGCCCACCGGGATGGTGTCGCGCAGCCCCGAGGGACGCTCCGCCGCCGCGACGCAGACGCGGTGCTCGCCCTGGCGCCGCCACAGCTGCGCGGACTCCCCGGTGATGTCGCGCAGCCGGGCCAGCACCGGACCGGCCGCGGCCAGCAGCCGGTCCTCGCCGGCGGCGGCGGAGAGCTCGGCGAGGCGGGGGCCCAGCACGAAGCGGCCCTGCATGTCGCGGGCCACGAGGCGGTGGTGCTCGAGGGCCACCGCGAGACGGTGTGCGGTGGGGCGGGCCAGCCCGGTGCCGGCGACGAGGCCGGCCAGCGTGGCCGGGCCCGACTCCAGCGCGGCGAGCACCAGGGCCGCCTTGTCGAGCACGCCGACCCCGCTGCTGTTGTCCATATAGCAATATTGACGTCTCAGATCATGGGATGCAAGAGGTAACCTGATGGCCGTCGCCACATCCGGCGACGCATCGAGGCAACGATGCCGCGGCCCCGGCCGCGGCCGCACCGCGCGGGAGGACGAGGCATGGGTCGCACGCTGGCCGAGAAGGTCTGGGACGAGCACGTCGTCCGCAGCGCTCCGGGGGAGCCCGACCTCCTCTTCGTCGACCTCCACCTCCTCCACGAGGTCACCTCGCCGCAGGCGTTCGACGGTCTGCGGCTCGCCGGTCGCCGCGTGCGCCGGCCCGACCTCACGCTGGCGACCGAGGACCACAACGTCCCCACCCTCGACTGGGACAAGCCGATCGCGGACCCGGTGTCGCGCACCCAGGTCGAGACGCTGCGCCGCAACGCCGAGGAGTTCGGCATCCGGCTGCACCCGCTCGGCGACGTCGAGCAGGGCATCGTCCACGTGGTCGGGCCGCAGCTGGGGCTGACCCAGCCCGGCATGACGATCGTCTGCGGTGACTCCCACACCTCCACCCACGGCGCCTTCGGCGCGATCGCGTTCGGCATCGGCACCTCCGAGGTCGAGCACGTGCTGGCGACGCAGACGCTGACCCAGTCGCGGCCGAGGACGATGGCCGTGACGGTCGAGGGCAGCCTGCCCGCCGGCGTCACCGCCAAGGACCTCGTGCTCACGCTCATCGCCCACACCGGCACCGGCGGCGGGCAGGGCTACATCGTGGAGTACCGCGGCCAGGCCATCGAGGAGCTCTCCATGGAGGGCCGGATGACCGTGTGCAACATGTCGATCGAGTGGGGCGCCAAGGCCGGGATGATCGCCCCCGACCAGACCACCTTCGACTACCTGCAGGGCCGCCCCGAGGCCCCGACGGGCGACGACTGGGACGCCGCGGTCGAGCACTGGCGCAGCCTGCGCACCGACGACGACGCGGTCTTCGACGCCGAGATCGTGCTCGACGCCTCCACGATGACGCCCTTCGTCACGTGGGGGACCAACCCCGGCCAGGGGGTCCCGCTGGGTGCGTCGGTGCCCTCGCCCGACGACTTCGACGAGCCCAACGACCGCGTCGCCACCGAGAAGGCCCTCACCTACATGGGGCTGGAGTCCGGCACGCCGATGCGCGACATCAAGGTCGACACCGTCTTCGTCGGCTCCTGCACCAACGGCCGCATCGAGGACCTGCGTCTCGCCGCGGAGGTGATCAAGGGTCGCAAGGTCGCGCCCGACACGCGCCTGCTCGTGGTGCCGGGCTCCGTGCGGGTGCGCCTGCAGGCCGAGGAGGAGGGCCTGCACACGGTCTTCACCGAGGCGGGCGCCGAGTGGCGCGGGGCCGGGTGCTCGATGTGCCTCGGCATGAACCCCGACCAGCTGGCCGTGGGGGAGCGCAGCGCCTCCACGTCCAACCGCAACTTCGAGGGCCGTCAGGGCAAGGGCGGTCGCACCCACCTCGTGTCCGTGCCCGTCGCCGCGGCCACCGCCGTGCGGGGCACCTTGTCCTCGCCTGCCGACCTCGAGCCGCTGGGCTCGCTGAGCACCGCCGGGAGCAACTGATGGAGAAGTTCACCACCCACACCGGCGTGGGCGTGCCGCTGAAGCGCAGCAACGTCGACACCGATCAGATCATCCCGGCCGTCTACCTCAAGCGGGTGACGCGCACGGGGTTCGAGGACGGCCTGTTCGCCGCGTGGCGCAGCGACCCGGACTTCGTGCTCAACCACCCGGCGTACGCCGCGGGGTCGGTGCTCGTGGCGGGCCCCGACTTCGGCACCGGCAGCTCGCGGGAGCACGCCGTGTGGGCGCTGCAGAACTACGGGTTCAAGGCGGTCGTGTCGTCGCGCTTCGCCGACATCTTCCGCGGCAACGCCGGCAAGGCCGGCCTGCTCGCAGCCCAGGTCGACGAGAAGGTCGTGCAGCGGCTGTGGGACCTGCTCGAGGCGCAGCCCGGGGCCGAGGTGACCCTCGACCTGGAGTCGCGCACCGTGCGTGCCGGGAGCGGCGACGGGGCGGTCGAGGACTCCTTCGACATCGACGACTACACCCGCTGGCGCCTCCTCGAAGGCCTCGACGACATCGGCATCACGCTGGGCCACGACGACGACATCGCCGCCTTCGAGGCGCGTCGACCCGCGTGGAAGCCGGTCACGCAGCGCACCTGAGGGCCGTCGGGGGCGCCGGACACGGGTGAGCGGTCGTTGTGGGCGCGGTGCAGAGTCCCTAGCGTGCCTGCAGGACGTCGGGCACGGGCTCGACCCGCGGAAGTCACCGGAAGGGACGTCACGTGAACAAGACCCAGCTGATCGACGCGCTGGCGCAGCGCTACGAGGGCAACAAGAAGGCCGCCGCGCACGCGCTCGACGCGGTCCTCGACACCATCACCCGCGAGGTCGCCAAGGGCGAGAAGGTCGCGATCACCGGCTTCGGCTCGTTCGAGAAGCGGGTGCGCGAGGCGCGCTGGGTGCGCAACCCGCGCACCGGTGAGCGGGTCAAGGCGAAGAAGACCGCCGTGCCGAAGTTCACACCCGGCGCCGACCTGAAGAACGTCATCTCCGGCGCCAAGAAGCTGCCGAAGCTCACCGTCACGGCTCCCGCCGCCGCGGCCAAGAAGGCGACCGCGACCGCGGGTGCTGCCGCCGCCGCCGCGACCAGCGTGGCCGGCAAGGCCACCGGCGCCGGCCGCGGCTCCGGCAAGGCGACAGCGGCCCCGGCGAAGAAGACCACCGCGGAGAAGACGACCGCGAAGAAGACCACCGCGAAGCAGGCGGCCGAGACCGTGACGGCGCCGACGAGGGCCGCGAAGAAGCCCGCCCCCGTCAAGAAGACCACCACGACCGGGACGGCGAAGAAGGCCTCCTCGAGCGGCGCGGCGAAGCAGACGTCGTCGAGCGGCGCGGCGAAGAAGGCGTCGTCGGGCGGCGCGGCGAAGAAGGCGTCGTCGAGCGGCGCGGCGAAGAAGGCGTCGTCGGGCGGGACGGCGAAGAAGGCGTCGTCGGGCGGGACGGCGAAGAAGGCGTCGTCGAGCGGGACGGCGAAGAAGGCGTCGTCGAGCGGGACGGCGAAGAAGGCGTCGTCGAGCGGGACGGCGAAGAAGGCGTCGTCGAGCGGGACGGCGAAGAAGGCGTCGTCGAGCGGGACGGCGAAGAAGGCCTCCTCGAGCAGCACGGCGAAGAACGCCCCCGCGAAAGAGGCCTCGTCCACGAGCTCGGCCTCCTCGACCACCTCGTCGACCGGCTCCTCCGGCAGCGACAGCAGCTCTACCGGCAGCTGAGCCCCGCCGACCGGCCGTGCCCGCCGCCCCCGCGCGGTGGTGCACGGCCGTCGTGCGTCGGGCGTCCGCCGCGTCAGCGACCCGCAGCGCGCGCCGTGCGCGGACCGACGCCGAGCACGAGCGCCCGCCCGAGGTCGCCCGCGTCGTCGACGTCCTGGCGCAGCCCGGGCCACGGCCCCGCCAGCTCCCGCGCGCCGGCCGCCAGGTGGGCCTCCCGCGAGCCGGCGCCGAAGCGCGGGTCGAAGACGGCGAGCGGGGCGGCGTACGCCGTGGTGCCGGTGCCGAGGGCGTCCGGGACGAAGGCCGGACCCCGGCCGTCCCAGGCCGCGAGGAAGCCGCCGAGGTGCTCGGGGCGCAGGGCCGGCAGGTCGGCGCA
Source organism: Nocardioides perillae (assembly GCF_013409425.1). NCBI lineage: Bacteria > Bacillati > Actinomycetota > Actinomycetes > Propionibacteriales > Nocardioidaceae > Nocardioides > Nocardioides perillae. The sequence continues at coordinate 2,942,416 of NZ_JACCAC010000001.1, read as the reverse complement.
CAGCGCGACCGGAACCGTGCCCGGCCAGCGTCGACCCGCCTCCGCCGCGGCCTGCGCGAGGGTGGCGTTGAGGTCCTCGCCGGCGCCGTCGGGCAGGACGGTGCACCCCGCCTGCGCCAGCTCGGCCGCGAAGCGGAAGTCGTCGGTGACGGCGAGGACGTGCTCGACGCTGGGCGTGGCGAGCGCAGCCGCGACCGTGTCGAGGGCGAACGCCGCGGCCAGCTCGCGTCGCTCCTCGTCGGGCAGGCCGGCGAGCCGCGACTTGCCGCGCGCCGGGGGCTTCACCGGCACCAGCACCGTGACGCCGCGCGGGGGGCCGGCGTCGGCGGGCGGGGGCGTCTCGGGCACACGCCGATCCTGCCAACCGGTCGTGCGCCGCCCCGCACCCGCCTCGTGCACGACCCGTGCCCGACCCGGCGCCGCCCCGCCGGGCTCGGGCGGACGCCGCCGGGGGAGCTGAACGAGTAGCCTGCACCCCGACGTGCCGCCCGGTGCGTCGCGTGCGGGCCTGCCCCGGGCGCCGGGAGGGACGAACGGGGTGTCGTGAGGGTCCGCAAGCTGGAGCGCAAGCGCGGGTGGCCCTTCGTCGTGGCCGCCTCGATCCTCAAGCCGGTGCTCGTCCCGGGGACGCGCCGGCGGTGGATCGACGGCGACAAGCTGCCCGCCGGCGGCGGCTGCGTGCTGGTGCTCAACCACATCTCCCACGTCGACCCGCTGCTCACCGCCCACTTCGTCTACGACCACGGCCGGCTCCCGCGCTACCTCGCGAAGTCGGGACTCTTCCGCAACCCCGTCCTCGGCGGCTTCCTGCGCTCGCTCGGCCAGATCCCCGTCGCCAGGCTCAGCGCCGACGCCGTCGGGGCCTACGACGCGGCCGTCGCGGCGGTGCGCGCCGGGGAGTGCGTCGTCGTCTACCCCGAGGGCACCATCACCCGCGACCCCGACCTGTGGCCGATGACCGGCAAGACCGGTGCCGCGCGCATCGCGCTGGCGACCGGGTGCCCGGTCGTGCCCGTCGGGCAGTGGGGAGCCCAGGAGATCCTCCCGCCCTACTCCACCCGGCCGCGGCTGCTGCCGCGCCGCACCGTGACGTTCAAGGTCGGCGACCCGGTCGACCTCGGCTCGCTGCCCGACGGCCCGCCGACCGCGGAGGCACTGCGGCGCGCGACCGACCTGATCATGGACGCGATCACCGCGCTGGTGGCCGACGTGCGCGGTGAGGAGCCGCCCGCCGAGCGCTTCGACCCCCGGCAGCGCGGGGTGGGCGAGATCGGCAACCCGCACAAGCAGGCGCGACGCGAGGAGGGCACGGCGTGACGAAGGTCTGCGTGATGGGGTCGGGCTCCTGGGGCACGGCGTTCTCGCTCGTGCTCGCCGACGCCGGCAACGACGTCACCGTCTGGGGTCGGCGCGCCGAGGTGTGCGCCGCGATCAACGAGACGCGCGAGAACGCCGACTACCTCCCGGGCGTGCAGCTGCCGCCCCAGGTCCGCGCGACCGTCGACCACGAGGAGGCCCTCGCCGGGGCCGACGTGGTGGTGCTGGCGGTGCCCTCGCAGACCCTCCGCGAGAACCTCGAGGTGTGGGCGCCGGCGATCCCGTCCAGCGCGCCGATGGTCTCGCTGATGAAGGGAGTGGAGCTCGGCACGCTCAAGCGGATGAGCGAGGTGGTCGCGGAGGTGACCGGTGCCGGTCCCGAGCGCATCGCCGTGGTCAGCGGACCCAACCTGGCGCGCGAGATCGCGCGGCGCGAGCCGGCCGCCTCGGTGGTCGCCTGCGCCGACGAGTCGGTCGCCCGCCAGCTGCAGAGCCTCGTGCACGCGCCGGCGTTCCGGCCCTACACCTCGGTCGACGTGCTCGGGTGCGAGCTGGGAGGGGCCTACAAGAACGTCGTCGGCCTCAGCGTGGGCATGGCCGTCGGCCTGGGCTTCGGCGACAACACGACCGCCTCGCTCATCACCCGCGGGCTGGCCGAGACCGCCCGGCTCGCCATGGCGCTGGGCGCCAACCCCCTGACGCTCATGGGCCTGGCCGGGCTGGGCGACCTCGTGGCGACGTGCTCCTCGCCGCTCTCGCGCAACCGCACCTTCGGGGAGAAGCTCGGCCAGGGGATGACCACGCACGACATCTACGCCTCCACCCGCCAGGTGGCGGAGGGCGCGAAGTCGTGCTCCTCGCTGCTCGCGCTGGCCCGGCAGACCGGCGTCGACGCGCCGATAGCCGAGCACGTCGACGCCGTCGTCAGCGGCGGCATGACCGCCCCCGAGATGATGGCGGCCTTCATCGCCCGCGACACCAAGGCCGAGACCGACTGAGCGAGCGACGGGCTCAGGTGACCAGGTCGTCGAGGGCGCCGCGGAGGTCCTCCCAGAGGTCCTCGACGTCCTCGATGCCGACGGAGAGCCGCACCAGGCCCTCGGGGATCGTGGGCGCCTCGGCGCGCCAGCGGCGCCGGCGCTCGAAGGTCGACTCGACGCCGCCGAGCGAGGTGGCGTGGACCCACAGCGACGTCTTGTGCACGAGCAGGTCGGCCGCGATCGCCCCGCCCTCGGCGACGATCGACACGATCCCGCCGAAGCCGGGGTAGCGCACCTCGGCGACGGCCGGGTGGTCGGCGAGGCGGCGGGCGAGCTCCGCGGCGTTGGCCTGGGCTCGCTCCACGCGCAGGTGCAGCGTGCGCAGGCCGCGGAGGGCCAGGAACGCCTCCATGGGGGCGGGCACGGCCCCGACGAGGTCGCGGCGGCCCTTCAGCACGCGGTGCAGCTCCTCGTCGCGGGTGCACACCGCGCCCATGAGCACGTCGCTGTGCCCCGCGACGTACTTGGTGACGGAGTGGACGACGAGGTCGACGCCGTCCTCGAGCGGGCGCTGCAGCACGGGGGTGGCGAAGGTGTTGTCGACGACGACGTAGGCCCCCGCCTCGTGGGCGGCGGCGGTGATCGTCGCGACGTCGGCCACCTCGAGCGCGGGGTTGGTCGGCGACTCCAGCCACACCAGCGCGGCGCCGTCGCACGCCGCGACGACGGCCGCGGTGTCGGTGACGTCGACGAGCTCGGCCGTGAGGCGCCCGCGCGACTCGAGGTCGCCGAGGGCCATCACGGTGCCGGTGTAGCCGTGGCGCGGCGCGACGACCTTGGCGCCGAGCCCGACGAGGTCGAGGACGGTCGTCACCGCGGCCATGCCGGAGGCGAAGGACAGGCACCGGCCGCCCTCGAGCGCGCCCAGGGCGTCCTCGAAGGCCGTCCAGGTCGGGTTGGCGTAGCGGCCGTACTCGAGCTCGCCGCCCGCGACGTAGGTCGAGGCGAAGGTGACCGGGGTGCTGAACGGCTGGTCGCTCGTGTGCGGGGGACGTCCCGCGTGCACCGCGACCGTCGCGGCGCGACGGGCGGGTCCGGTCGGTACGGCGTCGCTCATGCGGCCACCCTAGGCCGGTAGGGTCTGCGCGGTGAACGAGCCCTCGGCCCACCCCGGCCCCGTCACCGGCGGCGAGCCCGACGACCCCGCCGGCCGGGCGCGGCCCCGCGTCGCGGTCGTCTTCGGCGGCCGCTCGAGCGAGCACGGCATCTCCTGCGTGACCGCCGGCAGCGTGCTGAGCGCCCTCGACCGCGCGCGCTGGGACGTCGTGCCGCTGGGCATCGCCACCGACGGCCGGTGGGTGCTGGAGACCGACGACCCCAGCCGCCTCGCGCTCGGCGACGACGGCTCCCTGCCGGCCGTCGACCCGACCCGCCCGGCCGTCGCGCTGGCGCCGCTGGCCGGAGGGGCCGCCCTCGTGCTGACCGAGGACCCCGAGGGGCCCCGCTCGCTCGGTCCGGTGGACGTCGTCCTGCCGCTGCTGCACGGCCCCTACGGCGAGGACGGCACCCTGCAGGGCCTGCTCGAGATGGTCGGCCTGCGCTACGTCGGGGCCGGGGTGCTCGCCTCCGCGGTGAGCATGGACAAGGCGTCGATGAAGGTGGTGCTCGCCGCCGCCGGGCTCCCCGTGCTGCCCTCGCGCACCGTGACGGCCCGCGCCTGGGCCGACGACGCCGCCGGCTGCGCCTCGCGCGCCGAGGCGCTGGGCCTCCCGGTCTTCGTCAAGCCCCTGCGCGGCGGCTCGAGCATCGGCATCAGCAAGGTGACCGCCTGGACCGACCTGACGGCCGCCGTCGACGAGGCACTGCGCCACGACACCGCCGCCCTCGTCGAGGCCGGTGCCGTCGACGCCCGAGAGGTCGAGTGCGGGGTGCTCGAGGACGCCGACGGCGCGCTGCGCACCAGCGTGCCGGCCGAGATCCGGGTGGGGGAGGGGCACGACTTCTACGACTTCGAGGCGAAGTACCTCCCCGGCCAGGCGACCGAGGTCGACCTGCCCGCCGACCTCGACGACGTCGTCGTCGCCCGGCTGCAGGCACTCGCCGTGCGCACCTTCGAGGCGGTCGGCTGCTCGGGCCTCGCCCGGGTCGACTTCTTCGTGCTGCCCGGCGGGGAGCTCGTGGTCAACGAGATCAACACCATGCCCGGCTTCACGCCGACCTCGATGTTCCCGCAGGTGTGGGCCGCCAGCGGCGTGGACTACCCCGCGCTGGTCGACCACCTCGTGACGGTGGCGCTCGAGCGCGCCCCAGGCCTGCGCTGAGGGGTCAGACGCACGGCCCGGTGGCCCGCAGGTGCTCCCGCACCAGCGGGGCCAGCCGGGAGAGGTAGCCCGCCGGCGGTCGCTGGCTGCCCGGCACCTCCAGGCGCAGCCGCGGCTCCGCCGTCACCGTCGTGAGCACGACGTCGGCGGTGGGGTCCTCGTAGGCGGCGACGGGCGCGGCGTACCACCCGACGCCGTCGGCCTCCTCGCACGGCGAGAACGCGTCGAAGCCCTCGGGCACCCCCACGCCGCACGTCAGCACGACCGCGGGGTCGCCCCACGCGGCGCCGCGCGCCGCCGCGGGCTCGACGTCGCGCCGCTCGAGGTCGCCGAGGGTGTCGGGCAGCGCGGCGAGCAGGTCGGCGCAGGCCGCGGCGTCCGCGCGCGGCAGCTCCGGCGGCGCGCCGAGCTCGACCGGGCCGCCGCAGCCGACGAGCGTCAGCGGCGCCAGCAGCGCCGCGGACGCGCGAGCGCCCCGGGCCCGGACGGGCACGGGGCGCGCAGCGCGGGGTGGGCGCACCCTCAGATGTGCACGACCGGGCAGGTGAGGGTGCGGGTGATGCCGTCGAGGTTCTGCACCTTGGAGACGACCAGCTTGCCGAGCTCGTCGACGTTGCGGGCCTCGGCGCGCACGATGACGTCGTAGGGGCCGGTGACGTCCTCGGCGAGGGTGACGCCCTTGACCTGGGCGATGGCGGCGGCCACCTCGGCGGCCTTGCCGACGTCGGTCTGGATCAGGATGTACGCCTGGACGACCACGGTGACTCCTCAACCTCGGGGCTTGCGGGCGGGCACAACCTACCGTGACGGCGGTCGCACGCGACACCCGATGGCGGCCCCGCCCGCAGCGGCCCGGCCGGGCGACCGCGGCCCCCGGGTGGTGGGATGGGGCCATGCCCGCCGCGGACCCGCTGCTGCCCGACCTGCCCGCCGACGCCACCGTCGCCGACGCCGGCGAGTTCCCCCTGATCGGCGCCCTGGCGTCGCTGTTCGAGCAGGGTGAGCACGTGCTGGTCGGGCCGGGCGACGACGCCGCCGTGCTCCGGGTGCGGACGGGGCACGTCGTGGTCTCGACCGACCTGGTCGTCGAGGGCCGCCACTTCCGCCGCGACTGGGCGAGCGCCGAGGACGTCGGGCACCGCGCCGCCGCGCAGAACCTCTCCGACGTCAACGCCATGGGTGGCCGCGCGCACTCGCTGACCGTGGGCCTGGCCGCCCCGGCCGACCTGCCGGTCGCCTGGGCGCTGGGCTTCGCCCGCGGGTTCGCTGCCGAGTGCGCGCAGGTCGGGGCGAGCGTCGTCGGCGGCGACCTGACCCGCAGCGACCAGCTCGTGGTGGCGGTGACCGTGCTCGGGGCCTGCACGGAGGCGCCGGTGCTGCGCAGTGGCGCCGCGCCCGGCGACGTGCTCGCGCTGGCCGGGCGCCAGGGCTGGGCGGCCGGCGGGCTGACCGTGCTGGGCCGCGGCTTCCGCTCGCCGCGCGCGCTGGTGGAGGCCTACCGACGTCCGGAGCCGCCGTACGACGCGGGGCCGGCCGCGGCCCGCGCCGGCGCGACGGCGATGGTCGACGTCTCCGACGGGCTGCTCGCCGAGGCGGGCCACCTCGCGGCCGCCTCGGGGGTGGCGATCGACGTCCGCACCGACGCGCTCGAGGTCGCCGAGCCGCTGCACGCCGTCGGGGCGGCGCTCGGCGCCGACCCGGTGTCCTTCGTGCTCGCCGGGGGTGACGACCACGCCCTGCTCGCGACCTTCCCCGACGCCGCATCGCTGCCGCCGGGCTGGCGGGCCGTCGGGAGCGTGGGGGAGGGCAGCGGCGTCACCGTCGACGGTGCCTCGCACGAGGGGCCGACCGGCTGGACCCACTTCTGAGAGCCGACGCGACGAGGCCCCCACCGCGGTGCGGTGGGGGCCTCGTCGAGGTGGTGCGTCAGGTCAGCGGGTGACCTTGCCGGCCTTGAGGCAGCCGGTGCAGACGTTGAGGCGCTTCGGGGTGCCGTCGACCTTGGCGCGCACGCGCTGGATGTTGGGGTTGAAGCGACGCTTGGTGATCTTGCGGGACCACGGGCGGTTGTTGCCGAAGCCCGGCTTCTTCGCGCAGATGTCACAGACGGCGGCCACGGGAGCTCCTGGTGGTGGTGGATCGGTGTCGGTCATGGGGGCCCGGCAGAGGCGTCACGGGGCGACGCTCGGGCAACCGCAGCACTGTAACGGACGCGTCAGGCCGCGGGCGAATCCGCGGACCGACCCCGCTCGCCCGCTACCGTGGCGCCGCACCGGCGGCACAGGCCCCGGCCGTTCCGAGGAGGAGGCGCGCGTGGAGCAGGTCCCCACCGGCGGCGGCATCTCCCTCGCGGTCGTGCTGCGCTTCGTCGAGCTCGCGACCGACGCCCTCGGCGGCGCCCGTGAGGAGATCGACGCGCTCAACGTCTACCCGGTGCCCGACGGGGACACCGGCACCAACATGTTCCTCACCGTTTCCTCCGCCCGCGACGCGCTGCTGGAGGCGACCGGCGGCGACGCCGAGGCCCCGCTCGCCCCGGCGCTGGCGGCGATGGCCCGCGGAGCGCTGCTCGGCGCGCGCGGCAACTCCGGCGTGATCCTCGCCCAGATGCTCGGCGCCGTGTGCCGGCGCCTGGGCCAGGCGGCCGCGGGCGAGCGCCACGCCCAGGTCACCGCGGAGGCGATGGCAGCCGCGACCGAGGCGAGCTGGGCGGCCGTCGGCACCCCGGTCGAGGGCACGATCCTCTCGGTGTCGCGGGCCGCCTCCGAGGCCGCCGTCGCGGCCGCCGCGGACCCGCACGCGCGCAGCCGGGAGGTCTACGTCGCCGCCGCGGCCGCCGCGCGGGAGGCGCTCGCCCGCACGCCCGAGCAGCTGCCGCTGCTCGCCGAGGCGGGCGTCGTCGACGCGGGCGGACGGGGGCTGTGCGTGCTGCTCGACGCCGCCGAGACCGCCCTGACCGGGCGTCGTCCCGTGGCGCCCGGGGGCGTGCGGGGCCACCGCATCCCGGCACCGCGGCACGCACCGCCCGACCACCGTCTCGACCCCGACGGCCCGTCCTACGAGGTGATGTACCTCCTCGACACCGTCGACCCCGGCGACGACGCCGTGGCCACGCTGCGCCGCGAGCTGGCCCCGCTCGGCGACTCGCTGGTCGTCGTGGGCGGGCAGGGGCTGTGGAACGTCCACGTCCACGTGGACGACGTCGGCGCCGCGCTCGAGGCCGGGCTGCGCGCCGGTCGACCCCACCGGGTGCGCGTGACCCACTTCGCCGAGCAGCTCGCCCAGCAGGCCCGCCACGCGGCGGTCCCGTCCCCGGCGACGGCCCCGGCGCAGGTGCCGGCCCGGGCGCGGACGGTCGTCGCGGTGGCGGCGGGACCGGGGCTGCGCCGGCTCTTCGAGGACGGGGGCGCGGTGGTGGTCGAGGGTGGCCCCGGTCGCCGCCCGTCGACGGGCGAGCTGCTCGAGGCGGTGACCGGCTGCGGCAGCGGCGAGGTGGTCGTCCTGCCCAACGACCCCGACTCGGTGCGCACCGCCGAGATCGCCGCGCGCACGGCCGAGGAGTCCGGTCGTGTACGGGTCGCGGTGATCCCCACCCACGCGCAGGTGCAGGGACTCGCCGCGCTGGCCGTGCACGAGCCCGGCCGCGCCTTCGACTCCGACGTGCTCGAGATGACCGCGACCGCGCGCCACGCCCGCCACGGCGCGGTGACGGTCGCGGCCCGCCGCGCCATGACCTCGGCCGGGCCGTGCGAGCCCGGCGACGTGCTCGGCGTGGTCGCCGGCGACTTCGTGGTGGTGGGGGAGCGGCTGGAGGAGGTCGCGGCCGAGGTGCTCGACCGGCTGCTCGGCGGTGGCGGCGAGCTGGTCACGGTCGTGACCGGCGCCGACGCCGCACCCGGGCTGCGCGCCGCGACGCTCGCCCACCTCGAGGAGCGTCACCCGACCGTCGACGTCGCGGTCTACCACGGGGGCCAGGAGCGCTACCCCCTGCTCGTGTCGGTGGAGTAGGGCAGGCTGCACGACGTGATCGGGCTCGACTCCCCGGTCGTGGCGGTCCTCGGGCCCCGCGGCCCCAAGATCGCCAAGGCGATGGAGCGCCTCGGCGTGCGCACCGTCGGCGACCTGCTGCACCACCACCCCCGGCGCTACCTCGCGGTCGCCGAGCTCACCCGGCTCGAGGAGCTGGAGGAGGGCCAGGTGCTCACCGTGGTCGGCGAGGTCGCCGGCACCCAGCGCCACCAGTACACCGACCGCCGCACCGGCCGCACGGCCTACCGCGTCGAGGCCCGGCTGCGCACCGACGGGCCGTCGCTCACCATGACGTTCTTCGCGAAGGCCAAGCACGTCAGCGACTGGCACGAGCGTCGGCTGCAGCGGGGGCGGCGCGGCCTGTTCACCGGGCAGGCCAAGGTCTTCCGCGACCAGTGGCAGCTCACCAACCCGCGCATGCTGCTCTTCGGCGAGGACGGCGTGGGGCCGGGCGGGCCGGGCGGTGCCGACGACGTCGGCGCCGACGAGGCCGACGCGCGGTTCCTCACCGAGCAGCTGCGCTCGCTCTACCCCATCTACCCCCTCACCAAGGGCCTGGACTCGTGGGACGTGCAGCGTGCCGTCGCCTTCGCCCTCACCCTCGTCGACGACGTGCCCGACCTGCTGCCCGCGGAGGTCCGTGCCCGCCACGGTTTGCCCGACACGCTGACGGCGCTGCAGTGGCTGCACCTCCCGGACTCCCGCGACCAGGTGGGCGAGGCCCACCGGCTCTTCCGCTTCGAGGAGGGGCTCGTGACGCAGCTCGTGCTCGGGCGCCGACGCCGCGTGCAGGCCGCCCAGGGCACCGTCGCCCGCCCGGGCAGGGCGGAGGGGGAGGGACTGCTCGGCGCCTTCGACGCGCGGCTCCCGTTCGAGCTCACGGCCGGCCAGCGCGAGGTGGGCGAGGTGCTGGCCGACGAGCTCGCCCGCCCCCGCCCCATGCACCGGTTGCTGCAGGGCGAGGTCGGCTCGGGCAAGACGCTGGTCGCCCTGCGCGCTGCCCTGCGGGTCGTCGACAGCGGGGGGCAGGTCGCGCTGCTCGCGCCCACCGAGGTGCTCGCCCAGCAGCACCACCGCTCCATCACGGCGCTGCTCGGCGACCTGGCCGGCGGCGGCATGCTCGGCGGCGCCGCCGAGGCCACCCGCGTGGTGCTGCTGACCGGCTCGATGCCCCGGGCGGCCCGCAAGGAGGCGCTCCTGGCCGCCGCGAGCGGCGAGGCCGGGCTCGTCATCGGCACCCACGCGCTCCTCGAGCCCGAGGTGACCTTCGCCGACCTCGGCCTGGTGGTCGTCGACGAGCAGCACCGCTTCGGCGTCGAGCAGCGCGCCGCCGCGGCGGCCAAGGCGACGACCCCGCCCCACGTGCTCGTCATGACCGCCACACCGATCCCGCGCACGGTCGCGATGACCGTCTTCGGCGACCTCGAGGTCGCCACGCTGCGCGAGCTGCCCGCCGGACGCGCGCCGGTGCAGACCTCGCTGGTCCCGGTCACCGAGCGCCCCGTGTGGCTCGACCGCGTGTGGGCGCGGGTGCGCGAGGAGGTCGAGGCCGGCCACCAGGCCTACGTCGTGTGCCCCCGCATCGACGCCGACGACCCCGAGGAGGGGACCGTCGACCAGGTCGACCTCGACGCCGAGGGCAACCCGCTGCCGCCCGCCCACCGGCTGGCCTCGGTCGAGGAGGTGGCCACCGACCTCGAGACCGGCCCGCTGGCAGGGCTGCGCACCGCCCGCCTCCACGGCCGGCTCAGCCCGGAGGTCAAGGACGCCACCATGCGCGCCTTCGCCGCGGGTGAGGTCGACGTCCTGGTCTCCACCACCGTCGTCGAGGTGGGGGTCGACGTCGCCAACGCCACGACGATGGTGCTGCTCGACGCCGACCGCTTCGGCGTCTCGCAGCTGCACCAGCTGCGCGGCCGCGTCGGGCGTGGCGGCCTGCCCGGGCTGTGCCTGCTGGTCACCCACGTGCCGCCGGGCAGCCCCGCCCTCGAGCGGCTCGAGGCGGTGGCGGCCACGACCGACGGCTTCGAGCTCAGCCGGCTCGACCTCGAGCACCGCCGCGAGGGTGACGTGCTCGGCGCCCACCAGGCGGGCGGCCGCTCCAGCCTGCAGCGCCTGCGGGTCCTGCGCGACGAAGAGACCATCGTCGCGGCCCGCGAGGAGGCCGAGCGCCTGCTCGACCTCGACGCGTCGCTCGACGCCGCGCCCCGCCTCGCGGAGGCCGTGCTCGTCCTCGAGGCGTCCGTCGAGTCCGACTTCCTGGACAAGTCGTGACCCGCATCATCGCGGGCCGTGCCGGCGGACGGCGGCTGCAGACCCCGCGCGGCGGCGCGACCCGGCCGACCAGCGACCGGGTGCGCGAGGCGCTCTTCTCCACCCTGGAGTCCCGCGTCGGGCCGCTGGCGGGCCTGCGCTTCCTCGACCTGTACGCCGGGTCCGGCGCGGTCGGCCTCGAGGCCTGGTCGCGCGGGGCCGGGGTGGTGACGCTGGTGGAGCACGACCGGCGCACCGCGGCCCTGGTCTCGGCCAACGCCCGCGCGCTCGGCGCCGTGGGGGCGTCGCGCGCCGAGGTGGTGGTGGGCGCGGTCGGCGCCGTCCTCGACCGCCCGCCGGGCGCTCCCTACGACGTCGTCTTCAGCGACCCTCCCTACCCCCTGGCGCCCGCCGAGGTCGACGCCGACCTGGTGCGGGTGACCGCGCGCGGCTGGCTCGTGCCCGGCGGTCTCGTGGTGGTCGAGCGGTCCGTGCGCAGCCCCGCCCCGACCTGGCCCGCGGGCCTCGAGCCGGAGCGCGAGAAGCGCTACGGCGAGACCGTGCTCTGGTACGGTCGCGCCGCTCCGCCGCCGCCGGACCCTCGAGGCGGCGCGGGGCCGTCCGACCAGCAGCACCCCGACCCTCACCTGCCCGACCTCACGGACGAGGAGTGATGCGCGTGCGCCGCGTCGTCTGCCCCGGCTCCTTCGACCCGGTGACCCACGGTCACCTCGACATCGTGCGGCGGGCGTCGGGGCTCTTCGACGAGGTCGTCGTCGCGGTGGGCGTCAACGCCTCGAAGAAGCGGCTCTTCACGCCCGCCGAGCGCATGGAGATGATCGCCGAGGGCGTCGCCGACCTGCCCAACGTGCGCGTCGCCGGCTTCGAGGGCCTGCTCACCACCTTCTGCGAGGAGCAGGGCATCGTGGCGATCGTGAAGGGCCTGCGCGCCGTCACCGACTTCGACTACGAGCTCCAGATGGCGCAGATGAACTCCAGCCTCGCGCCCGTCGAGACCGTCTTCGTCCCCACCAGCCCTGCGTGGTCCTTCCTGGCCTCCAGCCTGGTCAAGGAGGTCGCCGCGCTCGGCGGCGACGTCTCCGCGCTGGTCCCGCCGCACGTGCACGCCCGACTGACCGCCCGGCTCGCCGAGCGCGCCCAGCACGGCTGAGCCCGCGGGGCCGCGGGGTCGTTTTGCTCCCGATCCGCCCCGACGGTTACGCTTCCCCACGATCTGACGTGCCCGGAAACCGGAAGTGATCCCCTGAGCAGCCTGGACCCGAGAGCGCCGCTCGTGCTCGACACCCGCGAGCTCGGCCGCCGCCCGGGGTCCCAGCGACAGGTGTCACGGACGGTCCCGGCCCCGGCAGATCTCGGCATCGAAGTCCTCTCCGTCCCCGAAGGGTCGCCGGTCGAGCTCGACCTGCGCCTGGAGGCGGTCATGGAGGGGGTGCTGGTCAGCGGCACGGCCTCGGCCGGGCTCGTCGGCGAGTGCGTGCGGTGCCTGCAGGACCTCACCGACGAGGTGTCGGTGGACCTGCAGGAGCTGTACCTCTACGACGACGGTGACCGTCGCCCCGCCGACGAGGAGGACGACGGCGTCGGGCGGTTGGAGGGCGACCTGGTCGACCTCGAGCCGCTGCTGCGGGACGCGGTGGTGCTCGCACTGCCCTTCCAGCCGCTGTGCGAGGACGACTGTCCTGGCCTGTGCCCCGAGTGCGGGGCACGCCTGGCCGACGACCCCGACCACACGCACGACGCCCCGGTCGACCCCAGGTGGGCCGGCCTGGCCGCCCTCCGGGGCGGCGAGCAGGGCCAGCAGCACGACGACTGAGCGACCGGAGCAACCTCCGGTCGACCGAAGCGGCCGGACCCCCCGGCCCCTGCACGAGGAGTAGACATGGCAGTCCCGAAGCGGAAGATGTCGCGCAGCAACACGCGTCACCGTCGTTCGCAGTGGAAGGCCGTCGCGCCGTCCCTGGTGACCTGCGCGAACCCCGCCTGCGGCGAGAAGCACCTCCCGCACCGCGCCTGCGGCTCGTGCGGGCAGTACGGCGCGCGCGCCGACCGCCGTCAGGTCCTCTGAGCCCCAGGGCTCCGAGACCTCCGGTCCGCTGACCACCTACACCGAGCTCCGCGCGGCGCTCGGGGATCCCGAGCTGGACCCCGGGCTGCTCGAGCGTGCGCTCACGCACCGGTCCTACGCCTACGAGAACGGTGGGCTGCCGACCAACGAGCGCCTGGAGTTCCTGGGCGACTCCGTGCTGGGCGTGGTGGTCACCGAGGCGCTCTACCGCACCCACCCCGACCTCTCGGAGGGGCGGCTGGCCAAGCTGCGGGCCGCGGTCGTCAACGCCCGGGCGCTGGCCGACGTCGCCCGCGCCATCGGGCTGGGCACCCACGTCAAGCTCGGACGCGGCGAGGAGTCGACCGGCGGGCGCGAGAAGGCCTCGATCCTCAGCGACACCGTCGAGGCCGTGATCGGCGCCGTCCACCTCTCCGGCGGCTTCGAGGTCTCCGCGGTGGTCGTGCACCGCCTCTTCGACCCCCTCATGGAGGCAGCGGCCGCCATGGGGGCCGGCCTCGACTGGAAGACCTCCCTGCAGGAGCTCGCCGCCGAGCGCGGGCTCGGGGTGCCCGACTACGTCATCGAGGACGAGGGCCCCGACCACATGAAGACCTTCACCGCCCGCGCCCGCCTCGGCGAGAGCCTGCACGGCCACGGCACCGGGCGGTCGAAGAAGGAGGCCGAGCAGGGCGCGGCCGAGTCCGCCTACCGCGAGATCGTGGCGGCGGCCGGTGCGGGCAGCGCCGAGGGCGTCGGCGACGGGCGCGACACGACGCCGAGCCCGGCACCCGACTCCGCTCCAGACTCCGCCGCCCCCGACTCCGCCGCGTCCTAGTGCCCGAGCTGCCCGAGGTCGAGGTCGTCCGCCGCGGGCTCGAGCAGCACGCGGTGGGCGCCCGCGTCACCGCGGTCGAGGTGCTCCACGTGCGCCCGGTCCGGCGCGACCCCCGCGGGCCCGAGGGCTTCGCCGACGCCCTCGTCGGGCGCACCCTGACCGCGGCCCGACGGCGCGGGAAGTACCTCTGGCTGCCGCTCGACGGCGGCGACGCGCTGCTCGCCCACCTCGGCATGAGCGGCCAGATGCTCGTGCAGCCGCCCGGGGCGCCCGCCGAGCGCCACCTGCGGGTCCGCTTCGCGCTCGAGCGTCCCGGCGCCGAGCCCACCGAGCTCCGCTTCGTCGACCAGCGGATGTTCGGCGGCCTCGCGGTGAGCGCCGGGGGTGCCGAGCTCCCGGCCGAGGTCGCCCACATCGCGCGCGACCCGCTCGACCCGCTCTTCGACGACGACGCCTTCGTCGCCCGGGTGCGCCGCCGCGCGGTCGGCATCAAGCGACAGCTGCTCGACCAGACGCTCGTCTCCGGCATCGGCAACATCTACGCCGACGAGGCGCTCTGGCGCACCCGCCTCCACGGCGACCGCCCGGGGGAGCGGCTGCGCGCCGCCCAGGTGCGCGAGCTGCTGGCCCACGTGCGCGACGTGATGACCGACGCGCTGGCCGAGGGCGGCACCAGCTTCGACGCGCTCTACGTCGACGTGAACGGGCAGTCCGGCTACTTCGACCGCTCGCTGCGGGCCTACGGCCAGGAGGGGCGGCCCTGCCAGCGCTGCGGCACCCCGATCCGCAGGGTCGCCTTCGCCAACCGCTCCTCGTTCTTCTGCCCCGTGTGCCAGCCGGTCCCGCGCCGGCCGCGGGCGACCCGCCGGATTGACCCGCCGCGCCCGCGGTGAGACTCTTGGAGACGGCCCTGACACCCCTCGGGCCCCCAGCCCGCCACCACCCTCTGGAGGGACACCCATGGCGAAGGCGCTGCTCGGCCACGTGCCCAGCGACCTGCGGAACTCTGCCGTCCTCGTCTCCGACAACGCGCGCCTGCGCCGTCGCGTGGCCGACCTCGAGGCCCTCGTGACCGCCCTGCAGGCCGAGAACGACCGCCTCCTCGCCGAGCGCGCCGAGCACCTGCTCGGCCGCGACGAGACGCTCGCGGACCTCGCGGAGATGCAGCCGGCGTGACCCGGCCGTGCCCTCGTCGTTGACGAGGGCATGACCCTCGCACGCACGCGCCGCACCCCCCGTGCCGCGGGCCGAGCCGCTGTCCTCGCACTCGGCCTCGCACTCGGCCTCGCCACCGCCCCGCTCGCCCCCGCCTCCGCCCACGGTGGCGACCTCGAGCGGCTCCAGGAGGTGCGGGCAGCGCTCGCAGCGGAGCCCGACGGACCGCTGCTGTCGAGCGACAACGTCGCGCAGCTCTCCGCGAACCCGTCCCAGCTGGGCATCTCCGGGTGCTTCCTGCCGACGGCGCCGCTGCTGGTGACCTCCGGCCTGGACTCCGTGCGGGTGCTCGACGTGCGCGACGGTGCGCGGCCCCGGCTCGTCGGGGTGCTGCCGAGCCTGCAGTTCGAGAACGAGGCGATGAACTGCGGCGAGCGTCGCACCGCGCGCGGCGTCCGCCGCTTCGCGCTGATCGGGGTCGACCTCTACCAGGCCTCGCCCGACGACATCCAGCACGCCAACGTCGGCGGTGGCGAGCTGGTCGTCGTCGACGTGACCGAGCCGGCCGCGCCCCGGGTGCTGTCCCGGGTCGCGGGCTCGACGTCGACGCACACCGTCGCCTGCGTCGAGGTGCGCGACTGCCGCTACGTCTACTCCGCCGGGGGCGACGGCGAGTTCTCGATCTTCGACCTGCGCGACCTGACGCGGCCCCGCGAGCTCGACGGCGACCCCCGCAGGGCCGGGCTGCAGCCCTTCCGCTCGCCGACCGCCGGCCACAAGTGGAACTTCGACGCCGCGGGCATCGGCACCCACACCGGCTTCGGCGGCAGCTCCATGTGGTCCACGAAGGACCCCCGTCGCCCCCGCCTGCTGGCCACGACCGGCGCCGCGGGCCGCGGGGAGGACCCGCGCGCCGAGGGCTACAACGACTTCATCCACCACAACTCCTTCCGGCCCAACGCCCGCCGCTTCAAGGCGTTCCGGCCGCCGTCGCTGGCCAACGGCAACGTCCTGCTCGTGACCGAGGAGGACTACGAGCAGACCGACTGCAGCCTCGCGGGCTCCTTCCAGACCTGGTGGGTCAAGCGGCTCGACGGCCGCCCGGGCGGCATCGTGCCGCTCGACAAGGTCGAGCTGGCCGACCTCGGCAACTTCCCGCTGCCGCAGGGTGCCTTCTGCTCCGCCCACTGGTTCGACTTCCGCCCCGGCGGTCTGGTCGCGATCGGCTACTACGGCGGCGGCACGCAGCTGCTCGACGTGCGCCGGCCGCGCGACATCACGCCGTACGGCCACGCCCTGCAGGCGGCCAGCGAGGTGTGGGACGCGATGTGGCTCCCGGTCTACGACGCCCGCGGTCGCCAGACGGGCAGGAAGTCGAACGTCGTCTACGCGATCGACCTGGTGCGCGGGCTCGACGTCTACGCCGTCGACGTCCCCGGTGACGGTCGGGGTGCCGAGCCGGACCCGGCCGTGGTCCCGCGGCGCGCGGGTGCGACGGACGCGGCGGGCGCGGTCGTGCCGGTCGGCCTGGTGACGCTGGGTGCGCTCGGCGCCCTCGCGCTGGTGCGTCGCCGCAGTCGCGCGGCGCAGCGCGCGGACTGACCCTTCCGGCGCGTCCGGCGGGGTGGTTGGGTGTGCGCATGACGCTCGCGCCCCCGACGGGCACCACGTCCCTGGCGTCGGCCGAGGAGGCCCGCGCGGTCCTGCCCGCGCTGGTCGGCTCGTTGCCGCCGGGCACCGTGCTGACCGATCCCGACCTGCTGGAGTCCTACCGCTTCGACTGGTCGCGCGACCCCGGTGCCGGCACCCCGGTCGCCGTGGTCCGGCCCGCCGACGCCGCCGAGGTCCAGGCCGCGGTGCGGTGGGCCGCCGAGCACCGGGTCGCCGTCGTGCCGCGCGGCGCCGGCAGCGGTCTGTCGGGCGGGTCGAGCGCCGTCGACGGCGGCATCGTGCTGAGCCTGGAGCGGATGCGGGCGGTGGAGGTCGACGTCGACTGCCAGGTCGCCGTGGTCGAGCCGGGCGCGCTCAACGCGGAGGTCAAGGCCGCGGTCGCGCAGCACGGGTTGTGGTACCCGCCGGACCCCTCGTCCTTCGAGATCTGCTCCATCGGCGGCAACGTCGCCACCAACGCGGGCGGCCTGTGCTGCGTGAAGTACGGCGTGACCACCGACTACGTGCTCGGCCTCGACGTGGTCCTGGCCGACGGTCGGCTCGTCACACTCGGCGGCAAGCGCATCAAGGACGTCGCCGGGCTGAGCCTGCTCAAGCTCTTCGTCGGCTCCGAGGGCACGCTCGGCGTCGTCACGCGCGCGCTGCTGCGGCTCGTGCCGGCACAGCAGGCGTGCTCGACGCTGGTCGCGAGCTTCCCCACCGTCGACGCGGCCGCCCGGGCGGTGGTCGGCATCCGCCGCGGGCTGCGGCCCTCCATGCTCGAGCTGATGGACCAGGCGTCGGTCAACGCGGTCGAGGACCACCGCGCGATGGGGCTCGACCGCGACGCGGGGGCGCTGCTGGTGGCCCAGTCCGACGCCCCCGGCACCTCGCGGGCCGCGGAGGTCGTCGCGATGGAGGAGGCGTGCCGCGCCGCGGGGGCGCTCGAGGTCTTCGTCACCGACGACCCCGCGGAGGGCTCGCTCTTCGTCGAGGCCCGGCGCGCCGCCTTCCCCGCCATCGGGGCGCGCGGTGCGCTCATGCTCGAGGACGTCGGGGTCGCCGTCCCGCGCCTGCCCGAGCTGCTCGCCGCGATCGCGCGGATCGCCGCCGAGGAGGGGGTGGAGATCCCCGTCGTCGCCCACGCCGGGGACGGCAACACCCACCCCATCATCGTCTTCGACGAGGCCGACCCCGACTCGCGGGCACGTGCCGCCGCCGCCTTCGAGGCCGTCATGGCCGCGGCGATCGCCCTCGACGGCACGATCACCGGGGAGCACGGCGTCGGGCGCACCAAGAAGGGCGCGCTGCCCGACCAGCTCGGCGACGACGTCATGTCGCTCAACCTCGCGGTCAAGGCCGCGCTCGACCCGGCCGGCATCCTCAACCCCGGCGCGCTGTGGTGAGGCCGCGTGGCGCAGACCCGGCGGCGGGGCCGCACCGCCGGCCGGGCGCGCTAGGTTCGGCGGCATGATCCGCGCACGCCAACTCTTCGGTCCCGGCCCCGGCAACCCCTACCCCGAGGCCACCGCGGCCCTGGGGCTGCCGATCCTCGGGCACCTGGACCCGCTGTTCATCGCGATGATGGACGAGACCTGCGACATGCTGCGCGAGGTCTGGGGCACCCAGAACCAGCGCACCATCCCGCTGTCGGCGACGGGCTCCGCGGGCATGGAGGCCGCCTTCGTCAACACCGTCGAGCCCGGTGACGTGGTCGTGGTGGCGGTCAACGGCCTCTTCGGCCAGCGGATGGTCGAGGTGGCCTCGCGCTGCGGCGCCGAGGTGGTCGCGGTCGAGCACGAGTGGGGGCTGCCCGTCGACGTCGACCGGGTCCTCTCCGCGCACCCGTCGCCGAAGATCGTGGCGGCGGTCCACGCCGAGACCTCGACCGGCGTGCGCTCCGACGTCGCCGCGCTCGGCGCGGGCAAGGGCGACGCGTTGCTGCTCGTCGACGCGGTCACCAGCATCGGCGGCCTCGAGCTGCGCGCCGACGACTGGGGCGTGGACCTCGGCTACGCCGGCACCCAGAAGTGCCTGGGCGTGCCGCCGGGGCTGGCGCCCTTCACCATCTCCGAGCGCGCCTTCGCGCGTCGGGTCGAGCGGCCCCGCTCGTGGTACCTCGACCTCGGCCTGCTCGGCGGCTACGTCGGCGAGGCCGCGAGCAGCGGCGGTGGCCGCACCTACCACCACACCGCGCCGGTCGCGATGGTCGCCAGCCTGCACGCCGGCCTGCGGCGCATCCTCGACGAGGGCCTGCCCGCGGTCTGGGCGCGCCACGAGGAGGCGGGGCGCATCCTCCAGGAGGGGCTGCAGGCGCGCGGGCTCGAGCTCTTCGCCGCCGAGGGCCACCGGCTGCCCGACCTCACGACCGTCGTGGTGCCCGAGGGCGTCGACTCGGCCGCGGTGCGCAGGTTGCTGCTCGAGCGCCACGGCATCGAGATCGGCGCCGGTGCCGGGCCCTACGCGGCCTCGGTGTGGCGCATCGGGCTGATGGGGCACAACGCGCGCCCCGACGCCGCCCTGACCGTGCTGGCTGCCCTCGACGACGTCCTGGCGGCGGTAGGCTGACGCGCCCACCTGCTGCGAGGGGACCCGACGTTGTACCTCAAGAGCCTGACGATGAAGGGCTTCAAGTCCTTCGCCTCGGCCACGACCCTCCAGCTCGAGCCTGGCATCACCTGCATCGTCGGGCCCAACGGCTCCGGCAAGTCCAACGTCGTCGACGCCCTCGCCTGGGTCATGGGCGAGCAGGGCGCGAAGTCGCTGCGCGGCGGCAAGATGGAGGACGTCATCTTCGCCGGCACCTCCGGCCGCCCGCCCCTGGGGCGCGCCGAGGTGCAGCTGACCATCGACAACACCGACGGCGCGCTGCCGATCGACTACGCCGAGGTCACGATCAGCCGCACGATGTTCCGCAACGGCGGCTCGGAGTACGCCATCAACGGCCAGGGGTGCCGCCTGCTCGACGTGCAGGAGCTGCTCAGCGACTCCGGCATCGGACGCGAGATGCACGTCATCGTCGGGCAGGGCCAGCTCGACTCGATCCTGCACGCGACGCCGGAGGACCGCCGCGGCTTCATCGAGGAGGCGGCCGGGGTCCTGAAGCACCGCAAGCGCAAGGAGAAGGCGCTGCGCAAGCTCGACTCCACCGAGGGCAACCTCACCCGGCTGCAGGACCTCCTGACCGAGATCCGCCGCCAGCTCAAGCCGCTCGGCCGCCAGGCCGAAGTGGCCCGCAAGGCACAGGTCGTGCAGGCCGACGTGCGCGACGCCCGGGCCCGCCTGCTGGCCGACGACCTGGTCCGTGCCCGCACCGCGCTCGAGCAGGAGATGGCCGACGAGTCCCTGCTGCTCGAGCGCCGCGCGCAGGTCGAGGCCGCGGTCGCCGAGACCCGCGCCGCCGAGGCCGCCCTGGAGGCCGGCCTGCGCGAGGACCTGCCGGCACTGGCCGCGGCGCAGGAGACGTGGTTCGCGCTCAGCGGCCTGCGCGAGCGGCTGCGCGGCACCGCCTCGCTCGCCGCGGAGCGGGTGCGCAACGCGCAGGCCGCGGCCCGCGAGGCCGAGAGCAGCGGGGGGCGCGACCCCGAGCAGCTCGAGGCCGACGCCGCCCGCTTCGCCGAGCAGGAGGCGCAGATCGCCGAGGAGGTGGCGGCGATGCAGGCGGCGCTGGCCGCGGCGGTGACGGCCAAGGGGCAGGCGGAGGAGGCGGCCGCCGACGAGGACAGGCGCGTCGCTGCCCTGCAGCGCGCGGCGGCCGACCGCCGTGAGGGCCTCGCCCGTCTGCACGGCAAGGTCAACGCGCTGCGCTCCCGCGCCGCGGCCGCCGACGACGAGGTGGGACGCCTCGGGCTCGCCCGCGAGGACGCGCTGGCGCGCGCCGCCCGGGCGCAGCGCGACTTCACCGCCCTCGAGACGAAGGTCGCCGGCCTCGACGCCGGCGAGGAGGGGCTCGACGCCGAGCACGAGGTGGCCGTCGGGCTCCTCGACGACGTCGTCGAGCAGCTGGCGAAGGTCCGCGAGGCGGCGCAGCAGGCCGACCGCGACCGCAGCGCCCTCGCTGCCCGCAAGGAGGCGCTCGAGCTCGGCCTCGACCGCAAGGACGGTGCGGGTGCGCTCCTGGCCGCCGGCGAGCGGGTCTCGGGCCTGCTCGGCTCCGCGGCTGCGCTGCTGCGCGTGCGTCCCGGCTACGAGGCAGCCGTCGCCGCGGCGCTGGGGCAGGCGGCCGACGCGGTCGTGGTGCGCGACCTCGACGCGGCGGTCGACGCCCTCGCCCACCTCAAGGGCGAGGACCTCGGCCGAGCGGGGCTGCTGCTGGGCGGGGCTCCCGCTGCGGCGCGCGACTGGCCTGCCCTGCCGGGCGGCGCGGCGTACGCCGTGGAGGTGCTCGAGGCTCCCGAGGAGCTGCGCGGCGCCGTCGACCGGCTGCTCGAGCGCGTGGCGGTGGTGCCGGACCTCGAGGCTGCCCGCGCCCTCGTCGCCGCGCTGCCCGACGTCACCGCCGTCACCCGCGACGGCGACGTGCTCGGCACCCACGCCGCGGCCGGCGGGTCGAGCGCCAAGCCCTCGCTGCTCGAGGTGCAGGCGGCGGTCGACGACGCCGCCGCCCGGCTCGCCGAGGCGAGCGCCACCGCGGAGCGCCTGGCCTTCGAGACCTCGCGCCTCGAGGCCGAGCGCGTCGACGCGCAGCGGCGCGTCGACGTGGCCCTGGCCCGGCTGCACGAGTCCGACGCCACCCTCGCCGCCGTCGCCGAGGAGCTCGGGCAGCACGGCTCGCAGGCCCGCGCGGCCCGCGGCGAGGCCGAGCGGCTCGCCGCGGCGATCACCCAGGCCGAGGAGGCCCGCGACCGCGACCTCGCCGGGCTGGCCGAGCTCGAGGAGCGGCTCGCCACGGCCGAGGCGGCGCCCGAGGAGGAGCCCGACACCGCACGGCGCGAGGAGCTGCTGGCCGCCGCCCGCGACGCCCGTCAGGGCGAGGTCGACAGCCGACTGGCGCTCCGCACGGCCGAGGAGCGCGCCAGGGCGCTGCACGGCCGGGCCGACGGCCTGCTGCGCGCGGCCCGACAGGAGCGCGAGGCCCGCGCCCGTGCCGCCGAGCGCCGCCGCCGGGTCGCCCGCGAGGGTCGCGCCGCCGAGGCGGTGGGGCTCGCGGTCGGCCACGTGCTCGAGCGCCTCGAGCTCTCGGTCACCGAGGCGGCCGAGGTCCGCGCTGCGGTGGAGGCCGCGCGGAAGGACCGCGAGGCCGAGCTGCTCGCCGTGCGCGCGCGGCTGCGCGACCTGGGGCGCGAGCACGACGAGCTCGTCAGCACGGTGCACCGCGACGAGGTGGCGCGCGCCCAGCAGCGGATGCGCATCGAGCAGCTGGAGGAGAAGGCCCTCGCCGAGCTCGGCCTCGAGCCCGACGGCCTGGTCGCCGACTACGGCCCCGAGCAGCCGGTGCCCTCCACTGCGCCGGTCGAGGAGGGCGAGGAGCCGGCGCCGCCCGTGCCCTACGTGCGTGAGGAGCAGCAGCAGCGCCTGCGCTCGGCCGAGCGGGCCCTCGCGGTGCTCGGCCGGGTCAACCCGCTCGCGCTGGAGGAGTTCTCGGCGATGGAGGAGCGCCACCGCTTCCTCACCGAGCAGCTCGAGGACCTCAAGCAGACCCGCAAGGACCTCCTCGACATCGTCCGCGAGGTCGACACCCGCGTCGAGCAGGTCTTCACCGAGGCGTGGGAGGACGTGCGCACCGCCTTCGACCACGTCTTCGCCCGGCTCTTCCCCGGCGGCGAGGGGCGGCTCCTGCTCACCGACCCCGGGAGCATGCTGACCACCGGCGTCGAGGTCGAGGCCCGCCCGCCCGGCAAGAAGGTCAAGCGGCTCTCGCTGCTCTCCGGCGGCGAGCGCTCCCTGGTGGCCGTCGCCTTCCTCGTCGCGCTCTTCAAGGCACGGCCCTCGCCCTTCTACATCCTCGACGAGGTCGAGGCCGCGCTCGACGACACCAACCTCGGGCGGCTGCTGCAGATCTACGAGGAGCTGCGCGAGACCTCCCAGCTGCTCGTCATCACCCACCAGAAGCGCACGATGGAGGTCGGCGACGCCCTCTACGGCGTCACCATGCGCGGCGACGGGGTCTCCGCGGTCATCAGCCAGCGACTGCGCGAGACCGCCTCCTGAGCCGGGCCCGGGCCTTGCGAGGATGGCGCCCATGAGCGCCGACGGCACGCGAGCCACCCGCCCCACCCGGTCCGACTACGTCGCGTGGCGCACGGTGACCACCCGCTGGCGCGACGACGACGCCTACGGCCACCTCAACAACGCCACCTACTACGAGCTGTTCGACACGGCCGTCAACGCCCACCTCTACGAGGCGACCGGCCTCGACGTGCGGTCGCTGCCGCAGATCGGCGTCGTCGCGGAGACCTCGTGCCGCTACTTCCGCGAGCTCGGCTTCCCCGAGCCGATCGAGACCGGGCTGGTCGTCGACAAGGTGGGGCGCAGCTCCGTGGTCTACCGCATCGGCCTCTTCCAGGGCGCCTCCGACGAGGCCGCGGCCGAGGGCCGCTTCGTCCACGTGTACGTCGACAACGCGCGCGGGGCGGGCGACCGTCCGGTGGCCCCGCTCCCGGACGCGATCCGCGCCGCCGTCGAGCCGCTCCTGCGCTGACGGGCCGCCCGGGCGGCCCCCGGGGGTGGTGTGTCCGACACCCCGCGCCGGGGTGGTCGGGGGGCGGGGCCGCGGTGGTTGACTGGCCGCGCCCGTCCGACCACGACTCTCGGGAGCCTGCTCGTGCTCACGCTCGTCCTGTCCATGCTGCTCATCACGCTGGTCGCCGGGGTGGTCGTCGCCTACGTCGCCTTCCCGCACCGCGGACGCCCGCTGCCGGCCGCGCCCTGGCTCGGCGACGCGTTGCGGCGCGGGGTCGACGCGCTGCCCACGGTCGCGGAGGAGGAGCGCGAGGCACCGGCGGCCCGGGCGCCCGCGCTCGTGCCGGCCCAGCGCGCCCCGCGGCAGGCCACCCGCGACCGCGGCTGAGCCGCGGCCCTCTGCCAGGATCGGACCATGGACCTCCTCACCGACTGGGCCACCGACTGGATCCTGCTGGTCGTCGGCATCGCCGTCCTCGGCGTCGCCGTCACCGTCGGCCTGCTCTCCGGAGCCCGGCGCCGCCGCCCGCCCGCCGGGCCCGGCACGGGGGTCGGCACCGGCACGCTGGCCCCCGAGCGCGAGGCGCCCCCGGCGCCCGGCCTGCCGCCGACCGACGAGGTCGAGGCCCCGGTCGCGGGGGACGTCGCAGCACCCGAGGCCCCGGCTGCGCCCACGCTGGAGCGCCCCGAGGGCACCGCGACCCGGCTGCAGCGGCTGCGCCAGCGGCTCGCCCGCTCCCAGGGCGGCCTCGGGCAGGGCCTGCTCGCGCTGCTCTCCCGCGACCGCCTCGACGAGGACACCTGGGAGGACATCGAGGACACCCTGCTGACCGCCGACGTCGGCGTCGCCCCCACGCAGGAGCTGGTCGGGCGCCTCCGCACTCGCCTGCGGGTCGAGGGGGGCGACACCGACGCCCGCCAGGTGCTGCGCGAGGAGCTCGTCGCGCTGGTCGACCCGGAGATGGACCGGCGCCTGCAGGTCACCGGCACCGACGGTCGTCCCGGCGTCGTGCTGGTCGTCGGCGTCAACGGCGCGGGCAAGACCACGACGGTCGGCAAGATCGGCCGGATCCTCGTCGCCGAGGACCACCGGGCGGTCATGGGGGCCGCCGACACCTTCCGCGCCGCGGCCGTCGAGCAGCTCGCGACCTGGGGCGAGCGCGTCGGGGTCGACGTCGTGCGCGGCCCCGAGGGCTCCGACCCGGCCAGCGTCGCCTTCGAGGCGGTCAAGCACGGCCTCGAGGCCGGGGTCGACACCGTCCTCGTGGACACCGCGGGCCGGCTGCAGAACAAGCAGGGCCTCATGGACGAGCTCGGCAAGGTCAAGCGCGTCGTCGAGAAGCTCGCGCCCGTGACGGAGGTGCTGCTCGTCCTCGACGCGACCACCGGCCAGAACGGCATGGTGCAGGCGCGGGTCTTCCGCGAGGCCGTCGACGTGACCGGCATCGTGCTGACCAAGCTCGACGGCTCGGCCAAGGGCGGCATCGTGGTCGCGGTGCAGCGCGAGCTGGGCGTGCCGGTCAAGCTCGTGGGCCTCGGCGAGGGCCCCGACGACCTCGCGCCCTTCGACGCCGAGGCGTTCGTCGACGCCCTGCTCGGCTGAGCGTTCACCGCACCGCAACGCAGGGCCGCCACCTGTAACACGGCCGCAACAGAGGCACCCGCGACCCGAAACCTCCCGCGGGCAGTGTCCGGTGCCACGGCCGGGGGGCTCCTCGACAGCGACGTCGAGCAGCCCGCCCCGGCACCCTGCACCCCGGGAGGTCCTGTGGACGGCTACTACGCCTTCATGCTCGTGGCGACGGCGTTCGTGCTGATGATGACGGTGCCCGCGCTGGCCCTGTTCTACGGCGGCATGTCGCGCTCCAAGTCCGTGCTCAACATGATGATGATGTCGTTCGTCGCTGCGGCGATCGTCGGCATCCTCTACGTCGCGGTCGGCTGGTCGATGGGCTTCGGCGGCGACGGCACCCTCTTCGCGAACCCCTTCGAGCTGCTGTGGCTCGACGGCGTCACCACCGACAGCTACATCTTCGTGATGTTCCAGATGACCTTCGCGATCATCACCACCGCCCTCATCTCCGGCGCCGTCGCCGACCGGATGAAGTTCTCCGCCTGGGTCGTCTTCGTGCCGATCTGGGCCCTGGTCGTCTACTTCCCGCTCGCCCACATGGTCTTCAGCTGCACCGACGACTCGCTCATCTGCGGGCGGATCGGCGCCCAGGACTACGCCGGCGGCACCGCGGTCCACATCAACGCCGGCGTCGCCGGCCTGGTCCTCGCCGTCCTGCTCGGCAAGCGCCTCGGCTTCGGCAAGGAGCCGATGCGCCCGCACAACCTCACCCTCACGATGCTCGGCGCGGGCATGCTGTGGCTCGGCTGGTACGGCTTCAACGTCGGCTCCATCGTCTTCACCGGCGAGACCGACGAGGCCAACGTCGCGCAGTTCATGTCCGAGACCGGTCGCACCTTCGCCAACACCACGCTGGCCACCTTCGCCGCCATCCTGGCCTGGCTCCTGGTCGAGCGCCTGCTCCACGGCAAGGCCACCTCGCTGGGCGCGGCCTCGGGCATCGTGGCGGGCCTCGTCGCCATCACCCCGGCCGCCGGTGCGGTCGACATCGGCGGCGCGGTCGCGATCGGGGCCGTAGCCGGTGCGCTCTGCGCCTGGGCCGTGGGCTGGAAGTTCAAGCTCGGCTACGACGACTCGCTCGACGTGGTCGGCGTCCACCTCGTCGGCGGCCTCGTCGGCACCGTGCTCATCGGCTTCTTCTCCACCGCCGAGGGTGCGGGCGGTGTCGACGGCCTCTTCTACGGTGGCGGTGCCGGGTCGCTGGTCGACCAGGTCCTCGGCGCCCTCGTGGCGATCGCCTACAGCGGCGTGCTGACCGCGGTCATCGCGCTGGCCATCAAGTTCACGATCGGCCTGCGGATCCCGGAGGAGTCCGAGGTCGAGGGCATCGATCTCGACCAGCACGGCGAGTCGGCCTACGACCTGCACACCAGCCTGTCCAGCGGCGGCAAGACCGGCCTGCTGGCCCCGAGCACCAAGACCGAAGGAGCCAACGCGTGAAGCTCGTGACCGCGGTGATCAAGCCGCACAAGTGGGAGGACGTCCGCGAGGCGCTCGAGACCTTCGGGGTCACCGGGATGACCGTCTCGGAGGTGAGCGGCTACGGCCGCCAGAAGGGCCACACCGAGGTCTACCGCGGGGCGGAGTACGACGTCGCGCTGGTGCCGAAGATCCGCCTCGAGATCGTGGTCGAGGACGCCGACGCCGACGACGTGGTCGGCATCGTGGTGAAGACCGCGCAGACCGGACGCATCGGCGACGGCAAGGTGTGGGTCACCCCGGTCGACACCGTCGTGCGCGTGCGCACCGGCGACCGCGACGCCGCGGCCGTCTGACAGCACGCCCGGGCCGGCGCCGGGACGAGGGTCCGCCCCCGTCCCGGCGCCGGCCCGGCGCGTGCCAGGACCCCCGACCTGACGCACCCCGACTGCCGCCCCCGAGCCAGGAGCGCCCGTGACCGCCGCCGAGAGGACCGCCCGCACCGAGGCCGCCGACGCCACGTGCCGCGCGGCGTACGACGGGTGCGGCGGTCCCGCGTCGGGCGTGGCCCTCGTGGCGCTCGGCGGCTACGGCCGGGGCGAGCTGGCCCCCCACAGCGACCTCGACCTGCTGCTCGTCCACGACGACGGCGTCGACCCGGGCATGTCGGCCGCAGAGGTGTGGTACCCGCTGTGGGACGGCGGCCACCGCCTCGACCACGCCGTGCGCTCGGTGGGGGAGACGGTGACCGCGGCCAGCGCCGACCTGAGGGTCGTGCTCGGGCTCCTCGACGTGCGCCACGTGGCGGGAGACCCCGGGCTCACGCTCCGGCTGCGCACGACGCTGCTCGCGCAGTGGCGCCGCGAGGCGCGCGAGCGGATCCCGCAGCTCCGCCCGCTGGTGCGCCGGCGGCACGAGCTGGCGGGCGAGCTGGCCCACGCCTCGGTGCCCGACCTCAAGGAGTCCGAGGGCGGCCTGCGCGACGCCACCGTGCTGCAGGCCCTGGTGGCGACCTGGCTCGTCGACGTGCCCCACGCCGACCTCGAGCGCAGCCGGCAGGCGCTGCTCGACGTCCGCGACGTGGTGCAGCAGCAGGCGGGTCGGGCGGTCGACCGGGTCGGGCCCGAGGCGTGGCGCGACCTGGCCGACGGACTCGGCCTGCGCGACGCCCGGGCCGCGCAGGTGCACGTGCGCGAGCACGGCCGCCGCGTCACCCACCTGTCGCGCCTGACCTGGCGCCGGGCGAGCGAGCTGGTCGAGCGCCGGTCGTCGCTGCGCGGCGCACGCCGCCCCGCACTGGTGCCGGTGGCCCCCGGGGTCGCGCTGTCGCGCGGCGAGGTGGTCCTCGACGCCCGCGCCCGCCCGGCGAGCGACCCGTTGCTGCTGCTGCGGGCCGCCGCCGAGGCGGCCGAGCGCGACGTGGTGCTCTCGCCGACGACGACGGCCCGCCTGGTCCGCGAGGCACCCCCGCTGCCCGAGCCCTGGTCGGAGGAGGCCCGTCGGCTCCTGGTGCGCCTGCTCGCGGCCGGGCGCGGCTTGCTCGAGGTGTGGGAGACCCTCGAGGAGACCGGGGCGCTCGCCCGGCTACTGCCGGAGTGGGAGGGCATCCGGCTGCTCCCGCACGCCTCGCCCATCCACCGGTTCACCGTCGACCGCCACGTCGTGGAGACCTGCGTCGAGGTCGCCTCCCTGATCCGCACCGTGGCCCGCCCCGACGTGCTGCTCGTCGCCGCGCTGCTGCACGACGTGGGCAAGGCGGAGGTAGGCGACCACAGCGTCGTCGGTGAGCCGGTCGCGCGGCGCGTGGCGACCCGCCTCGGCTTCGACCCTGCCGCCGTGGACCAGGTCGCCTTGCTGGTGCGCCACCACCTGCTGCTCGCGGAGACCGCGACCACCCGCGACCTCGACGACCCCGCCACGACCGCGCTCGTCGCCGACCGGGTGGGCGATCCGGAGACCCTCGCACTGCTCCTCGCGCTGACCGAGGCCGACGCCCGCGCGGCTTCCGCCCCGGCCTGGTCGAGCTGGCGGGCCGGCCTCGTGCGCCGCCTGGCCGCGCGGACCCGCGCCCACCTCGAGGCTCGGGCGGCCGGCGTCGCCACCCCGGTCGCGGTCGCCGACGACGTCGCGGTGCCCGACGAGGTGGTCCGCGACCCGCGCGAGGTGTGGGTCGGCGTCGAGCCGCACGAGGACCGAGCCCGGGTCACCGTCGTCTCCGGCGACCGGATCGGGCTGCTGGCCGACGCCGCGGCCGCGCTCGCGCTGCAGCGCTGCTCGGTGCTGGCGGCGCGGGCCTGGTCGCACGACGGGGTCGCCACCAGCGTCTGGGAGGTGCGTGACGACGGGTTGGTGCCCGCGGTGCTGCGCGAGCGGGTGCTCGCGGTGGCCGAGGGGCGGGTCGACCCCGCGGCGCGCCTGCGCCGCCCGAGCGGCGACCCCGCGCTGGCGCCGTCGGTGCAGGTGCGCCCGGAGGCGTCGCAGACCTCGACGGTGCTCGAGGTGCGCGCCGCCGACCGGCCGGGGGTGGTGTGGTCGGTGTGCCGGACGCTGGCCGACCTCGGGGTCGGGGTGCGCTCGGCCCACGTCGTGACCCTCGGCCCCCAGGCGGTCGACGTGTTCTACCTCGCCGGGCCCGCCGGCGGGCCGCTCGCACCGGAGGACGCCGACGCGATCGCCGAGGCCGTGCGGGCCGCCCTGTCCGAGGAGCCGTCCGGGACTCGTTAGGCTGACTCCCGTGTTCGCCACCCTCTCCGACCGCCTCGCCGCGACCTTCAAGGACCTCCGCGGGAAGGGTCGGCTCTCCGAGGCCGACATCGACGCCACGGCCCGCGAGATCCGGATCGCGCTGCTCGAGGCCGACGTCGCGCTTCCGGTCGTCAAGCAGTTCGTCGGCGCGGTCAAGGAGCGGGCGCGCAGCGAGGAGGTCAGCCAGGCGCTGAACCCCGCGCAGCAGGTCGTGAAGATCGTCGACGAGGAGCTCGTCGCAATCCTCGGCGGCGAGACCCGTCGGCTGCGCTTCGCCAAGCAGGGGCCGACGGTCATCATGCTCGCGGGCCTGCAGGGCGCCGGCAAGACGACGCTGGCCGCCAAGCTCGCGCTGTGGCTCAAGGAGCAGGGCAAGACCCCGCTGCTGGTCGCCTGCGACCTGCAGCGGCCCAACGCGGTCAAGCAGCTCCAGGTCAACGGCGAGCGCGTCGGGGTGCCGGTCTTCGCCCCCGAGCCCGGCAACGGCGTGGGCGACCCGGTCGGCGTGGCCCGCGCGTCGGTCGAGGAGGCCAAGCGGCGCCTGCACGACGTGGTCATCGTCGACACCGCCGGCCGGCTCGGCGTCGACGCCGAGCTCATGCAGCAGGCCGCCGACATCCGCGACGCGGTGCAGCCCGACGAGGTGCTCTTCGTCGTGGACGCCATGATCGGCCAGGACGCCGTCACCACCGCGCAGGCGTTCCTCGACGGCGTCGGCTACGACGGCGTCGTCCTCACCAAGCTCGACGGCGACGCCCGCGGCGGCGCCGCGCTCTCGATCGCCTCGGTCACCGGCAAGCCGGTCATGTTCGCCTCCAACGGCGAGAAGATGACCGACTTCGACCTCTTCCACCCTGACCGCATGGCCTCGCGCATCCTCGACATGGGCGACGTCCTCACCCTCATCGAGCAGGCCGAGAAGACCTTCGACGCCGAGCAGGCGATGAAGACCGCCGAGAAGCTCTCGGGCCGCGGCGGCGCCGACTTCACCCTCGACGACTTCCTCGAGCAGATGCAGCAGGTCCGCAAGCTCGGCTCGCTGTCGAAGATCATGGGGATGCTGCCCGGGATGGGCCAGTTCCGCGAGCAGCTCGAGAACTTCGACGAGCGCGAGATCGACCGGATCCAGGCGATCATCCAGTCCATGACGCCGGCCGAGCGGGCCGACCCGAAGATCATCGACGGCTCGCGCCGGGCCCGCATCGCGAAGGGCTCGGGGCGCCAGGTCTCCGACGTCAACCAGCTCGTCGACCGCTTCTTCGAGGCGCGCAAGATGATGTCGCAGCTCGCGCGCGGCGGTGGGATGCCCGGGATGCCGGGCATGCCCGGTGCGGGGATGCCCGGTGGCCCCAAGCGTGGCAAGGCCCAGAAGCAGCAGAAGAAGGGCAAGGGCGCGAAGCGGTCGGGCAACCCCGCGAAGGCCGCCCAGGAGGCCCAGCAGGCGGCCGCGCAGAAGTCGGCCGGCAACCCCTTCGGCCAGCAGGCTCCTGTCGACTACGAGCAGGCCGCGGCCGCGCTCGACCTGCCGAAGGACTTCTCGAAGTTCCTCAAGTGACCCCGTGGTGATCAGCACCCTGGTCGTCGACGCCGCCAACGTGGTCGGCAGCGTCCCCGACGGCTGGTGGAAGGACCGGGCGGGTGCGGCGCGCCGGCTGCACGAGCGGCTGCTCGTGGCCGACCTGCCGCACGACGAGGTCGTCCTCGTGCTCGAGGGGGCGGCGAAGGGCGGGGTCCCGGCCGGTCGCGACGTCCACGTCACGACCGTCCACGCTGCGCGCGACGGTGACCGGGAGGTGCAGGCGCAGGCCGCGGCAGCCGTCGAGCGGGGGGCACGGGTCACCGTGGTCACCGCCGACCGGGTCCTGCGCGGGCGCGTCGAGCAGCTCGGCGCCCAGCCGATGAGTCCCTCCTGGCTGCTGGACCAGCTCGGCTGAGCCGGGGTGGCCGGGGAGGGCGGTACGGTCCCGGCATGACCGCCCTGCGCATCCGCGGCCCCGTCCTGCCCGACGGGGAGCCCCGCGACCTCTACCTCGTCGACGGCCGGGTCACCCTCGAGCCGCAGGCCGGCGCCGAGACGGTCGCCGAGGGGTGGGTCGTCCCGGGCCTGGTGGACGCGCACTGCCACCTCGGCCTCGACGACGACGGCGCGGTCGACGACGCCGAGACCGAGCGGCAGGCGGTGCTCGACCGCGACGCCGGCGCGCTCCTCATCCGTGACTGCGGGTCCGCGGCCGACACCTCCTGGGTGCACGGTCGCGACGACCTGCCGCGGCTGATCCGCGCCGGACGCCACATCGCGCGCACCAAGCGCTACATCCGCGGCTACGCGCACGAGGTCGAGCCGGGCGACCTCCCGGCGTACGTCGCCCAGGAGGCGCAGCGCGGCGACGGCTGGGTCAAGCTGGTCGGCGACTGGATCAGCCGCGAGGAGGGCGACCTGCGGCCGTCCTTCCCGCCCGAGGTCTTCGCCGAGGCGATCCGGGTGGCCCACGAGCACGGCGCGCGGGTCACCGCGCACTGCTTCGGCTCCCAGGTGCTGCCGGGGCTGGTGGCGGCGGGCATCGACTGCATCGAGCACGGCACCGGGCTCACCCCCGACCTCGTGGAGGAGATGGCCACGCGCGGCACCGCGCTCGTGCCGACCGTCATGCAGCTCGACAAGTTCCCCCAGTACGCCGAGGCCGGCGCGGCGAGGTTCCCCGCCTACGCCTCGACCATGACCGACCTCCACGCCCGCCGCCGCGAGACGGTGATGGCCGCCCACGAGGCCGGCGTCGCGGTGTACGCCGGGTCCGACGGCGGCGGCGTGGCCCGCCACGGCAACCTGGCGGGGGAGGTCCTCGCGCTCGCCGAGATGGGGCTGGCGCCCGAGGAGGCCCTCGGGGCGGCGTCGTGGCGGGCCCGGTCGTGGCTGGGCTGGAACGCCCTGCTGGACGAGGGGGCGCCGGCCGACCTGGTGGTCTACCCCCGCGACCCGCTGGCGGACCTCGGCGTGCTCCACGAGCCGTCGCGGGTGGTGCTGCGCGGGGTGGTCGTGGCGTGAGCCCGCGGGCCGGCACGGCCGATTCGGCCTGGCCCACCCGCTCTGGCACAATGGCGCGCTGAGTCCTGGACGGCGCGGACCCCTCTCAGCCGCCCGCCCCAGGCCCTTCGAGCTCGGCCCCCTGGTCCCCACCCGGGTCAGCCGCGCTCACCACCACGAGTTCCGAGGAGACACCACAGACGTGGCCGTCAAGATCCGCTTGAAGCGCCTGGGCAAGGTCCGGGTGCCGCAGTACCGCATCGTCGTCGTCGACTCGCGCAAGAAGCGCGACGGCAAGGTGATCGAGGAGATCGGCAAGTACCACCCCAAGGAGGAGCCGTCCCTCATCGACGTCACCTCCGAGCGGGCGCAGTACTGGCTCGGCGTCGGTGCCCAGCCGACCGAGGCCGTCGAGGCGCTCCTCAAGGTGACCGGTGACTGGCAGAAGCACAAGGGCCTCCCCGGCACCGAGGGCACCCTGCAGGTCAAGGACGCCAAGCGCGAGAAGATCGACATCTTCAACGAGGCGCTGAAGGAGGCCGCGAACGAGCCCAAGGGCGGCGCGACCACCACCAAGAAGAAGGCCGAGAAGAAGGCCGAGACCCCCGCCGAGCAGGCCGCCGAGCTCGTCCCCGGCGTCGAGACCCCCGAGGGTGCGACCGAGGAGGCCGAGGTCCAGGAGGCCAAGGCCGTCGAGGCCGAGGGCCAGGCGCCCGAGGGCGCTGACGCCGACAAGGCCGAGGCCTGACCGTGCTGGCCGACGCGCTCGAGCACCTCGTCCGCGGGGTCGTCGACCACCCCGACGACGTCGAGGTGTCCGACAAGCAGCTGCGCCGCGGCTCCGTGCTGGAGGTCCGGGTGCACCCCGACGACCTCGGCAAGGTGATCGGTCGCGGGGGCCGCACGGCCACCGCCTTCCGCACCGTGGTCTCGGCCCTCGCGGGCCGTGGCGGTGCGCGCGTCGACTTCGTCGACGTCGACCGTCGCTGACCAGCGCTCCGCACGTGCACGCACGGGTGCCGCCCCACCGGGGCGGCACCCGTTCGTCGTCCCGGCCCAGCCCCGGCCCAGCCCCAGCACCAGCACCGCACCCCCCGACCGGAGGAGACACCGCGCCATGGCAGAGACCGTCGACGTCGTCGTGGGCCGCATCGGCAAGCCGCACGGCATCCGCGGCGAGGTGACCGTCGACGTGCGCACCGACGAGCCGGAGCGGCGCTTCGCGCCCGGGGCGGTGCTGCGGGGCGTGCGCCCGGAGACCCCGACCCGCTCGCTCACCGTGACCTCCACCCGGGTGCACCAGGGCACCTTGCTCGTGGTCTTCGCCGAGCTGGGCGACCGCGACGCCGCCGAGGCCGCGCGCGGCACGGTGCTGCACGTCGACGTGCCGGCCGACGCGGTGCCGGAGGACCCCGACGAGTTCTACGACCACCAGCTCGAGGGCCTCGCGGTCGAGGACCTCGACGGTCGGCCGCTGGGCGAGGTGACCGGGCTCGTGCACGGCGGCGCCCAGGACCTGCTGCAGGTGCGCACCCCCGACGGGCGGGACACGCTCGTGCCGTTCGTCAAGGCACTCGTGCCCGAGGTCGACCTCGCCGGTCGGAGGGTCGTGGTCGCGGACCGCCCGGGCCTCGTGGCCCCGCTGCCCGAGGACGCCTGAGCCGGTGCGGGCCGACGTCGTCAGCATCTTCCCCGACTACCTGCGCCCCCTCGAGCTGTCCCTGCCCGGCAAGGCGCAGCAGAAGGGCCTGCTGGACCTCCGGGTGCACGACCTGCGGCAGTGGACCCACGACCGCCACCGCACCGTCGACGACACCCCCTACGGCGGCGGCGCGGGCATGGTGATGCGGCCCGAGCCGTGGGGGGAGGCGCTCGACGCCCTCGAGGTCGAGGGCGCCACCGTCGTGGTGCCGACCCCCAGCGGCCGCCCCTTCACCCAGGCGATGGCCCGCGAGCTGGCCGGCCGCGACCGCCTGGTCGTGCTCTGCGGGCGCTACGAGGGCATCGACGCCCGCGTCCTGGAGCACGCCGCGGCGCGCACCGAGCTGCTCGAGGTCTCCCTGGGCGACTACGTGCTCAACGGTGGCGAGGTCGCCGCACTGGCGCTGCTCGAGGCCGTCGTCCGGCTGCTGCCGGGCTTCATGGGCAACCCTGCCTCGCTGGTGGAGGAGTCCCACGAGGACGGCCTGCTCGAGTACCCCGTCTACACCAAGCCCGCCGCGTGGCGCGGGCTCGAGGTGCCGGCCGTGCTGCTCAGCGGCGACCACGGCGCGATCGCCGCCTGGCGCGCTGCGCAGTCGCGCCGGCGCACGGCCGAGCGGCGCCCCGACCTGCTGACCGCCACCACCGCGCCCGGCGAGCTCCTGGTGCGCCCCGCCGTGCGCGCCGACGCCGGCGAGCTGCTGACCCTGCAGCGCGCCTGCTGGCTCACCGAGCAGCAGGAGAACCCCGGGGTGCACATCCCGGCGGCCCACGAGACGCTCGCCGAGGTCGTCGACGGCCTCGCCGCCTGGTCGACGTACGTCGTGCGCGACGGCGCCCGCCTCGTCGGCTCCGTGCGCGCGCGCCCGGAGGTCGCGGGGTCGACGGTCTGGGAGGTCGGACGGCTGATGGTCGCGCCGGACCGGCAGGGCGGGGGCCTGGGCCGTCGCCTCCTCGAGCACGCCCTCGACGTCGCCCCCGACGCGGTGACGTCCTACCGGCTGCTGACGGGACGGGGGAGCGTGCGCAACCACCGCCTCTACCGGGCGGCAGGCTTCCGGGCGCGGCCCGAGCTCGACGCGCCCGACGGCGCCGTGTGGTTCACCCGCCCGCGCCGACGATGATTTCGGTGCGGTCCGGGCGTTGTGGCAGACTTGCCGACCGGTCCAGCCGGTCAAACCCGGACCCTCCCGAGGACCTGCTCCGGCAGGGGGGTCTGCGCCGCGCTCCTGCCACAGGGGGTGCGCAGCGCCGCCGGCCTCGTGCGCTGGACCGCCACGCAGACACGATCCCCGCACACGGTTGACCTGTGGCACCCGTGAGGAGAGACATGACCAACCACCTGATCGCCGAGATCGGCAACGCGGCGAAGCGCGACGACGTCCCCGACTTCCGCGCCGGCGACACCCTCAAGGTCCACGTGAAGGTCGTCGAGGGCAACCGCTCCCGCGTCCAGGTCTTCCAGGGCGTGGTGATCCGCGTCCACGGCTCCGGCATCGGCCGCACCTTCACCGTGCGCAAGGTGTCCTTCGGCGTCGGCGTCGAGCGCACCTTCCCGCTGCACTCCCCGATCTTCGAGCAGATCGAGGTCGTCACCCGCGGTGACGTGCGCCGCGCCAAGCTCTACTACCTGCGCAACCTGCGCGGCAAGAAGGCGAAGATCAAGGAGCGTCGCGAGGCCTGAGGCCCCCGCACCGGCTCGACCGGTCGCTCGTTAGGCTCTGGCGGTGACCACCTCGGACCGCGACTCCACCCCCGCCCCCGGCACTCCCGGCGGCGCACCGGGGGAGGGGTCGCGGTCCGCTGCGTCCCGCCCCGCGTCGCGTGGTGACCGCCAGGCGCGCCGCCCGCTGCCGCTGTGGCAGGAGACCGTGCTCCTGCTCGGCATCGCGGTGCTGCTCGCGGTCGTCATCAAGGCGCTCTTCCTCCAGGCCTTCTACATCCCCTCGGAGTCGATGGAGCCCGGGCTCGTGCGCAACGACCGGATCCTGGTGCAGAAGGTGTCCTACTGGGGCGACGGCGGCCCCCAGCGCGGCGACGTCGTGGTCTTCGAGGACCCGGGTGGCTGGCTCAACGCGGTCGAGGCGGCCGGCCCGACCAACCCCGTCTCGCGCGTGCTCTCGGCCATCGGGCTCTACCCGACCGGCGGGCACCTCGTGAAGCGCGTCATCGGGGTCGCGGGCGACACCGTGACCTGCTGCGACGGGCAGGGCCGCATCCGGGTCAACGGCGTGCCCCTCGAGGAGCCCTACGTCAAGGACGACCCGAGCTCGCCGTGCAACGGGCCGATGACCGGCACCTGCGACTGGACCGCCGGGCCGGTGCCCGAGGGCCACGTCTTCGTGATGGGCGACAACCGGCGCAACTCCGCCGACTCCTCGCGCCGCATCTGCCGCGACGACCAGACCGAGTGCGTGCCCGGGCGGGAGTTCGTGCCGGTCGACCTCGTCGTCGGCAAGGTCTTCGTGCTCGCGTGGCCGGCGTCGCGCTTCGAGTGGGTGGAGCGGCCGGCCCAGACCTTCGCCGACGTGCCCGAGGGTTCCCAGGACGGGGCCGCCGGGCAGGGTCGGTGACGGGCCGGTGAGCCCGCGGTGAGCGTGCTGCCCCGCGGGGCGACGGTGCGGCGCGACGCCGGGCTCTACGGCTACGAGCGGGCACTGCGGCGCACCGGTCTCGACCCGGTCGCCGGCGTCGACGAGGCCGGCCGGGGCGCGTGCGCCGGCCCGCTGGTGGCCGCGGCCGTCGTGCTGCCGGCCGGCAAGGCCGGGGTCGTGCCCGGCCTCGCCGACTCCAAGCTGCTCACCGAGCGGGCGCGCGAGCGCTGCTACGAGCAGGTGGTGCGCCGAGCTGCGGCCTGGTCGGTGGTCGTCGTCGGACCCGAGGAGTGCGACCGGCTCGGCATGCACGTCGCCAACGTCGAGGCGCTGCGCCGCGCCGTCGCGCTGCTCGACGTGCGGCCCGCCTACGTGCTGACCGACGGCTTCCCGGTCGACGGGCTCGGCGTGCCGGGGCTCGCGGTGTGGAAGGGCGACCGCGTCGCGGCCTGCATCGCCGCCGCGTCCGTCGTCGCGAAGGTCACGCGCGACCGGATCATGGCCGAGCTCCACGGGCAGTGGCCCGCCTACGACTTCGCCGTCCACAAGGGCTACACCACCGACCTGCACCAGGAGGCGCTGCTGCGCCACGGCCCGTCACCGGTGCACCGGTGGCGCTTCGTCAACGTGCGCCGCGCCGCGGGCCTCGAGCCGCTGGGGGAGTCCGAAGCGGGTGCGCACCCCGGGTGAGAAGAGCACCGAGTCGGGTGCACGGCCTCCGGCGTCCAGTCCCGGGAAGCCGGCCGCGGCCAGCAGCCCCGGTGCGCCGACCGGGTCCTCGAGCCCGGTGACGCGGGCGCGGTGCAGCGGCCAGGCGGCGTGGGTGTTGGGCACCCACCAGCTGCGTCCTGCCACCGTGGTGTGCAGCCCGAAGCGCGCCGTGAGGAAGACCTCCAGGTCGCCGGGCGCGGACAGTGGCTCGCGCACCTCGAGCTCCAGGCGGCCGCCGGCGCCGCGGGGGCGCTCGCGGCGCGACGTCGCGTAGGCGACGCGGTCGCCCACCCGGTCGGGCCGCCCGGAGGGCCGGTGCTCGAAGCGCATGCGCGCCCACCGGTAGGGCGTGCCGAAGACCGCTCGGGCCCCTGCGACCGCCGCGAGCCGCTCGCAGTCCAGCGAGCAGAAGACCACCCCGTGGCGCCCCTGCTCGTCGACGGAGTAGGTGCGCACGTTGGTCTCCAGGAAGGTGCCGAGCCAGGGCACGGGTGGGCCGGCGCCCACGGCGGCGTCGAGCATCCGGAAGGGCACCAGGCCCACCCAGGCCGACCCGTCGAAGAGGTCGGGGCGCACACCGTGCGGCAGCCACGGCGTGACGAGGCCCGGGTCGACGCGCCAGTGGACGAAGGCCAGGTCGTGCCACCACTGCGACATGAGGGCGCGACCCCGCAGCGGCGGGCCCTCGGGGTCGAGGCGCGGTCCGGCGCCGCTCACCGAGCACCCGCGGTGACGTGGGCGAGGGCGGCCCGGGCGGCCCGGCGTCCGGAGACCAGGGCGCCCTGGATGGACCCGGTGTCGCGGTGGTCGCCGGCGACCAGCAGGCCGCCCCCGAGGTCGACCTCCCGGCGGTGCCGCAGCGGGGGCGGGGCAGCCGGCAGCGCGTGCGGCACGTCGTGGCGCACGACCACCTCCCAGGTGTCGGTCGGTCGCTGCCACAGTGCGGCGAGGTGTCGGCGCACCTCGTCCTCCCGTGGGGCCGCGCCCGCGCCGAGCAGGGCCGTCGCCGCCACGAGCGGTCGGCCCGCGGGCGCGTAGGTCGGGGCCCACGCCGAGACCACGGTGGTGTTGATCACCGGGCCCCCGCGCGTGCCGTCGACGCGCAGGAAGGGCGACGACGACACGGGCTCCGGTGCGGTGAACCACCACGTCGCCAGACCCCGGGTCGCGGGCTCGGGCTGCTCGGTGAGCGCGGCGGCCGCTCGGGGGTCGGTGGCGACGACCACCGCGCGCGCCCGCCACGTGCCGTGCGCGGTGAGCACCTCGACGGCGTCGTCGCGGCGGCGTACGCCGTGGGCGGGGTGGGCGAGTCGCACCGGCTGCGCGAGCCGACGGGCGAGCTGCTCGGGCAGGGCCTGCATGCCGGCCGCGGGGAGCCCGGGCGTGGCGAGCGCGAAGCTGCGGAGCAGCAGCCGCGCGAACCGCTCGGAGACCTGAGCGGGGTCGTCGGCCACCACCCCGGTGAGGAAGGGCTCGAGCACCTCGCGCCGCAACCGGTCGCGCGACCCGCGCAGGCCGGCCGCGTCGAGCGCCGCGCCGAGGGTGCGGTCGGGCCGGCGCAGCAGCCGGTCGACGGAGCCGAGTGCAGGTGCGGCCCAGCGGCCCAGCCGCACCAGCTCGCCCGGGCGCACGAGGCCGCTGGCCAACGTCGCCGGCAGGTCGCGCGGGTGCCGCGTCGGGTCGGCCAGCCGTGCGACGCCGCTCGGGCGCAGCACCTCGACGCCGCGGCCCGCGACCTGCAGCGCGAGGGCGTCCAGGTCGACCAGGGCCCGGGCGGCCGGGTAGCTCGGGTTCAGCAGCTGGAAGCCGCGGTCGCAGCGGAAGCCGTCGACGACGTCGGTGCGGACCCGGCCGCCGACGGCGTCGGATGCCTCGAGCACCTCGACGGCGACACCGTGCCGCTGCAGCTCGACCGCGCACGCCAGACCGGCGAGCCCGGCCCCGACCACGACGACCTCGGCTGCCTGCGTCCCCGCCACGTCCACCAGGGTGCCAGTCGGGTGGTCGGACCCGTGGCGCCGTGACGTGCAGGGCACAATGAGCCGTCCGACGACGCGGGAGGTGGCATGGGCGCCGAGGAGCTCGAGCAGTACGAGGCGGAGATGGAGCTCCACCTCTACCGCGAGTACCGCGACGTCTCGCGGATCTTCAAGTACGTCGTCGAGACCGACCGCCGCTTCTACCTGTGCAACCAGGTCGACGTGAAGGCCCGCACCGAGCAGGGCGACGTGTTCTTCGAGGTCTCCATGAGCGACGCCTGGGTGTGGGACGTCTACCGCCCGGCGCGCTTCGCGAAGAACGTGAAGGTGCTGACCTTCAAGGACGTCAACGTCGAGGAGCTCACGCCCGCCGAGATGGACCCGCCGGAGGCCTGACCCGGGCCTCCCCGCCGACGCTCCCGCAGCCTGCGGTCTGGACCAGCGGACCACCGGTCCGGGCCGAAGGTCCCGATCCGCGGACGGGACGCCCCCTGCTCCCTAGCATCGAGGCACGGGATCACCTGGGGAGGGACTCGCATGCTGGTGGGGATCAGCGCACACGCACGCCTCGGCGCGCGCCGACGACGTCGAGCGCGCGGCGTGGACGGTGAGCGCGGCGCGGCCGCGGTGGAGTTCGGCCTCGTGCTGATCCCGCTCTCGCTGATCCTCTTCGGCATCATCAGCTACGGCTACATGCTGAGCTTCCGCCAGGCAGTGAGCCAGGCGGCGGCCGAGGGTGCCCGGGCCGCGGCGGTCGCGCCGCCCGCCACCACCGACGCCACGCGCACGACCGACGCGCGCACCGCGGTGGAGAGCGCGCTGGCCTCCTACGGTCTCACGTGCGGCAGCGGGCCGCTGGTGTGCACGGTGGTGCGCAGCACCACCTGCACGACGTGCTTCGAGGTCACGGTCGACTACGACTACGAGGCGGAGCCGCTGACGCCGGTCTTCCCGGGCCTGGGCATCGTCATGCCCGACCACCTCGTCTACACGGCGAGCGCCGAGGTCAGCTGATGGTCGGCCGGGCCCTGCGCCGGCGGCGCCGCGACGAGCGGGGCGGGGTGCTCGCGCTGGTCGCCGTCATGGCGAGCGTGCTGCTGGTCATGGCGGCCTTCGCCGTCGACCTCGGCATGCAGCGGGTCGCCCGTCGCGACATGCAGGCCGTCGCCGACATCGTGGCGCTCGACCTCGCCCGGCTCCTCGACGGCCGCACGGCCGCGCAGATCACCGCGGGGGACGCGACCCACGACCCGCTGCAGGTGGCCCTGGGCAAGAGCGTGGCCCGCAACGACGACCTGACGCTCGGTGACCCGCCCCAGGTCACCGCCACGCTGGTCGACGTCGACGCGCTCACCGGCGAGCCCGTCCGGCTCGCCTCGGGCGCCCTCGCTCCGGTGCCGTCCGGTGCCGAGCCCGACGGGGTGCTCGTCGAGGCCGCGACGTCCGTCGACTTCGGCTTCGCCCCGGGCAGCGGTGGCGCGCAGCGCACGGCGCTGGCGAACGCCTCGACCTTCGCCTGCTTCCGGCTCGGGTCCTTCGCCGCGGCGCTCAGCTCCGGCGACGCGGCGGTGCTCGGCGTCTTCGAGGCAGCCGTGCAGGACGCGCTCGGCCTGAACCTCAAGGCCGTGGGCTACCAGGGCCTGCTGCAGACCTTCGTGGACCTGCCCCTCCTCGCCGCGGAGCTGGGGGCCGGCACGACCGACCAGCTCGCCGCCCTGCCGGCGGTCAAGGTGGCCGACCTGCTGGCCGCCTCCGCCCGCGTGCTGGGCCAGGACGGGGACACCGCCGCGCAGGGCACCGTGCTGCAGATGTCCCAGCAGATGTCGCAGACGCTCCGGGTGGACGTCGCAGACGTGCTGGCGGTGGGTGCCGGCTCGGTCCTCGAGGGGCGCGTCAACCTCGTCGACCTGCTCGGCTCGGCGGCCCTCGGCGTCGCCGCCGAGGTGTCCAACGGCAACAACTTCCTCGACACCGGGGTGGCCTGGGCCGCGCCGCACGTCAGCAACGGCACCATCGCCCTCCGCGCGATCCAGGCGCCGCAGCAGGCCTGCGGGCTGCTGGGCCAGGCGGAGGCGCGCACCGCGCAGGTCGAGGTCGCGGCCGACCTCGGCTTCGCGCTCCCGAACAAGGTGGGCCTCGGCTCGCTCGGCTCGCTCGACGTCGGCATCCCCTCGGACCCGACGAGCAAGGCCGGCACGCTGAGCGTCCGTGCGGAGCTCGGCAGCGCCACGGGCCGCCTCGTCTCTGCACGGTGCGGCGAGGGGACCGTCGCCGACCCGGACACGATCGGTGTCCAGGTGCAGAGCGGACTGCTCACCACCTCGGTGTCGCTGCCGCTGCGGGTCACCGGCACCCTCGACACCGGCACGACGAGCTCGCTCCTCCCGAGCGGCACGCTGGACTCCGTGCTGTCCTCGCTCGGGCTGCTGCTCGGCGTGGTGGGCAAGGTCGAGGTCGTGCTGGACCTGCGCCTGCGCAACACCGCGAGCGTCACCACGCCGGCCCAGGCGGCCGCGTCGCCGACGCTCTACGTCGCACCGCCGCGCACCTACCTCGACGCCGAGCCGTCGACCACGGCGGGTCCCGTGGCCCTGCCGAGCCCGTCGGTCGTGCTCGACGCGACCGGCAGCTCGGCCTCGGTGCGGGTCACCACGCTGCTGGGTGCGGTGCGGGTCGAGGCGGTGCCGGTCGGGCAGCTCAACCTGACCGGGTTGCTGTCCGCGGTGAGCAGCAGCGTCGTCGGCACCTCGACCGCGGCGGTCGTCGCCAACGTGAACCAGGCCCTGGTGCCGCTCTCCCGCCTCCTCGGGGTCCGGGTCGCCGGGGCCGACGTGCTGGGGGTCGCGCCGCCGGCCTGCGGCCACCCCCGACTCGTCGGCTGACGAACCTTCAAGAAACCCTCAAGACCCACCGCGGTCCGCCGATGGGGTGGGCCTCAGGCCCGCACCCGCGGGCCGACGCGGCGGGGCACGCGTCACCACTCGGGACGTGGCGGAGGAGCGAGAATGGCGCGGAGGTGCGCGCGTCGACGACGCGAGCAGCGTGGTGCGGTCGCGGTGGAGGCCGGCCTGGTCTCGGCCGTGCTGCTGCTGCCGCTGCTGCTCGGCACCCTCCAGCTCGGGCAGTACCTCTGGGGTGCCCAGCGCATCGACGCGGTCACGCCCGGCGTGCCGGTCGGCTTGGTGGTCGGCGTGTTCACCTGCGACGCGCTCGAGGCCGAGGTGGCCGCGGCCGTGGCCGCCACCGTCGTCGACCTCGGGCTCGGCGTCGACCTCGACGCCGACGACGTCGAGGTGCAGGTGGTCGACGTCGACCCGGTCGTCGGCGCGACGGTCCAGGTGCACCTGGAGGTGCCGACCACCGGCGGCCTGGCCTCGCTGCTGCCGCTGCCCGGCGGCGGTGCCCTGGTCACCGACTTCAGCCAGCGCCTGGACGACGTGACCCTGAGCGAGGGGAGCTGCGGGTGAGCCCGGCTGGGCGCGGCGCCCATCGGCCGCGCGACGAGCGCGGGGCCGTCGCGGTCTTCACCGCGGTGGTCAGCGTCGTGCTGATGGTCGTCGCCGGCCTCGCCGTCGACCTCGGCAACACCTGGGCCCGTCGCGGTCAGCTCCAGGTGCAGGCGGACCGCGCCGCGGTCTTCGCCTCGCAGTTCCTCCCCGCGCACACCGACGCCCAGGAGGCGGTCGTCGCGCAGGCCGTGGCGTGGTACCTCGCCTGCAACCCCGTGCCCGGCCAGCGCGAGATGCACCCCGAGATGCCGGTCTGCCCGACCGACGTCCGCGCGGTGACCACCGCGGCGTACGCCGGTCGGTTGCTCGACGCGGTCGCGGGCCCCGCCGGCTCGGTGAGCTTCCCCGCGCCCAACCAGGTGTCGGTGACGACGCCCACGGCACGCGTGGAGTTCGGCCTCGGCCGCGCGGCCGGCGCGGAGGGCACCGAGCAGCAGAAGCGGGCCACGGCCCGGGTCAACAGCCCCGGGCCGCTCGCCCCGATGGCGCTGTCGATCGACTGCCTCCTCGACGCCGGCGGCAGCCTGCTGAGCGGCGTCCTGCCGTTCGGCTACGTCTCGACCACGCACAAGGGTGGCGGGGGTGCCACGCCCACCGTCACGACGACCTGGCCCCTCGCCGCTGCGGCGCCGCGGCTCAACGGGTTG
Organism: Nocardioides perillae; assembly: GCF_013409425.1. Taxonomy (NCBI): domain Bacteria; kingdom Bacillati; phylum Actinomycetota; class Actinomycetes; order Propionibacteriales; family Nocardioidaceae; genus Nocardioides; species Nocardioides perillae. Next base: position 2,899,227 of record NZ_JACCAC010000001.1, on the reverse strand, counting down.
GTGCCCGGACGCGTGACCCAGCAGCTGACCGGCACCCCGCCCAGCGTCGCGGTGAGCGGCAGCGAGTGGCCGGAGCTCCTGCCCGGTCAGCGCTTCGCGGTCGCCTTCGCCCGCGGCAGCGGCCTGGCGCGGGTCGAGGTGCAGGTGCCCGGCACGCTCGTCCTCGACGGCGGGCGCAACCGCCGCCGCCTCGGCCAGGTCAGCGTGACCCTGCCCGCCGTCGTCGCGTCGACCGCGGGCGAGTGGCAGGTCAAGGTGGTGACGCAGACGGTCGTCGGCAGCACCGTCACCTCCACGGCGTACTCCTCCGACACCTCCGCGGTCGACGTGGACCCCGTCCTGGCCGGAGCGACGCCGGTCTCCTGCGGGCGGCTGCTCAAGAGCCCGCGGGCAGGCACGCAGGCCAACGCCAACTTCCCGCTCAACTTCCAGCACGGCATCGACCACCTCATCGACTCCTGGCCGGCCGCGGTGCCGCAGGGCGCGCTCGACGGGGCCCTGCTGCGCCAGGTCGCGAGCGGTGCCGCCTGCTCGGGGTCGAACGGCGTCAGCGTCACCGACACCAACGGCAACCACCACGGGGACGTGCCCAACTGCGTCGTCACGATGATGAGCAACGCCTACGAGGCGGGCTTCCACGACGGGTTGGTCGGCCCGGCCGGGCGCCTGACCTGCACGCAGAGCGCGCCCTGCCGACCCGGCGAGAGCGTGCTGGTCGACGGTCGACTCGTCAACGACGACGAGCTGCTCGACTTCGTGCGCGTGCCCTCCCTGCTCACCCCGGCGACGTTCTCCGACACCGGCCGCTACCTGAGCCGGGACGCGCCGGTGACCCCCACCAGCGTCTTCGACCGGTCGATCTACGACTCCCACCGCTTCATGTGGGTGGCGGTGGTCTCGACCCTCGGGGCCACCTCGGCGGTGCAGGCCGGGGACTACCCCGTGCTGACCTTCCGTCCCGTGTTCATCACGGGCCCGGAGGCCTTCACCGACCTGCCGCTGCTCGACCCGGCCTCGATCCTGGGCCTGCCGGGCCTGCAGCCTGCGATGGCCACCGTCATCACCACGATCGACACCGCCATGCGCGAGCTGCTGCAGGCCGGGGTGACGGAGCAGGACGGCCTGCTCTTCGACTCCTCGGGCCGCCTCAGCGCCGTGCGCTTCGTGACGATCTCGCCGGACGCGCTCCCGGCCGTCCCGGCGGACTACACCGGGCCCGAGGCGGAGTACGTCGGCGTGGGCCCCCGCATCGTCAGGCTGGTCGAGTGAGGGCCCGGGTGGGGGAGAGGCAGCGGGACGCACGCGGTGCCGCGGTCGTCGAGATGGCGCTGGTCTTCCCTGTCGTGGTGCTGCTCGTCTTCGCGGTCGTCCAGTACGGCTACCACTACTGGGCGCTCAGCACCGCCGCGGCCACCGCTCGCGAGGCCGCCCGCCAGCTCGTGGTCGGCACCGACCCCACGTGCGTGCGCGAGGAGGCGCTGGCGAAGCTCGCCTTCCCCCACGTCGGGTCGGGCGACCCCCGCATCCGGATCGCCTACGGCCTGCCGGCCTCGGAGACGGCCCCCGCGGTGCGCGGGGAGCTGGTGACCGTCACGGTCTGGGTCGACTCGCTCGACGTGGGCCTCGTGCCCGTGCCGGACGGTGGCGCGATCGTGGAGAGCGCCACCAACCGTGTCGAGAACGTGCCTGTCGACGCCCTCGACTGCTGACGACCGCGTCCGACGCTGCGCCACCCGCCGTCCACAGGCCGGCCCCCGGTGCTCGTCGTCCACAGCCGCCGGCCGAGCGGCGCCGGTGGCCTGCGGCGCGGTCGAGGCTGCTCGCAGGAGGTACGCCGATGACCACGACCAGCACCACCGCGCCACCCACCCCTGAGCCGAGCCCCACGCCGGGCGCCGTGCCCGCGGCCGCTCCCGAGTCCGGCTCCGACCCGGGGCCGGCACCCGGCCCCGCCCCCTCACCCTCACCCGAGCCCGAGCCCGAGCCCGAGCCCGGGGACGGTCCCACACCTGCCGCGGCACCTGCCTCAGCACCTGCCGCGGAGTCACCCCCGAGCGGTGACACGGCCGCGCGCCGCACCGCGCTGGGCCGCTACGGCGAGGACGTCGCCGCCCGGCACCTCGTCGCGCAGGGCCTGGTGCTGCTCGAGCGCAACTGGCGCTGCGAGGCCGGCGAGCTCGACCTCGTCCTCCGCGAGGGCGACGACCTCGTGGTGGCGGAGGTGAAGACCCGCTCCAGCGACGCCTTCGGCACGCCGCACGAGGCGGTCTCGGACGCCAAGCTCGCGCGCCTGCGGCGCCTCGGTGCCGCCTGGTTGGCGGCCCACCCCGCGGCGCACCCGCGCGGCGTGCGCCTCGACCTCGTCGCCGTGCACCTGCGTCGACGCGGCGCGGCCGAGGTCGAGCACGTGCGGGGGATCGGCTGATGCCCTGGGCGTGCGCGCGCACCGTGGCGCTCGCCGGGTCCGTCGGCCACGTCGTCGACGTGCAGGCCGACGTGTCGCAGGGCATGGTCGGCACGACGCTCGTCGGGTGCGGCGACGCGGCGCTGCAGGAGGGCCGTGACCGCGTGCGCACCGCCGTGGGCAACACCGCCGGCGTCGGGTGGCCCGCCACCCGGCGCGTGACCGTGCTGCTCTCCCCGGCGGGGCTGCCCAAGCGCGGCACCCACTTCGACCTCGCCGTGGCGGTGTCCGTGCTGTGCGCGGCCGGCGACGTGCCCCGCTCGGCGCTCGCCGGCACCGTCTTCGTCGGCGAGCTGGGCCTCGACGCCGGTCTGCGGCCCGCCACCGGGGTGCTGCCGATGGTGATGGTCGCCCGCGACCACGGGCTGCGCCGGGTCGTGGTGCCCGAGCCGCAGGCGGTCGAGGCGGCCATGGTGCCCGGCACCGAGGTGCTCGGCGTGCGCTCCCTCGCCCAGGTGCTCGCGCTGCTGCGCGGTGAGGAGGTGCCCGACGCCCCGCCGGTGGTGGAGCCGTCGGGGTTGTCCCTGCTCGCCTGGCGCGGCCAGGACCGGGGCGACGAGGTCGACCTGGCCGACCTCGTCGGCATGCGGGAGGCGCGCTACGCCGTCGAGGTCGCTGCCGCCGGCGGTCACCACCTCCTGCTCAGCGGGCCGCAGGGCGCCGGCAAGACGAGCCTCGCCGAGCGCCTGCCGGGGCTGTTGCCGGACCTCGACGACGAGGAGGCGCTCGAGCTCACCGCCGTGCGCTCCCTCGCCGGCACGCTCGTGCCGGGGGAGGGGCTGGTGCGGCGCCCGCCCTACGAGTCGCTGCACCACAGCGCCACCCGCGCGAGCGTCCTGGGCGGCGGCACCGGCACGGTCGCGCCCGGCGCGGTCAGCCGCACCCACGCGGGGGTCCTGGTGCTCGACGAGTTCCCGCTCCTCGCCGCCGACGTCGTCGAGGGGTTGCGCGACCCGCTCGAGAGCGGGGAGGTCACGCTGGCGCGCGGCGACCAGACCGCCACCTACCCCGCCCGCGGCATGGTCGTCCTCGCCGCCAACCCCTGTCCCTGCGGTCGGTGGCACCCCACGGCCGCCGGCAACGGCTGCCGCTGTGCCGAGACCCGGCGCCGCGACTACCGCCGCAAGCTCGAGGGCCCCGTCGTCGACCGCGTCGACGTGGTCTGCCACCTGGCCGCCAGCGCCGGCGGCGAGGACGCGCTCGAGCCGCCCGAGAGCACCGCCGCGGTGCGGGCGAGGGTGACGGCTGCCCGCGCGCGCCAAGCGCGCCGCTGGGCCGGTCGCCGGTGGCGCCTCAACGCGCACGTCCCCGGCGCGGTGCTCAGCGCCGAGCACCCATTGCCGGCGGACGCGCGTCGTCTCGTCGGTGCCGCCCTGCAGGACGGCTCGCTGACGCGGCGCGGCGCCGTGCGGGTGCACCGCCTCGCCTGGACGGTCGCCGACCTCCGCGGCGTCCACCGGCCCGAGGCGGTCGACGTCGAGGTCGCCCTGGCGCTGCGGCGCGGCACCGCCCTCCCGGCCTGGGTCGTGCAGCCCGGGGCCGCACCCGCCGACGTCGGGCCCGACCTCGACGACCTGCCCGAGACCGTCGGTGACCTCGTCGACGGGCGTGCGGACGACCGAGCCGGCGGCGAAGACCCGTCGTCGCCCGCCGTCCACGCCGCCCTCGCCCACCTCGAGGCCCGGCGGTGAGCGCTCCGACGGCCGCGCGGGCGGGCGACGAGGACCGGCTCGCCCGCGCCGCGCTGAGCCGCGTGGTCGAGCCGGGTGACCACCGGGTGCTGCGCCTGGTGCGCGAGCTCGGTGCGGTGACGGTCCGCGACGCCCTCCTCGCCCAGCGCGGCCAGGCGCCCGCTGCCGACGTCGCCGCGCGGCTCGCCGAGGTCGACCCGCACGCCGAGCTCGACCGTGCCGCCCGGACGGGGTTGCGCTTCGTCGTCCCGGGCGACCAGGAGTGGCCTTCGGGGCTCGACGACCTGGCCCGTCCCGAGCCGCTGCAGCACCGCGGCGACGTGCCGCTGGGGCTGTGGGTCCGCGGTCCGCTGCGCCTCGATGCGCTGCACTCCGCCGTCGCGGTCGTCGGCGCCCGCTCGGCCACCACCTACGGCACCCGGGTCGCCGGCGACCTCGCCGCGGCCGTCGGGCGCGCGGGGCTGCCGGTGCTCTCGGGCGCGGCGTTCGGCATCGACGACGCTGCCCACCGCGGCGCCCTCGGCGCGGGCGGCACCACGGTCGCGGTCCTGGCCTGCGGTGCCGATCGGGTCTACCCCGAGGCCCACCGCAGCCTGGTCGAACACCTCGCCGCCACCGCCGCGGTGGTCTCCGAGACCCCGCCGGGCGGTGCTCCCACCCGGGTCCGGTTCCTCTCGCGCAACCGGCTGATCGCCGCGCTCGGTCGGGGCACAGTGGTGGTCGAGGCGGCGGTGCGCAGCGGCGCCCTCAACACCGCCAACTGGACCGAGCGGCTCCACCGTCCCCTGGGGGCGGTGCCGGGGCCGGTCACGAGTGCGGCCTCCCAGGGCGCCCACCAGCTCGTCCGGTCCGGCGCCGCTGCCGTCGTGACCTCGGGCCAGGAGGTCCTCGAGCTCGTCGGTCGGGCGGGGGAGGCGCTGGTGGACGAGCCGCGGGCCCCGGCACGACCACGCGACCGGATCAGCGCGCGGCAGCGGGTGGTCCTCGACGCCGTGCCCGTCGGGCGCGGCGTCGGCAGCGACGCGGTGGCGCGTGCCTGCGGCTTCGGGCTGGTCGAGACCGGCGCCGAGCTGCAGCGGCTGCGCGCCCTGGGGCTGGTCGACGGTGACGCCGGGTGGCGACTGACCGACCTCGCGCGCCGCGACCGTCCCGAGGGGGGCGAGCCCTAGCCTGGGCCCGTGGAGGCCGACAGCACGCGCGACCCGGCCGGCCCGCCCGCAGGCGGGCGGCCGGGTGACGAGCCTGCCGGTGTCCGGGCCGGTGACGTCTACGCGGTCGCGCTCGAGCCACCCGGCACGGCGCGCGGCCGCTGGCGAGCCCGCGCCCACGGCGCGCTGCTCGCCGTGGGGGCGATGGCGGGGTGGTACGACGAGCCCACGGCCGGCGAGCTCGTCGTCCGTCGCCGCGACGACGGCCGCGAGCTGCTCCGCGTCGACGCAGGCCCCAGCGAGGCCGCCGCGCAGCTGCTCGCCCACGTGCGCCGCCAGCTCGACGAGCTCGCCCCGCGAGAGCTGCGCGACGTGTGGGGCGCGCTCGACCCCGCGGCGGGGGCATCCGGGGAGCCACGAGGGCCGCAGGGTGGTCCGTCCGCGGGGCGGCCGGACGGTGCGGGATGAGGGGTGAGCGGCCGGTGGGCGACCGGGTCGACGGTCCCGAGGCCCGGCGCGACGGGTCGCCGGGCGGCAGCGCGCCGGGTGCCGACCGGGTCGACGGGGTCGCCGGGGCCGCCGGGGTCGACGAGGCCGCCGGGGTCGACGAGGAGGCGGCGCGGCTGCTCGGCTGCTACGAGCAGCACCTCGCCTCCGAGCGCGACCTGGCTCCCCACACCGTCCGCGCCTACCTGGGCGACGTCGCCCGGCTGCTCGAGCACGCCCGGCGTCTCGGGCTCGGGGCGGCCGAGCTCGACCTGCGCGCGCTGCGCAGCTGGCTGGCGCTGGAGCAGACCCGGGGGATGGCCCGCACCACGATGGCGCGCCGGGCCGCGGCGGCCCGCGCCTTCACCGCCTGGCTGCACCGCACCGGCCGGACCACCACCGACGTGGGTGCCGCGCTCGCCTCGCCCCGCGCCCACACCACCCTCCCCACCGTGCTGCGGGTCGACGAGGCCCGCGCGGTGGTCGACCACGCGACCGCGGCCGCCGCCGAGGCCGGCCCGACCGGCCTCCGCGACGCCGCGGTGCTCGAGCTGCTCTACGCGACCGCGGTGCGCGTCGGTGAGCTCGTCGGGCTCGACGTCGACGACGTCGACCGCGAGCGCGACGTCGTGCGCGTCCTCGGCAAGGGCCGCAAGGAGCGCACGGTCCCCTTCGGCCGCCCCGCCGCCGCGGCGCTCGACCGGTGGCTGTCCCGGGGGCGCCCCGCGCTGGTGCGCGAGGGCTCCGGCCCGGCGCTGTTCCTCGGCGCACGCGGCGGCCGTCTCGACCAGCGCGCGGTCCGGGCGACCGTGCACCGGCTCCTCGGCGAGGTCGAGGACGCTCCGGACCTCGGCCCCCACGGCCTGCGCCACTCGGCCGCCACGCACCTGCTCGAGGGCGGCGCCGACCTGCGCACCGTGCAGGAGCTGCTGGGCCACGCCTCCCTGGCCACGACCCAGCGCTACACCCACGTCACCACCGACCGGCTGCGGGCCGCCTACCGGCAGGCCCACCCCCGCGCCTGAGCAGGGCACGGGAGCAACCCGAGCTCCGCCAGCGGGCGCCACAGCGCCGTCACGCTGCGCGCAGCCGGGCCAGTGGTGTCCCCGCCGGCCCAGGCGCCCGCCGCGGCCGTCGGTCCCACCGCGGCGGCCGGGCCCCCGCCGCCCCCGTCGAGGGGCAGCAGCCGCACCGGGCCGCCCCCGACGAGCAGCAACGGGTCGAGGTAGCGCTCACCACGGCGCCACCCCCAGTGCAGGCAGGCGGCAGGCGCGCAGTGCGACCCGCCACCCTCGAGCACACCCACGACCTCGCCGCGCGCCACCCGCGCACCGACGACGACCAGCGCCGCCACCGGCTCGTAGGTCGTGCGGGTCGCGCCGTGCCCCACGACCAGCACGCCTCGACCCGCGAGCGTCCCGGCGAAGCGCACCGTGCCCGCGAGCGCCGCACGGACCGGCTGGCCCACCCGTCCACTGAGGTCCACGCCGCGGTGCCCGGCCGCCCAGGGGCTCGGCGGCGGGGCGAACGCCCCGACCACGGCTGGGCGCGGGTCGAGGGGCCAGACCCCCTCGGGTGTGCCGCCGGCCGACCCTGCGGGCAGGGCGAGGAGCGCGGCGGTCGCGGCGAGCAGCAGGCGGAGGCGGGAGCGGGGACGGGTCACCCGCCCACCCTCCGCCCCCACGGCGTACGCCGGGGCCACCGCGACGAGGCTGGGGAGGACCGGGGTCGGTGCAGCCCCCTGTGCACGCGCGGCGGCCCGCTCGGATTCGTCGGGCGCGCCGCGGCGGGGCTAGTGTGTCCCCAGCAGTCCCTCCGGGGACTGACTTCGCACGTCCGCAGACCGCGACGGGAGCCGCTCCGGCCCCCGACCACCCGTGGGCGACGACCTCCGGTCCCGGTGCGCCAGCACCGGGTGGGGTCGCGCGCAGACGTCAGGGCGAGCCGGCACCCGCCGGCCCGCGGACAACTGGACACCCACCCGGCCCGGCCGTGCCCTCGCGGGCGCGCGCGGGCCACCAGGAGAGAGAACCACCATGGCAGTCGTGACCATGCGCCAGCTCCTCGAGAGCGGCGTCCACTTCGGGCACCAGACCCGTCGCTGGAACCCCAAGATGAAGCGCTTCATCATGACCGAGCGCAACGGCATCTACATCATCGACCTGCAGCAGTCGCTGGCCTACATCGACCGGTCCTACGCCTTCATCAAGGAGACCGTCGCCAAGGGCGGCACGATCATGTTCGTCGGCACGAAGAAGCAGGCGCAGGAGGCGATCGCCGAGCAGGCGACCCGCGTGGGCATGCCCTACGTCAACCAGCGCTGGCTCGGCGGCATGCTCACCAACTTCTCGACCGTGCACCAGCGGATCAACCGCCTCAAGGAGCTCGACGAGATCGACTTCGACGACGTCGCGGGCTCCGGTCGCACCAAGAAGGAGCTCCTGCAGATGAAGCGGGAGCGCGACAAGCTCGACAAGACCCTCGGCGGCATCCGCGAGATGGGTCGCACCCCCTCCGCGGTGTGGATCGTCGACACCAACAAGGAGCACCTCGCCGTCGAGGAGGCCCGCAAGCTCAAGATCCCGATCGTGGGCATCCTGGACTCCAACTGCGACCCCGACGTCGTCGACTTCCCGATCCCGGGCAACGACGACGCCATCCGCGCGGTCGGTCTGCTGACCCGCGTCGTGGCCGACGCCGTGGCCGACGGCCTGATGTCGCGCTCGGGCGCCCGCTCGGGGTCCGACACCGCCGCCGACGAGCCGCTGGCCGAGTGGGAGCGCGAGCTGCTCTCCGGCGAGGCCGACAAGGTCGCCGTCGAGGCCACCGGTGGCGACGCCGCCACCGAGACCACCCCGGCCACCGAGTCGACCGGTGCCGCGAGCGAGGCCGGTGAGGCCGCCGCTCCCGTCGAGGCCCCCGCCGAGGCCCCCGCCGAGGCCGCTCCGCCCGCCGCGGACGCGGCCCCCGCGACCGACTCCTGAGCCGGTCCCACCACTCACCTGGGCCGGTGCCGCCCACCGGGCGGCACCGGCCCTTCCCTGACCACCCAGACCAGAAGAGGGCGAGGACACCCCATGGCGACTTTCTCCGCCGCCGACGTCAAGAAGCTCCGTGAGCTCACCAGCGCCGGCATGATGGACTGCAAGAAGGCGCTCGAGGAGGCCGAGGGCGACTTCGACAAGGCCGTCGAGCTGCTGCGCGTCAAGGGCGCCGCGAAGGCCGCGAAGCGCGGCGCCGAGCGCGAGGCCTCCGCCGGCCTGGTCGCCACCTCCGGCGGTGCGCTCGTCGAGCTCAAGTGCGAGACCGACTTCGTGGCCAAGGGCGAGGACTTCGTCGCCGTGGCCCAGAAGATCGCCGACGCGGCCGCCGAGGCGAAGGCCGGCGACGTCGAGGCGCTCAAGGCCGTCCCGCTCGACGGCAAGACCGTCGGCGAGGTCGTCGAGGGCCTCGCGATCACCATCGGCGAGAAGATCGAGCTGGGCCAGGTGGCCTACTTCGACGGCACCTCGGTGACCTACATGCACAAGCGTGCCGCCGACCTGCCGCCGGCGGTGGGCGTGCTCGTGGAGTTCGAGGGCGACGACGAGGACGCCGCCCGCGGCGCCGCGATGCAGATCGCCGCCATGCGCCCGCAGTACCTCACCCGCGACGAGGTCCCCGCCGACGTCGTGGCCAAGGAGCGCGAGATCGCCGAGGCCACCTCGCGCGAGGAGGGCAAGCCCGAGCAGGCGATCGCCAAGATCACCGAGGGCCGGCTCAACGGCTTCTTCAAGGACGTCGTGCTCCTCGAGCAGCCGTCGGTGACCGAGAGCAAGAAGTCGGTCAAGGCCGTGCTCGACGCCGCGGGCGTCACCGTCACCCGCTTCGTGCGTTTCGAGGTCGGCGCCTGATCGGCTAGGTTGCCGACCAGACGCAGCGGAGGTCGGTCCGGCGCGGTTCCCGCGGTCCGGACCGGCCTCCTGCGCTGTCCGGGGCCCGCAGCACGCGCCGTACGCCGCACCCACCGCCCGCCCGCCACCGCCAGGAGGACCCGCCCGTGACCGCCTACCGACGTGTGCTCCTCAAGCTGTCCGGCGAGGTCTTCGGCGGCGGGAAGGTCGGGGTCGACCCCGACGTGGTGCAGACCGTGGCGCGCGACGTCGCCCGCGTCGTGGAGTCGGGCACCCAGATCGCGGTCGTCACCGGCGGCGGCAACTTCTTCCGCGGCGCGGAGCTGCAGCAGCGCGGCATGGACCGCGTGCGGGCCGACTACATGGGCATGCTCGGCATCGTCATGAACTGCCTGGCCCTGCAGGACTTCCTGGAGAAGATGGGCGTCGAGACCCGCGTGCAGACCGCGATCACGATGGGCCAGGTGGCCGAGCCCTACGTGCCGCGCCGTGCGATCCGGCACATGGAGAAGGGGCGCGTCGTCATCTTCGGCGCCGGCATGGGCATGCCGTTCTTCTCCACCGACACCGTCGCGGTGCAGCGGGCGCTCGAGAGCCGCTGCGACGCGGTGCTCTTCGCCAAGAACGGCGTCGACGGCGTCTACACCGCCGACCCGCACCAGGACCCCACCGCGCGCAAGCTCGACACCTTGACCTACGACGACGCGATCAGCCAGGGGCTGCGCGTCGTCGACCAGACCGCCTTCACCCTGTGCGCCGAGAACCGCCTGCCCATGGTGGTCTTCGGGATGGAGCCCGAGGGCAACATCCCCCGCGTCGTCGCGGGTGAGAGGATCGGGACGCTGGTCTCCGCCGGCTGAGCCCCCACCCGCCCCACGCACCACCAGACAGGAGCAGCCGTGATCAACCAGGTCCTCTCCGAGGCCGACGAGAAGATGGGCAAGTCCGTCGAGGCGACCCGCGAGGAGTTCGCGGCGATCCGGGCCGGCCGGGCGCACCCGTCGATGTTCAGCAAGATCGTGGTCGACTACTACGGCTCGCCCACCCCGCTGCAGCAGCTCGCCTCCTTCACCGCCCCCGAGGCCCGGGTCATCCTCATCTCGCCCTACGACCAGGGCGCGATGGGCGGCATCGAGCGCGCCATCCGCGACTCCGACCTCGGCGTCAACCCGGCCAACGACGGCAAGGTGCTGCGCTGCGTCTTCCCGGAGCTGACCGAGGAGCGCCGCAAGGAGTACATCAAGCTCGCGAAGGCCAAGGCCGAGGACGGCCGGGTCTCGGTGCGCAACGTGCGCCGCACCGCCAAGCAGGCGCTCGAGAAGTTGGAGAAGGACGGCGACGCCGGTCAGGACGACGTCGTGGGGGCGGAGAAGAAGCTCGACGCGACCACCAAGAAGCACACCGACGCCATCGACGAGATGCTGAAGTCGAAGGAGGCCGAGCTGCTCGAGGTCTGAGACCTCGAGCCGCCCGGACCCCTGTGGTCGACCCGACACCTGCGCACGCGCCCGCCGCGGCTCCTGCCAAGGACCACGGCCGGGCGGGTCGCAACCTGCCCGCCGCGATCGGCTCGGCCGTCGTCCTGCTCGCCGCGATCGCGCTCTCGCTGGCGTTCCTCAAGACCGCCTTCATGGTCATCGTGGCGGCCGCGGTGGTCGTGGCGATCTGGGAGATGCGCCAGGGCCTGTTGAGCCAGGCGGTCGACCTGCCGGAGCAGCCGTTGATGCTCGGCGGCGTCGTCATGGTCGTCGTCGCCTACGTGTGGGGCGCCGAGGCGCTCGTGACCGCGACCGCGGTCACCGCGCTGGCCACCATGCTGTGGCTGCTGCGCCGCGGCGTCGAGGGCTACGTCCGCACCGCCACCGCGTCGGTCTTCACGCTGGTCTACGTGCCCTTCCTCGGCTCCTTCGTGGCCCTGCTGCTGGCCGAGGGCGGCATCGGGTCCGACGCGGAGGAGCCCTCCCAGGGCGCGCTCGGCATCGTCTGCTTCATCCTGGTCACCATCGCCTCCGACACCGGCGGGTACGTCGCCGGGGTGCTCTTCGGCAAGCACCCCATGGCGCCGGTCATCAGCCCGAAGAAGTCGTGGGAGGGGTTCGCCGGCTCGGCCGCCCTCTGCGTCTTCGCCGGGTGGCTCACGGTCACCCAGCTGCTCGACGGCCCCGCGTGGGTGGGGGTGGTGCTCGGCCTCATCACCGTCGTCATGGCCACGCTCGGCGACCTGTGCGAGTCGGTCATCAAGCGCGACCTCGGGATCAAGGACATGTCGCAGGTGGTGCCCGGCCACGGCGGGCTGATGGACCGTCTCGACTCCCTGCTCGCGACCGTCGCCCCCACCTGGCTGCTGCTGCACTACGCCGTCTTCTGAGCCGTGGGATGCTGACCCGGTGCCCAGCAGCCGTGACGCGGAGACCGTGACGCCCGGTCGACCCGCGCAGCCCACCGACTGGTGGCACCGCGACCACCCGGTCTTCAGCGCGCTCGCCGGTTTCTTCGCCGGCGCCGTGCTCGTGACGGTCGTGCCCGGCGGCTGGATCGGCCTGCTGCGGCTGTTCCTCGACTACGACACCGCCGCCTCGCTCTTCCCGCTGGCGCTGCTCGCCCTCCTGGTGCCCCTCGGCCTCCTGGCCCCCGCCCGCACCCGGCGCTTCGGTGCCTACGTGCTGCTCGGGGCAGTCACCACCGCGGTCGTGGTGCTCGGCGTCGCCTCGCTCGTGCTGTGGCTCATGGTGCTCGTCGAGCGCTGACGTTTTCGGCGCACCCCGGGGCGGGTGCGACCATGGGGGAGCCATGCCCGACACACCTGACACCGCCCCCGCACCCGAGGCCGCCCCGGTCGCCCCGGTCGCCCCGGTCGCCCCGGCCACCGAGGTCGCCCCGCTGGCCGACGCCGCCGCCGCCGAGGCGGCCGCCGCGGCCGGCCGCACCGGCCTGCCCCTGGTCTTCGAGGCCCCGCGCGGCCGCGCCAAGCCGCCGCGCCACCTCGCCGACCTGACCGAGGCCGAGCGCAAGGACCTGCTGGTCGAGCACGGGCTGCCCGGCTTCCGCGCGAAGCAGCTCTCGACGCACTACTTCTCGCGCCTGGTCGACGACCCGGCCCAGATGACCGACCTCCCCGCCACCCAGCGCGAGGAGCTGGTCGCCGCGCTGCTGCCCACCCTGATGACGCCCCTGCGCACCCTCGAGGCCGACCGGGGCACCACCCGCAAGACGCTGTGGCGGCTCTTCGACGGTGCGCTGGTCGAGTCGGTGCTGATGCGCTACCCCGGTCGCTCGACGGTGTGCGTGTCGAGCCAGGCCGGTTGCGGCATGGCCTGCCCCTTCTGCGCCACCGGCCAGGGCGGGCTGCAGCGCAACATGAGCACCGCCGAGATCGTGGAGCAGGTCGTCGCCGCGGCCCGCACCCTGGCGCGCGGCGAGGTGCCGGGCGGCCCGGGGCGGGTCAACAACGTCGTCTTCATGGGCATGGGCGAGCCGCTCGCGAACTACAAGGCCGTCCTGGGCGCCGTACGCCGCCTCACCGACCCCAGCCCCGCCGGTCTCGGGATGTCCGCGCGCGGCGTCACCGTGTCGACCGTCGGGCTCGTGCCCCGCATCCGCCAGCTCACCGAGGAGGGCGTCCCGGTCACGCTGGCGCTCTCGCTGCACGCCCCCGACGACGAGCTGCGCAACGAGCTGGTGCCGATCAACACCCGCTTCTCCGTCGCCGAGACCGTCGAGGCGGCCTGGGACTACGCCCGTGTGACGAAGCGCCGCGTCTCGATCGAGTACGCCATGATGCGCGGCATCAACGACCAGGCGTGGCGCGCCGACCTCCTCGGCGACCTGCTGAACGGCTACGGCGACTGGGGCTGGGTGCACGTCAACCTGATCCCGCTCAACCCCACGCCGGGCTCGAAGTGGACGGCGAGCGACCCGGCCGACGAGCGCGAGTTCGTGCGCCGCCTGGAGGCGAAGGGCGTGCCCACGACGGTGCGCGACACCCGCGGGCAGGAGATCGACGGGGCGTGCGGCCAGCTCGCCGCGGTCGGCCCCGGCGACCAGGTCGAGGCGCTCAGCACCGCGACCCTGCCGGGCGTCGCGTCGCAGGCCGACGCCTGAGCCGAGCCGCGGCAGCGGCAGCGGTTAGCCTCGTGCCCGCACCGGACCCGAGCGCGGAGGAGCCCGCATGGTCGCGCACCACGTGAGCGAGCCGTTGACCGCCGAGGAGGTGGCCCGCGCGAGCGAGCTGCTGAGCCGGCTGACGGACGCCTTCGGCGCCCGGGTGGTGGGCCAGGACCGGGTGCGACGGGTGCTCCTGACCGCGCTCGTCGCCGAGGGCCACGTGCTGCTCGAGAGCGTGCCGGGGCTGGCCAAGACCCTGGCCGCCTCGACGCTGGCGCAGTCGGTGGGCGCGCACTTCTCGCGCATCCAGTGCACGCCCGACCTGCTGCCCAGCGACATCGTCGGCACCCAGGTCTACGACCCCCGCACCCACACCTTCGACACCCAGCTCGGGCCCGTGCACGCCCAGGTGGTGCTGCTCGACGAGGTGAACCGCGCCAGCGCCAAGACGCAGTCGGCCGTGCTGGAGGCGATGCAGGAGCGGCAGACCTCGATCGCCGGGGTGGTGCACCCGCTGCCGCGCCCCTTCCTCGTGCTGGCCACGCAGAACCCGGTCGACGACGAGGGCACCTACGTCCTGCCGCAGGCCCAGCTCGACCGGTTCCTGCTGCAGGAGGTCGTCGACTACCCCGACCACGCCGCCGAGGTCGAGGTGCTCGACCGCGTCGACGCGGGCACGCTCGGCCTGCACGGCGGGCCCGCGCCGGCGGTGGCCACGCCGCACGACGTGCTCGACCTGCAGGCGCTCGCCTCCCGGGTCTTCGTGTCGCCGGCGGTGAAGCGCTACATCGTCGACCTCGTGCACGCCACCCGCGACCTCGCCGGGGTCGTCGGGCCCGCGACCGGTGCGCTCGTGGAGCGCGGCGCGAGCCCCCGCGCCAGCATCGCCTTCCTGCACGTCGCCCGCGCCCAGGCGCTGCTGGCCGGCCGCGACCACGTGGTGCCCGACGACGTGCGGGTGCTGCGCCACGCCGTGCTGCGGCACCGGCTGCACCTCTCCTTCGAGGCGCTGGCCGACCGGGTGCGCCCGGAGTCCGTGGTCGACGCCGTCTTCGAGGCGGTCCCCAGCCCGTGACGGCCCACCTGGTCCGGGTGCGCTCCCGCCTCGCCCTGCACGCCCACCGCAAGGTGCGCGGCCTCCTCGAGGGCCAGTACGCCGCCGCCCAGGCCGGCCGCGGCACCGAGCTCGAGGACCTGCGCGACTACGTGCGCGGCGACGACGTGGGCGACCTCGACTGGAAGGCCTCGGCGCGCACCGGCTCGCTCCTGGTGCGCCGCTACCGCGCCGAGCGCCGACACACCGTGCTCCTCGTGGTCTCGACCGGGCGCGAGATGGCGGCGCTCAACGACGTCGGCGTGCCCAAGCGCCGCGTCGCGGTCCTCGTGGCCGGTGTGCTCGGGCAGCTCGCGCTCGGCCACGGCGACCGCGTCGGCCTGGTGCACGGCCACGCCGGCGGTGCGGCCCAGCTGCCGCCCCGGACGGGGGAGGTGCACCTCGAGCGGTGCCTCGCCGCGGCCCACGACGCGACCCGCGAGGACGGCCCGCCGGGTGACCTCGTGGGCCTGCTCGAGCACGTCGCGCGCACGGTGCGTCGGCGCAGCATCGCCGTGGTCGTCACCGACGACGTGCCGCTCGCCACCGACGGGGAGCTGCCCGCTGCGCTGACGTCGGTGCTGCGGCGCCTGGCGGCGCAGCACGAGGTGCTGCTGGTCACCGTCGCCGACCTCGACCCGACGCGGGCGACCACGGCACCCCTGGTCGACGTCGGCTCGGGCGCGCGGCTGCCCGCGTGGCTCCTCGACGACCCGCACCTCGCCGTGCAGTACGCCGCGGCCGACGCCACCGACGCGGCCCGCCTGCAGCGGGCCCTCGACCGGCTGGGCGTGCCGCACGAGCGGGTGCCCGACGAGGAGGGTGCCGTGGCAGCCGTGCTGCGGCTGCTGGAGCGGCAGCGCCGTGGCCGCCGCTGACCCGCTGCGGGAGCTGAGCCCGCCCGTCGGGTACGACGCGCCCTGGGCTCTGCTGGGCCTCGCACTCGTCGCGCTCGTCGTCGTCTGGCACCTCGGGGTCTGGTGGTGGACCCGCCCCGCCCGCGACCGCCGGGCTCCCGCCCGGTCGGGCCCGGCACGCCGATGGCGCCGGGCGCGGCTGCGCCGTCGGGTGCTCCGCGCGCTCGACGCCCTCGACGCCGAGCGGTCCGTCGGGCGCACGACCGACCGGGAGTCGCACCTGGCCCTGAGCGCCCTGGTGCGGGGCCTGGCCGAGGACCTCGGCGACCTGCCCGCCCGCAGCCTTGCGCTCGACGACCTGGCCCTCGCCACCGAGGCGGCCACCGAGCGCGACCAGCGCCGCTCGCGCCCGCTCGCCGCGACGGTCGCCGCGGTCGCGCTCACCTACCCGCCTGGCTTCGCCCCCGACGGCGCCCCCGCGACCGACCGGACGGCGGCCGACGAGCGGTGGGCCCGCGCGCTCGCCGCAGCCCGGGAGGCGGTGGCGGCGTGGCGCTGACCGCGCTCGACGACCCCCGCTGGCCGCTCGCCCTGCCGGTCGTCGGCCTCCTCGCGCTGTCCGTCCTGCTGCTCGGGGCGCGACGCGTGCGCGACCGCGGCGACGGCCTGCTGCTCGGTCCGGTGGCTGCGGCCCGGGTGCGAGCCCTGCCCCCCTTCCGGCGACTGCGCCGACGCCGCCTCCTGCTCACCGGGGTGCGCGTCGTCGCGGCGCTCACGCTGCTGGTCGGCGCCGCGCTGGTGCTCAGCCGCCCGACCCGGACCCAGACCGCGGCGGCCGACCCGCCGAGTCGCGACGTCGTGGTCTGCCTCGACGGCTCGGGCTCGATGGACTCGAGCGCGGCCGCCGTGCTGCGCGCGGTCTCGGCGGTGGTCGATGAGCAGCGCGACGACCGGGTGGCGATCGTGCTCTTCGACGGCGCGCCGCTGACCGTGATGCCGCTCAGCGACGACCACGCGGCGGTGCGGGCGCGGCTGCGCACCGTGGCCGACGCGGTGGTCGACGGCGACCCGGCCCTCGACTTCGCCACCCAGGGCGACGGCCGCCGGCTCTCGCAGGTCGGCGACGGTCTGGTCTCCTGCGTGCAGCGCTTCGACGCCCTCGACCAGCGGCGGGGCCGCACCGTCGTGCTGGCCACCGACAACGATCCCCTCGGCCCGCCGCTCTACGACCTGTCCGAGGCCGCGGCGTACGCCGTGGCGCGCGACGTCGTCGTGCACGCCGTCGGACCCGACGCCCTGACCGGTCCGCGGCGCTCCGCGCTCGAGCGGGCGGCGCGGCGCACCGGCGGCACGTTGAGCCTGCTCGACGCGGGCTCGACGTCCGACGCGGCCGACGCGGTCGTCGCGGCGATCGCCCGGCAGGAGGCACGGCGCCTCGAGCGACCGCCCCGCCCCCGACGCGTCGACGCGCCCGGCGCCGGGGCGCTCGTGCTCGGTGCGGGCGCGCTGGCGCTGGCGCTGGCGTGCGCGGTGCGGCCGACGGCCGGCCGACCCCGTCCAGCAGACGGGTGGCCGAGCGGTCCTCGGCGCAGACGGGGCGTGCGGTGAGTGGCCTCGGCGGGGCGGTGGCCGGCGTCCGGTGGGAGCCGCTGCTCGACCCGCGGGTGCTGGCGCTCGGCGTCGCGGTGGGGCTGGTCGCGGTGCTCGTGCCGGTGCTGCGCCGCGGGCGCGACCGCGCTGGGTGGCCCGTGCGGGCACTGCTCGTGGTCGTCGTCGGGGTGCTGCTCGCCCACCCGCTGCTGCTGGGCCGGACGGTCGCGACCGCGGGCACGGTGCCCGACCGCCAGCTGCTCGTCGTCCTCGACCGCACCACCAGCATGGCCGCGACCGACGGGCCCGGTGGCCGCACCCGGCTCGAGGCGGCGCGGGCCGACCTGGCCGTCCTGACCGAGCGGCTCGAGGGGGCGCGGTTCGGCCTCGTGGTGTGGGGGCGGGAGGTCGAGGAGGTCGTGCCCGCCACCACGGACCGGGCGGCCTTCCTCGACGCGGTGGCGCGCACCGCGCCGGAGGACCCGCGTGCCGGCACCGGGTCGACCGTCGACCGCCCGTTGCCCGAGGTGACCGCCCTGCTGCGTCGCGCCGCGCGCCAGTACCCCGAGCGGGGGAGCCTCGTGCTGCTGCTCAGCGACGGGGAGGACACCACCGGGCGGCCCGCGGGCACCGCGGCCCGGTCCTGGCGCCCGGCCGGGGCCCTGAGCGACGGCGGCGCCGTGCTGGGCTACGGCACGCGGGCGGGTGCGACGATGCCGCGCGCCGACCTGCCGGGTGCGCCCCCGGTCGTCGACCCCCGCAGCGGCGCGCCCGCGCTCTCGCGGGCCGATCCGGCCACCCTGCGCCGGGTGGCGTCGCAGCTGGAGGTGCCGTACGTCGGACGCGGACCCTCGGCGGGCCCCGCCGCGCTGCGCGACCTCGCGCTGCGGCTCCCGGAGCCCGAGGCGGTCGTGACGCGGGCGGTGCCGACGCCGACCGACCCGGCGTGGGCGCTGGCAGGGCTCGCGGCCCTGCTCGGGCTCGCCGAGCTGCGGCGCTGGGCCCGCGACCTCCACGAGACCCGGCGGGCGGGCCGGCCGTGAGCGCGCGCCGACGGCTGCTGCTCCTCGGAGCCGTGCCCAGCCTCCTGCTGCTGCTCGTCGCCGCTCGGGTGCTGATGCTCGCGCTGGACGACGAGCGCGGCCGCGACGCCTACGCGGCGGGGGAGGTGCGCGACGCCGTCGCGCACCTCGCGCGCAACCGGGTGGCGGCCCCGGTCGAGCAGTGGGTCGCCGCCTTCGGGGAGGGCACGGCGCGCGCGGCCGCGAGCGGCTCGCGCGGGCGGACCGACCCTGACGAGCTGGCGGGCGCCGAGGTGGCACTGACCGACGCCCTCGCGCTGGCGCCGGCCGAGGCACAGTGCCGGGTGCGGGTCAACCTCGCGCTCGTCGTGGAGGCGCGCGGCGACGCCGCCGCGCGCGGCGGGCAGCAGGGGGCGGGCCGGGAGGAGTGGACGAGGGCGCGCGGCGTGCTCGCCGCGGGCGGGTGCACCCAGCCCGGTGCCGCCGCTCCGGCGGTGTCCCGCACGGCCCGGCGCGCCGACGAGCGCGTGCGCGCCAAGCTCGCGGCCTCCCGAGCCGCAGAGGAGGCGGCGGCCGCCCTGCCGGCGGCCACACCGCAGCAGCGCCGCGACGCCGCGCGGCTCGCCGACCTGGCCGCGCGGGCCGCCGGCACCGAGCGGGAGGTCCGCGACGCGCAGCGCCCCGACCCGGGCGAGGGCGTCCAGTGGTGAGACGACCGGGCACGGGCCGCGCGGTCAGCGCAGCCCGAGCGCCGCGATCGCCTCCTCGGCGGTGTCGACGAGGTGCACGCGGTCGGACATCGCCCGCCCCCGCGCCAGCCGCTCGAGCAGCGGCCAGGCCGGCAGGTCGACCGTCCAGTGCCGCCGCCCCAGCAGCACCATGGGCGCGACCGACGACTCGTCGGCGTAGTAGTTCTCGCAGGCGTCCTGGAAGACCTCCTGCACGGTGCCGGCGGCCCCGGGCAGGAAGACGATGCCGGCGTCGCAGACCTCGAGCAGCACCGCCTCGCGGGTGGGGTTGGCGAAGTACTTCGCGATGCTCGAGGCGAAGACGTGCGGCGGCTCGTGACCGTAGTGCCAGGTGGGGATGCCCAGGCCCTCACGACCCGCGGGGTGGGCGCGCCGCACCTCCAGCGCCGCGGTGACCCACGCGTCGACGGACGGCCGGAAGGACGGCACCCGGGCGAGCCGCGCCACGGCCGCCCCGACCTCGGCGACCGGCTCGTCCGCGAGGAAGCCGCCGAGGGCCGCCGCCTCCATCGCCCCGGGACCACCACCGGTGGCGACGAGCGCGTGACGACCGAGTGCGTGGCCGAGGAGCGCCGCCTCGCGGTAGCCGGGGGAGTCGCGCGGCAGGGCGTGGCCGCCCATGACGCCGACCAGTCGCCGCTCGGCGGCCCAGCCGTCGAGCGCTGTGTCGACAGCGTGGTCGTGCAGTGCCTGGGCCAGCGCGACGTCGCGGTCGGGCGACTGCTGCGACCAGGCGTAGGCGCGTGCGTCGAGCGAGACGGCGTACCCCTGCCCGGCCCCCTGCCCGGCCCCCTGCCCGGCCAGGACGGTGTCGTAGAGCTCCTCGGGGGTGTAGAGCGTGCCGCGGTAGACGTCGACCGGCACGCCGGGCACCTCGGGGAAGACGGTGGCGCCGCGGCGGCGGACGTCGGCCTCGTCGTCGGGGTGCAGCCGGCAGCCGAGGAAGAGCGCCCCGGCGACCGAGCAGCGGCGCAGGGCCGGCCCGTGGTCGGCGAGGTCGAGCCCGCGCAGGTGCCAGCCGGCCATCGTGCTGGCGCCGCGCGCCAGGCGGCGGTCGAGGTCGACCAGGGAGTCGACCTCGACCGCGCGCCCTCGGGTGTGCCTCATGCCCGCACCGTAGCCGCGCGGGCCGACGGTCCTAGAACGCGTGGGCCAGCAGGTCGCCGAGCAGCTCCCCGTCGTCGACCTCGAGCCCGCGGGCGCGGAACCACCCGCAGACGTTGGCGCAGTCGCGCGCGAGGAAGTCGACGCCGTGGAGGTTGCCCACGAGGTCCACCACCTGCGGCAGGTCGATCACGACGAGCCGCTCGTCCTGCACCAGCAGGTTGTAGGCCGACAGGTCGCCGTGCACGACGCCGAGCTCGACCATCCCGAGCATGGCGGCGCGCAGCTGCTCGAAGAGCGAGGCCAGCAGCGCCGGGTCCGGCCGGGTCTGCGCGAGGCGCGGCGCGGTCGTCGGCCCCTCTGCACCGTCGACGTGCACCCACTCCATGAGGATCTCCGTGCCGTCGACCTGCACGGGGTAGGGGACGGGCAGACCGGCCGACCAGAAGCGCTTGAGCAGGTCCCACTCCGAGGCGGCCCACTCGGTGGCGGCGAGCTGGCGGCCGAAGGTGCTGCCGCGCTTGACCGCGCGCTGGTCGCGGGAGCGGCGCATGCTGCGCCCCTCGGTGTAGGTCGCGGCCCGGTGGAAGGTGCGGTGCTCGGGGCTGCGGTAGCGCTTGGCGGCCATCACGACCCCGCCGGCGGGGTCGTGCGGGTCCGCGCGCTCGAGCAGGAAGACGTCGGCCTCCTTGCCGGTCTTGAGGATGCCGAGCTCGGTGTCGAGTGCGCCGCGGGAGACCACGACCCAGTCGGGTCGCGGCTCGGGGCCACGGCTCAGCGGTTCGACGTCGTGCCACGTCGACCAGCGCTGACGCTCGTCGTCGGGGTCGTCGTAGGTCTGCCAGTCGAGGACGAACCTCGGGTCGAGCTGCTGCTCGGTGACGGTGGGGACGGGGGTGCCGGGCTCAGCGGCCGGCGCGGACCCCCAGGCGGGGGCGGGGTGCTGCTCGCGGGTCATCGCGGTGGGTGCTCCTGGAGACGAGAGGGTTGGCTGCGGTGGAGGGCAGGCCGGAGACAGTCGTGGACACGTCACGCTCCTCTCGTCGTGGGCGCGCACTGGCGCCCGGGCAGCCGTCATCGTGGCGGGTGCCCCGGCCGGCGCGCAACGGGTTTTCCCGGTGCGGCCGGGCGGTTCAGGGGGTGTGGCGCAGCCGCACCGACAGGCAGGTCACGCAGCCCTCGAGCTTCTCGAACTCCGAGATGTCGACGCACACCGTGCGGAGCCCGCGCTGGCGCAGCAGCGCCGCCGTGCGCGGCGCGCTCGTGGCCATGAGCACGGTCTCCTCGTCGAGGACGACGACGTGCGAACCGCCCTCCTCCGGCACCGGCAGGAAGGAGCCCCACGCGTCGGGGTCGTCGACCAGCGGGGGGTAGCCGACGACCGTGCCGTCGGGCAGGGCCGTCACCGCCGACTTCAGGTGCAGCACCTTGGTGGTCGGCACCCCCAGCACCCGGGCGCCCCGGGGCTCGAGCAGGGCCGCCAGCGCGGCGACCCCGGCCTCGTTGGTGCGACCGCCGACGCCGACCCAGACGGTGCCGTCGTGCTTCAGCACGTCGCCGCCGTCGAGCGTGGCCCCGGTGCGGGCGTCGAGGTGGGCCACGGCGTAGCCGAGCTCGCCGAGGGCGCGCTCGGTGCCGTCGGTCTCGGGCCGCCGCTCGGGCGCGCCCGGGTGGGTGACGACGGCGAGGTCGGCGTAGACCACCACGGTGTCCTCGACGAAGACGGCGTCGGGGCAGTCGTCGGCCGGGGCGACCTCGACCGGCTCCCAGCCCTCGGCCGCGAGGGCCTCGACGTAGCCCTCCCACTGGCGCGTCGCCAGGTCGACGTCGACCGGCTGGCGCTCGAGGTGGGTCAGCAGGCCGTCGGCGAGCTTCGGGCCGGGGCGGCGGACCAGGGCGCGGCGTGCGTGCATGCGGCCCATCCTGCACCTTCGGCGGCCCGGGCCCAGGTGCGCGGTGTGGCGTGCCCCACGCGGTGCGCGGCAGGATGGCTCCGTGACCGGCTACCGCGAGACCCACGACCGCTCGATCCGCGACCCCGAGGGCTTCTGGGGCGAGGCCGCCGCGCTCGTCTCCTGGGCCCGCAAGCCCCGGCAGGTGCTCGACTCGTCGGCGGCGCCCTTCCACCGCTGGTTCCCGGGTGCCACCCTCAACACCTGCTACAACGCGCTCGACCGCCACGTCGTCGCCGGCCACGCCGACCGGGTGGCCCTCGTCCACGACTCCGCCTACACCGGCGAGGTGCGCGAGCTGACCTACGGCCGGCTGCTGGAGGACGTCGCGGCCTTCGCCGGGGTGCTGCGGGCGCTCGGGGTGCAGCGGGGCGACCGGGTCGTGGTCTACCTGCCGATGGTGCCCGAGGCCGTCGTCGCCATGCTGGCCTGCGCCCGCATCGGCGCCGTCCACTCGGTGGTCTTCGGCGGGTTCGCGGCCGCCGAGCTCGCCGCCCGCGTCGACGACGCGCGCCCGGCCGCCCTGGTGACCGCGTCGTGCGGGCTCGAGCCCGGGCGGGTGCTGGAGTACAAGCCGATCGTCGACCGGGCGCTCGAGCTCGCCGCGCACGAGGTGCCGGCGGTCGTGGTGCTGCAGCGGCCCCAGGTCGAGGCGACCCTGGTCGAGGGCCGCGACGTCGACTGGGCCGTCGCGATGACGGCCGGGCGCACGGACCCGGCCGAGTGCGTGGTGGTCGAGGCCACCGACCCGCTCTACGTGCTCTACACCTCGGGCACGACCGGGCGGCCCAAGGGGATCGTGCGCGACCACGGCGGCCACGCGGTGGCGATGGCGTGGTCGCTGCCCCACGTCTTCGACTGCGGACCCGGCGACGTCTTCTGGGCCGCCTCCGACGTGGGGTGGGTGGTCGGCCACTCCTACATCGTCTACGCCCCGCTGATCTGCGGCGCCACGACGGTCCTCTACGAGGGCAAGCCCGTCGGCACCCCCGACGCCGGGGCCTTCTGGCGCGTCGTCGCGCGCCACCGGGTCAAGGCGCTCTTCACCGCCCCCACCGCGATCCGGGCGATCAAGAAGGAGGACCCCGACGGCGCGCTGCTCGCCCAGCACGACCTGTCGAGCCTCGAGACGCTCTTCCTGGCGGGGGAGCGGCTCGACCCCGACACCTTCCACTGGGCCTCCGAGCGGCTCGGGGTGCCGGTGGTCGACAACTGGTGGCAGACCGAGACGGGCTGGCCGATCGCGGCCAACCTCCGCGGGCTCGAGCCGATGCCGCTCAAGCCCGGCTCGCCGTCGGTGCCGGTGCCGGGCTTCGACGTGCGCGTCCTCGACGAGCAGGGCCAGGAGGTGCCGCCCGGCACCGAGGGCGCCATCTGCCTGCGCCTGCCGATGCCGCCGGGCACGCTCCCGACGCTCTGGGGCGGCCCGGTCGACGGCGACGAGCGCTACGTCGCGTCGTACCTCTCGGCCTTCGAGGGCCACTACCTCACCGGTGACGGCGGCTACGTCGACGAGGACGGCTACCTCTTCGTCATGGGGCGCACCGACGACGTCGTCAACGTCGCCGGCCACCGGCTCTCGGCGGGGGCGATGGAGGCGGTGCTCGGGCGTCACCCGGCCGTGGCGGAGTGCGCGGTGGTCGGCGTGTCCGACGAGCTGAAGGGGCAGGTGCCGCGCGGCTTCGTCGTGCTCAAGGCCGGTGTCGACACCGACCCCGACGCCCTGGCCGCCGAGCTCGTCGCGAAGGTCCGCGACGAGATCGGCGCGGTCGCCGCCCTGCGCCGCGTCGACGTCGTGCCCGCGCTGCCCAAGACCCGCTCCGGCAAGATCCTTCGCCGCACCATGCGCGAGGTCGCCGACGGCCGCGACCCCGCCGTGCCGTCGACGATCGAGGACCCCGCGGTGCTCGACGCCCTGCGCCCGGTGCTGCGGGGCTGACGCCGCGCAGGGTCGCGCCCCTCCACCTGCGAGACTCGTCGGCCGTGAGCAGACGAGACGTGGTCATCCTGGGCTCGACCGGGTCCATCGGCACGCAGGCCCTCGACCTCGCGCGCCGCCACCCCGACCGCTTCCGGGTCGTGGCGCTGACGGCCGGCGGCTCGCAGGAGCAGCTGTTCGAGCAGCAGGTCGCGGAGTTCCGGCCGGCCTTCGCGGGCCTCGGCGAGGACGCCTCCGTCACCGCCGCCGCGATGGCGTGCGACGTCGTGCTCAACGGCATCACCGGCGCCGTGGGGCTGCGGCCCACGCTGGCCGCGCTCGCGGCCGGCACGACGATCGCGCTGGCCAACAAGGAGTCGCTCATCATCGGCGGTCCGCTGGTCACCCGCGCCGCGGCGCCCGGCCAGGTGGTGCCGGTCGACTCCGAGCACAGCGCGATCGCGCAGAGCCTGCGCGCCGGGCGCCGCGAGGAGGTGCGCCGACTGGTGCTCACCGCGAGCGGCGGGCCCTTCCGGGGCCGCACCCCCGCGCAGCTGCGCGACGTCACCCCGGCGCAGGCGCTGGCCCACCCCAACTTCGCGATGGGCACCGTCATCACCACCAACTCCGCCACCTTGGTCAACAAGGGCCTGGAGGTGATCGAGGCGCACCTGCTCTTCGACGTGGCCTACGACGACATCGAGGTCGTCGTGCACCCCCAGCAGCTCGTGCACTCCATGGTGGAGTTCACCGACGGCGCCGTGGTCGCCCAGATCGGGCTGCCGACGATGATGGTGCCGATCGCGATGGGCCTGGCGTGGCCCGACCGGGTGCCCGGCGCGGAGACGCCGGTGGACTGGCGGCAGGCCGCGGACTGGCGCTTCGAGCCGATCGACGACGACGCCTTCCCGGCCGTCCGCCTCGCGCGCGAGGCGGGACGACGAGGCGGCACCGCGCCCGCGGTCTACAACGCCGCCAACGAGGTCTGCGTGGAGCAGTTCCACGCGGGTGCGCTGGCCTTCCCCGACGTCGTCGCGACGATCGACCGCGTGCTCGCGCGCCACGACGTACGCTCGGAGGAGGACGACCTGTCCGTCGACGACGTGCTCGCCGCGGACGCCTGGGCGCGCGCGGAGGCCGCGCGCGTGATCGAAGGGACCACCCCCACCTCATGACCGCGCTGCTCTACCTCCTCGGCGTCCTGGTCTTCGCCGTCGCGATCCTGGTCTCGATCGGCCTGCACGAGGTCGGCCACATGGTGCCGGCGAAGAAGTTCGGCGGGAAGGTCACGCAGTACTTCGTGGGCTTCGGCCCCACGGTGTGGAGCCGTCAGGTGGGCGAGACGGAGTACGGCCTCAAGGCGATCCCGCTCGGCGGCTACGTCAAGATCGTCGGTATGCTGCCCCCGGGCGGCGACGACCTCGCCGAGCCCGCCGGCGTCGACGAGCACGGCGCCCCGGTGCACCGGGTCCGCCGCTCCAACACCGGGTTGTTCACCCAGCTGGTCTCCGACGCCCGCTCGGCCGAGTGGGAGCTGATCGGCCCCGAGGACGAGCCGCGGCTGTTCTACAAGATGGCGTGGTGGAAGAAGGTCGTGGTGATGGCCGGCGGCCCCACCGTCAACCTGCTCATCGCCTTCGCGGTCTTCACCGGCGTCTTCGCGACCTACGGCAACCCCGGCGACCCGGTCATCACCCCGACCGTCTCCGCGGTGTCGCAGTGCGTGATCCCGGCCGAGGAGGCCGGGCGCGACTGCACCCCCGCCGACCCGCCGAGCCCCGCGGCCGAGGCCGGCCTGCAGCAGGGCGACGAGATCGTGGCCTTCAACGGCACCGAGGTCACCGGCTGGGAGCAGCTGCAGGGGCTGATCCGCGGCAACGCCGACGGTGCCGCCACGATCGAGCTGGTCCGCGACGGCGAACGCCTCACGGTCGAGACCGACACGACGGTCACGGCGCGACCGACCTCGCTGGAGGACGAGACCCTGCGCCAGGTCGGCTTCCTCGGCGTCAGCCCCTCCTTCGAGGGCCTGGTGACCGGCGGCCCGCTCTACACCCTGGGCGAGATGGGCGAGATGACCGTCGACACCGTGCAGGCGATCGCCACCCTGCCGCAGGAGGTGTGGGGCGTCGCCCGCGCGGTCGTCGGGCTCGAGGAGCGCGCCCTCGACAGCCCGGTCAGCATCGTCGGCGGCGGCCGGATCGCCGGCGAGACCGCCTCGACCGACCTCATCCCCAGCACCGACAAGGTCGCCTTCCTGCTGCTGCTCATCGCCGGGTTCAACCTGTTCATCGGCATGTTCAACTTCCTGCCGCTGCTGCCGCTGGACGGCGGCCACATCGCCGGCGCGCTGTGGGAGGCGCTGCGACGCGGCGTCGCGCGGGTGCGCCGTCGCCCCGACCCGGGCTACGTCGACGTGGCCAAGCTGCTCCCCGTCGCGTACGTCGTGGGGGCCGCGCTCCTCGTCATGGGCGTCGTGCTCATCGTCGGCGACCTCGTCGTCCCGATCAGCCCCTACGGCACCTGACCGGACCCGTGGGGGCGGGCGGGGCCCCGCCGGTAGCCTGGAGGCCATGAGCACCGTCAGCCTCGGCATGCCCGCCGCCCCGCCCCCGGTCCTCGCGCCGCGGCGCCCGACGCGCCAGATCCGCGTGGGCAAGGTCGGCGTCGGGAGCGAGCACCCGGTGTCGGTGCAGTCGATGACCACGACGCTCACGAGCGACGTCAACGCGACGCTGCAGCAGATCGCCGAGCTGACGGCCTCCGGCTGCGACATCGTGCGCGTGGCCTGCCCCAGCCAGGACGACGCCGACGCGCTTCCGGCGATCGCGGCCAAGTCGCAGATCCCGGTCATCGCCGACATCCACTTCCAGCCGAAGTACGTCTTCGCCGCGATCGACGCCGGCTGCGCGGCGGTCCGGGTCAACCCCGGCAACATCCGCAAGTTCGACGACCAGGTCAAGGAGATCGCGCGCGCGGCGCAGGACCGCGGCACCTCCATCCGCATCGGCGTCAACGCTGGCTCGCTCGACAAGCGGCTGCTCGAGAAGTACGGCAAGGCCACCCCCGAGGCCCTGGTCGAGTCGGCCAAGTGGGAGGCGAGCCTCTTCGAGGAGCACGGCTTCCGCGACTTCAAGATCTCGGTCAAGCACAACGACCCCGTCGTCATGGTGCGCGCCTACGAGATGCTCGCCGCCGAGGGCGACTGGCCGCTGCACCTCGGCGTGACCGAGGCAGGCCCGGCCTTCCAGGGCACCATCAAGTCCGCCGTGGCCTTCGGCCACCTGCTCTCCCAGGGCATCGGCGACACCATCCGGGTCTCGCTCTCGGCCCCGCCCGTCGAGGAGGTCAAGGTCGGTCTGCAGATCCTCGAGTCGCTCAACCTGCGCCCTCGGCGGCTCGAGATCGTCTCCTGCCCCTCGTGCGGGCGCGCCCAGGTCGACGTCTACAAGCTGGCCGACGAGGTCACCGCCGGCCTCGACGGGCTCGAGGTGCCGCTGCGCGTCGCGGTGATGGGCTGCGTCGTCAACGGCCCGGGCGAGGCGCGCGAGGCCGACCTCGGCGTCGCCTCCGGCAACGGCAAGGGCCAGATCTTCGTCAAGGGCGAGGTCGTCAAGACCGTCCCCGAGTCGCAGATCGTGGAGACCCTCATCGAGGAGGCCATGCGCATCGCCGAGGGGATGGAGAGCGTCGACGGCGCGGGAGCGCAGGTCACCGTCTCCTGACGCCACCGCCGGCCGGTCGCACTAGGCTCGGGCCGTGCTCGACATCCGCCACGGCGTCCACGTGCTCGGGGCACCGGACCTGCAGGCCTTCCTCGAGCTGACCGCCCGCCACCCGGTGCTCAACGTCTTCGCCGAGCACCGCGCGCGCACCACCAACCTCGACCCCCGCTGGCTCGGCGGCGAGGTGTGGGGCCGCTTCGACGACGGCCGCCTCGTCGCGGCGTGCCACGTCGGCGCCAACCTCGTGCCGATCGAGGCCACGCCCGACGACGCCGTCGCGTTCGCCGAGCGGGCCCTGGCCCGCGGTCGCAGCGCGTCCACCGTGGTGGGCCCCCACGAGGCGGTCGAGGCCTTCTGGCGGGTCGCGGCCGAGGGGTGGGGGAGCCCGCGCGACGTGCGCTGGCGCCAGCCCCACCTCGAGATCGCCGGCCCGCCGAGCATCGCGCCCGACCCGGCCGTGCGCCGCACGGAGCCCGCCGACCTCGAGGCGCTCTACCCCGCCTGCGTCGCGATGTACACCGAGGAGGTCGGGGTCAGCCCCGAGGTGGGCGGTGGCGCCGACCTCTACCGCGCCCGGGTGCGGCAGCTGGTCTCGAAGGGCTGGTCCTTCGCCCGCTTCGAGGAGGGGCGGGTGGTCTTCAAGGCGGAGGTCGCCTGCGTCTCGCCGCGGGCGGCGCAGATCCAGGGCGTCTACGTGCCCCGCGACCGCCGCGGCGAGGGCCTCGCCGCGCGGGGGATGGCGGCGGTCGTCGAGGTCGTGCGGGCGGAGATCGCGCCCACGGTCTCGCTCTACGTCAACGAGTGGAACGCCCCGGCCCGCCGCGCCTACGAGCGCGTCGGCTTCGCCGAGACCGCCCGCTTCTCCACGATCATGTTCTGACCCACCGGACCGCCCGCACCGGCCCGCACCGCCCCGCCCCGCCCCGCACACGACAGGACCCACCGTGAACCGTCCCGCTCCGCTGACCCGCACCCTGAAGGGCCTCGTCGGCGCCTTCCTCGTCTCCGGCACCGTGCACCTGGTCAGGCCGCAGGTCTTCCGCCCGCTGATGCCGTCGTGGGTGCCCGCGCACGACGAGGTCATCAAGGCCAGCGGTGTCGCCGAGCTCGCGTGCGCCGCCGGCCTGCTGGTGCCGGCGACCCGCCGCCCCGCGGGACTCGCGAGCGCGGCCCTGCTCCTCGGCGTCTTCCCCGGCAACGTGAAGATGGCCCTCGACGCCCAGGCCGGCCGCAGCCCGGTCCCGGCCCCGGCGGCCTGGGCCCGCCTCCCGCTCCAGGCCCCGCTGGTGCGGGCCGCCTGGCGCGCCGGCCGCGCCTGACCCGCACGCTGCTCGCCTCACGGCGGGGCCGGCGCCCAGGACGGGGCGCGCACAACCGGCGCGCGGGCGGCCGTGGGTCACGGATAGCCTTCGCCGCATGATCTCCCGGATGTCCCAGCTGTTCGTGCGCACCCTCCGCGACGACCCCGCCGACGCGGAGGTGCCGAGCCACCGGCTGCTGATCCGCGCGGGCTACGTCCGGCGTGCGGCCCCGGGCATCTACACCTGGCTGCCGCTGGGCCTGCGCGTGCTGCGCAAGGTCGAGGGCATCGTGCGCGAGGAGATGGACGCGATCGGCGCGCAGGAGGTCAGCTTCCCGGCGCTGCTGCCCCGCGAGCCCTACGAGGCGACCAACCGCTGGACGGAGTACGGCGACGGCATCTTCCGCCTGAAGGACCGCAAGGGCGCCGACTACCTGCTCGGCCCCACCCACGAGGAGATGTTCACGCTCCTGGTGAAGGACCTCTACTCCTCCTACAAGGACCTGCCCCTCTCGCTCTACCAGGTGCAGACGAAGTACCGCGACGAGGCCCGCCCGCGCGCCGGACTGCTGCGCGGCCGGGAGTTCACGATGAAGGACTCCTACTCCTTCGACGTCGACGACGCAGGGCTCGAGGCGAGCTACCAGCGCCACCGCGAGGCCTACGTGCGGATCTTCGACCGGCTCGGCTTCGAGTACGTCGTGGTGCGGGCCGAGGCGGGCGCGATGGGCGGCTCGAAGTCCGAGGAGTTCCTCGCCAAGGCCGACGTCGGCGAGGACACCTACGTCCGCTGCGACCGCTGCGACTACGCCGCCAACGTGGAGGCCGTGACCACCCCGCCGGCCGCGCCCCGGGCGTACGACGACGTGCCCGCCGCGCACGCCGAGCAGACGCCCGGCACCCCCACCATCGACACCCTGGTCGCGCACCTCGACGAGGCCTTCCCGCGCGCCGACCGGCCCTGGCACGCCGCCGACACCCTCAAGAACGTGCTCTTCGCCCTCCGCCACCCCGACGGCACGCGCGAGGCGCTCGCGGTCGGCCTGCCGGGCGACCGCGAGGTCGACCTGAAGCGGTTGGAGTCGAAGCTGGGGGAGGGGGTGGTCTTCGAGCCCTTCGGCGACGAGGACTTCGCGGCCCGGCCCACGCTCGCCAAGGGCTACATCGGACCCGGTGCGCTCGGGGAGGAGCGGCCCGCCGGCGTCCGCTACCTCCTCGACCCCCGCGTCGGGGAGGGCACGGTCTGGGTCACCGGCGCCGACGAGCCCGGCAGCCACGTGCTCGACCTCGTCGCCGGCCGCGACTTCACCGCCGACGGCACGATCGACGTGGCCGAGGTGCGTGACGGCGACCCCTGCCCGGCCTGCGGTGCCGAGGACGGCGGCGTGCTGGAGTCCGCGCGCGGCATCGAGATGGGCCACATCTTCCAGCTCGGCCGGAAGTACGCCGAGGCGCTCGGCCTGCAGGTGCTCGACGAGCACGGCAAGCTGGTCACGGTCACGATGGGGTCCTACGGCATCGGGCCGTCCCGCGCGGTCGCGGCCATCGCCGAGGGCACCCACGACGAGCTCGGCCTGTGCTGGCCGCGCGACGTCGCGCCCGCCGACGTGCACCTGGTCGCCACCGGCAAGGACGAGGCGGTGCACGCCGCCGCCGAGCGGATCGCCCACGAGCTGTCTTCCCACGGCCTCGACCTGCTCTACGACGACCGGGTCAAGGTCAGCCCCGGCGTGAAGTTCAAGGACGCCGAGCTGATCGGCGTCCCGACGATCGTCGTGGTGGGCAAGGGGCTGGCCGACGGCACGGTCGAGGTCAAGGACCGGCGCACCGGCGAGCGCACCGAGGTGCCCGCCGACCGCGTGGTCGACCACGTCGTCGCGCTCGTGCGGTCCTGAGGCCCGCCGCCTCCCGCCGACGGCGGGTCGGCGGCCGGCCCGACCGTCCTGCAGGTTCCTGCAGTGCAGGATCCTGCAGGCTGTGAGCTCTAGGCGCCGACCGCGGCGTGCTGCAGAGTTGTGCACGAGCGGGTCGCACCCCACCGGCCCCCACCGGGAGACCCGCTCGCACACCTCCACAGGACACGCCGGACCGCTGCCGCCGCTCTCGGGGCAGCAGCGCTCCGGCCCAGGCGGCACCGCCGCCTGCTCCGCCCCTCGGGGGGGCGAGCAGCCGAGACGGCTCGCGGTGGTCGGGCAGGGGTCGACCACCGCGAGCACTCGTCCCGTCCAGCAGCACCTCGCAGCACCGGCACCACCCAGGACCGCCGCGCTCCGACCCCCACGAGGAGCGCGGCAGGACCCCTCCCCAGGGTCCGCTACCGGTCCGCGAGCTCGTCGGCCCCGGGGAAGATCTCGGGACCTCCCCGGCCGACGAGCCCGCGGACCGCGGTGTCTCCCAGGGCGTCGCTCGCCAGGGCCCGGGTCGGGCCCGTGGTCGCCTCCACCGCCGCGGCCCACCAGGTGCCGCAGCGGGTCTCGACCGCACGCGCCGACGCGGCGACCTCGTCGGGGCCGCTCGACGGCGGCAGTGCGTAGGCCGGTGCGGCGGCGACCGGCTCCTCGCCCAGAGCGACGAGCAGCGCCTGCAGCAGGTCGCGGCGGTCGCGGTGCGCAGCGTACGCCGAGGTCAGCGCCGCGGTGAGCCCCGGCTGCGCGCTGCTCGAGGTCCGGGCGCCGAGCACGCCGAGCGCCCACACGGCCGCGTGCTCCGCGGCGAGCGCGTCCTGGAGCGCAGGCACGGCCACGGCGGCGCCGGCCAGCGGCGCGTCGTCGACCACAGGGTCGGGCAGCACGGGCGGCGTCGGCGACGCGCCGAGGGTGACCGCCGTGGCCCGGGCCCCCGCGGCGCACGAGGCGAGGAGCCGGG
This sequence comes from Nocardioides perillae, assembly GCF_013409425.1. Classification (NCBI taxonomy): domain Bacteria; kingdom Bacillati; phylum Actinomycetota; class Actinomycetes; order Propionibacteriales; family Nocardioidaceae; genus Nocardioides; species Nocardioides perillae. Next base: position 2,867,266 of record NZ_JACCAC010000001.1, on the reverse strand, counting down.
CGAACGGCCCCGACCCGGCGGCGACCGCCAGGGCACCCATGCGGTCGGCGAGCACGCGCTCGCGACGGGCCAGCACCCCGAGCGCGGCTGCCGGTGACCGGGTGGGCGGCAGGGGTGCCGGCGACCCAGCCCCGGCGCTCGCGTCCACACCCTCGCCCGAGGGGTCGAGCACGCCGCGGTGCGCGGCGTGCAGGCGCTGCGACGCCCGCAGCCGGGGGCGCAGGCCCGGGTGGCGTGCGGCCGCAGCGCCGAGGTCGGCCTCGATCGAGGCGGTCGCCCGGAGGGCCGCCGTGAGGAGCTCCGCGTCACCGGACGAGTTCCTGCACGCGGCAGCGACGGCGCCGCCGGCGTCCGACCCCCGCGGGGCGCACGCGACCGCCGGGACGAGCATCCCGAGCCCGAGCAGTGCGCGGCGCGGCAACCGTGTCGTCGCGCAGTGCGCGCGGTCGCCGTGGGGGCCGAGCAGGGGGCCGAGCAGGGGGCCGCCGCGGGGCGCGTCGGGGAGGGGGCGGGGCACCCGACCGACCCTAGCGAGCGAGGTCCCGGTGACGGTCGGGGACGGCGCCGCGAGGGGTTAGGGTGAGCGCTCGACAACAGCACAGGGAGGCACCGCCCGATGAGCAGCGCCAGCCGCGACACCACGCGCGACCGCGTCGAGGAGGCCCTCCTCGAGCCGCTCGCCGCCCTGTCGCTCGACGTGGAGGCCGTGGAGCTGACCCCGGCCGGCAAGCGCCGGGTGCTGCGGGTCGCGGTCGACAAGGACGGCGGCGTGACGCTCGACGACGTCGCCGAGGCCACCCGCGAGGTCGACCGCGTGCTCGAGGCCAGCGACGTGATGGGCGAGCAGCCCTACACGCTCGAGGTCACCTCCCGCGGCGTCGACCGCCCCCTCACGTTGCCCCGCCACTGGCGGCGCAACGCCGGGCGCCTCGTCGCCGTGACCACGACCGACGGCGACACGCTGACCGCCCGCGTCGGCGCGAGCGACGACGAGGGGGTCCAGCTCGTGCCCGAGGGGCGCGGCGCCGGCCCCGAGCGGCGGCTGGCCTACGCCGACGTGGCGAAGGCGCTGGTCCAGGTCGAGTTCAACCGCAGCACCGGAGAGGACGCCTGATGGACATCGACCTGAGCATCCTGCGCATGCTGGAGCGCGAGAAGGAGATCTCCTTCGACGTGCTCGTCGACGCGATCGAGCAGGCGCTGCTGACCGCCTACCAGAAGACCCCCGGCGCGCAGGAGCGCGCGCGGGTCGTGCTCGACCGTCGCAGCGGCCACGTCAGCGTGCTGGCCGCCGAGCTCGACGCCGAGGGCAACGTCGTCGGCGAGGTCGAGGACACCCCGGAGGGCTTCGGGCGCATCGCCGCCACGACGGCGAAGCAGATCATGCTGCAGCGTCTGCGCGACGCCGAGGACGACCTGCGCTTCGGCGAGTTCTCGGGGCGGGAGGGCGACATCGTCTCCGGCGTCGTGCAGCAGGGTCGCAACCCCGACGACGTGCTGGTCGACCTCGGCAAGCTCGAGGCGATCCTGCCGCTGGGTGAGCGGGTCCCCGGCGAGGAGTACCCCCACGGCACGCGGCTGAAGTGCCTGGTCGTCTCGGTGCGCAAGGGCATGCGCGGCCCGCAGGTCACGCTGTCGCGCTCGCACCCCAACCTGGTGCGCAAGCTCTTCGCCCTCGAGGTGCCCGAGATCGCCGACGGCACCGTGGAGATCGCGGGGCTCGCCCGCGAGGCCGGGCACCGCACGAAGATCGCGGTCCACGCCACCGTGCCGGGCGTCAACGCCAAGGGTGCCTGCATCGGCCCGATGGGCCAGCGCGTGCGCAACGTGATGGCCGAGCTCCACGGCGAGAAGATCGACATCGTCGACTACGCCGAGGACCCCGCCCGCTACGTCGCCCACGCGCTGTCGCCGGCCCAGGTTACCTCCGTCGAGGTCGTCGACGCCGCGGCCCGCTCGGCGCGGGTGGTCGTGCCCGACTTCCAGCTCTCCCTGGCCATCGGCAAGGAGGGGCAGAACGCCCGCCTCGCCGCCCGCCTGACGGGGTGGCGCATCGACATCCGCTCCGACGAGGCGCCGGCCGGCTAGACGACGGCCCGCACGCCACCGGTTCACGCTCGGGGGCGCCGGGACGCTAGAGTGGGCCCAGTGGCGCGCGAGCACTCCCCGTCCGCATGCCCTGACGGCACCTCACCGGTCAGGACGTGCGTGGGGTGTCGCGAGCGGGCCACGAGGAACGAGCTGCTGCGCGTGGTCGCAGGGGTCGACGACGAGGGCCGTCCGGCCGTCGTCCCCGATCCCGCCCGCACCGCGCCGGGCCGGGGGGCGCACCTGCACCCCACGACCGCGTGCTTCGACCTCGCCGTGCGTCGCAAGGCGTTCGGGCGGGCCCTGCGGGCCGGCTCGGCGCTCGGCACCGCGGCGCTGGCCGGGGTGGTGGCAGCCCGCACCGACCCCGCCCCGCCAGGGGCCGACGCGCGGACGCACCCCGCGACCGCGACGTGATCGACCGACCAGGACTGGAGCAGCAGCTCATGAGCACTCGATGAGTACTTCCCGATGAGCGTGCAACACCCCCACTAACGGCTCGACCAACCCTTCCCCCGGACCGCCGGGAGCCGGGCTCGGGCCACAGAAGGAGAAGCGTGGCCAAGACACGAGTCCACGAGCTCGCCAAGGAGTTCGGAGTCGAGAGCAAGTTCGTTCTCGAGAAGCTCAAGGAGATGGGGGAGTTCGTCAAGTCGGCGAGCTCCACCGTGGAACCGCCCGTCGAGATGCGGTTCAAGAAGCAGTACGGCGAGGAGCTCAAGGCCGCCGGCGGCGCCGCCCCGGCAGCGCCCGCCGCCCCCGCGCCCGCCAAGACCGCCCCGGCAGCCCCCGCGGCCCCGGCAGCACCGGCCGCTCCCGCGCCCAGCGGCGCCCGCCCGGGCCCGAAGCCGGGCCCGAAGGCCGCGCCCGAGGCGCCGGCGCCTGCAGCACCGGCCGCACCCGCGGCCCCGGCGGCGTCGGCCCCGGCGGCCCCCGCGGCCCCCGCGGCCCCGGCCGCCTCCTCGGGCCCGTCGGCCCCGCCCGCCGGCGGTGCCGCCCCGGGTGCACCGAAGGCCCCGGCGCCGCGCTCGCCCGCGCCTCGACCGGTCGGTCGCCCTGGTGCACCGCGCCCCGGCAACAACCCCTTCGCCTCGAGCCAGGGCATGGGTCGCCGACCCGCGCCGGCCCGCGGCCCGGCCGCCGACGGCCCCGGTGCCGCCGGTGGTGACCAGCGTCCGCCGCGTCCGCCGGCCGGTCGCGACGGCGGTGCGCCCGGGCGTCCGGGCATGCCGCGCCCCAACCCCGCGATGATGCCGAAGTCGCCGGCCGCCTTCGGCGCCGGTCCCGGCGGTCGTGCGGGCGCGCCCGGTCGTCCCGGCGCGCCCGGTCGCGGCGGCCCCGGCGGCCCCAGTCGCCCCGGCGCGCCCGGTCGCGGCGGTCCGGGTGGCGCACCCGGCGGCTTCGCCGGCCGCCCGGGAGGCGGCGGTCGCCCCGGTGGTGGCCGTCCCGGCCAGCGCGGCACCACCCAGGGCGCCTTCGGTCGTCCCGGCGGTCCCTCGCGCCGCGGTCGCAAGTCGAAGCGCGCGCGTCGTCAGGAGTTCGAGGCCATGGAGGCCCCGACCCTCGGCGGCATGCGCGTCCGCAAGGGCAACGGCGAGACCGTCCGCCTGCCGCGTGGCGCGTCGCTGACCGACTTCGCCGAGCGCGTGGGCGTCGACGCCGCCCAGCTGGTGCAGATGCTCTTCCACCTCGGCGAGATGGTCACGGCGACCGAGTCGGTCAACGACGAGACGCTGCAGCTGCTCGGCGAGGAGCTGAACTACGACGTCCAGATCGTGTCCCCGGAGGACGAGGACCGCGAGCTGCTGGAGTCCTTCGACCTGGAGTTCGGCTCCGACGAGGGCGACGACAGCGACCTCGTGGTGCGCCCGCCGGTGGTCACCGTCATGGGTCACGTCGACCACGGCAAGACCAAGCTCCTCGACGCGCTGCGCAACGCCAACGTCGTCGACAAGGAGGCCGGTGGCATCACCCAGCACATCGGTGCCTACCAGGTGGCGACCGAGGTCGACGGCGACGACCGCCGCATCACCCTCATCGACACCCCGGGTCACGAGGCCTTCACGGCCATGCGTGCGCGTGGTGCCCAGGCGACCGACATCGCGATCCTCGTGGTGGCGGCCGACGACGGCGTCATGCCGCAGACGGTCGAGGCGCTCAACCACGCCAAGGCCGCCGGCGTCCCGATCGTCGTGGCGGTCAACAAGATCGACAAGCCCGAGGCCGACCCGACCAAGGTCCGCGGCCAGCTCACCGAGTACGGCCTGATCCCCGAGGAGTACGGCGGCGACTCGATGTTCGTCGACGTCTCGGCGAAGTCGGAGCTCAACCTCGACAAGCTGCTCGAGGCGGTCGTGCTGACCGCCGACGCCTCGCTCGACCTGCGGGCCAACCCGACGCAGGACGCCCAGGGCCTCGTGGTGGAGGCGCACCTCGACAAGGGCCGTGGCCCCGTCGCCACGGTGCTGGTGCAGCGCGGCACGCTGCGGGTGGGCGACTCGATCGTCGCCGGCCCGGCGCACGGCCGCGTGCGCGCGATGCTCGACGAGCACGGCAACGAGCTGACCGAGGCCACCCCGGCCCGGCCGGCGATGGTGCTGGGCCTCTCGGCGGTGCCCGGCGCGGGGCAGAACTTCCTCGTCGTCGAGGACGACCGCACCGCGCGCCAGATCGCCGAGAAGCGCGAGGCCCGCGAGCGGGCGGCCATGCAGGCCAAGCGCCGCGTGCGCCGCACGCTCGAGGACTTCATGGCCTCGATGGAGAAGGGTGCGAGCCAGGAGCTCAACCTGATCCTGAAGGGCGACGTGTCCGGCTCGGTCGAGGCGCTCGAGGACTCGCTGTCGCAGATCGACGTGGGCGACGAGGTCACCCTGCGCGTCATCGACCGCGGTGTCGGTGCGATCACCGAGACCAACGTCGACCTGGCGGCCGCCTCCGACGCGATCATCATCGGCTTCAACGTCCGCCCGCAGGGCAAGGCGACCGAGATGGCCGACAAGGAGGGCGTCGAGATCCGCTACTACTCGGTGATCTACCAGGCCATCGAGGAGATCGAGGCGGCCCTCAAGGGCATGCTCAAGCCGGAGTACGAGGAGTCCACCCTCGGCCAGGCGGAGATCCGCGCTATCTTCCGCTCGTCGAAGATCGGCAACATCGCGGGCTGCATGGTCACCTCCGGTGTCATCCGCCGCAACGCGAAGGTGCGCCTGATCCGCGACGGCGCCGTGGTGGCCGACAACCTCGACCTGGCGTCGCTCAAGCGCGAGCGCGACGACGCCTCCGAGGTCCGCGAGGGCTTCGAGTGCGGTCTGGTGCTCCGCAACTACCAGGACATCAAGGAAGGCGACGTGGTCGAGGCCTTCGAGATGCGCGAGATCCCGCGCAGCTGATGCTCCACCGGGCCCGTCGCCCGCACCCCTGGGTGCGGGCGGCGGGCCCGCCCCGTCCTACCAGCAGCCCCGCTGCCCACCGGCAGCCCACCAGCAGCGAAGCGAGGAACGATGGCGAACCCCCGGGTGCGCAAGGTGGCCGACCGGATCCAGGTGGTCGTGGCCGAGATGCTCGAGCGGCGGGTCAAGGACCCCCGGCTCGGGTTCGTCACGATCACCGACGTGCGGATGACCGGCGACAACCAGCACGCGACGGTCTACTGGACCGTGCTCGACGAGGACACCGCCGAGGGCAGCGCGGCCGCGCTCGAGTCGGCCAAGGGCCTGCTGCGCTCCGAGGTGGGCAAGCAGCTCGGGATGCGTACCGTCCCGACCCTGACCTTCGTGCGCGACGCCCTGCCCGAGAGCGCACGGGCGCTCGACGACCTGCTGGCCCGGGCCCGCGAGTCCGACGCCGCGGTCGCGGCCGCTCGGGCGGGCGCGGTGCCGGCGGGTGACCCGGACCCGTACAAGAAGCCCCGCGAGGCCGACGACAGCGCCGACGACAGCGCCGACGACAGCGCCGACGAGGCGTGAGCCCGGGCGCACCGGAGGCGCCCGCAGGCCTGGTCGTCGTCGACAAGCCCGCCGGGCTGACCTCCCACGACGTCGTGGCGCGCGTGCGACGCCTGGCCGGCACGCGCAAGGTCGGCCACGCCGGCACGCTCGACCCGATGGCCACCGGTGTGCTGGTGCTCGGCGTCGGGCGGGCGACCCGCCTGCTCGGCCACCTGCTGCTGACCGAGAAGGCCTACGACGCCACGGTGCGCCTCGGGCAGTCGACGACGACCGACGACGCCGAGGGCGAGACACTCGAGCGCCAGGGTGCCGACGGGGTCGAGGAGCCGGCGGTCCGCGAGGCGCTGCGCGCCTTCGTCGGCGAGATCGACCAGGTCCCGACAGCCGTGTCGGCGGTGAAGGTCGACGGCCGCCGCGCCTACGAGCGGGTGCGGGCCGGCGAGCAGGTCGAGCTGGCCGCGCGGCGCGTGACGGTCCACGACCTCGCCGTGCACGACGTACGCCGGGTGGTCGGGGCAGACGGCGCCCCGTCCTGGCTCGACGTCGACCTCTCGCTGCGCTGCTCCAGCGGCACCTACGTCCGCGCGGTCGCCCGCGACCTCGGAGCCGCGCTCGGCACCGGCGGGCACCTCACGGCGCTGCGGCGCACGGCCGTGGGGGCCTTCGACCTCACGCAGGCGCACACGCTCGAGCAGCTGGCCGACGACCTCGCGCTGGTCGACCTCGCCACCGCGGCCGCCAGGACCTTCGCGGTGCGCCACCTCGACGCGGAGCAGGCGGCCGACGTGCGGGTGGGCCGCGGGCTCCTGCTCGACCTGGGGCAGGAGGGGCCCGTGGCGCTGCTGGCGCCGGGCGGGGAGTTCCTCGCCCTCTACGAGCAGCGGGGCCCCCAGGCGCGGGCGGTGGCCGTCTTCTGCTGAGCGGCGCGTGTGGGAGGCTCTGCGCGTGCGCACCTGGCGAACCCTGACCGAGGTCCCGAGCGACCTGGGCCGCACCGTGGTCACCATCGGCAACTTCGACGGCGTCCACCTCGGGCACCAGCACGTCGTCCAGCGCGCCCGCGAGGCCGCCGAGCGCACCGGCGCCGAGGCCGTCGTCGTGGTCACCTTCGACCCGCACCCGATCGCGGTGCTGCGCCCCGAGCACGCGCCGCCGACCCTCAGCACGGTCGAGGGGCGGCTCGCGCTGCTGGCCGAGGCCGGCGCCGACGACGCGCTGGTGGTCCCCTTCGACCGCGGCGTCGCCGCGTGGACGCCCGAGGAGTTCGTGCAGCGCATCCTGGTCGACGCGCTGCACGCCGCCGCCGTCGTCGTCGGCGCCAACTTCCGCTTCGGCCACCGCGCCGCGGGCGACGTGGCGTTCCTGCGCGAGGCGGGCGAGCGTCACGGCTTCGTGGTCGACGGCGTCGCGCTCGACGGCGGGCCGCAGGTGTGGTCGTCGACCTACGTGCGCAACTGCCTGGCCACCGGCGACGTCGAGGGCGCCGCCGAGGCCCTGGGGCGTCCCTACGCCGTGGCGGGCGAGGTCGTGCGCGGTGACCAGCGCGGTCGCGACCTCGGCTACCCGACCGCCAACGTGGTGCCCGAGGGCGTGACCGCCCCCGCCGACGGCGTCTACGCCGGCTGGCTGCACCGCCACGACACCGGTGAGCGGCTGCCGGCCGCGATCTCGGTCGGCACCAACCCGACCTTCGACGGCGAGCGGGAGCGGCGGGTCGAGGCCTACGTGCTCGACCGCACCGACCTCGCGCTCTACGGCGTGCACGTCGAGGTCTCCTTCGTCGCGCGGCTGCGCGGCATGACCCGCTACGAGGGGGTCGAGCCGCTGCTGGCCCAGATGCGGCATGACGTCGACCGGGCGCGGGAACTGCTGGTCCCGTGACCCCTGCCGACACCGGCGCCGAGACCCGCGCCGCCACCGAGGCGTGGTTCCTCGCCCACGGCCTGCCCTACTTCGTGCCCGAGGAGCAGGCGGCCGCGCGGTCCGCGCTGCGTCCGCGGCGGCTGCTGCCGCTGCTCCTGCTCACCGTCGTGCTCGCCGGCGCGGGCGGCTTCGCGGTCGCGTGGCTCGCCGGGCAGGCCAGCGCCGCCCCCGCGGTGCTGGTGACGGCCGGCCTGCTCGCCGGAGCGGCGTACGCCGTCACGGCGCTGCGGGCGCGCCCGATCCTGTCGTGGGCGGCCACCCGCACGGTGTCGAGCCTGCGCCACGCCCTGCGGATGGCCTCGCGCGCGCTGCCGCTGCTGCTGCTCTTCGTCACCTTCCTCTTCATCAACGCCGAGGCGTGGGAGCTGGCCGGCACCATGGCGCCCGGCGTGCTGTGGCTCGTCGTCGTGCTGCTGGCGGCGCTGGCCGTCGTCTTCTTGGTGGTGCGGCTGCCCGAGGAGGTCGACCGCGCCGACGACGCCGTCGACGACGCCTTCTTGCTGCGGGCGTGCGCCGGCACGCCGCTCGAGGAGACCTGCCGACGGCTGGTCGCCGACCGCGGCGTCGACCCCGCGGCGTACGCCGTGGTCACCGGCCCCGCCCGGCTCAACCTCGTGCTGGCGCTCGTGGTGATCCAGGCCGCGCAGGTGCTGCTGCTGGTCCTCTCGGTGCTGGTGTTCTTCCTGGTCTTCGGCTCGCTCACCATGACCGACGCGGTCCAGCTGGGGTGGACGGGGCAGGAGGAGGGCGACCTGGGCAACCTGCCCTACCTGACCAACGTGTCGGTCGAGCTCTTCCAGGTCTCGCTGTTCCTCGCGGCGTTCTCGGGGCTCTACTTCACGGTCTCCGCGCTGACCGACGACGCCTACCGCAGCCAGTTCCTCTCCGACGTGACCCGCCACCTCGAGCAGGCGGTCGGCACCCGGGCGGTCTACCTCGCGGCGTTCGGCACGCAGCCGGGGGAGCGGCCCGCGCCCTGAGCCGGGACGCCCGGGTGCCCTCAGGCGTCGAGGTCCTGCTCGACGAGGCGGGCGATGGCGGCGACGTCGTCCTCGGAGTCGCCGGACACCTCGACCGTGGCGCCCTTGCCGGCGCCGAGGGTCATGATCAGCAGCGCCGACGAGGCGTCGACCGGCTCCTCGCCCGGCAGGCCGATGAGCACGTCGGTGTCGAGGTCGGCGGCCGCCTCCGAGATGATGGCGGCGGGACGGGCGTGCAGGCCGACGGCCGAGCCGACGGTCACGGTCTGGGTGGGCATGGGCTCTCCTCAGGTGGTGGGTGTGGGTGGGTGCGGGGCTCAGGCGACGCGGGCCGCGGCGGGCTCGACCTCGCGGTCGGAGCGCCCCAGGGACTTGAGGGCGACGACCGCGGCCGTGGCGACGAGGGTGCCGGCGACCAGGGCGACGACGAAGCCGAGGACGCCGTCGACGGCGAACAGCACGAAGATGCCGCCGTGCGGGGCCCGCAGGCCGACGTCGAAGGCCTGGGCGAGACCACCGGTGACCGCGCTGCCGAGCATGATCGAGGGGATCACGCGCAGCGGGTCGGCCGCGGCGAAGGGGATGGCGCCCTCGGTGATGAAGGAGGCACCCATGGCCCAGGCGGCCTTGCCGTTCTCGCGCTCCGGCACGGTGAACAGGCGCGGCCGCACGACGGTGGCCAGCGCCAGTGCCAGCGGCGGCACCATGCCGGCGAGCATGACGGCGGCCATGATGCGCAGCTCGGGGGCGTCGGTCGCGGTGGCCGCGGCGCCGAGGCCGGTCGTCGCGAAGGCGTAGGCGGTCTTGTTGAGCGGGCCGCCCATGTCGAAGGCCATCATCAGGCCGAGGATCGCGCCGAGCAGGATGGCCGAGCCACCGGAGAGGCTCTCCAGGCCGTCCTCGAGGGCGCCGGTGAGGGCGCTCAGCGGCTGGCCGAGCACGACGACCATGACGAAGCCTGCCAAGAGCGTGGCGACCAGCGGGATGACGAGGACCGGCATGAGGCCCCGTGCCCAGGCCGGGACGCGCCAGCGCGAGATCCACGCGGCGAGCACGCCGGCCAGCACGCCGCCGATGATGCCCCCGATGAAGCCGGAGCCGGTGATGCCCGCGACCGCGCCCATGACGAACCCGGGTGCGATGCCCGGCCGGTCGGCGATCGCGAAGGCGATGTAGCCGGCGAGGGCCGGCACGAGGAAGCCGAAGGCGGCGCCGCCGAGCACGAACAGCAGCGCGCCGAGGTAGGTGAGCAGCGGGCCGTTGCCGAAGGCGCGGCCGTCCTCCATGACGTACGCCGTGGGGTCGGGCAGGTCGGCCAGCGAGCTGTTGAGCACGATGTGCGCAGCCGTGCTCGGCGTGGCCGCACCGTCCCCGATGGTGGACCCCAGCGCGATCTCGTAGCCCGCCAGGAGGAAGCCCAGCGCGATGAGCAGGCCGCCGGCCGCGACGAAGGGGATCATGTAGGACACGCCGGTCATGAGGACCCGGCGGGTGCGCCCGCCGAAGGACTCGCCGGTGCCGCCGGTGGCACGCGCGCCGTCGCCGCCCCCCGAGCCGGCCTCGACGCGGGCGCCGTGCGGGTCGTCGGCGACGCGCAGCGCCTCGGCGACCATGGCGTCGGCCTCGTCGACGGGCCGCTTGACGCCGGAGGAGACCACCGGCTTGCCGGCGAAGCGGTGCTTGTCCCGCACCCCGACGTCGACGGCGAAGATCACCGCGTCGGCCGCCGCGATCGTGTCGGGGGAGAGCGGGGTCGAGCCGGCCGAGCCCTGGGTCTCGACGGCGATCGCCACGCCCGCGCGGGCCGCGGCCGCCTCCAGCGCCTCGGCCGCCATGTAGGTGTGGGCGATGCCGGTGGGGCACGCCGTCACCGCGACGAGACGGCGGGTGCCGGTCGCGGCTGCGGAGGGGGCAGGGGCGGACGGCTCGGTCCCCGCGGTCCCGGCGCTCCCGGTGGGCGCCGGGGCGTCGCTGCCGCCGACCTGCTCGTCCACCGGGTGCTCGGGGTCGTGCTCGGCCTGCGCGGTCGACGCGTCGACCGCGGCCGCCTGCGCGGGCTTCGCGGGGGCGGCAGGTGCCGGCAGCACCCCGGCGACGAGGTCGACGACGTCCTGCGGCGTCTCGGCAGCACGCAGGCCGTCGGTGAAGGCCGGCTTGACCAGCGCGCGTGCCAGCATCGTCAGGATCTTGAGGTGGTCGGCGTCGCCGCCGGCCGGGGCGGCGATGAGGAAGGCGAGGTCGGCCGGTCCGTCCTTGGCACCGAAGTCGACCGGCGGCGCCAGTCGCGCGAAGACGAGGGTGGGCACCTCGACCGCCGCGGTGCGGCAGTGGGGGATCGCGATGCCGCCGGGCAGGCCGGTCGGCGAGGTCTCCTCCCGGGCGAACGCGTCGGCGACCAGCTGCTCGGTGTCGGTGGTGCGCCCGGCGTCGACGGCGACCGCGGCGAGGGCGCGGATGACGTCGTGCTTCTCCCCTCCGAGGTCAGCGTCGAGCCGGACGAGGTCGGTGGTGATCATGTCGGTCACGAAGAGGCTCCTGGTGCCGTGCGGACGGGGGTGTGGGCGGGGGTGCTGGCCGGGGTGCTGACAGGGGTGCCGGCGGGGGTGCCGGCGGAGGTGCCGGCGGGGTCGTCGGCGTGGCCCCCGGGTCGGTCGGTCGGGTCGGGGGCCAGGGCCGAGGCCCGGTCGTCGGCGGGCGGGCGCACGACGGTCGCGAGCCGCCGCACCGCGACCCGCTCGGGGTGCACCTGGTCGGGGCGGGGGACGGTGGTGCCGGGCAGCGCGGCCGCGGCACTGCCGTAGGCGACGGCGAGCGCGAGGCACCGCGCGGGTGCTTGCCCGCGCACGTCGCCGAGCAGGTAGCCGAAGAGGCTGCAGTCGCCGGCGCCGACGGTGCTGACGACGGTCGTGGGCGGCGGGGTCGCGTGCCAGGCACCGTCACGGGTCACCAGCACCGCCCCGTGGCCGCCGAGGGTGACGAGCACGGCGCGCACGCCGCGCGCGACGAGGCCGGCAGCCGCGTCCGCGGCCGCCTCGGGGTCGGACTCGAGCAGCTCGGGGTCGTCGCCGGTGAGCGAGGCGAGCTCGTGGCCGTTGGGCTTGAGGAGGTCGGGCGCGGAGTGCGGCAACCCGGCAGCCAGGGCAGCGAGGGGTGCGTCGCTGGTGTCGACCGCGACGGCGGCGACCCCGCCCCGCAGGCGGGCCGCGAGGTCGGCGTACCAGGTCTCGGGCGTGCCGGGCGGCAACGAGCCGGCGAGCACGACCCAGTCGGCTCCGCTGGCGCGCCGGCGCACGGTCTCCGTGAGCCGGTCCAGCAGCGCGGGCGTGGCCTCGGCGCCGGGGGCGTTGACCTTGGTGGTGGTGCCGTCGGGCTCGGTGAGCGTGAGGTTCACCCGCACGGGCCCGGCCGGGGGGACCGGGCGGCAGTCGACGCCTCCGGTGAGCAGCTCGAGGACGAAGGGGTCGTCCTCCTCCGCCGGCAGGACCGCGACCGACGGCACGCCCGCGGCGACGGCGGCGCGGCTGATGTTGACGCCCTTGCCGCCGGCCTGGGCGGTGACCGAGGCGGCGCGCAGCACGCTGCCGCGCTCCAGCGGCCCGGTCAGTGCCACGGTGCGGTCGACGCTCGGGTTGGGCGTCACGGTCAGGATCATGCGGTCACGACCTCCAGGCCGGCCTCGTCGAGTGCGGAGCGGGCGGCGGCCTCCACGCCCGCGTCCGTGACGAGGACGTCCACCTCGTCGAGGGTGGCGAAGCGGACCGCGGTCTCGCGACCCACCTTGCTCGAGTCGGCGAGCACGACGACCTGCCGGGCGCTGCGGACCATCGCGCGCTTGACCGCGGCCTCGTCGGTGTCGGGTGTGGAGAGGCCGTGCCCCGCGGAGATGCCGTTGGTGCCGACCACGGCGAGGTCGGCCCGCAGCGTGCCGAGGGCCGCGACGGTGGCGGCGCCCACCGCGGCGTGGGTGGTCTCGCGCACGCGCCCGGGCAGCAGGTGGAGGTCGACGCCACCGCGACCGGTCAGCTGCGCGGCCACGTCCACGGCGTGGGTGACCACGCTGAGCCCGTGCTGCTGGGGTAGCAGCTGGGCGAGGCGGGAGGTGGTCGTGCCGGCGTCGAGCAGCACGGTCGAGCCAGGCCCCGGGAGGTAGCGCAGCGCCGCGCGGGCGATCGCCTCCTTCTCGGCTGCGTTGGTGCGGTCGCGGTCGGCGACGCCGGACTCGATGACCCGCAGGGTGCCGGCGGGCACCGCACCGCCGTGCACGCGACGCACCAGTCCCAGGTGCTCCAGGGTCGACAGGTCGCGACGCACGGTCTCGGTGGTGACCCGGTAGGTCTCGGCGAGCTCGGCGACGGCGCAGCGGCCGCGGTCGGCGATGCGCTGGGCCATCGCCTGCTGGCGCTCCTCGGCGTACAGTGCGGGTCACCTCCTGGGCACGTCTTCGTTCGTGTTGTTCTATGCCCATTTGTGTTGACTGTCAAGGGGGCAGAGGGTCTACCGTGTGGCCATGGTCACCTCGGACACCCCCTCCGCAGCCTCCGACCCGCCGTCCCCCGGCGAGGGGGAGGCCCTGCACGGCACGCCCGTCGTCCCCGGCGTGGCCCACGCGCCGGCACTGGTGGTGCGCACCGAGGTCGACCCCGCGCGCGTGGCTGCGTTCGACGACGGCGCGCTCGACACCGACGCGGCGCTCCAGGCCTACGACGCCGCCGTCGAGGCCGTGGCCGACGGCTTCGCCGCCAAGGCCGCCCGTGCCTCGGGCGCCGCGGCGGAGGTGCTCACCGCCAGCGCCGGGCTCGCGCGCGACCGCGGCCTGCGCAAAGCGGTGCGCAAGGAGCTGGCCTCGGGCACCGGCCTGCTCGACGCGGTGGCCGCCGCGGTGGAGCAGTTCGCCGGGGTCTTCGCCGGGATGGGGGGCTTGATGGCCGAGCGCGTCACCGACCTGCGCGACATCGAGCGGCGCCTCGTGGCCCGGCTCGTCGGCGCCGCCGAGCCGGGGGTGCCCGTGCCGGACGCGCCGGTGGTCCTGGTCGCCGAGGACCTCGCGCCGGCCGACACCGCCGGGCTCGACCCCGCCCTCGTGCGCGCGCTGGTGACCGAGCGCGGCGGGCCGACCAGCCACACCGCCATCATCGCCCGGCAGCTCGGCATCCCCTGCGTGGTCGGCGTGGGTGGGCTGCGGGGCCCCGACGGCCCCGTCCCCGGCGAGGCACTGCTCGTCGACGGCACGACGGGGGAGGTGCGGCGCCGGCCGGACCCCCACGAGGCGGAGCGGCTCGTGGCGGCCGACGCGCAGGCCCGGGCCGCTTCGGCGGCGTGGTGCGGGCCCGGCCGCACCCGCGACGGGAAGCCCGTGAAGGTGCTGGCCAACGTGGCCGACGCGGCCTCCGCCGCGGCCGCGGCGGAGGCCCCGGTGGAGGGTGTCGGCCTGTTCCGCACGGAGCTGTGCTTCCTCGACCGAGCCGAGGAGCCCTCCGTGGCGGAGCAGGCGGAGGTCTACGCGGCGGTGCTGGCGCCTTTCGTCGGGCGCACCGTCGTGGTGCGCACGCTCGACGCGGGGTCGGACAAGCCGGTCGCCTTCGCCACGCTCGACGGGGAGGAGAACCCCGCTCTCGGCGTGCGCGGGCTGAGGCTGGCCGCGGGCAACCCGGGCCTGCTCGACCGCCAGCTCGACGCGGTCGCCCTGGCCGCCGAGCGCACCGGCACGGACACCTGGGTCATGGCACCGATGGTGGCCACGGTCGCCGAGGCGGCGGACTTCGCCGGCCGGGTGCGTGCCCGCGGGTTGCGGGCCGGGGTGATGGTCGAGGTGCCGAGCGCCGCCCTGCTCGCCCACCGGGTGCTCGAGCAGGTCGACTTCCTCTCGATCGGCACCAACGACCTGACGCAGTACGCGATGGCCGCCGACCGGATGGCCTCCGACCTCGCCCACCTCACCGACCCGTGGCAGCCCGCGGTCCTGCAGCTCATCGCGATCACCGCCGAGGCCGGACGTCGAGCCGGCAAGCCGGTCGGGGTCTGCGGCGAGGCGGCGGCCGACCCGCTGCTGGCGCAGGTCCTCGTGGGCATGGGCGCGACCTCGCTGTCGATGGCGGCCGCGGCCGTGCGGCCCGTCGGGGCGGCCCTCGGTGGCACCCACCTCGACGCGTGCGAGGAGGCGGCCGAGGCCGCGCTCGCGGCCTCGGACCCCGCCGGGGCACGTGCCGCCGCCCGGGCCGTCCTCGCGGAGTTGGGTGCCGCCGACCGCCGCTGATAGCCTCGCCCGGTTGCCCGCAGGGGCAGCACTGCCGTCACGACGGCCGCGGAACCAGAGAGCGCCGGGCACCACCGGGCCGGCGCGCCGCGCAACGGACAACCAGAAGAGGAGGCCCGCATGTCGATCGGCACCGACGCGGAGACCAAGAAGAAGATCGTCGCCGAGTACGGCGCGAGCGAGGGCGACACGGGTTCTCCCGAGGTCCAGGTGGCCCTCCTGAGCCACCGCATCTCGCACCTGACCGAGCACCTGAAGCAGCACAAGCACGACCACCACAGCCGGCGCGGCCTGCTGCTCCTGGTCGGTCGTCGTCGCCGCCTGCTGAACTACCTGCAGAAGACCGACATCGAGCGCTACCGCTCGATCGTCGAGCGCCTCGGCCTGCGCCGTTGACACCGCGAGAGCGGCCACCCTCGGGTGGCCGCTCTCGTGCTTCCGGGCCCCGCGGCGCGCGCACTTCGCGTGCGCACCCCACGCGCGTTAGTCTCGGAGCCGTGCGCCGGCCTCGCCGGCGCACCCCCAACTGAAGACCACACCAGGAGCGACCCGCACCGTCCGGCCCGGTCCTCGGTAGTGGCTCTCGGAGCCGCCCGCCCCACGGGGCCGGCGTGCGGCCGCGGGCCTCGATCGAAGACCGGCCCCCTCCCAGACCGGAGGGCACCTCGGCGGGTGCCACCACGCGCCCCGCCTCACCGGCGGGCGACGCGGCTCGCTCCGCGAGCAGAAAGGGACACCCTTGACCGAGGGACCCGTCATCTCCGCCGTCGAGACCGTGATCGACAACGGCGCGTTCGGCAAGCGGACCGTCAAGTTCGAGACCGGCCTGCTGGCCCGCCAGGCGGCCGGCAGCGTCACCGCCTACCTCGACGACGAGACCATGCTGCTGTCGGCCACCACGGCCGGCAAGCACCCCAAGGACCACTTCGACTTCTTCCCCCTGACGATCGACGTCGAGGAGCGGATGTACGCCGCGGGCAAGATCCCCGGCTCCTTCTTCCGCTCCGAGGGCCGCCCGGGCGAGGACGCGATCCTCACCTGCCGCCTCATCGACCGCCCGCTGCGCCCGACCTTCAAGAAGGGTCTGCGCAACGAGGTCCAGGTCGTCATCACCGTGCTGGCGCTCGACCCCGACGTGCCCTACGACGTCCTCGCGATCAATGCCGCCTCCATCTCGACCCAGCTCTCGGGCCTGCCGTTCTCCGGCCCCGTCGGCGGCGTGCGGGTCGCGCTCATCCAGGGCCAGTGGGTGGCGTTCCCGACCCACAGCCAGCTGGAGGAGGCCGTCTTCGACATGGTCGTCGCGGGCCGCGTCACCGACTCCGGCGACGTCGCGATCATGATGGTCGAGGCCGAGGCCACCGAGCAGACCGTCGACCTCGTGCACTCCGGCGCCACCGCGCCGACCGAGGAGGTCGTGGCCGGCGGTCTCGACGCCGCCAAGCCCTTCATCAAGCAGCTGTGCGAGGCGCAGGCCGAGCTCGCGAAGGAGGCCGCCAAGCCGGTCGCCGACTTCCCGGTCTTCCTCGACTACGAGGACGACGTCTTCGCCGCGGTCGAGGAGGCCGTGCGCGACGACCTGGCCGCGGCGATGCGCATCGCCGACAAGCAGGAGCGCCAGGACCGCACCGACGAGCTCAAGGACGGCGTGCTCGCCAGTCTCGGCGGTCGCTTCGAGGGCCGCGAGAAGGAGATCGGCGCGGCCTTCCGCTCGGTCAACAAGCAGCTCGTGCGCGAGAGCATCCTGCGCGACAAGGTGCGCATCGACGGTCGCGGCCTCGCCGACATCCGGCCGCTGCACGCCGAGGTCGGCGTGATCCCGCGGGTCCACGGCTCGGCGCTGTTCGAGCGCGGCGAGACCCAGATCCTGGGCGTCACCACCCTCGACATGCTCAAGATGGAGCAGCAGCTCGACACCCTCTCCCCGGAGAAGTCGCGCCGCTACATGCACAAGTACGTCTTCCCGCCGTTCTCCACCGGCGAGACCGGCCGCGTCGGCTCGCCGAAGCGCCGCGAGGTCGGCCACGGCGCGCTCGCGCGCCGCGCGCTGCTGCCGGTGCTGCCGAGCCGCGAGGAGTTCCCCTACGCCATCCGCCAGCTCTCGGAGGCCATGGGCTCGAACGGCTCCACCTCGATGGGCTCGGTCTGCGCCTCGACGCTGTCGCTGCTGCAGGCCGGCGTCCCGCTCAAGGCGCCGGTGGCCGGCATCGCGATGGGCCTCATCTCCGGCGAGGTCGACGGCGAGACCCAGTACGTCGCGCTCACCGACATCCTCGGTGCCGAGGACGCCTTCGGCGACATGGACTTCAAGGTCGCCGGCACCCGCGAGTTCGTCACGGCGCTGCAGCTCGACACCAAGCTCGACGGCATCCCCGCCGAGGTGCTCGCGGCCGCGCTGACCCAGGCCCGCGACGCCCGCCACGCCATCCTCGACGTCATGGCCGAGGCCATCGACGCGCCCGAGGAGATGGCCGAGACCGCGCCGCGCATCATCACGGTGCGCGTGCCGGTCGACAAGATCGGCGAGGTCATCGGCCCCAAGGGCAAGATGATCAACCAGATCCAGGACGACACCGGGGCCTCGATCTCGATCGAGGACGACGGCACCGTCTACATCGGCGCGACGAGCGGTGCCGCCGCGGAGGCCGCGAAGGCCGCCATCAACGCGATCGGCAACCCGACGATGCCCGAGGTCGGCGAGCGCTACCTCGGCACGGTCGTCAAGACGACCAACTTCGGTGCGTTCGTCTCGCTCATGCCGGGCAAGGACGGCCTGCTGCACATCAGCAAGCTGCGTCCGCTCGCCGGCGGCAAGCGCGTCGAGGCGGTCGAGGACGTCCTCTCGGTCGGCCAGAAGGTCCAGGTCTCGATCGCCGAGATCGACGACCGCGGCAAGCTGTCGCTGGTGCCCGTCGTCGACGAGGCGGAGGCGGCCGAGGGCGGCGAGACCCCCGAGGCCACCGAGGCCCCTGCGGAGGCGTGACGCTCCTGTGAGCACCCCCCGACACCCGGGGACGACGACCGGCCGGCAGCTCGCTGCCGGCCGGTTGTCGCTTCCGCAGCCCCTCGGCACCGCGCGCACCGTCGAGACGGTGCACGACGAGCACGGCCAGCTGACCTCCGTGGTGCGCCGCACCGTGCTGCCCGGCGGCCTGCGCGTCATCACCGAGCGGATGGCCGGCGTGCGCTCGGCCAGCGTCGGCGTGTGGGTCGGCGTCGGCAGCCGCGACGAGGTGCCGCGCCTCCACGGGTGCTCCCACTTCCTCGAGCACCTGCTCTTCAAGGGCACCCGCGACCGCTCGGCGATGGACCTCTCCGTCGAGCTCGACGCGGTCGGCGGCGAGGTGAACGCCTACACCGCGAAGGAGCACACCTGCTTCCACGCGCGCGTGCTCGGTCGTGACCTCCTGCTCGCCGTCGACGTCCTCGGCGACATGGTCACCAGCTCCCGTCTCGATCCCGCCGACGTCGAGGCAGAGCGCGAGGTCATCCTCGACGAGATCGCCATGCACGACGACGACCCCGACGACGTGGTGCACGAGCTGCTCGCGCTCCAGGCCTGGGGCGACTC
This sequence comes from Nocardioides perillae, assembly GCF_013409425.1. Taxonomy (NCBI): domain Bacteria; kingdom Bacillati; phylum Actinomycetota; class Actinomycetes; order Propionibacteriales; family Nocardioidaceae; genus Nocardioides; species Nocardioides perillae. Next base: position 2,848,504 of record NZ_JACCAC010000001.1, on the reverse strand, counting down.
ACCCCTGGGCCGCTCCATCGCGGGCACCGAGGCCTCGATCGAGGCGCTCACCCGCGACCAGGTCGCGCGGTTCTACCGCCGCCACTACCGCCCGTCGCGCACGGTGGTCGCCGCGGCCGGCGACGTCGACCACGACGCCGTCGTGGCCCAGGTGACGAGCTCCTTCGGTCGCGGCGGCTGGCTGCAGGGCGACGAGGAGCCCGTGCTGCCCCAGCGCACCACGCGGGCCCGTCCGGTGCGCCCGGGAGAGCGGCGCGAGGTGCGCCCGCTCGAGCAGGTCAACCTCGTGCTCGCCGTCGGTGGCCTGACCCGCAGCGACCCGCGCCGCTACGCGCTCGGGGTGCTCAACACCGCGCTGGGCGGCGGCACGTCGTCGCGGCTCTTCCAGGAGGTGCGCGAGCGGCGCGGCCTGGCGTACTCCGTCTACTCCTTCGCCTCGCACCACGACGACGCCGGCCTGGTGGGCGTCTCGGCCGGCTGCCTGCCCGGCAAGTACGACGAGCTGCTGGCCACCGTGCGCGGCGAGCTGCGGCGGCTGGCCGAGGAGGGCCTCTCCGCCGAGGAGGTCTCGCGCGGGCAGGGCCAGCTCCGCGGCGGGCTCGTGCTGGGTCTCGAGGACTCCGGCGCCCGGATGTCGCGGCTCGGCAAGGCGGAGCTGGTCCACGACGAGCTGCTCGGGGTCGAGGAGGTCGTGGAGCGCATCGACGCCGTCGGCGTCGAGGAGGTCCGCGCGCTCGCGGCCGAGCTCTTCAGGCGCCCGCAGGCGCTCGCGGTGGTCGGTCCGGCCTGACGCGACCCGGCCGGTGCGGCACGCGGACTAGGGCCGCAGCAGGGTCGCGGCGCCTGCGCAGGCCACCGCCCACAGCACGCTGGCGAAGGTGCCGATGATGAAGCGCTCGGCCGCGCCCGGGCTGTCGCCGCTGCGCAGCTCGGGGTAGCGCCCCAGGCCCTTGACCGCCAGCACCACCGCGACGCCCTCCGGCCAGCCGCCCACCAGCGCCCCCGTCACCGCGGCCCGCTCGAGGCCGCCGATCCAGGCACCGCCGCGCAGCACCTCGCCGGCCCGTCGCACGGACGTGCGCTCGTCGTCGTCACGGGCGTCGACCAGCTCGAAGACCGCGGCGGTGACGGGTCCGCCCCCCACCACCGCCAGCACGGTTGCGAGGGCGACCGCGAGGTCGGGGACCACCCTTCCCTCCAGCGGGGCCCCGGGCACCAGCGCAGCAACGGCGCAGGCGAGGAGCAGCAGGCCCCCCGCGCCCGCGGCGAGCAGCGCGCGGGTGCGGGCCGGCAGCAGGGCCTGCCACCAGGCCGGCAACGCCGTCGCGGTGGCCAGGGCGAGCGCCGCGAGGGCCAGCCACTCCTGCGCGATCACCGCCGGCCCCCCGGGGCCACCACGTCGGGGTCGCCCTCAGCGCCTCCGTCGAGCAGGTCGGTCACGAGGTCACCCACCAGCCGACGGGCGCGAGCGCCCTCGACCAGTCCGGCGGCCTGCGCGCGCTGGCTGACCGCGGAAGGCGAGATGCCGAGTCGACCGGCGGCCTCGTCGTAGGTCAGGCCGGCGTCGACGAGGTCGGCGACCTCCCACCCGCGAGCGCTGCGACGCGCCAGGACCGCGGCCCACAGCCAGAGCACGGCCTCCAGGTGCTCGGCTCTGCGAGCGGCCGGACCGGCAGCGGGGCCGGCGACGCGCAGGTGCGCGGGGGAGGACTTGGCGCGGACGACCGCGTCGCGCGCGCGCAGGAAGGCGTCGCCCCGGCCGGCGCGGACGTCGAGGGGCAGTGGGAGCTCGACGTCCCCGATGCCGACCCCGAGGTGCCAGCCGCGGTCGCGGAGCAGCAGCTCGAGGACCCGGGTGACCGCCTCGGCGGAGTCGAGCACGCCTTGCACCTCGTCACCGGCGGTGCGGGCGAAGGCCCGGACCGTCGGGAGGTCGGCGAGCCGGCGCAGCAGGTCCGGGACGCGGTCGGCGGCGCGTCGGCTGCCGCGCTGGTCGAGCGTCAGGACGACGACGGGCACCGGACCTCCAGGCGTGGGACTGGGATGACCGTACAACAGGTCACAGGCTTGTCCGAGCAGTCTGAAGGCTCAAACCTTACGACCCACGACAGCGAGGACCGCGGGGGCGGCGTTCACCACGCTGCGCACCTCGAAGCCTCCGGCGTCGAGCGCCGCGGTGGCACCGTCGCGGATGGACGGCACCTGGTCGCGACGCGTCGCGTCGTAGAAGAGGTGGACGCCACCGCCGGGCAGCAGCCGCTCGTGCAGCAGCGCGACCTCGTCGGCGCAGTCGCGCACCCAGAAGAGGTTGACGCCGAAGGCGAAGACCTTGTCGAGGCGCTTCACCGGCACCCGCAGCGTCGCGAGGTCGATCTGGCGCACCGTGAGGCGGCCCGCGTCGACGTGCTGCTGGTTGCGCCGGCGGGTGCGGTCGACGCCCGACTCCGAGCGGTCGATGGCGAAGAGCTTCCCGCGCTCGAGGCGACCGCAGATGACCTCCGCCGCTGCACCCGGTCCGCACCCGATCTCCAGGACCGAGTCGTCGGGGCGAGGGTCCATGAGGTCGACCGCCCACCTGATCCGTGCCGGGACCGTCTGCACCGCCATGCGGACAGACTGCCACCTCGCGCCCGCCCCGTCAGTCACCCGCGCCGGGCGCGGACGTCCGGCCGCACGGCGGTAGGTTGGGCCGGTGACCCAGCTGCCCGACCCCGGCCCGGACGACCCGGCGAGCTCCGAGCCCGCGTCCCGCGACGCGGCCGACCCGATCCGCGTGGGCGTGCTCGGTGCCCGCGGCAAGGTGGGGCGCGAGGTCTGCCGCGCGGTGTCCGCCGCCGACGACACGGTGCTCGTGGCCGAGGTCGACGCCGACGGCGACCTCGACTCCCTCCTCGCCGGCGGTGCCGAGGTGGTCGTCGACTTCACCCACCCCGACGTGGTCATGGACAACCTGCGCTTCTGCGTGGACCACGGGATCCACAGCGTGGTCGGCACGACCGGCTTCGACGACGACCGGCTCGCGACCCTGCGCGGCTGGCTGGCCGAGGCGCCCGGCACGGGCTGCCTCGTCGCCCCCAACTTCTCGATCGGCGCCATCTTGATGATGCGGTTCGCGGCGCTCGCCGCGCCCCACGTCGAGTCGGTCGAGATCGTGGAGGTGCACCACCCCGACAAGGCCGACGCGCCGTCGGGCACGGCCCAGCGCACGGCCCGCCTGGTCGCCGAGGCGCGGCGCGCCGCCGGTCGCGGCCCCGGCCCCGACGCCACCACCACGTCCCTGCCGGGCGCGCGCGGCGCCGACGTCGACGGCGTCCCCGTGCACGCGGTGCGGCTGCGAGGCGCGGTCGCGCACCAGGAGGTCGTGCTGGGCGGGCTGGGGGAGACCCTCACCATCCGCCACGACTCGATGGACCGGGTGGGCTTCACCCCGGGCGTGCTGGTCGGGGTGCGCACGGTCGGCTCCCGCCCGGGCCTGACCGTGGGCCTCGAGGAGTTCCTCGACCTCTGAGGTCGCGCGGTGTCCTCAGAGCGCGCGCAGCAGTGCGGCGGTCAGGGCAGCGCCCGCCACGACGACGAGGAAGGGCGCCCGCAGGAGGAGGAGGGCGACCGCCACCGCCAGCCCGGCCGCCCGGCCGTCGAGCACCAGGCGGTCGCCGTCGGCGAGCACCTGCACGGCCACCAGCGCCGACAGCAGGGCGACCGGGAGCAGGTCGGCGACGCGGCGCACCCGCGGTCGCTCGAGCACGGCTCGCGGCACCGAGAGGCCGGCGACCTTGAGCGCGTAGCACCCGGCCGCCGTCAGGAGGACCGCGAGCCACAGCGCCGTCGCGCTCACGGCTCCCGCCCCGGCCGGCCCCAGGCCCCGACGAGGAGGGCCACCCCACCCGCGGCGAGCACCGGCACGCCCGCGGGCGTCCACGGCACGAGGCCGCAGGCGAGGGCGGCCGCGCCGAGTGCGACCAGGCGCGGGACCGTGCCGTGGAGCCGCGGCCACAGCAGCGCCAGGAAGGCGGCGCCGACCGCGGCGTCGAGGCCGTAGGCGCGCGGGTCTCCCAGGGCCTGCCCGCCGACGGCGCCGACGGCGGTGGCGAGGTTCCAGCACACGAAGACGGCCAGGCCGGTGACCCAGAAGCCGGCGCGGCCGTCGGCGTCGTCCACCTGGGCGGTCGCGACCGCGGTGGACTCGTCGATCACGAGGTGGGCGGCCGCGGCGCGCCGCAGGCCCGCCACCTCGAGGCGCGGCGCGAGGCGCAGGCCGTAGAAGGCGTTGCGGGCGCCGAGGAGCACGGCGGTGGCGGTCGCGGCGAGCACCGTGCCGCCCGAGGCCACCACCCCGACGAGCGCGAACTGCGAGGCGCCGGTGAAGACCAGCAGCGACAGCGCGCACGTCTGCAGCACGCTCAGGCCGGCGGCCACCGACACGGCGCCGAAGGACACGCCGTACAGGCCCGTGGCGACGCCGACCGCCACCCCGTCGCGCACGACCGGGCGACGCAGCGCCGACCGCACCCGGCCGGGGCTCACGCGGCTGGGTCGCCCAGGGCGGTGTGCAACCGCACCTGGCGCAGGGTGGCCCCGCCGGCCGCGCCGAGGTCGAGCTCGCGGTGGGCGGTGTCGGGTGCCCACCCGGCGCCCTGCAGGAAGGCGCGGCGCGCGTCGTCGTCGGCCGCGACCCAGTGCACGGCGCGGGTGAACCGGTCGGCGGCCAGCGTGTCGGCCGCGGCCTGCAGCAGGCGCGATCCGTGGCCGCGCCCGGTCTCGTCCGGGGCGACGACCAGCTCGGCGAGCTCCCCGTCGGCGACGGGGTCGCAGTCGGGGTCGGCCGCGGGCACGGTCACCGCGAAGCCCACCACCCGGGCGCGCTCGAGCGCGACCAGCACCCGGTTGCGGGCGTCGCCCGAGGCGGTCAGCGAGCGGTGCCACGCCGCGGCGACGCTCTCGGCGTCGGGCAGGTCGTCGGCCGCCACCCGCCCGGCCAGGTCGCGGGCCCACGCCCGCACCTGCACGGCCGCGACCGCGGCCGCGTCGTCGGCCCAGGCCACGCGGACCGACACGTCGGCGGTCGGCCCGTCGGGGCGCGCCATCAGCGGTAGTGCTCCGGCAGCTCCTGGCCGAGCTTGACCTGCGGCTTGGGCATCCGCAGGAAACGCACCTGCAGGGCGCGCACGACCGCGTAGTAGGTGGTGCCCTTCCACGACTCGTCGGGGAAGCGGGCCTTCAGCTGCCGACGCACCCGGAAGCGCAGCGCGACGCCGTCGGCCAGGGCCAGCAGGAGCAGCAGGGGCATCATGTTGGAGCTGGTCGTGACGAGGTAGGCGTTGCCGGTGAGGCTCAGCAGCAGGCTGAGGAGCAGCAGCGGCATCATCAGCTCGAGGAAGGTCAGGCGCGCGTCGACGAAGTCGCGCAGGAAACGCTTGACCGGGCCGCGGTCGCGGGGGAGCAGGTCGGCCTCGTTGCCCGTGCGCATGCCGCGGCGCACCCGCTCGCTCTGCTCGATGCGGGCGGCGCGGCGGGCCGCGGCGAGCTCCTTGCGGGTGCGGGGGGTGCGGGCGCGGGCCTTGCGGGCGGCCTCGGCCTCCTTGCGCGACGGCGTGGGACGCCCCTTGGCGCCGGGGCGCGCGGCCACCTCGGTGGCGGGGCCGGCGCCCGGGCCCGGGCTGGGGGTGGCGGGGGCCGCTGCCTCGTCGGACCTGCTGCGTCGGAACACGCCGCCAGCCTACCGGCGCTCGACCCGTGCGTGCCCCCGGCCGGTGGGGCGTGCGGGCTAGGGTGGCCCGGGAGGGGCACCGCGGAGGTGGTCCTCGCCCACCTCCGCCCACCGGCGCCCCGCGGGGACGAGACGAGGAGCCGCACCATGAGCCTCATGAAGCGCATCAGCCTGATCTTCCGGTCGAAGGCCAGCAAGGCGATCGACCGCGCGGAGGACCCGCGCGAGACCCTCGACTACAGCTACCAGCGGCAGGTCGAGCTGCTGACGAAGGTGCGCCGCGGCGTCGCCGACGTCGCCACCAGCCGCAAGCGGGTCGAGCTGCAGGTGACCCAGCTCGAGCAGCAGGCCGCCAAGCTCACCGCGCAGGCGCAGAAGGCGATCGAGGTCGGTCGCGAGGACCTCGCGCGCGAGGCGCTGACCCGCAAGTCCGCGCTCACCTCGCAGATCGGCGACCTGCAGGCCCAGCACGCCCAGCTGCAGGCCGAGGAGGAGAAGCTCGTCAGCTCCCAGCAGCGGCTGCAGGCCAAGGTCGAGGCCTTCCGCACCCGCAAGGAGACGATCAAGGCGACCTACACCGCGGCCGAGGCGCAGACCCGCATCAACGAGGCGGTCTCCGGCATCGGCGAGGAGATGGGCGACGTCGGCCTGGCGATCCAGCGCGCAGAGGACAAGACCGCGCAGATGCAGGCCCGTGCTGGCGCGATCGACGAGCTCATCGCCTCGGGCGCCCTCGACGACGCCACCGCGACCAACCGTGGCGACGACATCGCCCGCGAGCTCGACGCGCTCTCCTCGACCTCCGATGTCGAGGCCGAGCTGGCCCGGCTCAAGGCCGGCGCTCAGCCCCAGGCGATCGAGGCACCCGAGTCGGGCCCGATCCTGGCGGGCGAGGCCCAGGCGCAGCCCGTCGCCGACGAGGAGGGCCGGTCGTGATCGTCCGCATCCTCGGCGAGGGCCAGCTCGACGTGCCCGAGACCGCGCTCGACCGCCTCAACGAGCTCGACGGGGCCGTGGAGCGCGCGGTCGAGGCGGGCGACGAGGCCGCCTTCACCGCGGCGCTCGCGGCGCTGCTCGACGGCGTCCGCGAGGTGGGCGTCGCCCACCCCGCCGACAGCCTCGACGAGTCCGACCTGATCCTGCCGCCCGCCGACGCGACGCTCGACGAGGTCCGCGAGATGCTCGGCGACGACGGCCTGGTCCCGGGCTGAGGGGCGCCGTGGCCCGCTCACGCTTCGTCGGCGACCGTGGTCTCACGGCCCGGATGACGCTCACGCTCTTCCTGCTCGGGGCGCTCTTCGTCGGCTTCGTCGTGGTGCTCATGTCGCTCTTCCGCGGGTTGGCGCCGCTCATCGCCCTGGCCGGCATCGGGGTCGCCGCCTACCAGTGGTGGAGCTCCGACAAGGTCGCGATGCGGGCGATGCGCGCCCGCGAGGTCACCCCCCAGGAGGCCCCCGAGCTGCACGGCATGGTCGACCGGCTCTGCGCCCTCGCCGACATGCCCAAGCCCCGCGTCGGCGTGGCCGACAGCCCGCTGCCCAACGCCTTCGCCACCGGCCGCTCGCCCGACCGTGCGGTGGTCGTGGTGACGACCGGCATCCTGCGCACCCTCGACGCCGAGGAGCTCGAGGCGGTGCTCGCCCACGAGCTGGCCCACGTCGCCCACCGCGACGTCGCGGTCATGACGCTCGCCGCGTCGGCCGGCATCACGGCCGGCCTGCTGACGCAGGGCGCCCAGTACGGCGCGTTCTTCGGCGGCGGCAACCGGCGCGACAACGGCGGGGCGCCGTTCTGGGTGGTCGCCCTCGTCGTGAGCCTCGTGGTCTACGCCGTGAGCTTCTTCCTGACCCGGCTGCTCTCGCGCTACCGCGAGCTGTCGGCCGACCGCGCCGGCGCCTACCTCACGATGCGGCCGGCGGCGCTCGCGTCCGCGCTGCAGAAGATCGCCGGCGGCATCGAGGCGACGCCCACCCGCGACCTGCGGGCGGCCCAGCCGATGAACGCCTTCTTCATCGCCCCGGCGGTGCGCGGGGTCGGCCTGCAGGGCCTCACCTCCACCCACCCGTCGCTCGAGCAGCGCCTGGAGCAGCTCGCGCGCATCCAGACCGAGCTCGGTCGGCCGCAGGGCTAGGGGCGCGCCGTGGGACTGTGGCAGTCGCTGCTGGGCCGCTCGACGCCCCGCCCCGCCCGCCTCGACGCGCTCTTCGCCGTGCCGACCGCCGCGCTGACGCTGGAGTCCACCCTCGGCCTGCACGCGACCGGCACCGCCTCGCTGTGCCTGCGCGCAGCCAGCGGGCCGGCCTTCGACCGCACGCGCGCCGACATCCTGGCCCTGCTCGACGCCGACCCGCGGATGCCCGCGGTGCAGGTCTCCCACGACCGCTTCGGCTTCACGTGGTTCACCCTCGCGCGCCCGGAAGCGGCCACCGGCGAGCTCTGCGCCGACCTGCACGTCGCCCACCTGCTGCTCGAGGAGCAGGGGTTCGCCACCGGGCTGCTCTGCTCGGTCGTCGCCTTCGACGACGGCAGCGGCCACCCGCTCGGTCTGGTCTACTTGTACAAGCAGGGCACCTTCTACCCTTTCTCGCCCACCGGGCCGCAGACCCGTGACACCCTGCGGGAGGTGCAGGTGGCCCAGGCCGTGGCCGGTGACCTGCCGGTGGAGGACGACCGCCAGCGCTGGCTGGCCTTGTGGGGGGCACCGGGACTGTGAGCACGACGGCGAGCACGACGGCGAGCACGACTGCGGGCACGACGACTGCGGGCACGACGACTGCGGCCACGGCGGGCACCGCGTCGGCGGGGGCCACCGAGGACGCACGGCGCGAGGCCGAGCTCTCGGCCTACGAGGCACTCACCCGCCAGCCGCGCCGTGAGCTGCGGGCGCTCACCGAGCTGGCCGCGGTGGTGACCCGCGTGCCGATGGCCACCATCAACCTCATCACCGCCACCGAGCAGCACCAGGTCGCCGCGCACGGCTTCGACGCGAGCATCTGCAGCCGCGAGGACTCGATGTGCGCGGCGATCCTGCACGAGACCGAGCCGGTGGTGCTGGTCGACGCCCGGCTCGACCCGCGCTTCGAGCACAACCCCTTCGTCACCGGCGAGCTCGGCGACGTGCGCTTCTACGCCGCGCACCAGCTCGTCACGCCCGAGGGCGTGGCGATCGGCACGCTGTGCGTCTTCGACACCGAGCCGCGCGTGCTCGACGACCACCAGCGGCTCTCGCTGCAGACGCTCGCCGACCGGATCGTCGACGTGCTCGAGCTCGACCGCCGCACCCGTCAGCTCACCGCCACCCTGGCGCGGATGCGGCGTGTGCAGCGCGAGCTGGAGCGGTCCAACGAGGAGCTCGCTGCCTTCGCCGGGCAGGTCAGCCACGACCTGCGCAACCCGCTCACGGCGGTCGGCATGGCGCTCGCGCTGCTGCGCGAGGAGCTCGAGGAGGCCGGGCCCGAGAACGACGCGGTCGGCCAGGCCAGCTGGCTGGCCACCCGCGCGCTCAGCGCCACCAACCGGATGCGCGAGCTGGTCGACGAGCTGCTCGACTACGCCCGCATCGGCGGCGACCTGCGCCGCACCGAGGTCGACCTCGGCGAGGTGGTGGCCGAGGTGCTCGCCGACCTCGAGGGGCCGCTGGCCCACGCCGAGGTGAGCGTCGGCGCGCTGCCGACCCTGCACGCCGACCGCACCCAGCTGCGCGCGCTGCTGCAGAACCTCGTGGCCAACGCCGCCAAGTTCGTCCCCGAGGGTGCGACCCCGGTCGTCGACGTGAGCGCGACCCGCCTCGACGGCCGCTGGCGGGTCGAGGTGGCCGACCGCGGCATCGGCGTGGCCGAGGCCGACGCCGAGCGGGTCTTCGAGCCCCTGACCCGGGTCGACACCCGGGTCGAGGGCTCGGGCATCGGCCTGGCCACCTGCAAGCGGGTGGTCAACGCGCACGGTGGCGAGATCGGTCTGCAGCCGCGCGACGGCGGCGGCACCGTCGTGTGGTTCGAGCTGCCGGACGGCTCCGCCGACTGAGGAGAGCGGCTCAGTCGCGGTGCGAGCGCCCCGGCAGGTCGAGCATCCGCTGCAGCGCGACCTTCGCCCAGTGCTCGGTGTCGGCGTCGACCTGGATGCGGTTCACCACCGTGCCGGCCACGAGCGACTCCAGCGCCCACACCAGGTGGGGCAGGTCGATGCGGTTCATCGTCGAGCAGTAGCAGACGGTCTTGTCGAGGAAGACGACGCGCTTGTCGGGGTGGGCGGCCGCGAGCCGCTTGACGAGGTTCAGCTCGGTGCCGATGGCCCAGGCCGTGCCGGGCTCCGCGGCCTCGACGGTCTTGATGATGAACTCGGTCGAGCCGACCAGGTCGGCCCGGGTGACCACGTCGTGGGTGCACTCGGGGTGCACCAGGACGGTGACGCCCGGCACCTCCTCGCGCACCCGGTCGACGACGTCGGCGGTGAAGCGGCCGTGCACCGAGCAGTGGCCCTTCCACAGCACCATCCTCGCGTCCCGCAGCTGCTCGACGGTGAGGCCGCCGCCCGGGAGGTGGGGGTTCCACACCACGCAGTCGTCGAGCGACATCCCCATCTTGAGCACGGCGGTGTTGCGCCCGAGGTGCTGGTCGGGCAGGAACAGCACCTTGGTGCCGGGGCCGCGCTGCTCGAAGGCCCACTCGAGTGCGACGTCGGCGTTGGAGGAGGTGCACACGGCGCCCCCGTTGCGCCCGCAGAAGGCCTTGATGTCGGCCGAGGAGTTCATGTAGGTCACCGGCACGACCTGCTCGGCGACGCCCGCGTCGACGAGCGCGTCCCAGGCGTCCTCGACCTGGGCGAGGCGCGCCATGTCGGCCATCGAGCAGCCGGCGGCGAGGTCGGGCAGCACGACCTGCTGCTGCGGCCCGGTGAGGATGTCGGCGCTCTCGGCCATGAAGTGCACGCCGCAGAACACGACGTACTCGGCGTCGGGGCGGGCGGCGGCGTCGCGGGCGAGCTTGAACGAGTCGCCGGTGACGTCGGCGAACTGGATGACCTCGTCGCGCTGGTAGTGGTGGCCGAGCACGAAGACCCGGTCGCCGAGCGCGGCCTTCGCGGCCCGGGCGCGGGCGACCAGGTCGGGGTCGGAGACCGCGGGCAGGTCGCCGGGGCACTCCACGCCGCGCTCGGAGAGCCGGTCGCTGCCGCGGCCCAGCGGGAGGAGCGGGAGGTCGACGGTCGTCATGGCGCCAGGATAGGCGGCGCGCTCACAGCAGCGAGCCGTGGTGGACGTACGGCGCCGGCGGGCGCAGGCCGCGCACGGCGAGGTAGCCCGCCGTGGCCACCGACAACCGCGCCTCGACGCCCACGTCGAGGGCCCACTGGTTGGCGGCCGTCACGTGCGGCACGCTCACCGCGACGTCGGGCGCCGACGCGGCCAGCGCCTCCCACACCAGGGCCCGAGCCGTACGCCGGTCGGTGGCGGCCAGCAGCCGCGGCGAGCCCGACGCGTCGACGTAGGCGTAGCCCTGCGCCGAGGGCCGGTCGACCACGAGCAGCCGCAGCTGGCGCGCGAGCAGCGCGTGGTCCACGCCGTGCGCGGCGTGGCGGGTACGGCGGTCGAGGGAGTCGAGGAGGTCGCGGTCGGCCTCGGTGCCGGGCCGCACGTGGCGCACGACCGGGAGCAGCGCCCGGTCGACGTGCCCGTGCAGCTCCATCTGCGGGTGCAGGTCGAAGCCGGCGAGCCGGTAGCGCCGCACCGCGGCGGGATCAGCGCTCGCCGAGAGCATCGCGCGCAGGCAGCCGCGGCCGTGCTGCGCCGCGGCCGCGAGCAGCTGGGTGCCGACGCCGCGACCCTGCGCGTCGGGACGCACCACGAAGGACGCCAGCACCCACAGCGTCTCGCGCCGCAGCGCCAGGGCGTAGCCGACCACCGTGCCGTCGCCGTGCTCGGCGACCCAGCACCCCTCCGGGTCGGTGCGCAGCAGGTGCCGTGCCCGCTCCGCCCACGGCTCGTTCTCCTCCGGGGTCCGCCGCGGCGGCAGCGGCCGGCCCCGCGGCAGGGTGCGCGCGTCGAGGGCGGCGAAGCCGGTCTCCTGCACCCGCTCGACCGCGGGCACGTCGTCCTCGCGGAGCGGGCGGATCCGGACGTCGGGCACGCCGCCGACCCTAGGGGAGGTCGCCGGCGGCCCTCGGGTGCCGGGCGCGCTGCCTGACGGGCAGGATGCAGGGGTGCGCGTCCTCGTGGCTCCCGACAAGTTCGCCGGCACCCTGACCGCGGTCGAGGCCGCCGAGGCGATCGCGGTGGGCTGGCGACGGCGGGCGCCGGCCGACGAGCTCGACCTGGCCCCGATGGCCGACGGCGGCCCCGGCTTCGTCGACGTGCTGCACGCCGGGCTGGGTGGTCAGCTGCTCGCCGCGGCGGTCACCGGCCCCGGCGGCGACGCCGGGGGAGCGCCGGCAGCGGTGCTCCTGGTCGACGGCACGGCCTACGTCGAGAGCGCCCAGGCGTGCGGGGTGCAGCTCACCGGGGGACGGGGGTCCGGTGCCCTCGCGGAGCGCGCGACGACGGTCGGGGTCGGGGAGCTCGTCGCGGCCGCCGTGGACGCCGGCGCCCGCCGCGTCGTGGTCGGGCTGGGCGGCAGCGGCACCACCGACGGCGGCGCCGGCCTGCTCGCGGCCCTCGGGGCTCGCGCCGACGTGCCCCTCGACCGGGGCCCCGCCGGCCTCGCCGGGGTCCGCACGGTCGACCTCGCCGCGGCCCGGGCGCGGGTCGCCGGCGTCGAGCTGGTCGTCGCCTCCGACGTCGACAGCCCGCTCACCGGGCTCTTCGGCGCGGCCAAGACCTTCGGCCCCCAGAAGGGACTGGCCGAGGAGCGGCTGCCGGTGGTCGACGGCTGGCTCGAGGAGCTCGCGCACGCGACCGACCGGCGCGCCTCGCTCGAGCCGGGGGCCGGTGCCGCGGGCGGCCTCGGCTTCGCGCTGCTGCTGCTCGGCGCCTCCCGTGTGCCCGGGGTCGCGCTGGTGGCCGACGCGGTCGGCCTGCCGCGCCGGGCGGCCGCGGCCGACCTCGTGGTCACCGGGGAGGGCGCCTTCGACTTCTCGAGCCGCTCGGGCAAGGTGCCCTACGGCGTGGCGGCCGTCGCCGCCGAGGCGCTGCGCCCCTGCGTGGCGCTCGCCGGGCAGGTGCTGGTCGGCTCACGCGAGATGCGCGCGCTCGGCGTGGAGTCGGCGTACTCGGTCTCCGAGCTCGTCGGCCAGGAGCGCTCGCTGGCGGAGCCGGCGGCGGCGCTGGCCGACCTCGCCGAGCGCGTGGCCCGCACCTGGTCGCGCTGAGGTCGCCGGCGCGGCCGGTGCCCCGGGGGTCCACCCCGTCGAGCGGCGGGGGAACAAACCCGCGTGTGCGAGACTTGGACCCAGCGAGACTTCTCCACCCTCCAGTGATTGGACCGATGTGATGACCGAGCAGGTCGAGACCACCGACGAGCGCCGGACCGACCAGATCAACCTCAGCCAGGTCGCCGCCGCGAAGGTCAAGAGCCTCCTCGAGCAGGAAGGCCGCGACGACCTCGCGCTCCGCATCTCCGTGCAGCCCGGTGGCTGCTCGGGTCTGCGTTACCAGCTGTTCTTCGACGAGCGCACGCTCGACGGCGACGTGACCACCGACTTCGACGGCGTCACCGTCGTGGTCGACCGCATGAGCGTGCCCTACCTCAACGGCGCGATGATCGACTTCGTGGACTCGATCGAGAAGCAGGGCTTCACGATCGACAACCCCAACGCCACCGGCTCCTGCGCCTGCGGCGACTCGTTCCACTGAGCGCCTGACGCCCGCCCGGGCGCACAGGGCGCTGCACACGACGCTGCACGACGAAGGCCCCCACCGCCGCGGTGGGGGCCTTCGTCGTGCGGAGGCCCGCCGAGCCCCGTCGGAGCGAGGGCTCAGCCGAGGCCGAGGTGGCGCGCCAGCCGCGCGGCGGCCTCGTCGACCCGCACGTCGCGCTTGGCGACCTCGCGGGGGTAGTCCTCGAAGCGGATGCTGGGGGCGGGGCGCACCGCGGCACGGGCGGCGTCGGCCAGCGCACGGGCACGCGGCAGGTGGGCCTGCGCCGAGCCCGCGTCGGCCCGCATCTGCGCCAGGCTGTCGAGGTCGTCGTAGGCGAGGTGGCTCGCGGGGTCGGGCTGCGCGGCAGGGCTCATGCAGCCGACGCTAGGCCTTACCTGCGGGTAGTCCTAGTAGGGTCGCCCACCATGTCCTTGCTGATCGCGGGCTCCATCGCCACCGACCACCTCATGACCTTCCAGGGGAAGTTCGCCGACTCGCTGGTCGTCGACCAGCTCGACAAGCTGTCGGTCTCGTTCCTCGTCGAGGACCTCGAGATCCGTCGCGGCGGCGTCGGCCCCAACATCGCCTTCGGCCTGGCGCGGCTCGGCCTGCGGCCCGTCCTCGTGGGGGCCGCCGGCGAGGACTTCGGCGACTACCGCTCCTGGCTGGAGCGGCACGGTGTCGACTGCGACCACGTGCGCATCTCCGAGTCCAAGCACACCGCCCGCTTCGTGTGCACCACCGACGAGACGATGGCGCAGTTCGCCTCGTTCTACCCCGGCGCGATGGCCGAGGCCCGGCTGATCGAGCTGGCCCCGATCGCGGCGCGCGTCGGCGAGCCCGAGCACGTCCTCGTCGGCCCCGACGACCCCGACGGGATGCGCCGCCACACCGCCGAGTGCCGCCAGCGGGGCTACCCGTTCATCGCCGACCCCGGCCAGCAGCTCGCGTTCGGCGACGGCGAGCTGATCCGCGACCTCGTCGACGGCGCCGCCATCCTGTTCTCCAACGAGTACGAGTCGCACCTGATCGAGCAGAAGACCGGCTGGAGCGCCGAGGAGGTCCTCGACCGCGTGGGCACGCAGGTCACCACGCTGGGCGCCGCCGGGGTCCGCGTGCGGCGGGCGGGCGAGCCCGACCTGGTGGTGGCCGCGGCGCGCGACGTCGCGGCCGTCGAGCCGACCGGAGTGGGCGACGCCTTCCGGGCGGGCTACCTCGGCGCGCTGTCGTGGGGGCTCGGTCTCGAGCGCGCGGCCCAGGTCGGCTGCGTGCTCGCCGCCTACGTCGTCGAGACGGTCGGGACGCAGGAGTACACCTTCACCAGCGACGGCTTCGCCGGACGCGTCGAGGCGTCGTACGGCGCGGAGGCGGCCGCCGAGGTCCGCCCCCACCTGCCCGTCAGCTGAGCCGGCGCACGAGGTAGCGCGGGGCCCCGTCGTCGGCGGCGTCCTCGCCGAGGAACTCCTGCCCGCGCATCCGGCACCAGGCGGGCACGTCGGTGCGTGCGGCGACGTCGGTCGCGACGACCGCCAGCACGCCGCCGACCGGCACCTCGGCGAGGTGGCGCGCCAGCTCGATCACCGGTCGGGGGCAGCGCAGGTCGCGGCAGTCGAGCTCGAGGTCGGGCGCGGGCGCGCTCACAGGCCGGTCTCGGCGCGGAGGTCCGCGACCACCCCGGGCAGCACCGCGAGGAAGCGGCGCACGTCCTCGGTCGTGGTCGTGCGGGTCAGCGAGAGCCGGACGTTGCCGTGCGTCAGCACGCCCATCGCCTCCAGGACGTGGCTGGGCCGGACGGCGGCCGACGTGCAGGCCGACCCGCTGGCGACCCCGAAGCCGTGGCGGTCGAGGGCGTGCACGAGGGCCTCGCCGTCGAGGTAGAGGCAGGAGAAGGTGACGAGGTGGGGGAGCCGGTCGTGCTCGGCCCCCACCACCTCGACGTCGGGCAGGGCGGCGGCCGCGCGCCGCACCTCGGCGACCAGGGCGTGCTGCCGCGCGGCGAGGTCGGCCGCCTCGGCGGTGAGCGCCTGCAGCGCGGCCGCCGCGGCCAGCGCGCCCGGCACGTCCTCGTGGCCCGAGACCCGCTCGTCGACCCGGTCGTCGACGGGGAAGGGCTGGCGCCAGCGGGTGCCGCGCCTGACCACGAGCACCCCGACGCCGGCCGGTCCGCCCCACTTGTGCGCGGACGCGGCGGCCACCGACCACCCGTCGGGCAGCGGCAGCCGGCCGGCGGAGGCGCACGCGTCGGCCACCACCGGCACGGGCTCGCCGACCGCGCGTGCCACGGCCTCGGCGACCTCGGCGACCGGCTGCAGCGTGCCGACCTCGTGGTTGGCCGTCTGCAGGGCCACCGCGGCCGGCGGGCGGGGGAGTCCGGCGAGCACGTCGGGCACGGCTGCGGGCTCGACGCGTCCCGTGCGGTCGACCGGGAGCACGAGCGTCGGCGCCTCGGCCCAGCGGGCGGCGTGGAGCACCGAGGAGTGCTCGACGGCGCCGTGCACGAGCGTGTCGCCGACGCGGGCGCGTCCGCGCAGCAGCCCGAGCACGCCGCGGTGGGTGGCGTCGGTGCCGGACGAGGTGAAGCTGACCTCGTCGGGACGCACGCCGAGGCAGCCGGCGACCACCTCGCGCGCGTTGTCGAGCAGCAGCCGCGCCTCCCGGGCCGCTCCGTGGAGGCGGCGCGGATCGGCGTACCCGCGCTCGAGGGCGGCCAGCAGCGTCTCGCGCGCCGCCGGGTGCAGCGGCTCGGAGGAGGCGGCGTCGAGGTAGGTGCGCGGCGGCGGGCCGGCGGCGCTCACGAGGACTTCCTCACACCGGGGAAACTACCGCTGACCCCGGCCGGGTCCGGCTGCGGGACTCGGCTAGTCTGGAGGGCGTCTTCCCGTCCTACGAGAGAGGCTCGTCCGTGGGTCTGCCAGTCCCCCCGCGTGCCGCGCGGTCCGCGAAGCGGGCCGCAGCCGGAGCGCTGCTGGTCTCCAGCCTTCTTCTGCTCAGCGGCTGCTCCGCCGACGACGTCGACCAGATCCAGCGTCTGGCGATGCCCGAGCCCGCGACGACGCAGGCTCCCGCGATCTACGACTTGTGGCGCTACGCCTGGCTCGCCGCGATCATCGTCGGCGTCATCGTGTGGGGCCTGATCGCCTGGGTGGTCCTGCGCTACCGCCGCCGCAGCGCCGACGAGGTGCCGGTGCAGACGCGCTACAACCTGCCGCTCGAGATCTTCTACACGGTCGCCCCGATCATGATGGTGATCGTCTTCTTCTACTGGACCGTCAACGTCCAGAACGAGGTGCTCGACGAGGTCGAGGACCCCGACCTCGTCGTCGAGGTGGTCGGCCAGCAGTGGTCGTGGACCTTCAACCACGGCGTGGGCGAGGGTGACGGGCCCCGCACCCCTGACGTGGGCGACGGCGAGTACCGCTACGACGACTACGTCTACGAGTCGGGCACCGCGGCGCAGATCCCGACCCTGGTGCTCCCGGTCGACCAGACCGTGCAGTTCAACCTGCACTCGCCCGACGTGATCCACGACTTCTGGGTCACCGGCTTCCTGATGAAGATGGACGTCATCCCGGGCCGCGTGAACCACTTCCAGGTGACGCCCGACCGGATCGGCACCTACGCCGGCAAGTGCGCGGAGCTCTGCGGCACCTACCACTCCCGGATGCTCTTCAACGTCGAGGTGGTCAGCCAGGCCGACTACGAGGCCTACCTCGACCAGCAGGCCGAGCGCGGCTTCACCTCCGACGGGCCGCTCCTCGGCGGTGCCGAGGCGCGCACCCAGGAAGGCCTCGAGGACGAGGGGACGTCCGAGGGGTCCAGCAACAGCGAGAACCTCAGCGGCGACGACGACGGGAGCGACGAGTGACCGCCACGGCCACCCCGGGCACCACCACGACCATCCCCGGGCGCAAGCCCCTCGGTGAGCAGGTCGTGCGGATGCTCACCACCACCGATCACAAGCTGATCGGCAAGATGTACCTCGTCACCTCGTTCGCGTGGTTCCTCATCGCGGGCCTGATGGCGCTGGTCATCCGCTCCGAGCTGGCCTTCCCGGGCACGCAGGTCGTCAACGACGAGCTCTACAACCAGCTGTTCACCATGCACGGCACGATCATGCTGCTGCTGTTCGCGACGCCGCTGTTCTTCGGCTTCTCCAACGTGATCATGCCGCTGCAGATCGGCTCGCCCGACGTCGCCTTCCCGCGGCTCAACATGTTCAGCTACTGGCTGTTCCTCTTCGGCGGCCTGATCGCGGCGTCCGGCTTCTTCACCCCGCAGGGCGCGGCCAGCTTCGGTTGGTTCGCCTACACCCCGCTGTCCGACGGCATCCGCTCGCCGGGCGTCGGCGGCGACCTGTGGATCATGGGTCTGTGGATGGCCGGCCTCGGCTCGATCCTCGGTGCGGTCAACTTCATCACCACGATCATCTGCATGCGCGCCCCGGGCATGACCATGTTCCGGATGCCCATCTTCGTGTGGAACACGCTGGTCACCTCGTTGCTGGTGCTCATCGCGTTCCCGATCCTGGCCGGCGCGCTGCTCTCGCTCGAGGCCGACCGCCTGCTCGGAGCCCACGTCTTCGACCCGGTCCACGGTGGCCCGATCCTGTGGCAGCACCTGTTCTGGTTCTTCGGGCACCCCGAGGTCTACATCATCGCGCTGCCGTTCTTCGGCATCGTGACCGAGATCCTCCCGGTCTTCAGCCGCAAGCCGATCTTCGGCTACGTCGGCCTCGTCGGCGCCACGCTCGGCATCGCGATCCTCTCGGTCGCGGTGTGGGCCCACCACATGTACGTCACCGGCGCGGTCGACCTGCCGTTCTTCTCCGGCATGACGTTCTTGATCGCCGTGCCGACCGGCGTGAAGTTCTTCAACTGGATCGGCACGATGTGGGGCGGGTCGGTGTCGATGGACACCCCCATGCTGTGGTCGGTCGGCTTCTTGACGACCTTCCTCTTCGGTGGCCTGACCGGCGTCATCCTGGCCTCGCCGCCGCTGGACTTCGCGGTCTCCGACTCCTACTTCGTGGTCGCGCACTTCCACTACGTCGTCTTCGGCACCGTGGTGTTCGCGATGTTCGCCGGCTTCTACTTCTGGTGGCCGAAGATGACCGGCCGCATGCTCGACGAGCGGCTCGGCAAGGTCCACTTCTGGCTGCTCTTCTTCGGCTTCCACCTGACCTTCCTGGTGCAGCACTGGCTGGGTGTCGAGGGGATGCCGCGTCGCTACGCCGACTACCTGCCCGACGACGGCTTCACGCTGCTCAACCAGATCTCGACCGTCGGTGCGTTCCTGCTGAGCCTGTCGATCCTGCCCTTCATCTACAACGTCTACGTCAGCCGCCAGGCGCCCCTGGTGGAGGTCGACGACCCGTGGGGCTGGGGTCGGTCGTTGGAGTGGGCCACCTCGTGCCCGCCGCCGCGCCACAACTTCGTCGAGATCCCGCGGATCCGCTCGGAGTCGCCGGCCTTCGACCTGCACCACCCCGAGATCGCCGCCCTCGAGCTCGAGCACAACCTGGCCGAGCGTGACGGTCGTCCGGCCGACGCGCCCGACGTGGAGGGCCGCGAGGAGATGCTGCGCGGTCGCACCGGCACCGCGACGACCGACCGCACCGACGGCACGGAGGACGAGACCCGATGAAGGCCGAGACCTGGATCTTCCTCATCACGACGATCTTCCTGGCGCTGGTCAGCCCGGCCTACTGGTTCATCACCGGTGACTGGACCGGCACCTCGGCGCTGGTGATGACCACGCTGCTGACGCTGATGGTCGCGATCTACCTCGGGTTCCACGCCTCGCGCATGGAGCCGCGTCCGGAGGACCGCAAGGACGGCGAGATCGCGGAGGGCGCCGGCGAGCTCGGCTTCTTCCCGCCCTACTCCTGGTGGCCGCTGTGGTGCGCCGCTGTGCTGGGCGTGATGGTCTTCGCGACCGCCTTCGGCGCCTGGTGGCTGTTCATCATGGGTGCGGCCGGCGGCGTGCTCACGCTGTCGGGCTGGATCTTCGAGTACTACCGCGGCGAGCACGCGCACTGACGCACGCAGCCGTCACCGACGACACCCCCGCGGAGCCAGCTCCCGGGGGTGTCGTCGTCTCCGGGTGCTCGCCGAGGGGTCGCGCGCTGCGCTGAGGTCGAGGGGTCGCGCGCTGCGCTGGCGTCGAGGGGTCGCGCGCTGGGCTGTGGCCGAGGGGTCGCGCGCTGGGCTGTGGCCGAGGGGTCGCGCGCTGGGCTGTGGCCGAGGGGTCACGCGCTGCGCTGACGCCGAGGGGTCGCGCGCTGGCACCCGCGTCACACCACGACCCGCCGTCGCCGGGCAGCATGCTCGGTCCAGGCGCGCAGCAGGCGGTAGTGGGCATCCTGGTCGCGGCCGTGCACGTGCTCGGCCCGGAACACCTCGAGGTGCCATCCGGCCCGCTTCGTGATGCACTGACGGCGTCGCGTGTCGTGTGCAGCCCGGTCGGGCCCGTGCCAGTCAGCACCGTCGTACTCCGCGCCGAAGCGGACGTCGGCGAGGCCGATGTCGAGGTAGTAGGTGTGACCGTCGGCGCACTGCACCAGGACCTGGCACTGAGGCCGCGGGAGACCGGCCTCGAGCCACCGCAGGCGGAGGGCGGACTCGCCTGGAGACTCAGCCCCAGGATCGACCAGGGGCGCGAGTCGACGGAGCTGTACGACGCCCCGCGCGCCGCGGATCCTCGCTGCGGCGTCGACGAGCTCCGCCACCGTGAACGCCTGCAGCCGCGCCAGCCCGTCCATGCCGGCGAGGGCGATGTCGGGTCGCTGGAGCCTCCCGAGATCCAGGGCGGTCCGGAGCGGGGTCGTCACGACCAGTCCTGCCACCGTGCAGAGCTCGTCCGCGGCGACGGTCCTGCGGCCGGACACGACGATGGGGTTGCGCAACCGGGTGGCGCTGGGGATGCGAAAGACGTCGAGCGGCGGGACCTCGAGGTGGTCCCCAGGGGCGAGTGCCATCGACGCCCCGTGCAGCCACGCGGCGGAGCGGTCCGTGACGAAGCTGCCGTCCGGGACGACGAGCCGCAGGGCAGCGGCTCGCAGCGCCAGCGAGTCGGCCACGTGCGTGCGGACGTAGACACCGATGAGCACCCGCTTGAGTCGGGCGGTGCGCACCAGGTCGCTCAGGTCCTCCGGCGCGAGGCCGAGCCGCAGTGCGTGGGTGGAGCTGAATGGCGCGGTGGTCGGACAGCGCTCAGCGAGCTGGTCGAGGTCGCGGGCCGTCCTGTGCACGTTGGTCATGACCCAGGTCTGCCACAGATCGGGCCGGCCGGCGATGTGTGTCGACCAGACCTGTGGACAGCCGCGGCTGGAGCAGCGCATGACCCTTCGGTGCGAGCCCAGCGCGCGACCCCTCGGCGTCAGCGCAGCGCGTGACCCCTCGGTGTGAGCGCAGCGCGCGACCCCTCGACGCGAGCCCAGCGCGTGACCCCTCGGTGTGAGCGCAGCGCGTGACCCCTCGGCGGGGGAGGGGCGCAGACGCCGACGGCGCGGCCCCCGTGAGGGGACCGCGCCGTCGGCGGGTGGTGCGGGACTCCTGAACGGGTCGGGAGCCGTGGCTCAGCGCCGTGTCAGTGCGGGGCGCGGAGCTGGTGGTCGGGACCGACCTCGGCCCGGCCGTCGAACTGGTGGCCGTCGGCGGGGTGGTCGAGGCCGGCCTCGAGCGCGTGCTCGTGCTCGGCGTGGTGGTGCGCCTCCTCGAGCTCGGTCGCGGTCGGCTTCTGCACGTTGTCGCCGTAGTAGGTGGCCGACAGCTTCTCGCGTGCCTTCGCCAGGGCCAGGCTGCGGCCCGAGAGGCGCTCGGCGTCACCGTTGAGGACGTAGACGCTGTCGCGGTCCCGCGCGGTGAGGGTGTAGGCCTTGGCCTCCGAGATCGGCAGGTGACGCTCGGTGTAGCCGCCCTGGGGCGAGCGCATGATGACGCCGGTCTCGTAGCCGTGCAGCAGCACCTCGTTGTCCTTGCGCTGCAGCGAGATGCACCAGCGGCGGGTGATCCAGAAGGCGATGACCGGACCGACGAACACCGCAGCACGCATGAAGTACGTGATCTGGTTGATGCTCAGGTCGAAGGTGATCGCGATGATGTCGTTGCCGCCCGCGGCCCACATCAGGCCGTAGAAGGTCATCAGCGCGACCATCACGGCCGTGCGGGTCGGGGCGTTGCGCGGGCGCTGCAGCAGGTGGTGCTCGCGCTTGTCACCGGTGATCCAGGACTCGACGAAGGGCAGCGCGATGAGGATCGCGATCGCCAGCGTCGGCAGCAGGATGATCGGGATGAACACGTTCCAGGAGATCGTGACGCCGAAGAGCTCGCTCTCCCAGCCCGGCATGATGCGCAGCGCGCCGTCGGGCCAGCCCATGTACCAGTCGGGCTGCGAGCCCGCGGTGACCTTCGAGGGGTCGTAGGGGCCGTACTTCCAGATCGGGTTGATCGTCATCACGCCGCCCATGAGGGCGATGACGCCGAAGACGACGAAGAAGAACCCGCCGGCCTTGGCGGCGTAGACCGGCAGCATCGGGAAGCCGACGACGTTCTGCTCGGTGCGGCCGGGGCCAGGCCACTGGGTGTGCTTGTGGTAGACGAGCAGCAGCATGTGCGCGGCGATCAGCGCGAGCAGCACACCCGGGATCAGCAGCACGTGGATCGTGTAGAGCCGCGGAATGATCGAGTCACCGGGGAACTCGCCGCCGAAGAGGAAGAACGAGCCGTAGGTGCCGATGACGGGGATCGACTTCACGAACCCGTCGGCGGCCCGGATGCCGGTGCCGGAGAGCAGGTCGTCGGGCAGGGAGTAGCCCGTGAATCCCTCGAGCGTGCCGAGCGTCAGCAGGAGCACGCCGATGACCCAGTTGAGCTCGCGCGGCTTGCGGTGGGCGCCGGTGAACCAGACGCGCATCAGGTGCACCAGCATGGCGGCGATGAAGATCATCGCGGCCCAGTGGTGCATCTGGCGCATCAGCAGGCCGCCGCGGACGTCGAAGGAGATGTTCAGCGTCGAGGCCATCGCCTCGGACATGTGGAGCCCGCGGAGCTGGTCATAGGAACCGAGGTAGGTCACCTCGGCCATGCTGGGGCGGTACCACAGCGTGAGGAAGACGCCGGTCAGCAGCAGGACCACGAAGCTCCACAGCGCGATCTCGCCGAGCATGAAGGACCAGTGGTCGGGGAAGACCTTGCGCAGGTTCTTCTTCGCCAGGCCGGCCAGGCCCAGGCGCTCGTCGGCCCAGGTGGCGGCACCGCCGACCCTGCTGGGCTTCTTCGCGGTCGCAGCCGTGGCGCCGTTGGTCTCGGCGACGCTGCTCGTCGTGCTCATGGTCAGCCACGCTCCCAGAAGCTCGGACCCACCGGTTCGGTGAAGTCACTCTGTGCGATCAGGTAGCCCTCGTCGTCGACCGCCAGCGGCAGCTGGGGCAGGGCGCGGGCTGCAGGTCCGAAGACCACTCTTGCACTGTCCGCCAAGTCGAAGGTCGACTGGTGGCAGGGGCACAGCAGGTGGTGGGTCTGCTGCTCGTACAGCGAGATCGGGCAGCCGACGTGCGTGCAGATCTTCGAGTAGCAGAGGATGCCGTCCACCGACCAGTTCTCGCGGCCCTCGCCCGGGGTGATCTCGTCGGGCTCCATGCGGACCAGCACGACCGAGGCCTTCGACTTCGCGACGTAGAGCTCGACGCCCTCGACGAGCGGCTCGCCCTCCTCGTCGACCTCGAAGATCGCCATCGGCTGACCGTTGATCAGGTCGCCGATCTCCATGTCGGAGACCTTGATCGGGGTGCCGAGCACGTCGCGCGCGACGCGCATGCCCTCGGACCAGATGGTGGAGTAGAGCGCGTCGCCGGGCGTGGGACCCAGGTCGCGCAGCGCGACGACGGCCGGCAGGCCGAGCATGCCGAGCGCGCCGATCATGGTGTTGCGGATCAGCGGGCGGCGGCCGATGCCGGACTCCTCGGCGCCGGCGGACAGCGCGGCGACCGTCGTGGCGACGTCCTCCTCGCTGGACTTGGCGGGGTGACGCATCTCGACCAGCTCGTGGTCGGCCATGAGCTTGCGGGCCCACTGAATGACGCCGACGCCGATCAGCAGCAGCGCGCCGCCCAGCGTGAGGCCCAGGCCGAGGTTGGAGGCACCCAGGCCGAGGAAGACGTCCTGGTTGTCGCCGATCTCGGCGGTGAAGTAGACGACCACGAAGAGCACCGAGCAGACCATCGCGCCGACGAACATCGCCGCGACCTGGCGCTCCGCACGCTTCGCCGCGCCGTCGTCGACGTCGGTGGGCCGCCAGGTGTGCGCCGGCAGCCCGGGGTTGCCGATCGGCTCCTCGGCCAGGTCGGAGCCGACCCCGGTGTGGGGGACGGAGGCGTCGTGCTTCTCGATGCTCACGCTTCCACCTTGTCCTTCTTGGTGCGGGCGGTGTGGGCGGCGATCCAGACGGCGAAGGCGACGAGGCCGCCCATGCCGACGATCCAGGCGAAGAGGCCCTCGGACACGGGACCCAGCGAGCCGAGGGTGAAGCCGCCGTAGGACGGGTCCTCCTCGAGCGACTGCAGGTAGGCGATCACGTCGCGCTTGTCCTCGGGCGGCAGGTTGCCGTTGGAGAAGACCGGCATCTGCGAGGGGCCGGTCAGCAGCGCCTCGTAGACGTACTTCGGCTCGACGCCGACGAGCTGCGGGGCCCACTTGCCGCGCGGCATCGCGCCACCGGCGCCGGTGAAGTTGTGGCACGCGGTGCAGTTGGTGAGGAACACCTGGCCGCCGTTGACGATGGCCTCCTCGCGCTCGGCGTCGGACAGGCCGTCGAGGGAGTACTCGGAGGGGTCGGGCACCGCGGGGCCGGGGCCGAGCGAGGCGACGTACGCCGCGAGGGCGTCGATCTCCTCCTGGTTGTAGGCGCGGGGCTTGTCGGGGCCCTGCACGGCCGGGTTGGCGAGCGGCATGCGGCCGGTGCCGACCTGGAAGTCGACGGCGGCGGCGCCGACGCCGACCAGCGACGGGCCGAGCTGGCTCTCCCCGTCGAGCGAGCGCACACCCTCGCCGTTCTGGCCGTGGCAGAAGGAGCAGCCGACCAGGAACAGCTCGCGGCCCTCGGCGACCAGCTCGGTCTCGGTGGCGGTGGACTCGGCCTGCGCAGGAGCGACGACGGCGTAGAGGCCACCCGTCATGAGCAGGCCCAGCAGCAGGACGGCGAGACCCGCGAGCGGGCCTCGACGGTGCCGCGACAGGCGACCGGCGGAGCGGTTCAGGAGACGCACGGTGTGATCCTCGGGTTCCTCAGGGGACGGGCGGTCACGCGGGGCAGGCGGGCGAGCGCGGACGGGCGGCGACCGGTCCACGCCAGCGGGGTCACTGGATCAGGTAGATCGTGGCGAACAGCCCGATCCACACCACGTCGACGAAGTGCCAGTAGTAGGACACGACGATCGCGGAGACGGCCTGCTCGTGGGTGAAGCGGCGGGCGATGTAGGTGCGGCCGAGCACGAACAGGAAGGCGATGAGGCCGCCGGTCACGTGGATGCCGTGGAAGCCGGTGGTCAGGTAGAACATCGTGCCGTAGGCGGAGTCCTGGATGGTCATGCCCTCGGCGACGAGCTCGGCGTACTCGAGGGCCTGGCCGCCGATGAAGATGGCGCCCATGACGTAGGTCAGGATGAACCACTCGCGCAGCCCCCAGCCGCGGAAGTCCGCGAGGCCGCCGGTGCGGCCCACCTGGCCGCGCTCCGCGGCGAAGACGCCGAGCTGGCAGGTCACCGACGACAGCACCAGGATGACGGTGTTGACCGTGGCGAAGGGGACGTTGAGCTTCTCGGTCTCCTGCGCCCACAGCTCGGGGCTGACGGCCCGGATCGTGAAGTAGCTCGCGAAGAGGGCCGCGAAGAACATCAGCTCGCTGGAGAGCCAGATGATCGTGCCCACGCTGACCATCGAGGGCCGGTCGTGGTGCCCGTGGAGCCGGGATGCCGGGATCGCTGTTGCTGTCGCCACACGGCCATTATGACCGGGAGGTCGCCCGCAACCCACCCCGGGTCGGTTCCCAGGCGGGTCATAAAGTTCACAGCGTGCTGACCGCCGCCGCCGAGCCCGTCCTGCCCCCGTTCGGGCCGGGCCGGATCGTGACCGAGTGGGGCCTCGACCCGGTGCTCTTCGTCGGTGCGGTGTGGGTGGCGGGGCTCTACCTGCTGGCGGTGCGCTCGCTGCGGCGGCGCGGCGACCGCTGGCCCGTCGGCCGCACCCTGGCCTTCGTCGGCGCCGGCATGGGCACGTTCCTCTTCGCGACCCAGTCCGGGCTCGCGGCCTACGACACCACGCTGCTGAGCGTGCACATGGTCCAGCACATGCTGCTGTCGATGGTCGTGCCGCTGTTCCTGGCGCTCGGCGCGCCGGTCACGCTCGCCCTGCGGACGCTGCCGGCAGCCCCCCGGCGCTGGCTGCTCGCCCTGCTGCACTCGCGCGTCGCGAGGGTCCTGAGCTTCCCGCCGCTCGCCTTCGCGCTCTACGTCGTCTCGCCGTGGGCGCTCTACTTCACCGGCTGGTACGACGCGTCCCTGGCCTCCTCGTACGTCCACGAGGTGATGCACGTGCACCTGGTGGCGGTGGGGGCGCTGTTCTTCTGGCCCCTGGTCGGCGTCGACCCGGTGCCCGGGCGCATGTCCTACCCCTTCCGCATCGGCCTGACGGTGATGACGCTGCCGTTCCACGCCTTCCTCGGCGTGACGATCATGGGGCAGTCGACGCTCATCGGCGGCGAGCACTACCTGGCCCTGCGCGAGGGCCCGATGGGCAGCTGGCTGCCGTCGGTGGCCGACGACCAGCACGTCGCGGGCGGCATCCTGTGGGGCTCGGGCGACGCGATCGGCCTGCTCTTCTTCGCCGCGCTCTTCGTGCAGTGGGTGCGCCAGTCGATGCGCGAGGCGCAGCGCGAGGACCGGCGCCTCGACCGCCTCGAGCGCCGCGAAGTAGCATCGCGGCCGTGACCGACTCGCACGCCGCCAGCGCGACCCGCCCCGGCGCAGGGGCAGCCAAGCTCAAGGTCCTCGTCTACAGCGACGACGTCCGCACCCGCGAGCAGGTGATCCTCGCGCTGGGTCGTCGTCCCCACCCCGACCTGCCCGAGGTCACCTACGTCGAGGTCGCCACCGAGCCGGTCGTCGTCGAGGTGCTCGACGCCGGCGGGGTCGACCTGGTGGTGCTCGACGGCGAGGCGGTCCCGGCCGGCGGGATGGGCATCGCCAAGCAGCTGAAGGACGAGCTGCACGACTGCCCGCCCGTGGTCGTGCTCACCGGGCGGCCGCAGGACGCCTGGCTCGCGACGTGGTCGCGCGCAGAGGCCGCCGTGCCGCACCCGATCGACCCCGTGCAGCTCGCGGAGTCGGTCGTGGCGCTGCTGCGCGCCCGCGTCCCCGCGCGCGCCTGACGTGACCCGGCCCGACGCCGGCCGGCACAGCTGGCCCGAGGTGCTCACCGCCCTGGTCGCGGGCCGCGACCTGGACGCGGCCCAGACCGCCTGGGCGATGGGCGAGGTCCTGCGCGGCGAGGCGACGCCGGCCCAGGTGGCCGGCTTCGCGGTGGCGCTGCGCGCCAAGGGCGAGACCACCGACGAGGTCGTCGGCCTCGTCGACGCGCTGTACGCCGTGTGCGCGCCGCTCGAGGTCGGCGGACGCACCGTCGACGTGGTCGGCACCGGTGGCGACCGGTCGATGTCGGTCAACATCTCCTCCATGGCCGCGATCGTGGCGGCGGGCGCCGGCGCCCGCGTGGTCAAGCACGGCAACCGCTCGGCCTCGTCGAAGTCCGGCAGCGCCGACGTGCTCGAGGCCCTCGGCGTGCGGCTCGACCTGCCGGTCCCGCGGGTCGCGGAGGTCGCCGAGGAGGCCGGCATCACCTTCTGCTTCGCCGCCGCCTTCCACCCCGCGCTGCGGCACGCGGCCGCTCCCCGCCGCGAGCTCGGCATCGCGACCACCTTCAACCTGCTCGGACCGCTGGCCAACCCGGCGCGTCCCGACGCCCAGGCGATCGGCTGCGCCGACCCAGCGGCGGCCCCGGTCATGGCGGGCGTCCTCGCCCGCCGCGGCGTGGACGCCTGGGTCGTGCGCGGCGACGACGGGCTCGACGAGCTCACCACCACGACCACGTCGGCCGCGTGGGTCGTGGGCGGCGGGCAGGTGCGGGAGACCTCCGTCGACCCCCGCGAGCTGGGGTTGGCGCCGGCCACGCCGGAGTCGCTGCGCGGCGGCGACACCGCGCACAACGCCGACGTCGTGCGGCGGCTGCTCGACGGCGAGACCGGGCCGGTGCGCGACGCGGTCCTGCTCAACGCGGCCGCGACGCTCGCGGTCCACGCCGGCCCGGTGGCCGGCCTGCTCGACGGGGGAGACCTGCGCGCCGGGGTGCACGAGGCGCTCGCCGACGGCCTGGAGCGGGCCCGCGAGGCGGTCGACTCGGGCGCGGCGAAGGCGACGCTCGATCGGTGGGTCGAGGCCTCGCAGGCCTAGGTGCCCGGCCGCACCCGACCTCGTGCTCAGTCGAGCCCGAGCGAGAACGCGGACTCGAGGTCGTGGCGGGAGTAGGCCCGGAAGGCGATGTGCGTCTCGGTCGACAGGACACCCTCGACCTTGTTGAGGCGGTCGGCGACGACCTCGGCGACCTGCTCGTGCTCGCGCACCCGCACCAGGGCGATCAGGTCGATCTGGCCCGTGACGGAGTAGACCTCGCTCACGCCGTCGATCGACGCGATCGCGTCGGCGACCTCGGGGATCCGGTCGACCTCGGCGTTGACGAAGACGATGGCGGTGATCATGCGCGGAGCCTAGCCGGGCTCAGCGGGCCGGGCGGTGCACCGGTCGCAGCCCGCGCCGGTCGTCGAAGGGCACCAGCGTGAGGCGCGACTGGTGCACCGCGTCGTGCAGCGCGAGGTGGCGCCCGGCGCCGCCGACGGGGCAGGTCCACTCGCCCTCCACCTCGACCAGGCGCACCCCGGGCGCCTCCAGCCAGCGCAGCACCTTCTCGCTCTCCTCGGCGCTCGCCGCGGGCACCGGGCCGGGCGCGGGCAGCACCGTCTCCGCGCCCGCGCGGAGCACGCGGACGAAGTCGTGGGCGTCGGCGCCCGGCGGGATCACGCCGGCGGCCGCGAGCCGGCCGTGGCGCACGACGTGGACACTCCACCGCCCGTCGTCGTCGCGCCGCGCCGCCACCACCTCGGGCAGCCGGGCCAGGGCGGTGAGCCGCTGGGTGCGAGACGCGGCGCGCACGAAGGCGGCGAGCCGGTCGCGGTGGGTGCCCGCCTCCTCGAAGCGCTCCTCGGCGGCCAGGCCGCCCATGCGCTCGTTGATCACCTCGACGACGCGGTCGGGACGCGTCAGCAGCGCGTCGCGCACCTGCCGCACGACCGCGGCGTACGTCGTGGGGTCGACGCTGCCGTCGCACGGGCTGAGGCAGCGCTGCATCTCGGCGAGCACGCACGGGGAGCGGCTCGGCTCGCGGCCCAGCCGGTCGGAGCACTGGCGGACCGGGAAGGTGTCGTGCAGGGCGGCCAGGCACTTCTCGGCCGTGCCGCGCGAGGAGAACGGCCCGAGGTAGTCGGCGTCGTCGTCGAGGACGCGCCGCACGAGCGAGAGCCGCGGCCAGGTCTCGCGGGTGAGCTTGAGGAAGTGGACCTTGTGGGGGAAGCGGGAGCGGCGGTTGTAGCGCGGGGTGTGCTCCGCGATCAGGCGCAGCTCGCGCACCTCGGCCTCGAGCGGGGTGGCGCACACGACGTGGTCGACGCGCGCCGCGAGGCCGACCATCTCGCCCATGCGGCTGCGGGTCTCGGAGGCGGTGAAGTAGGTGCGGACGCGGGTGCGCAGGTCCTTCGAGGTGCCGACGTAGAGGACCCGGTCGGCGTCGTCGCGGAAGAGGTAGACGCCAGGGGCGTGGGGGAGGTGCTCGGCGAGGTGGCGCTTGCGGCGCTGCGCCGAGGTCACCCGGCCGTTGAACGTGGCGAGCTCCTCGAGCGTGTGCACGCCCAGCGCGCCCAGCCGCGCGATCAGCCCGTGGAGGACGTCGACGGTGGCGCGGGCGTCGGTGAGCGCGCGGTGGTCGGGCGTGGTGCCGGAGCGGAAGAGCCGCGCCAGGGAGGAGAGCTTGCAGTCAGGGGTCTCGTCGCGGGTGACGACGCGGCGGGCCAGCCGGGCGGTGTCGACGACCTCGAAGGCGGGCCACGGACGGCCCTGCTGCTCGGCGAAGTGCTTGAGGAAGCCGACGTCGAAGGGGGCGTTGTGGGCGACGAGGCAGGTGCCGGCGGCGAACTCGAGGAAGGCGGGCAGCGCCGCCTCGATGCGGGGCGCGCCCACCACCATCGAGTCGGTGATGCCGGTGAGCACGGCGATGAACGGCGGGATGGCGAGACCGGGGTCGACGAGGGTCTGGAACTCGCCGAGCACCTCGCCGCCGCGCACCTTGACGGCGCCGATCTCGGTGATCATGGACCCGCCCGCGGCCGACCCGCCGGTGGTCTCGAGGTCGACCACGGTGAAGGTGACGTCGCGCAGCGGCCGGCCGAGCTCGTCGAAGCTGCGCTGCGCCTCCCACCGCCCCGGCTCCGCCGTCGACGCACTGCCCCTGCTCATGGGCGGCACGCTAGGTGGGCCCACCGACAACGCCGTGCAACCCCGCGCCGACGCGCGCGCCCCGGGCCGCACTAGGCTGGCGGAGCCGTCCGCCCGCGAAGGAGACCCCCGTGACCGTCGCCCTGCCCTCGTCCTCCCAGCGCTGGCGCTGCGGCGGGTGCGGCAACCTCACCCGCTTCGACGTCACGCGGACCCGCCGCACCACCGAGTTCTGGCACTTCGACCTCGCCGGTGAGCACGAGGTCGAGCAGACCGACCTGCGCGAGGAGACCGTCGAGCAGGTCACGTGCCGCTGGTGCGGCCGCGACGACGCCGTCGAGCTGGTCGACCGCTCCGAGGCGGGCACCGACCCGACGGGCAGCGCCGCCGGTGGCCCCGGACGCTGACCTCGCGGCCCTCCCGGAGCCGGTCCGCGCCCGGGTGGTGGCGCTGACGGCCGACGTGCTGCCGGCCGTGACCCCGCTGCCGCCGGCGCTGCGGAAGGTCGCCGACTTCGCCCCGGGCCGCCGTGCGCGGCTGGGGGCGACGGCGATCGCGGCCGCCCTCGACGCCGACGACGACCTGCGGCGCCGCGTGGCCACGCAGCTGGGCGCGGCCGCCCCTGCGCTGGCCGCGCTGGCGACCGCCGAGGTCGTGGACGCACCGGAGCCCGACGCCGCGGTCCAGGACCCCGTCGACCGTGCCGCCGTCCTCTGGCTGGCCCGGCCCGAGGGCTGGGAGGAGCCCTGCGGTGCGGCGCTGGCGGTGCTGGCCGCCCGCGAGGCCGAGGCGGAGGCCGCCCGGGAGCAGGGTGGGCTCGCGCGGGCCGAGCGCCGGGTCGCCGAGCTCGAGGAGGCGTTGCGCGACGCGCGGGCCCGCGTGCGTGACCAGGCCGACGAGGCGCGTCGGGAGCACCAGGTGCTGCGCCGGCGCCTCGGCGAGGCGCGGGTGGCGGAGAAGGAGGCGCGCGCCGCCCTCGAGGCCGCCGAGGCCGCCCGGGCCGCAGAGGTCGCCGCGGCGACCGCGGCGAGCTCGGCCGCCGAGGCGGAGGTACGCCGACTGCGTGCGCAGGTCGAGGAGCTGCAGGCCGCTGCCGGTCAGAGTCGCAGCCAGGCGCGGGCCGAGCGCGAGGAGGTCTCCGCGCGGGCGCGGCTGCTGCTCGACACGGTGCTGGAGGCCGCCGCCGGACTGCGACGGGAGCTGGCGCTGCCGACCGCCACCTCGACGCCGGGGGAGCGCGCCGAGGCCGAGCTGGTCGAGGCGGCCGACCCGGCCGGTGAGCCGCCGCAGCGCCCCGGCTCGGCCGCCCCCGTCAGCCCGGCGGTGCTCGAGCAGCTGCTCGCCCGCCCGCGCTGCCGCCTGATCGTCGACGGCTACAACGTGACGAAGACGGCCTACGCGTCCAGCACGCTCGAGGCGCAGCGCACCCGTCTGGTCGCGGCCCTCGCGCCGCTGGTGGCGCGCACGGGGGCGGAGACCACCGTCGTCTTCGACGCCGCGGCCGCGACCCACCGGCCGGTCGTGCCCGGTCCCCGCGGGGTGCGCGTGGTGTGGAGCCCGCCGGGCGTGATCGCCGACGACGTCGTGCGCCGCCTCGTCGCCGCCGAGCCCGAGGGCCGTCCCACGGTCGTCGTCACGTCCGACCAGGAGCTGCGCCGCGACGTCAGCCGGGCAGGCGCACGCGTGGTGGACGCGACGGTGCTGGTCGCGGCGCTGCGCTGACGCGGTCCGCGGACCACCGCTCGCGGGGGGCGTTGTCGGAGGTGCCTGGCAGCGTGCGCGCCATGACGACGAGGATCGACTGCGACACCTGCGAGGTGCGCGGCCTGCACTGCCACGACTGCGTGGTGACGGTGCTCCTGGGACCCCCGCCCGAGCTGGGCTTCGACGACGACCAGACGGCGGCGCTCGACGTGCTGGCGCAGGGCGGGCTGGTGCCGCCGCTGCGGATGGTGCGCCCCGTGCGGGGCCCCGAGGTGGAGTCGGCGTGAGCGGGCGCCCGCACCGACGACACGCCGACGACCCGCCCGGGGGAGTTTGCCGGGCGTTCAGGGCTGACCTACCCTGAGGTCGCTTGGCGCCCGTGACAGCGGTCCGACCGGACCGCGCGGGTGCCGCGTCGAGTCCCGACCCGAGGCCCCCGCCGACGGTCGGGAGCCGGGGAACCACCACCCTGGGGTCAATCCTCTGCGAGGCGGGCGCACGCCCGAGGAGCAGAGGACGGGCAGGTCGTGCCCGCACCCGTCAGCTCACCCGGTAGGCGTACGACACGCAAGGGAGACCGCCCGCTCGTGCTGCACGGCCGGAAGCGACTCGTCAGTGCCCTCACCGCTGTCAGCGCGGTGCTCGCCGTGGGCCTCGTGCCCGCGGCCCCGTCGGCCGCCGCGCCGGACGTCGCCGACGTCCAAGAGCGGGTCGACACCCTCTACCACCAGGCGGAGCAGGCCTCGGAGCGCTACAACGCGGTCCGCATCGAGCTGCGCGAGCTGACCGGCGAGCTCGACTCCCTCGAGTCGGACGAGCGTCGCCAGCGCGCCGCGCTCGAGGCCGTCCGGGACCAGGTCCAGGACTCGGTCGTGCGGCAGTACGCCGGCGAGGGGATCTCGACCGTCGGCCAGGTCGTCGTGGCGGACGACCCCCGCACCTTCCTCGGCCGGCTCTCGACCATGGCCTCCTTCAACGACGTGCAGGCCGAGCTCCTCGAGGACTACTCGACCGAGCTCGCCGCCCTCGAGCTGCGCGCCGACGCCGTCGGTGACCGCGCCGCGCGCGTCGCCGCCCTCGAGGAGCGGCTCGCCGAGGAGAAGTCGACCATCGACGCCAAGGTCGAGGAGGCCGAGGAGCTCCTCGCCCGGCTCGAGGCCGAGGAGCGCGAGCGCCTCGTCGGTGCCTCGCGCAGCGAGGTGCGGCTCCCCGACGTCGCGGTGAGCGGGCGGGCGGGGGCTGCCGTGCAGTACGCCCTCGCCCAGGTCGGCGACGCCTACGTCTACGGCGCCGCCGGGCCGGACGCCTTCGACTGCTCGGGCCTGACCATGATGGCGTGGGCCCAGGCCGGCGTCGCGTTGCCGCACTCCTCCTCCGCGCAGGCCTCGATGGGCGCGCCGGTCTCGATCAGCGACCTGCAGCCCGGTGACCTGGTCTTCTACTACAGCCCGATCAGCCACGTCGGCATCTACATCGGTGGCGGCCAGATCGTCCACGCCGCCAACCCGAGCAAGCCGGTCAACGTCGCGCCGGTTGGCTCGATGCCCATCACCAGCGCGGTCCGCCCTGGCTGAGCCGCACCCAACCCAGCGTCGACCCGCGCAGGCCGGCCGCACCTCGCTCGGTGCGGCCGGCCTCGCCGTCGCCGCGGTGGTGCTGCTCGTCGCGGCGGTCGTCGCGGTCCTGGCGCTGCGCGACGACACCTACGTCGCACCCACGCCGACGGCGCCGAGCGTCGCGGCGGCGCGCCCGGCCGAGGCGGCTGCGGCGCTCGACGCCCTCGCCCGGGCGCTCGAGGACGGCTCGCCCGAGGCCGCGGCCGCGGTGGCTCCGCCGGGCGACGAGACCGCCGCGGCCCGCCTCGCCGCGGTGGCCGACGACGCCTCCGCCCTCGGGGTGGGCGAGGTCGACCTGCGCTACGTCGACGCCCTCGGCCCCGTCGGGAACGACGGCAGCTGGACGGCGGAGGCCGACGCCACCTGGTCCTTCGCGGGTTTCGACACCGCTCCGGTGCGCGCCGAGGTCCAGGTCGCGCTCCGCGTCGTCGGCGACGCGGTCGGGGTGGTGGGCTTCGTGGCCCCCGCCGCCGCCACCGACGGCGTAGCAGACGACCGCCTGCCGCTGTGGCTGACCGGTGCCGTTGAGGTCAGCCGCGCCGACGACGTGCTCGTCCTCGCCGCCGACGACCTCGACCTCGAGCGCTACGCGCGCCTCGCGCGCGCCGCCGTGGCCCAGGTGCGGGAGGTGCTGCCCGGGTGGCGCACCGGCCTGGTGGTGCAGGTGCCGTCCTCGGCGGAGGCGCTGCGCGCCGCGCTGGCCGCCGACGAGCGCCAGTACGCCGCGGTCGCGGCGGTGACCACCACCGTCGGCGACGGCACCGACCCGGCCGCGCCCGTGCACGTCTTCGTCAACCCTGAGGTCTTCGACGGCCTCGACCCACGCGGTGCACAGGTCGTCATGACCCACGAGGCCGTGCACGTCGCGACCGACGCGCCGCGCGCCGACGTGCCGCTGTGGCTTCTCGAGGGGTTCGCCGACCACGTCGCGCTGCGCGACGTCGACCTGCCGGTGACCACGACGGCGGGCCAGGTCATCGCCCAGGTGCGTGAGGACGGCGTGCCCGCCGCACTGCCCGGGCCGGCCGAGTTCGACACCTCCGCCACCCACCTCGGGGCCACCTACGAGGCGGCGTGGCTCGCGTGCGAGGTCGTCGCCGACGCGGCCGGGCCGGACGCGCTGGTCGAGCTCTACCGGCGCGTCGACGCGGGCGAGGACGTCGAGGCCGTGCTGCGCGACGTGGCCGGCTTCGGGCTCGCGGGCCTCACCCAGCGGTGGCAGGAGCGCCTCCGCGCGGTGGCCGCGTGAGCCCACCGTCGGCCCCGCCCGCGGGTGCCGTGACCGACGCGTCCCGCCGGGTCGAGCGGCGTACGGCGTGGGCGGTGCTCGCCGTGGGTGCTGCGGTGGCGGTCGGCGTGGCCGTCGCGGCGCTGCCCTGGCAACCGGTGCCGGGCGGTGCGCCGGAGCCCGTCGACGCGGCCGACTGGTTCACCGCCGAGGAGGTCGCCCGCGCCGAGGCCTACAGCAGGGTGGCGCGCGCGTGGAGCTGGTCCTCGCTCGCGGTGTCGCTGCTGGTCGCCGTGGCGCTGGGCACGACGCGGTGGGGCGAGCGGCTGGTCGGCCGGCTGTGGGGCGGCTGGGCGGTGCGCACGCTCGCGGCGGTCGCAGTGGTGCTCCTGCTCGGCCGGGTCGTGACGCTGCCCCTGGCGGCCGGGCTGCACGCGCACCGGCGCGGCGCCGGCCTGTCCACCCAGGCGTGGCCGGGCTTCCTTCGCGACGTCGCCGTGGGCACGGCGCTCGACGTGGTGGTCACCGGCCTGGCGCTGGTCGCGGTGGTGGGGCTGGCGCGCCGCCTGCCCCGCGCCTGGCCGGCTGCTGCGGGAGCGCTGCTCGGTGCGGCCGTGCTCGCGGGGTCCTTCACGTACCCCCTGGTCGTCGAGCCGCTCTTCAACCGGGTCGAGCCGCTGCCGGCCGGGCCGCTGCGCACCGAGGTGCTGGCGCTGGCCGCGTCCGAGCGGGTCGACGTCGACGAGGTCCTGGTGGCCGACGCCTCGCGGCGCACGACGTCGCTGAACGCCTACGTGTCGGGCTTCGGGAGCAGTCGGCGCGTGGTGCTCTACGACACCGCGGTCGCCGACCTGCCGCGCGAGCAGCTGCTCGCCGTCGTCGCCCACGAGCTGGCCCACGCCCGCCACGACGACGTGCTCGTCGGCACGGTGATCGGCGCCGGGGGAGCGGTGGCCGCGGGCGGGTTGCTGGCCCTGCTCGTGCCGGCGGGCGGTCGCCGGGCCCGGCGTGGCCGGCGGGTCGCCGGTGCGGCCCGGCCCGAGGCGGTGCCGCGGGTCCTCGCGCTGGTGGCGGTGACGACGCTGCTCCTGGCGCCGGTGCAGAACGGCGCCAGCAGACTGGTGGAGACCCGGGCGGACCTGGACGCACGGACGGCGACGCAGGACCCGGAGGCGCTCGCGGGGCTCCAGGTCTCCCTGGCCCGCCGCTCGCTCGCGGATCCCACGCCGCCGGCGTGGTCGCACTTCTGGTTCTCCAGCCACCCGACGGTGCTGGAGAGGATCGCGCTGGCCACCTCCCTCGGTGGCCAGCGCGACCGCTAGCAGCTGCCGCCGCTCTCCGCGGCGACGGTGTCGCAGCTCTGGCCGAGCAGGCCGTCGACGAAGCCCCCGAAGAGGAGGATTGCGGCGACGACGATGGCCGCGATGCCGGCGATGAGCAGTGCGTACTCCGTGGCGGTCGCGCCCCGCTCGGGACGCGACCTGATCACGGGGTCTGGTCGCAGGAGGCGTCGGTTCCCTCGGTCGCGGTGCCGTCGGCGTTGATGGTGGCGCAGGTGTCACCGAAGATGTCGCCGACGAATCCGCCGAAGAAGAAGACGACGGCGACGATGAGCGCCGCGATGCCGGCGACCAGCAGGCCGTACTCGACCGCGGACGCGCCGCGCTCGTCCATGCGGGCCTTGCGCTCGATGAGCTTGGTGGCGATGAGCTGGATCATGGTGGTGTCCCTCCCGGACGTTCAGTCCCTGCCGCTGCGGCAGGGTTCCTCCCTGATGTCCACCAGTCTGGTCCTCAAGATTCGCGCAACCATCGGGAGAACGTCCGGGGGTCAGTAGTCACTTCGGACCATCCGTGCGGGCCGGTCGGCGGGACGGTCCCGGGTGCCCTCACCCGCGGGGGTGGTGGCAGACCAGAACGCATGCGCGGTGCGCCGGCGGGGGCTCAGCGCTGGGTCGGCTGGACCGAGCTCAGCAGCCCGATGCGCATCGCGGTGACCAGGGCCTGAGCGCGGTTGGAGGCGCCGAGCTTCTGGTAGATCTTCGCGATGTGCGACTTCGCGGTCGACTCGCTCATGTGCAGTTGCTTGGCGATCGCGGCCGTGCCGTCGCCGTCGGCGAGCAGCAGCAGCACCTCGTGCTCGCGACCCGAGAGCCGGGTGCTCTCGCCGGAGACCCGGCGCATCATTGCCTGGGCGAGCCCGGCGCACAGGAAGGTGCGCGGCGAGACCATGGCGTGGCGGGTGGCCTTGACGACCTCGCTCGACGGTGCGTCCTTGCCGACGAAGGCGGAGGCGCCGGCCTCCATGGCGGCGAAGATCTGGTCGTCGCCGGAGTGCATGGTCAGCAGCACCAGGCCGATGGCGGGGGAGCGCTGGCGCACGGAGCGGATGATGTCGAGGCCGGTGCCGTCGGGCAGCTGCAGGTCGGTGACGACCACGTCGGGCGTGACCCGGTCGTAGGCGGCGAGCGCCGAGACGACCGTGCCGGCCTGGGCCACCACCTCGGTGCCGGGCTCGCGGTGGAAGGCCAGCGCCAGGCCGTGGCGGATCAGCTCGTGGTCGTCGACGAGCAGCACGCGGATCGGCCGCTCCTCGCTGCCCACTGCGGCACTGCTGGTCACGAGCGCACCAACCCCTTCGATCCGTTGACCCTGGAGATCCCACCGTGCACGCGGACCACGACCGCTACACCACCCGCGGGGGAGGTCTCGACCTCGACCTCGCCCCCGATGCGGCGCGCGCGCTCCTTCATGATCTTCAACCCGTGGGAGTCCGCGCGTCCAGGCTGCATGCCCACGCCGTCGTCGACCACGCGCAGCACGGCCGTCGGCGCCTTGGTCTGCAGCTCCACGCGGATCACGGTCGCCCCGCTGTGCTTGACCGCGTTGTTCATCGCCTCCTGGGCGATGCGGACGAGGTTGGCCTCGACCTCGGCGAGCAGCCGGTCGCCGGTCTCCTCGACCTCGACCAGGATGTGCATGCCCGAGGTCGAGGCCAGGTTGTCGGCGACCGCCTGGATCCGGTCGACGATGCGCTGCCCGGCGGTGGCCTCGTTGCGCAGGTTGAAGACCGAGCGACGGATCTCGCTCACGACGTCGGTGATCGAGGAGCGCAGCAGCTGCAGGCCGTCGCGCTGGGCGGCGTCCTCGGCGTCGGCAGCGAGCGCGTCGACCAGGTAGCCGAGCGAGGCGACACCCTGCGCGATGCCGTCGTGGACCTCCCGGGCGAGCCGCTGGCGCTCCTCCGACGTCGCTGCCTCGCGCACGCGGGAGAACAGCTGCGCGGTGTCGAGGCGCAGCGCCTCGGAGGTCAGCTGCCGCTCGAGGCGGTGCAGCGCCTCGGCGAGGGCCGGGCCCTCCACGACGGTGCCGTCGGGCGGGACCGTGAGCTTGCCGACCACCACGCCGGTGATGCCCGCGTCGGTGGCGAGGGGCACCGCGACCTGGCCGGCCTCGGCCACCGAGTGCGCCGTCGCGCGGGCGCGGTCCACGAGGGCGCGTCGCGCGCCGATGCCGCCGGCGGCGGGGGAGTCGAGGAGCGGCACGAACTCGCCGTAGCGCTCGACGTAGACGACGACGGCCTCGGTCGGCAGGGCCTCGCGCACCTGCCGCGCGATCCGCTCCGCGATCGTCACCGGGTCGAGGCCCTGGCCGAGGTCGTCGGAGAGGTCCAGCAGCCGGGTGATGAGGGCCCGGGCGTCGCGGTAGGGCGTGAGCTGGTCGTCGGGGTCCTCCTGCACGGCGCGCAGGAAGCTCGACACCAGGCCGACGCCGAGCCCCATGACCATCGCGGTGAAGATCTCCGCACCGCGCACGGTGTCGAGCTCGCCGTGCAGCGTCACCGCGGCGAGCGCCAGCACGACGACCTCGGCGGCGAGCACCTCCACGACCCCGCGCGGGCCGCGACGCAGACCGGCGATGAACGGGCTGACCGCGAGCGCGGTCAGGTGCAGCATCTGGGTCTGGTCGAGGTTCGCGGCCACGACGAAGGTCACCAGGCCCGCCTCGAGCACCAGCGCCGGCAGCACGGGCAGGCGCGCCAGCACGCTCAAGGTGATGGCACCCGTCCAGACGACCCCCAGCAGCAGCACGCCCTCCAGCGCCTCGGGGTCGCCGAGCAGCGCCGAGGGCAGGCCGATGGCGAGCAGGGCGAAGAGCCGTGCTGCCGCGGCGATGCCGACGTAGCGGGGGAGGAACTGGAGCCGGTCACCCATCCCGGAGGTGCCTCCTCACATCAGGTTGTCCATGATGCTAATCGCAGCCGGCCCGAGCACGGCGATGAACAGGCACGGCAGGATGCAGAAGATCAGCGGGACCGTGATCTTGACCGGCACCTTCTGCGCCGCCTCCTCGGCCCGCTGCCGGCGCTTGGTGCGCATCTCGGAGGTCTGCACGCGCAGCACCTGCCCGATCGGGATGCCGAACGCGTCGGCCTGCACCATGGCGGCGACGAAGGAGCGCAGGTCGGCGTTGCCGGAGCGGTCGGCCAGCGCCCGCATCGCCTCCGAGCGCCCGGAGCCGATCTGCATCTCGCGCAGCACACGGGAGAACTCCTCGGCGAGCGGTCCCTCGGTGTTGCGGGCCACCTGCTGCAGCGCGGCGTCGAAGCCGAGCCCCGACTCCACGCTGATGGTGAGCAGGTCGATCGCGTCCGGCAGCTCGCGCGACAGGCGCTGCTCGCGGTCGTAGGCCTTCTGGTAGAGGTACAGGTTGGGCGCGAAGAAGCCGACGAGGGTGAGGGCGGGCACGAAGACGAGGCGTACCGGGAACGACGCGCCCATGAGCGCCGTGAGGAGAAGGGCCACCACGAGGCCGACGACGGCGCCGATCACCTTGCTCGAGACGACCTTGTCGACCGTCCAGCCGGGCGGGTTGCCGGCGAGCTCGAGCTTGCGCCGGATCCGCTCGGCGGTGTCGCTGCCGGACAGCCGGCGCCCGACCGTGAGCGCGCGGGCCTGCAGCGGCACGAGGACCCGCTCCGAGAAGGGACGCTCGACCTGGTCGGTGAGCGCCTTGGGGGCCACGCTCATCGCCTCGATCATGGCGAGCGAGCGGGTCACCCCGGTGTCGCCCTCGGGGCGGGTCGCGGCAGCGACGAGGTAGACCGCGGCGGCCAGCATCACGCCGCCGAGCACGAGGAGCAGGGTCACCTCACACCTCCACCTTGACGATCCTGGACATCCACAGCATCCCGACGCCGAGCAGGACGCCAGCGGTCGCGAGCATCAGCCAGCCGAGCGGCTCGGTGAACAGCGGCGCTACGTAGTCGCCCTGCGTCAGCACGAGGTAGAAGACGAAGAGCGGCGGCAGACCGCCGAGGACGTACATCGAGAGCCGCCCCTCGGCCGAGAGGGTGCGGACCTGGCGGCGGAGGTACTCCCGCTCGCGCATGGTCGCGGCGACCGTGTCGAGGAGCTCGGCGAGGTTGCCGCCGACCTGGCGCTGGATGCGGATGGCCATGACCACCCAGCCGAAGTCCTTGCTCTCGAAGCGCTCGGTCACGCCCTCGAGGGCGTCCTCGAGCGAGACGCCCAGGCGGGTCTCGACCAGCACCCGCTTGAACTCCGAGGCGACCGGCTCGGTGCCCTCGCGCACGATGGTGTCGACCGACTGGGCCAGTGACAGGCCGGCCGACAACGAGCCCGACATCAGCGACAGCGTGTCGGGCAGGGCGGCGTTGAAGGCGTTGACCCGCTTGGTGCGCTTGATCCCCAACCACAGCCACGGGCCCAGCGCGCCGAGCAACATCGCGACCAGGCCCACGACCAGGCTGCCGCCACCGAGGAGCAGCCCGACCAGCCCGGCGAGCAGGAAGACACCGAGCTGCAGCAGCAGCCACTCAGCCGGCTTGATGCCGCTGCCGGCGGCCTCGAGGCGCTTGGCGATGCGCAGCTCGAGCCCCCGGTTGCGCCGCAGCACCGACGCCGCGGCGTCCTTGGCCTGCGACAGCGCGGCCTCGGTGTCGACGCGGGGCCGCGCCTCCTCGGCCGGGCCCGAGCGCGCGCCGGCGCTCCAGCGCGACAACCGCTCCTCGGCGGCGTCGGTGACCGTGGCCCGCCGCGGCACCAGCAGCACGAGCAGGAGGCCGAGGCCCAGGCCCAGGGCGACCACGCCGACGTACATGAGCGGGCGGGGGACCGTGAGCCCGGCGGCCTCCCGGGCGATCGCGACCGCCGGGGAGCCGGCGCCTTCGATCGCGGCGTACGCCTCGGCGGTGAGCGACCGGCCGGCGGCCGTGGGCAGGTCGACGACGATGCTCGCCTCGGCCGCGGTCACCGATGCGGGCACGGCGGCCGTGACCAGCACCTGGCGGCCGAGGGCCTCGGCCTGGTCGACGAGCGCGGCGCGCAGCGCGGCGGGGTCGGCCTGCACCAGCTGGCCCCCGCCGGCCTCCACCACGGCGGTGAGCGACCCGGCCTCGTCGGCGGACTCGTCGAGCGCGACCACGTCGACGCGCACGTCGGCCTCGGAGATCGCCGCGGTGACGTCCGCGACGGGGGTGTCGCTCGTGTCGGCCCCGTCGGAGAGGACGAGCACGCTGCGTGCGCCCTCGTCGCCCAGCGACGCCACCGCCTGCACGACGCCGTCGTGGAGCAGGGTCTCGCGGGAGAGCGACAGGCCCGCGACCACCGCACGCGCGGCGTCGCGGTCGGTGGTCGGCGCGAGCGCCTCCTCGACGTCGCTGTCGAAGGTGACGATGCCGACGGCGACGTCGGCGGGCGCGGCGTCGAGGTACGTCGTGGCGGCGGCCTTGGCGGCGGCGAACCGGGCGCCGCGCATCGACAGGCTGGTGTCGACCGCGAGGACGGTGGTGCGCTCGACGACGGCGCCGTCACCGGTGGGCTCGGCGGTCGCGGGTGCGTTGCGGCCGTCGACCGCGACCGACACTGCGTCGAGGTCGACCGCGGCACCCTCCGGCACCTCGACCAGGATGCGGAGACCGGCCTCGGTCGCCTCGACGTAGGTCACCTGGGCCCCGCCGGTCCCACCCGCGCCCAGCCCGCCGGCGTGCGCCGCGGGGGCGAGGCCGAGGGCGAGCGCCGCGACAGCGGCCAGGAGCGCGACGGGGCCGGCGAGCGGCCGGCTGCCCGCGGCCATCAGCGCCCGTCCGTCGCGAACAGCATCGGGTCGACCGTGACGTTGGCGTGCGCCATCTTCTCCAGGAACTTCGGGCGCAGGCCGGTGGAGCGCAGCGTGCCGCGCGACCGGCCCTCGGCGTCGAAGCCCGCACCGTGGTCGAAGACGAAGATGTCCTGCAGCGTGATGACGTCGCCCTCCATCCGCTCCACCTCGGTGAGGTGGGTGATGCGGCGCGTGCCGTCCTTGAAGCGGGTCTGGTGGACGATCAGGTCGACCGCGGAGGCCACCTGCTCGCGGATGGCGCGCACCGGCAGGTCCATGCCCGCCATCAGCACCATCGTCTCCATGCGCGAGAGGGTGTCGCGCGGGCCGTTGGAGTGCAGCGTGCAGATGGAGCCGTCGTGACCGGTGTTCATCGCCTGCAGCATGTCGAGCGCCGAGGCGTCGCGGACCTCGCCGACGATGATCCGGTCGGGCCGCATGCGCAGGCTGTTCTTCACCAGGTCGCGGATGGTCACCGCGCCCTTGCCCTCGATGTTGGCCGGGCGCGACTCCAGGCGCACCACGTGCTCCTGCTTCAGCTGCAGCTCCGCGGCGTCCTCGATGGTGACGATCCGCTCGTCGGCCGGGATGAAGGACGACAGCACGTTCAGCGTCGTCGTCTTGCCCGCGCCGGTGCTCCCGGAGACGAAGATGTTGAGCCGCCCGCGCACGCACGCCTCGAGGAAGTCGGCCGTGCGCGGCGAGAGCGAGCCGAAGCGGATCAGGTCGTCGACGGTCAGCGGGTCGGTGGCGAACTTGCGGATCGTCAGCGCCGAGCCGTCGATGGCCAGCGGCGGGATGACGGCGTTGACGCGGCTGCCGTCCGGCAGGCGGGCGTCGACCATGGGGCTCGACTCGTCGACGCGGCGGCCGATGCGCGAGACGATCTTGTCGATGGTGCGCCGCAGGTGGGCCTCGTCGGCGAAGGTCGCGTCGGCGGCGACCAGCCGCCCCTTCTTCTCCAGCCAGATGTTGTCGTGGCCGTTGACCATCACCTCCGAGACGTCCTCGTCGCGCAGGTAGGGCTCGATCGGGCCGTAGCCCAGGATGTCGTCGCTGATCTCCTGGGTGACCCGGGCACGGTCGCCGCTGCTGAGCGGGCGGTCCTGGCCGGCGAGCACGTCGGCGAGGACGGCGCGCACCCGCGACTCGAGCTCGGTGGCGTCCATGTTGGCGTCGTAGAGCTGCGGCCCGAGCTGCTGGAGCAGCTCGGTGTGGACGCTGGCCTTGAGGTCCTCGACCCGCCCGACCGACTGCGTCGCGAGCGTACGCCGCGCGCCGAGGCCGCTCTCGGCGTCGCGGCCCGTGCGCTCGGCCAGGGGGGCGGAGGCGCGTGCGAGCCGCTCGGCGGCGGGGGCGAGCTCGCTCGGAGCAGCCGGTGCGGCCGACGCGACCGGTGCGGTGGGCACTGCCGGTGCGGCCGCTGCCGTCGGGGCGGGAGCCGCCGCGGCGGGCTGGTCCCCGGGTGCGGTGGTGGTGGCGTCCGCGCCGCTGCCGCGCGCGGCTCGGAGGCGGTCGGCGAGGGTGCTCACCGCGTCACCGCCGGATCCGGAAGCGGCGGGCCCGCTCGGTCTCGTGGCCGGTGCCCGAGCCGGTCGCGGCCGGCGCCGC
Organism: Nocardioides perillae; assembly: GCF_013409425.1. NCBI lineage: Bacteria > Bacillati > Actinomycetota > Actinomycetes > Propionibacteriales > Nocardioidaceae > Nocardioides > Nocardioides perillae. The sequence goes on along the minus strand of NZ_JACCAC010000001.1, from coordinate 2,805,137 downwards.
GACGCTGGCGCCGCCGACGGTGGTCGCGAGGGTGCGCACGGCGCGGCTGGCGGGGTGCTCGGGCTGGGCCAGCACGATCGGGCGGCCGGCGTTGGTGGCGGCCGCGATGCCGGTGTCGGTCGAGATCCGGGCGCTCACGGGCATGCCGAGGATCGCCTCGACCTTCGCCGGGTCGATGCCGACCGCGTCGTCGGCGCGGTTGAGCAGCAGGTGGCGGTGGCCCACCGCGGCGTGAAGCATGTCGAGGGTCTCGAGGGCGACCTTGACGTTCTTCAGCGTGGGCACGTCGAGGGTGGCCACGACGACGCACTCGTCGGTCTCGTCGAGGGCGGTGAGGGTCTGCTCGTCGAAGGCGGGCGCGGTGTCGACGACGACGAAGTCGAAGTGCTCCTTCAGTGTGCGCAGCATCTTCGCCACCAGCACCGGGGTGACCCGGTCGCGGGCGTCGGGCAGGCTCGGCGCCGCCAGCACCATGACGGCGTCCTCGTGACGGGTCAGCAACGACTCGGCCAGCGCGAAGTCGAGCGCGTGCTCACCGCCCACGGCGTGCTCGATGGTGTGGGTCGGGAAGAGCTGCAGCGTGATGGCGACGTCGCCGAAGGCGAGGTCGAGGTCGACGACGCAGACCCGGCGGGTGCCGCGGTCGGCCAGCGCCAGGGCCAGGTTGACCGCCACGGTGGTCTTGCCGACCCCGCCCTTGGGGGAGAAGACGGTGACGACCTTGCCGGTGGTGACCACGCCCTCGGTGCCGCGCAGCGCGGCCCACAGCTGGCGCGCCCGCTCGACGGCGGCGCTCACGGCCGCGACGTCCTCGCGGGGGACGACGTCGCGCACGCCCGCGTGCATGGCGCGGGTGAGGGTCGCGGTGTCGACCTGCTCGCGCACCAGCACGACCGACGTGGTCGGCCGGCTCAGGCGCAGCTCCTCGCACGTCGCGAGCGCGGCGTCGAGGGGGAGCGAGGCGCCCAGCACCACGACGTACTCGTCGGGGCGGTGCGCCAGCCAGGCGTCGAGCAGGGCGAGGTCGTCGAGCGCGTGGCCGCCCGGCGGCAGCGCGGTGAGCAGCTTGTCGAGGACCTGGGTGTCGGTGTCGACGACGACGGGCATCGGGGGGCTCCTCGGGTGTCGCGACGGGTCAGCTGCGGAAGAGGTCGGCCGCGGTCACGCCGCGGTCGGCCGGCAGCTTGCTGGACTCGGTGAGCAGCGCGAAGCCGAGCTCGCCGGCACTGCTGGCGAACATCACCTTCTGGGCGTCGCGCTTGTCGAGCGCGAGCGTGATGAGGGTGCGGGGCAGCTGCTCGGTGGTCTGGGCGCCGTCCTGCGTGGTGGTCGTGGTCGAGACCGGCGTGGTCGAGCCGACGCCGAGCACCTGCACCCGCTCGAGCAGCTGGCGGGTGTAGGGCTGCTGGCTCTGCGGGTCGACGCCGCTGTGGAAGACCGCGACCTGCGAGCCGGGCTGAACGAAGCCGGCGACGCGCGCGGTGTCGCTGAGGTTGACCGAGATGGCGAGCATGCCCTCGGGGATCGGCAGCGTGCTCGACGCGGCTGCGGAGGCGCCGCCGAAGCGTGAGGAGATGATCTGCTCGCCGGGGTAGACGCGGGTGAGGGCCACCGTGCCGGCGAGCCCCTCGATGCTGGTCTGGTAGCCGGTCAGCAGTGCCTCCTGCGGCACCGGCTGCAGCTTGAGCTTGCCGGCCTGGGCCGCGGCCTCGATGGCCTCGCCCGGCTCGATCGGCGCCACGGCGCGCAGCACCTCGACGGTCTCGAAGCGCTGCTCGGCGCGGTCGTCGGCGCCGCGGACGTACAAGAACACGAGCACCGTGCCCAGGGCCGCGACGACCGCCGCGACCACGAGCAGGACCTTGCGTCGATCCATGCCTCTCCACACCCCTCCTGCCGGGGCCGTCCCTCACGGCCCGCGGACCCCCTCAGGTTGCCTGAGGCGAGCGGTCTGGTCCGGTGGTTCGCAGGGGTTGACGAGCCCGGTCCAGACCACCGTCGGCGGACTCCTCAGGTCGGGTCGCGACGGGCCGATCAGGCGCAGGACCACACCGTCGTGCCCTCAGCGGTAGAGCGCGTCGACCTCGTGACGGTGCTCGCGCAGCACGACCGCGCGGCGCAGCTTGAGGCTCGGCGTCAGGTGGCCGGCCTCCTCGGTCCAGTCCTCCGGCAGCACGGCGAACCTGCGGATGGCCTCGGCCTTCGACACCGCCGCGTTGGCGTCGTCGACGGCGTCCTGGACGGCCGCGAGCAGGTCGGGGTCCTCGACGTGGTCGGCGACGCGCCCGGTCTTGCCGCGCTGCGCGGCCCAGGCCTCGAAGACCTCGTCGTCGATGGTCACCAGGGCCGCGACGAAGGGCCGTCCGTCGCCGACCACCATGCACTGCGAGACCAGGGCGTGGGCGCGCAACCGGTCCTCCAGGACCGCGGGAGCGACGTTCTTGCCGCCGGCGGTCACGAGGATCTCCTTCTTGCGGCCGGTGATGCGCACGAAGCCCTCGTCGTCGACCTCGCCGACGTCGCCGGTGCGCAGCCAGCCGTCGCGACCCAGCACCTCGGCGGTGGCCTCCTCGTTGCGCCAGTAGCCGGAGAAGACCTGGCCGCCGCGGAAGAGCAGCTCGCCGTCGTCGGCGACCCGCACCGCCGTGCCGGGCAGCGGGCGCCCGACCGTGCCGACCTTCTGGGCGTCGGGCAGGTTGACCGTCAGCGCGGCCGTGCTCTCGGTGAGGCCGTAGCCCTCGAGCACCGTGAGGCCGATGCCGCGGTAGAAGTGGCCCAGCCGCTCACCGAGGGGTGCACCGCCGGACACGGCGTACTGGCAGCGGCCGCCGAGCGCCTGGCGCAGCCGGCCGTAGACCACGCGCGAGAAGAACGCGTGGCGGGCGCGCAGCACGGGGGAGGGGCGCCCCTTGTCGATCGCCTTGGACCAGGCGATCGCGGTCTCGGCCGCGCGGTCGAAGAGCGCGCCGCGACCGTCGGCCGCGGCGCGCTGCGAGGCGGTGTTGAAGACCTTCTCGAAGACGCGCGGGACCGCGAGCACGAAGGTCGGCCGGAAGTCCCCGAGGTCCTCGACGAGCCGCGCCGCGTCGGCGCTGTGGCCGAGCCGGACCCGGGCCTTGACGCAGCCGACCTGCACGATCCGCGCGAAGACGTGGGCGAGCGGGAGGAAGAGCAGGGTCGAGGCGCCCTCGGCCTCGAAGAGCTCGTCGAGCTCGTCGACGGCCACCCCGAGCTCGACGAGGAAGTTGCCGTGGGTGAGCTCGCAGCCCTTGGGGCGGCCGGTGGTGCCGGAGGTGTAGACGAGGGTCGCCAGGTCGAGCGGGGTGGCACGCGTGCGCCGCGCCTCGAGCTCGGCGTCGGACACGTCGCCCCCGAGGCGGGTGAGCACGTCGACGGCCCCGTCGTCGATCGTCCAGACGTGGTGCAGGTCGGGCAGGCGCTCGCGGTGGGGTGCCACCCGCGAGGCGTGCCCGCGGGTCTCCACGACGACCGCGGTCGCGCCGGAGTCCTCGAGGATCCACCCCAGCTGGTCGCTGGAGGAGGTCTCGTAGACGGGCACGCCGACGGCGCCGGCGAACCAGGTGGCGTAGTCGAGCAGGGTCCACTCGTAGCGGGTGCGCGAGAGCAGGGCGACGCGGTCGCCGGGCTGGACGCCGGCTGCGACCAGGCCCTTCGCCACCCCCCGCACCTCGGCGAGGAACTGCGCGGCCGTGACGTCGTGCCACACCCCGTCGGCCCCGCGGCGCGCGAGGACGGCCTCGTCCCCGTGGTCGCGGGCGTTCGCCACGACGTCGTCGGTGAGGTTGCCGGTCGCCGGGACGACGCCGCGCGAGCGGTCGAGAGGGGTGGAGTACTCACGCACGCTCGCGCACGTTACCGGTGGCGAGGCGGGGCGCGCCGGTCCGGTAGGCTCGCCGGTCATGGCCGAGCAGACCACCTCCTCGATCGTGATCGGGGCCCCTCCGGCCGCGGTCATGGCGGTGATCGCGGACTTCGAGTCCTACCCCGCGTGGGCGAAGGGCGTGAAGCGCACCGAGGTCCGCGCGAGCGGCCCCGACGGCCGCGCCGAGCAGGTGTTCTTCGCCCTCGACGTCGCGCCGATCAAGGACGAGTACACCCTGGCCTACACCTGGGACGGCGACCGCGAGGTCACCTGGACCCTCGTCGAGGGCAACCTGCTGCGCGCCCTCGACGGCGCCTACGTGCTGCGCGACCTCGGCGACGGTCGCACCGAGGTCACCTACCGCCTCGCGCTCGACGTGAGCATCCCGCTGATCGGCATGCTCAAGCGCAAGGGGGAGAAGATCCTCATCGACACCGCGCTGAAGGGTCTCGAGAAGCGCGTCGAGCAGCTCGCCTGAGGGCGGGGACGCGCGTGCGGATCCTGCTCCTCACCGGCAAGGGCGGCGTCGGCAAGTCGACGGTCGCCGCAGGCACGGCGGCCCTCGCCGCGGCCGGCGGCCTGCGCACCCTCGTGCTCTCGACCGACGCGGCGCACTCCCTCGCCGACGCGTACGCCGTCCCCGTCGGCCCCGAGCCGACCGAGGTCGTGCCGCACCTGTGGGTGCAGCAGGTCGACACCCAGCGCCGCTTCGAGCAGAGCTGGGCCGACGTGCAGCGCTACCTGCTGCAGGTGCTCGACGTCGTGGGCGTCGACCCGGTCACCGCCGAGGAGCTCACCGTCATCCCCGGCGCCGACGAGGTGCTGGCACTGCTCGAGCTGCGGTTGCAGGTGCTCGCCGGCGGCTGGGACGTCGTCGTCGTCGACTGCGCCCCCACGGCGGAGACGCTGCGGCTGCTGGCGCTGCCCGAGGCCCTCGGCTGGTACGTCCGCCGCGTGCTGCCGCCCCAGCGGCGCGTCGTGAAGGCGCTGCGCCCGGTCCTCACCCGCGCCGCGGGCGTGCCGATGCCCGAGGACGACGTCTTCGGGGCGCTCGAGCGCCTGCACGCCGAGCTCGACGAGGTGCGCGCCATGCTCACCGGCCCGGACGCGAGCGTGCGGCTGGTGCTGACCCCCGAGCAGGTCGTCCTCGCCGAGGCGCGCCGCTGCTGGACCAGCCTGTCGCTCTACGGCTACCGCGTCGACGGCGTGGTCGCCAACCGCGTCTTCCCCGAGGAGGGCGCCGACGCCTGGCGCCGCTCGTGGGTCGAGGCCCAGGCCGCCGTGCTCGCCGAGGTCGGCGAGTCCTTCGCGGGGCTGCCGCTCTGGCGCGCGCCCTACCTGCCCGGAGAACCGGTCGGCGTCGAGGCGCTCGCAGCGGTCGCCCGCGAGCTCTACGGCGACGACGACCCGCTGGCCCTGCCCGGGTCCGCCGGGCCCTTCCACGTCGACCGCTCCTCCGACGGCGGGGCGGTCCTGCGCCTGGCGCTGCCGCACGTCAGCCGGGCCGACGTCGACCTCGCCCGCAACGGCGACGAGCTGGTCGTCACCGTGGCCTCCCACCGGCGGCTGCTGACGCTGCCCACGTCCCTGGCCCGGTTGCGGGTCGCGGGGGCCCGGGTCGAGCAGGGCGAGCTGCGCGTGCGCTTCGTCGAGGGCGCGGCGTGAGCGCCGGACCCCCGGGCGGGGAGCCGGTCGGCTCCGCCGCGGAGGAGGCCGCCAAGCTGCTGGGTGCCTTCGCCTCGTGGGCGCAGGAGAGCGCCGGAGGGGCTGACGCCGCGCACGGTGCGGACCTGGGCGCCGGCCACGAGGCTGGCTCGCCCGAGTGCGCCTGGTGCCCGGTGTGCCGCGGCGCCCGCTGGCTGCGCGGCACGTCGCCGGAGGTGCGCGAGCACCTCACCACCGCCGCCGCGGCCCTCGCGCAGGCCGCCACCGCCTTCCTCGCGACCGTGGGCCGCGACCACCCGCCAGGCCAGCCCGGTCAGCCAGGCCAGCCCGGTCAGCCCGGCCAGCCCGGCCGGCCCGGCGGTGCCGGCCGCCCGGTCGAGCACATCGACCTCGATCCCGAGCCCGAGCCAGAGCCAGAGCCCCACCCCGACCCCCGACCCGCGGAGGACGCCCCATGACCGACCTGACCTGCGGCGTCGACGTGGGCGGCACCAAGATCGCCGCCGGCCTCGTCGACGAGGCCGGCCGGATCAGCGGCGCCTCGCGGGTGCCGACCCCCGCCGGTGACGCCCGCGCGCTCGCCCGCGCCGTGGCCGGGCTCGTGCGCGGGCTCGAGGCCGACCTCGCCCCGGGCGACCGCATCACCGGGGTCGGCGTGGGCGCCGCGGGGTTCGTCGACCGCACCCGCTCGCGGGTGCTCTTCGCGCCCAACATCGCCTGGCGCGACGAGGACCTCCGCAGCGTGCTCGAGGAGGAGGCCGGGCTGCCGGTCGTCGTGGAGAACGACGCCAACGCCGCGGCCTGGGGCGAGTTCGTGCTCGGGGCCGGTCGCGACGTCGACGACCTGCTGCTGGTCACCGTCGGCACCGGCGTCGGCGGCGGCCTCGTGCTCGACGGCGAGCTCTACCGCGGCGCGTTCGGCGTCGCCGCCGAGATCGGACACCTGCGCGTCGTGCCCGGCGGGCTGCCCTGCGGCTGCGGCAACCTGGGCTGCTGGGAGCAGTACGCCTCGGGCTCGGCCCTCGTGCGCACCGCGCGGGAGGCGGTCGCGACCGGTGACCCCGGCTCCTCGCCCCTGCTCGAGCGGGCCGGCGGCGCGGTCGAGGCCATCACCGGCCCGATGGTCACCGCGGCCGCCCACGACGGCGACCCCCTCGCCGTGCGGCTGGTGACCGACCTCGGCCGCTGGCTGGGTGAGGGGATCGCCTCGCTGACCGCCGTGCTCGACCCGGCGGTCGCCGTCGTCGGAGGCGGGGTGTCGGAGTCCGGCGACCTCTTCCTCGACGCCGTGCGGCAGGGCTTCCGCGAGCAGCTGACCGGGCGGCTGCACCGCCCCGAGCTGGAGATCCGCCCCGCCGAGCTCGGCAACGACGCCGGCCTGATCGGCGCCGCCGACCTCGCCCGCCAGCGCCCGCGCACGTGAGCCCCCGCCCGTGAGCCCCCGCCCGTGAACCCGGGCTGCGTCGTCGGCGTCGACGTCGGCGGCACCAAGGTGGTGGCCGGGGTGGTGGTCGAGGGCCGCGTGCAGCGCGTCGCCCGCCGCGCGACCCCGGGTCGCCGCGTCGACGTGCGCCTGGTCGAGGCGGCCGTGGTCGAGGCGGTGCGGGAGGCCGCCGGCGGTGAGCCGCTGGCGGCGGTCGGTGTCGCCGCGGCCGGTTTCGTCGACGCCGCCGGCGAGCACGTGGTCTTCGCGCCGCACCTGCCGTGGCGCGGCGAGCCCGTGCGCACGCGGTTCTCCGAGCTGCTCGGTGTGCCGGTCGTGCTCGAGAACGACGCGACGGCCGCGGCGTACGCCGAGGCGACGTCGGGTGCGGCGCGCGGGCTCGACCCGGCGCTGGTGGTCACCCTCGGCACCGGCATCGGCGGCGGCGTGGTCGTCGGCGGGCGGGTGGTGCGGGGGGCCAGCGGCATGGCCGGGGAGTTCGGCCACGCCCAGGTGGTGCCCGAGGGTCGTCCCTGCGAGTGCGGAGGTCGCGGGTGCTGGGAGCAGTACTGCAGCGGGCGGGCGCTGGTGCGCGCCGACCACGAGCAGCGTGGAGGGGCGTCCGACCCGCTGACGGGGCCGCAGGTCACGACGGCGGCCGCGGCCGGTGACCCCGCCGCCCGGCACGCGTTCGAGGAGGTCGGCACCTGGCTCGGCGTGGGCCTGGCGAACCTCGCGGCGGCGCTCGACCCCGCGGTGCTGGTGGTCGGCGGCGGGGTGTCGGCCGCGGGCGACCTGCTGCTCGACCCGGCGCGCGCGGCGCTCGAGCGGGCGCTGGTGGGCGCGGCGCACCGCAGGGTCCCGCCGGTGGTGCGGGCCGTGCACGGCCCCGAGGCCGGCCTGGTCGGCGCGGCGGCGCTCGCCGCCGAGCGCTACCGGCGGTAGTCGGGGACGAGCTCGCCGGCGAGCTGCTCGAGGAAGAGGCCCACGTCGGTGACGATGCCGCGCGCCTGCGAGGAGCCGCGGTCGGTCAGCTTGGTCACCGTCGCGGGGTTGATGTCGACGCACACCAGCGGGATCGAGGCGGGCAGGATGTTGCCGGTCGCCACCGAGTGCAGCATGGTCGCGACCATGAGGCAGAAGCCGACGTCGGGCAGTGCGGCGCGCATGGCGCGCTGACCCTCGATCACGTCGGTGTGCACGTCGGGCAGCGGGCCGTCGTCGCGCACCGAGCCCACCAGCACGAACTCCTTGCCGTGGGTGACCAGCGCGTGCATGATCCCGCCGCCGAGCACGCCGGACTCGACGGCCGCGGCGATCGAGCCCTCCTGGCGGATGGTGTTGATGGCGCGGATGTGGTGCTCGTGGCCGTGCTCCACGCCGCGGCCCTGGGCCAGGTCGACGCCGAGCGAGGTGCCGTAGAGCGCGGACTCGATGTCGTGCGTGGCCAGCGCGTTGCCGGCGAAGAGCACGTCGACGAAGCCGGCCTGCACCATCGCGACCATCGCGGGGGCCGCGCCGGTGTGGACGACGCCGGGCCCGCCGACCCACAGCACCTTCTTGCCCTGCGCCTTGGCCTCGCGCATGCCGTCGGCCACCTGCCGCACCAGCACAGCCTGGGGCTTCTCCGAGGACACCTCGGACTCCATGAAGCCGAAGGCCTCGGCGCTCTTGTCGGGCGTCGGCAGGGTCACCCGCACGCCCGAGGCGCCGGTGACGACCTCCATGCCGGCGCGGACGTCGCTCATCGGCAGGGTCGACACCCGGGCGGGCTGACCCTGCTCGTCGCGCTCGAGCACGAGACCGCAGTCCATCTCGGGGTTGCCGACCTCGAGCCAGCGGCCCTCGACGCGCACCCGCGTGGGCAGGTTGGTGGTGGAGTAGAAGCGGTCGGGGAAGACGCCGTCCCGCGTCGCCGTGGCCACCTCCGCCTCGCCGGGGTCGACCTGGTTGACGCCGCGGGTCTGCAGCCGCATCAGGGTGCGCTGCAGCGCCTCGTCGTCGTCGGCGATGACGGTGATCACCGCGTGGGAGGGGTCGTCGGTCTCGCGGCCCACGTCGAAGCGGTCGATCGTGTAGTCGCCGCCGTACTCGCGGATGTCGTCGAGGACCAGGCTGAGCAGCCCGTGGTCCATGAGGTGGCCGGTGATCTCGACGGTCTCGGTGGTGGTCACGCGCCGACGATAACGGCCGCGGGCCGCCTCAGACGCGGGCCCCGTCGTCCCACGGGTCCTGGGGCCCGCGCGGCATCTGGGAGACGAGGTAGAGGAAGCCGCCGACGAACCACGCCACGAGCGCGTAGCCGACCAGCGAGGGGACGCTGAACGGCGTGACGAGCAGCAGCAGCAGGACGGCGGGGACGCCGAAGACGCCGATCCACGCGGCGAGCCGTGGCGGGGCCGGGCGGGGGATCGGAGGCGGCGGGGGTGGCACGAAGCGCTCCTGCTCGCCGAGCGCACGGGCGAGCGCGGCGTCGGGGTCCTCCGGTGCCACGGGCCCGGGCGCTGCCTCGCGGGGCGCCGGTCGCTCGACCGGGGCCTCCGGGACCTCGGGCCGCTCGCCGTAGTTCTCGACGATGGCCCGCCAGGCCTCCTCCTCGCCCCGCGGGCCGCCGGTGCTGCTCACGCCTCGAGCCTACGCGGGGGCGGGGGCGCTCACGCGGGCGACGAACGCGGCGGACTCCTCGACGATGCGCGGTGCGTCGTGGTCGAGCGTGGCGACGTGGAAGGAGTCGGGCAGCAGCACCTCGGTGACGTCGCGCAGCCGTGCCTGCAGCAGACGGCCGCTCGAGGGGTCGACGACGTGGTCGACCACCGAGCGCAGCAGCAGCACCGGGGCGGTGACGCGGGGGAGGTCGGCGCGCAGCGGCCCCCACGCCCGCGTCATCGAGTGCAGCGCCTTGAGCGGGGTGCGGTCGTAGCCGACCTCGTCGACGCCGGGCTTGGCGACGTCGTTGCCGATGCCGGGCATCGAGGCGACGAGGTGCTTGAGCACCGGCACGGCGAGCAGCTGCTTGTTCGTGCTGGTGACCGCGGGGTTGACGAGCACGACGCCGGCGACGTCGCGACCGCGGTCGGCGGCGAGTCGCAGCGCGAGCGCGCCGCCCATCGACAGCCCGCCGACCACGACCGCGTCGTGCGCGGCGTGCAGCCGGTCGAAGGCCCGGGCGACCTCGGCGTACCAGTCGGACCAGCGGGTGCGGTTCATCTCCTGCCACGTGGTGCCGTGGCCGGGCAGCCGCGGCACCTCCACGGCGTAGCCGCGGCGGGCGAGCTCCTCGCCCCACGGCCGGATCGAGGCCGGGGAGCCGGTGAAGCCGTGGCTCAGCAGCACCGCGACGCGTCGACCGCCCGTGAGCTCGGGACGCGCCGGCGTCGACCACGGCTGGGCCTGCGGGTGCACGTGCTCGGAGCCGGAGCCGGAGCCGGAGCCGGGGGCGGAGCGGGGATCGGGGCCGTGGCCGGGAGTCGGTGCGGTGCTCACGCGCGGCATTCTCACATCCGGTCGCGGAGGACTAGTCTTCGCCCGACGACCGGTGGTCGGTGTCGGACAGGCAGGAGCGCGCGGTGTTCTACTGGTTCCTCAAGTGGGTGGCCCTCGGTCCGCTGCTGCGGCTCGTCTTCCGCCCCCACACCGAGGGCGCCGAGCACGTGCCCGAGGAGGGCCCCGCCATCCTCGCGAGCAACCACCTGTCCTACGCCGACTGGCTGTTCATGCCGCTGACCCTGTCGCGCCGCGTGACCTTCGTGGCCAAGGCGGAGTACTTCACCGGCACGGGCCTCAAGGGCTGGCTGCAGCGCACGTTCTTCTCCGGCGCCGGGCAGGTGCCGATCGACCGCTCGGGCGCCGACGCCGCTGCGGGCGCCCTGCTGTCGGCCAAGCGCATCCTCGGCGAGGGCGGGCTCTTCGGGATCTACCCCGAAGGCACGCGCTCGCACGACGGCCGGCTCTACCGCGGCAAGACCGGCGTCGCGCGGCTCGCGCTCGAGACCGGCGTGCCGGTCATCCCCGTGGCCGTCGTCGGCACCGACGTCGTGGCCCCGCCCGGCAAGAAGTTCGGCTCGCTGACCCGGCCGGTGGTGCGCTTCGGCACGCCGCTGGACTTCTCCCGCTACGAGGGCATGGAGAACGACCGCTACATCCTGCGCTCGATCACCGACGAGATCATGTACGAGATCATGCGCCTCTCCGGCCAGGAGTACGTCGACCAGTACGCCGCCCGCGCCAAGGAGGAGTCCAAGCGGCTCGAGAAGGAGCAGGCGGCCGCCGCCGCGGCGGTGCCCGAGGAGCGGAAGGCCTCCTGAGCGGCCCGTTGCCGCTGGGCCAGCGCTCGTGGACCGCGGCCCCGGCGATCGCCGTCGAGGACCGCCTGGTCCGCGCCCTCGCGGTGCTGCGGGTGGTCCTCACGCTGAACCTGGTGGGGCTGACGCTGTGGCGCGTCGACTCCTTCGTGCGGCCCTGGGTGGCCGTCGCGGTCGTCGGCGTGCTCGTCGCCTGGACGGTCGTGGCCCTCTGGGCGTACGCCGAGGCGCACCGCCGCGTCGCCGGCCTGCTGGTCGTCGACCTGCTCGTCGCGGTGGGGGCGTTGCTGAGCTCGCCGCTGCTGAAGGGCGAGGACTTCCGCGCGACCGTGCCGGGCTTCTGGGTCGTCGGGGCGCTGATGGCGTGGGCGGTGCACTGGCGCTGGCCCGGCGGCCTCGTCGCCTCCGTCGCGCTGTGCGCGGCCGACCTCGCGGTGCGCTCGCAGGTCACGCAGGCCAACTACGGCAACGTCTTCCTGCTCATGGTCGGGGGGCCGATCGTCGGCTACCTCGTCGGGTCACTGCAGGAGATGGCGACCGAGCGCGACCGCGCCGAGCGCGACGCCGCCGCAGCGGCGGAGCGGGCGCGGCTCGCCCGGGCCGTGCACGACGGGGTGCTCCAGGTGCTCGCGCTGGTGCAGCGTCGCGGCCCCGAGCTCGGCCCCGAGGGCGCCGAGCTCGGTCGGCTGGCGGGGGAGCAGGAAGCGGGGCTGCGCACGCTGATCCGGCGCCAGGACGCGCGCGGTCCGGCGTCCTCGGCGGCTGCCGCGGGCGTCGCGGCCGAGGTCGACCTCGGCGTCGCGCTGGTCGCGCTCGAGCAGCGCCCCGCGCCCCGGGTGTCCGTCGCGACCCCGGGCGACCCCGTGCCCGTGGCCGCCCACCCCGCCGCCGAGCTGGTGGCGGCCGTGGGCGCCTGCCTCGACAACGTCGCCCGGCACGTCGGCGACGACGCCTCGGCGTGGGTGCTGCTCGAGGCGCTGCCCGACCGTGTCGTGGTCTCGGTGCGCGACGAGGGCCCCGGCATCGCGCCCGGCCGGCTGGCCGAGGCGGCGGCCGAAGGTCGCCTCGGGGTCGCGGCGTCGGTGCGCGAGCGGCTCGCGGAGCTAGGTGGGCAGGCACGGCTCGAGACCGGCGCGCACGGCACCGAGTGGGAGCTCGAGCTGCCGCGCGGGCCTCGTACGCTCGCGACGTGACGATCCACGCCGACCACCCCTTCGCCGACCCGGACGGCGAGCGCGACCCGGTGCGCCGGCTGCGCGGGCGGCTCGGCGGCGCGGTCTCGCTGTGGACCGCCGGCGACCTCGCCGACGCTCGCGGGTGCGCGGGGCTGACGGTCTCCTCCCTGCTCGTGCTGCCGGGAGAGCCGCCGCGGGTGCTCGGCCTCGTCGACCCCGACTCCGACCTCGCCGACGTGCTCGCGCGCACCGGGCGCTGCGTCGTGCAGCTGCTCTCCTGGGAGCACCGCGACCTGGCGGAGCAGTTCGCCGGGCTGGCGCCCGCCCCGGGCGGCCCCTTCCGGCAGGCGGCCTTCGCCGCGACCGCGTGGGGCCCACTGCTCACGACCGCCTCGACCTGGGCCGGGGCCGCCCTCGAGGAGGCGGTCGAGGTCGGGTGGAGCCTGCGGGTGACCGCCGTGCTCGAGGAGGTCCACGTCGGTCCCGACGAGGCTCCTCTGGAGCACCGCCGCGGCCGCTACGCTCGGCCCTCGTGACGGGGACCGCGGGCGAGCAGGGCGTGCCGCTGCGCGTGATGGTGGTCGACGACCACCCCATGTGGCGCGACGCCGTCGAGCGCGACCTCGCCTCGGCCGGCTTCGAGGTCGTGGCCGTCGCCGCCGACGGCCACCAGGCCATCGCGCGCTTCCCCGCCGCCCGGCCCCAGGTCGTCGTGCTGGACCTGCAGCTCCCGGGGCCCGGCGGTGTCGAGGTCACCGGCGAGGTGCTGCGGCACGACCCGTCGGCGCGGGTGCTCGTGCTCTCCGCCTCGGGCGAGCAGGCCGACGTGCTGGCCGCGGTCAAGGCGGGGGCGACGGGCTACCTGGTCAAGTCGGCCTCCCGCGAGGAGCTGCTCGACGCCGTGCGCCGTGTCGCCGCCGGCGACACCGTCTTCACACCCGGGCTGGCCGGGCTCGTGCTGGGGGAGTTCCGCCGCCTCGCCGACGGTCCTGCGGCCCTCGACCCCGACGCCCCGCGCCTCACCGAGCGCGAGACCGAGGTGCTGCGGCTCGTCGCCAAGGGCCTCTCCTACAAGCAGGTCGCCGAGCGGCTCGTGGTCTCCCACCGCACCGTGCAGAACCACGTGCAGAACACCCTGCGCAAGCTGCAGATGCACAACCGGGTCGAGCTCACGCGCTGGGCGATCGAGCAGGGCCTCGACGGCGAGGACTGAGCCCGTGCCGCAGGCCGAGCGGTGGCGCCGTGCCGGCGACGGCGACCTGGACGCCCTGACCCGCCTCGAGCGCGAGGCGAACCTCGCGACCCTCGGCCACGTCTTCCCGCCCGACCGCTTCCCCTTCCCCGACGACGACGTCGCCGCACGGTGGGCGCTGGTCCTCGCCGACCCGACCGCGGTGGTCGAGGTCGTCGGGCCCGACGGGGGCCCGCTGCGTGCCCTCACGGCGTACGACGTGGGGGAGGGGCGTGCCTCGCTCCGCCACCTCGCAGTGCACCCGGACGCGGCCGGTCGCGGGCTCGGCGCGGACGGGGTCGAGCGGGCGGTGGCGGCGGCCCGGGCGGCCGGGGCCGCCGAGGTCACGCTGTGGTGCCTGGCGCAGAACGGGCGGGCGCAGCGGTTGTACGCACGCCTGGGGTGGGCCCGCACCGGTGAGGCGCGCGACTCGCCGTGGCCGCCGCACCCGGTCGAGGAGGCGTGGGCGCTGTGGCTGCGCTGAGGCGCGGCGGGCGGTCCTAGGGTGGGCGGCGTGCCCGACGACGCCGCGGCCGCCCTGCTGGCGGAGGCCGACCAGCTCTACGCCCTGACGCTGGGGGAGTTCACCGCGGCGCGGGACGCCCGGGCCAAGGAGCTCAAGGGCGACGACGCGACGCTCTCGTCGTCGGTGAAGGCCCTGCGCAAGCCCTCGGTCGCCGCGTGGGCGGTCAACCTGCTGGTGCGTCGCGAGGGCGGGCAGGTGGCCCAGCTGGTCGAGGTGGGCGCTGCGTTGCGGGAGGCGCAGGAGGGCATGGACACCGCGCAGCTGCGCGCGCTCACCCAGCAGCGCCGGCAGCTGACCGCGGCCGTGACGGGCCGGGTGCGGGCGCTGGCGTCCGCGGAGGGCCAGCGCCTGACCCCCGCCGTGCTCGACCAGGTCGAGGCCACCTTGACCGCGGCGATGGTCGACCCCGGCGCCGCGCAGGCCGTGCGCAGCGGGCAGCTCGTCGCCGCCCTCGCGGCCACCGGTGTCGACGAGGTCGACGCGGCGGGTGCGGTGGCGACGCCGGCCGCCCTGGGCTTCGCGGCGCTGCCGCGCGACGCGCCGCCGGCCGCGCCCGCGGGGCGCCCCGACCTGCGCGTCGTGCCCGACCCCGAGGCCGAGGCCAAGGCGCGCCGCGCGGCCGAGGAGCGGCTGGCCGAGGCGGTCGAGGCCGCCGAGGAAGCCGCCGCCGAGGCCGACGCGGCGCACGCCGCGGTCGGCGAGCTGCAGGCGCGGGGCATGCAGCTGCAGGCCGAGCTCGACGAGCTGCGGCGCCGCATCGCCGAGCTGGAGGCGCAGGCCGAGGAGGTCGACGACGAGCTCGAGGACGCCGAGGCCGCCGCCGAGCAGGCCGAGGCCGAGGCCGCGGAGGCGCGCCGCGAGCAGGACGCCGCGCAGACCGCGCTCGACGCCCTGGGATGAGGTGTCCGCCTCGGGCGTCCGGGTACGTCCGAGGGTGGGCGCCCTCCGGCGCCGCGGTGCGAGCGAGGGGTGGTCGGCGTGGGCAGTGGCGAGGCGTCAGGGGAGGCGTCAGCAGACGTGTCCGGCAGCGCGACGCTGCGCTCGATGCGCAGCACCGTGGGCCGCGAGAGCACGACCTTCGGCTTCTCGATCCTGGTAACCGTGACCTTCGGCCTGCTGCAGTCGGTCCACCGCGCCCCCTCGACGCTCGAGACCTTCGGCTACGCCGTCGGTGCCGTCCTCGAGAGCCTCGAGGAAGCCTTGGCCGAGCGGCTCCTCGTCGCGGGCGGCGACCCGGACGCAGCGCGGGTGACGAACCAGGACTCCTGACCTCGTTCGGGGTGAGCGAAACCGGTTGACTACTCGAAACTGTGTTCGATAAGGTGCAGCATGGTCTCCGATCCCGACCGCGGGCTGCCGCTGGACGAGCGTGGTGCGTCGTCGACGCTGGCGCTCGCGTCGGCGCTGCTGCGGGCGCGTCGTGAGGTGGAGGCCGAGGAGCTGCGAGTGGTGGCGCACTGGGCCGACCTGCACAGCACCGACCCGGCCGACGAGCGGGAGCCCGGCGCCCGGGTGGTGCTGGGCGGCGAGCGGTTGCGGTGGTTCGGTGGGGAGGGCACGCCGGGGGTGCGGGAGCTGGCGACCTACGAGCTGGCGCTCGCGCGGGAGGAGGGGGTGCAGGCGACGCGGTCGTTGCTGGCCGACACCCTCGACCTGCGTCACCGGTTGCCGGCGACGTGGGCGGTGGTGCAGTGCTGCGAGTTGCCGGTGTGGGTGGCGCGCAAGGTCGCGGCGATGTCGCGGGTGCTGCCGCTGGCGTGCTGCGGTGTGGTCGACCGGGCGGTGGCGCGGGCAGTGGGTCAGGCGCCGCGCAAGGTGCTGGAGCTGGCCGAGGCGAAGGTCGTGCAGGCAGACCCGGAGGGCCACGCCGCGCGTGCGGAGGTCGAGCGGCTGCGCCGCTACGCCACGTTCACCCGCCGTGACGCGGCCGGGATGCGCACGCTGATCGCGCGGATGCACGCAGGCGAGGCCGCTGCGGTGGACGCGACCATCACCCGGGTCGCGGAGATCCTGGAGGCGCAGGCTCGCGCCGCGCACGATCACCCCCTGGGTGCGGGTTCCGGCCCGGTGGCGCCGGTGCCGACCCGTGACCAGCTGCGGGCCGAGGCAGTGGCGTGGCTCGCGCGGCCGGCCGATCTGCTGGTGCTGCTGCTGGAGCACGCCGACGACGCCCCGCCCGACGACCTCCCGCCCGAGCCCACCGACGAGCCCACCGAGCGGTCGGGTTTGCTCGCCGTGCCGGCACGCCTGGCGGAGGCCCTGCGCTCGCGGGACCTGACGTCGTTGCGGCCGCGGGCGGTGGTCTTCCTCCACCTGCACCAGGACGCGGTCGAGCGTCGGGCGGGGGTGGCGCGGGTGGAGGGGCTGGGCCCGGTGGCGCTCGACGACCTCGCGGGGTTGCTGGGGCAGCACCGGGTCAGCGTGCAGCCGGTGCTGGACCTCGCTGACCGGGTGTCGACGGCGGCCTACGAGTTCCCCGAGGCACTGAGGCAGCGGCTGCACCTGTTGTTCGACGGTGACGCCTTCCCGCACGCGGCCACCTGTCCCGGGCCGGGGTCGAGCCGGGTCGACCACGACCACGTGGTGCCCTGGCACGACACCGGGCCGCCCGAGCCGTCCAGACCGTCCGACCAGCAGACCTCGGTCGGCAACGGCCAGCCACTCACGCGCGGTGCGCACCGCGCGAAGACCCACTTGCCCTACGTGTGCGAGCCGCTCGACCTCGGGGTGGTGCGGTGGACCAGTCCCCACGGGCTGGTCCGGGTGGTGGACCACCGCGGCACGCACGTCGAGTGCGGCGTCGAGCGACGCCTGCGCTGGTGCCTGGCCCAGCACGACGCGGCCTGACTCAAGGTCGACCCGCCCCTCAGACCTGTGCCCACCCGGCCGAGCGCCGGACGGCCTCCGTCCAGCGGGCGTACGCCGCGTCGACGGCCGCCTGGTCGGCCTGCGGGGTGAAGGACCGGTCGAGCTGCCAGGTCTCGCGCAGGTCGTCGGTGGAGTCCCAGACGCCGGTGCCGAGGCCGGCGAGGAAGGCAGCGCCGAGTCCGGTGGTCTCGACGGTGCGGGGGCGGTCGACCGGCACCCGGACCTGGTCGGCCTGCACCTGGCAGAGCAGGTCGTTGGCCGCGGCCCCGCCGTCGACGCGCAGCGAGGCGACGCTCGGCATGGTCTCGAGCACGTCGCGCACCTCGAAGGCGATGGCCTCGAGCGTGGCGCGCACCAGGTGCGCCCGGGTGGTGCCGCGGGTGATGCCGATGATCGTGCCGCGGGCGTGGGGGTCCCAGTGCGGGGCGCCGAGGCCGGTCAGGGCCGGCACGAAGACGACCCCCTCTGAGTCGTCGACGGTGCTCGCGACCGCGGCGGTCTCCGCAGCCGAGCCGACGACCTGCAGCCCGTCGCGCAGCCACTGCACGGCGGCGCCGGTGACGAAGATGGCGCCCTCGAGGGCGTAGGTCAGCTCCTGGTCGGGGCCCCGCCACGCCGCGGTGGTGAGCAGCCCGGCGTCGCTGCGCACCATCTCCGAGCCGGTGTTGGTGAGGATGAACGACCCGGTGCCGTAGGTGCACTTCGAGTCGCCCGGGTCGAAGCAGGTCTGGCCGAAGAGCGCCGCCTGCTGGTCACCGGCGAGGCCCGCGACCGGCAGGGACAGCCCGGCGAAGACGCGCGGGTCGGTCGTGGCGACCTCGCCCCAGTTCGGGACCAGCTCGGGCAGCGCGTCGCGCGGCACGCCGAAGAGCCCGCACAGCTCGTCGGACCAGTCACCCGTGGTGAGGTCGAGGAGCAGGGTGCGGCAGGCGTTGGAGACGTCGGTGACGTGCCAGGTGCCCCGCGTCATCCGGGCGACGAGGTAGGAGTCGACCGTGCCGACGGCGTAGCGGCCCTGCTCGACGAGGGCCCACGTGTGCGGCTCGTGCTCGGCGAGCCAGGCGAGCTTGGTGCCGGAGAAGTACGGGTCGAGGCGCAGGCCGGTGAGCTGCGCGACGCGCTCCTCGTGCCCGGCGTCGCGCAGACGCGTGCACACGTCGGCGGTGCGACGGTCCTGCCACACGATCGCGCGGCGGGGCGAGGCGAGGGTCTCGCGGTCCCACAGCACGACGGTCTCGCGCTGGTTGGTGATCCCGACGGCCTGCAGGTCGTCGCGGCCGTAGGCGCGCACCGCCTGGGTCACCGCCTCGAGCGTGGCCTGCCAGATCTCCTCGGGTGCGTGCTCGACCCACCCCGGGCGGGGGAAGTGCTGCGTGAACTCCTGGTAGCCCCGGGCCGCGACCGCCCCGTCGGGCGTGACGACCAGCGCGGTGACGCCGGTGGTGCCGGCGTCGACGGCGAGGACGCTCACGCGCCGTCCCCGCGCAGGATGGCCAGCACCCGGCGGTCGATCCAGCGCCCGGCCGGGTCGACGCGCATCTCGTGGTTCTCGGTGCCGACCCAGGCCGCGAGGTCGGGGTGGCCCAGCGCCTCCACGCGCTCCTGCAGCTCAGCGGCGAGCTCGGGGGTCACCTCGACCTTCTCCTCCTCGGTGGAGGCGGTGAGGTAGAGGTCGTTGAGGTCGAGCAGCCGCCCCAGCTCGCCGACGGGGTCGGCGTGGTCGTCGACGCGCAGGTCGACGGCGACGTCGTCGAGCCCGCCGTACCCCGCCTCGTCGCGCACCACGAGCAGGGCCGCGGACTGCCGGCCGCGCTTGTCGCCACCCGCGCCGTCGCCCGCGGCCAGCGCGCCGAGCAGCCGGCGCGCGAGGTCGGGCTCCCCGGCGCTGGCCTCCCACGACGTGCGCATCGCCTCGACCACCTCGGGCCCCGCGAGGATGTTGCCCTGCACCGCGACGCCGTCGCCTGCCCAGCCGCCCGCCCAGTCGAAGCACTCGCTGCCGGTGTGGGTCGCCGCGCCGCCGTCGACGTCGACCAGGCCGACCTGGCGGTGCTCCCGGTGCGGGTCCTCCTCGAGCATGCGCGCGAGCGCGACCGCCGCGGTCGCGCCCTCGTCGAGGTGGGCGAGGGCGATGCCCTTGTAGGCGACGTTGGCGTCGGCCTGGGTCGCGATCGCACCCACCCCCGCCACCGCCGCCGGCACCGCGCTGCCCACCGCCAGGAACTTCGAGGCGACCGCCACGCCCCACGACTCACCGTCGGCGGAGCGGGCCACGATCGAGAACGTCATGGTGGAGACCCTAGGGGGCGTGCGAGGGTGGGCGCATGCGAGTCGGTGTGCTGACCGGAGGGGGCGACTGCCCGGGGCTCAACGCGGTGATCCGGGCGGTGGTGCGCAAGGGCGCCACGGTGCACGGCATGGAGCTCGTCGGCTACCGCGACGGCTGGCGCGGCCCGCTCGAGGGCCACTCCTTCCCCCTCGGGATCGAGGACTGCCGCGGCATCCTCCCGCGCGGCGGCACCATCCTGGGCTCCTCGCGCACCAACCCCTTCGCGATCGACGACGGGGTCGAGCAGATCAAGGACAACCTCGCCCGCGACGGCGTCGACGCGCTGGTCGCGATCGGCGGAGAGGACACCCTCGGCGTCGCGACGAAGCTGGCCGACCTCGGCGTGCACGTCGTGGGCGTGCCCAAGACCATCGACAACGACCTGTCCGGCACCGACTTCACCTTCGGCTTCGACACCGCGGTCAACATCGCGACCGAGGCGATCGACCGCCTCCACACCACCGCCGAGTCGCACCACCGCGTGCTCGTCGTCGAGGTGATGGGCCGCCACGCCGGCTGGATCGCGCTGCACGCCGGCATCGCGGGCGGCGCCAACATCGTGCTCATCCCCGAGCAGCCCTTCGACCTCGACGAGGTCTGCGCGCACGTCGAGGCCCGCTTCCGCAGCCAGTACGCCCCGATCATCGTGGTCTCCGAGGGCGCGGTCCCGAAGGACGGCGACATGGCCCTGCAGTCCGGCGAGGTGGACGCCTTCGGCCACGTGCGCCTCGGCGGCATCGGCGACCGCCTGGCCCAGGCGATCGAGGAGCGCACCGGCAAGGAGGCCCGCTCCGTCGTGCTCGGCCACGTGCAGCGCGGCGGCACCCCCACGGCCTTCGACCGCTGGCTGGCCACGCGCTTCGGCCTCCAGGCCGCAGACGCGGTCGCCGAGGGCGACTTCGGCGTGATGGTCGCGCTGCGCGGCACCGACATCGTGCGTGTACCCCTCGCCGAGGGCACCGGGGAGCTCAAGGTCGTCAGCCCCGCCGAGTACGCCGAGGCGCAGGTCTTCTTCGGCTGACCGCTCGGCGCCTGCCGCGGCCGTCCCGCGCTCAGCCCAGCGCTCAGCCCAGCGCCAGCTCCACGACCAGCGGTCGGTGGTCCGACAGCGGTGCGGCCGGCGCCTCGCTGCCCACCGCCCGCACCGCGCCTCGACCCAGCACGTGGTCGAGCTGCGCGCGCGGCGCGTGCGCCGGGAAGGTCGGGTGCGCCGCGAGGCTCCGCATGCCGGTGAGCCCCTGCGCGCGGGGCGGGCCCATGTTGAGGTCGCCGGTGAGCACCAGCGGCGTGGCGTCGCGCCCGCGCGCGACCCCCTGGTCCCGGTCCGCGTCCAGCGCACCCACGAGGTGGGTGAGCTGCACGCCGTTCCACCAGGGCACGAAGGTCAGGTGGGTCGTCGCCACGGTGAGGGGGCCGTCCGGCGTCGCGACCGTCGCGGCGACGGCCACGCGCGGCTCGTCGCGCACCAGCGTCGGGCGACGGTCGCGCCGGAACCACATCGGGGCGGCGCGCCGCAGCGCGGGCAGCCGCACGACCTGCCAGTGGGTGACGGGCCAGCGCGACAGCAGCGCCACGCCGTACTCCGCCGTGTCGGGCTGGGCCTCACCGGTGGCGGCCACCCAGGCCGACCCGGGCACGCCGTGGAGGGCGGCGACGAAGCGCTGGGCGACCGCGCCCATCGCCTCGCCCGCGACCGCGGTGAGGTCGGCCTGCGCCGAGCGCGGCTGGTTGCGGTCGACCTCCTGCAGCGCGAGCACGTCGGGGGCGAGGTCGCGCACGGCCCGGTCGAGCAGGGCGGGGTCGACGTGGTCGTCAGCCGGGTGGCGGCCGTTGAGGATGTTGAAGGTCACCAGGCGCATCGGGGGACCGGTACCCCGCCGGGCCGTGGCGGCCACGCAGAGCGGGGTACCTGCCCGCCATGAGCGAGGAGGCGCAGCAGCGGCTGCGCGAGGCCCTGAAGACCGTCGCGGTGGTGCTGAAGGAGGGCGACACCCCCTTCGCGCTGGCCGGGAGCTACGGCCTGTGGGCGCGCGGGGCGCCCGAGCCGGTGCACGACGTCGACTTCGTGGTCGCCGAGGAGGACGCCGCACGCGTCGAGCGGCTGCTGGCCGACCACGGCCTCGAGGTGCAGCAGCCGCCCGAGGACTGGCTGTTCAAGGTGTGGCAGGGCGACGCGATGGTCGACGTCCTCTTCCGGGCGCTGCGCGTGCCGGTCACGCGCGAGCAGCTCGCCGACGTCGACTGCCTCGAGGTCGAGTCGGTGCTGATGCCGGTGCTCTCGGCGACCGAGCTGATGGCCCACAAGCTCGGTGCGCTCGAGGAGCACGCCTGCGACCTCGGCAAGGTGCTCCCCGCGGCCCGCGCGGTGCGCGAGCAGGTCGACTGGGAGCGCGTCGCCGAGGAGACGGGCGAGAACCCCTTCGCCGACGCGGCACTGCACCTGCTGCGCCGCCTCGGGGTGGCCCCGGAGCGACCGAACGGGTGAGGTGCGGCCCGGCGACGACGAGGGCATCCTGCGGAGCAGGCCGCGCGGCGGCCTCGCAGCGGGGCGAGCAGAGATGGCGGGATGGGGAGCACAGCGGGCACGGCGGGCACAGCGAGCACGGCGGGCACGGCGGGCGCCGAGGGTCCCGGGAGCGGCGAGGGTGAGCTGAAGCGGGTGATCGGCCCGCGGCTGCTGCTCTTCTTCGTGGTCGGCGACATCATCGGTGCCGGGATCTTCGCCGTCACCGGCGACGTGGCCGCGCAGGTCGGCGGCATCGCGTGGCTGCCCTTCCTGGTGGCCTTCGCCGTGGCCAGCCTGACCGCGCTGTCCTACCTCGAGCTCGTGACGGCGCACCCGCAGGCCGCCGGGGCCGCGCTCTTCGCCCACAAGGCCTTCGGCCTGCACTTCGTGACCTTCCTGGTGGCCTTCGCCGTCGTCTGCTCGGGCATCACGAGCGCCTCGACGTCCTCGACGCTGCTCTCCTCGAACCTGCTGCTCGGGCTCGACGAGGTCGTCGGCGGCGTCCCGACGGGGGAGACCGCGACGCTGGTCACCGCCCTGGTGGTGGTGCTGCTGCTCGCGGCGGTCAACCTCCGCGGCGTCGGGGAGAGCGTGAAGCTCAACGTCGTGCTGACCTCGGGCGGGTCGTCGTCTTCGAGTCGGCGGGCGAGAAGGACCTCTTCCTGGCCACGACGGTGGCCACGACGGTGGCGTTCTTCGCCATGGTGGGCTTCGAGGACTCCGTCAACATGGTCGAGGAGACCCACGACCCGGGCCGGACCTTCCCCCGCGCCCTGCTGACCGGGCTCGGCGCCTGCGCCCTGCTCTACGGCGTGGTCGCGGTGATGGTGGTCGCCGTCATCCCGCCGAGCGACATCGCCGACCCGGTCAACCCCGAGGCCGGCATCCTCCTCGACGTGGTGCGGGTGGGGGCGCCGGGCCTGCCGGTCGACACCGTCTTCCCCTTCCTCACCATCTTCGCCGTCGGCAACACGGCGCTGATCAACATGCTGATGGCCAGCAGGCTCGTCTACGGCCTGGCCAAGCAGGACGTCCTGCCGCGCACGCTGGGACGGGTGCTGCCGGGCCGCCGCTCGCCGTGGGCGGCGGTCGTCTTCACCACCCTCCTCGCCGTCGGCCTCATCAGCGTGGTGAGCACACAGTCGGAGTCCAGCGTGGTGACCGCGCTGGCCGGGACGACCGCCCTGCTCCTGCTCGTCGTCTTCACCGTCGTCAACCTCGCCTGCCTCCGGTTGCGCCGCCGGGGTGCGGAGCGGGTCTTCCGGGCGCCGACCTGGGTGCCGTGGGCGGGAGCGGCGACCAGCGCCTTCCTGGTCGGACCGTGGGCACGCGAGCCCGAGGACTGGGTGCAGTACCGCATCGGCGCGGCGCTCCTCGCGGTGGGCGTGGTGCTGTGGGCCCTCACCTGGGCGGCGAACCGGGGGCTGCGCGCGCAGCGTACGGGCTTCCGCGACGTGGAGCAGCTCGACTCCTGAGCGGGCCGCCCGCAGAGCGTCCACGCACGCTCGCCGAGTCGGCCGGGGCCGCCCACCCGACGTACGCTGGATCGGTGAGCAGCATCCCCTCCCTCGAGTCCCTCCACGCGATCGGCGCCGCGCAGCAGCCGCGGTACCCCGACCGCGCGCGGCTCGACGCCGCCGTCGCGCGCCTGCGCGGGGCGCCGCCGCTGGTCTTCGCGGGTGAGTGCGACGACCTCACCGAGAAGCTGGCCGCCGTCTCGCGCGGCGAGGCGTTCCTGCTGCAGGGCGGCGACTGCGCCGAGACCTTCGACGGCGTCACGGCCGACAACGTCCGCAACAAGCTGCGGGTGCTGCTGCAGATGGCGGTCATCCTCACCTACGCCGGCTCGGTGCCGGTGGTGAAGGTCGGTCGCCTCGCGGGCCAGTACGCCAAGCCGCGCAGCTCCGACGACGAGACCCGGGTCGTCGACGGCGAGTCCGTGACCCTGCCGGCCTACCGCGGCGACGCCGTCAACGGCTTCGACTTCACCCCCGAGTCGCGCATCCCCGACCCGCAGCGGCTCGTCGAGGTCTACCACGCCTCGGCCGCCACCTTGAACCTCGTGCGCGCCTTCGTCACCGGCGGCTACGCCGACCTGCGCCAGGTGCACACCTGGAACACCGACTTCGTCAAGGAGTCGCCGGTCGGCCAGCGCTACGAGGTGATGGCGAGCGAGATCGACCGGGCGCTGTCCTTCATGTCGGCCATCGGGGCCGACCCCGAGGAGCTGCGCCGCGTCGACTTCCACTCCAGCCACGAGGCGCTGCTCATGGAGTACGAGCACGCGATGACGCGCATCGACTCCCGCACGCAGCAGCCCTACAACGTCTCGGGCCACTTCGTGTGGATCGGTGAGCGCACCCGCCAGCTCGACGGCGCGCACGTCGAGTACTTCCGCCACCTGCGCAACCCGATCGGCGTCAAGCTCGGCCCGACCGCCACCGCCGACGACGCGCTGGCCCTCGCCGCCAAGCTGAACCCCGAGAACACCCCGGGCCGCCTCACCTTCATCACCCGCTTCGGTGCCGAGAAGATCCGCGACGGGCTGCCGCGCCTGGTCGAGAAGGTCACGGCCGAGGGCGTCCAGGTCGCCTGGGTCTGCGACCCGATGCACGGCAACACCTTCACGTCCTCGACGGGCTACAAGACCCGCCGCTTCGACGACGTCGTCGGCGAGGTCCAGGGCTTCTTCGACGTCCACCGCGCGCTCGGCACCTGGCCCGGCGGCATCCTGGTCGAGATGACCGGCGACGACGTCACCGAGTGCATCGGCGGCGGCGAGGAGCTCGACGAGCACGGCTTGGCCCACCGCTACGAGTCGGTCGTCGACCCGCGCCTGAACCGCGTGCAGTCGCTCGAGCTGGCCTTCCTCGTCGCGGAGATGCTGCGAGCAGCCGACACCCGTCGTGGCTGAGCGAGCGCCCCGGTAGCGTCCCCCCGGTGCCCGACCTCGTCGACCTCCGCTCCGACACCCTGACCCAGCCCACCGAGGCGATGCGCCGCGCGATGGCGCAGGCGCCGGTCGGCGACGACGTCTACGGCGAGGACCCCACCGTCCGCCTGCTGGAGGAGCGGGTGGCCGAGGCGTTCGGCCACGAGGCAGCGCTCTTCTGCCCGACGGGCTCGATGGCCAACGTGCTGGCCGTGCGCACCGTGGTCGGCGTCGGACAAGAGCTCCTCTGCGAGTCCTCCGCCCACGTGGCGCGCGCCGAGCTCGGCGCCCACGCGGCGTACACCGGGCTGACGATGCGCACCTGGACCGCGCCGCGCGGCCAGCTCGACCTGCCGGCCGTCGAGGCGCTCTTCGCCCCCGACATGGGGCCCTTCTTCGTGCCCACCGCGGCGATCGCGGTGGAGAACACCCACAACTTCGCCGGCGGCGCCGTGCTGCCGCTGGCCGACCTCGAGGCGCTGCGCGGCTTCGCCGACCGCGCCGGGTGCGCGGTGCACCTCGACGGGGCGCGCATCTGGAACGCCCACGTCGCGACCGGCACCTCCCTCGCGGCCTACGGCGCGGTCGCCGACGTGCTCGCCGTGTGCCTGTCGAAGGGGCTCGGTGCCCCGGTCGGCTCGCTCGTCGTCGGCTCGGCCGCCGCCGTGGCGGAGAGCCGGGTGTGGCGCAAGCGCATGGGCGGCGGCATGCGGCAGGTCGGGGTGCTGGCCGCGGCCGGCCTGCACGCGCTCGACCACCACGTCGAGCGGCTCGCCGACGACCACGCCCACGCGCGCCTGCTGGCCGAGGCCGTCGGCGTGGACCCGGCCGGCGTCGACACCAACATCGTGGTCGTCGAGCGCGACAGCGCCGAGTCCGCGGCGGCGTTCGTGCGCGCCGCGGCCGACGCGGGCGTGCGGGTCGCCACGGTCGGGCCGCGCACCGTGCGGCTCGTGACCCACCTCGACGTCGACCGTGCCGACGCGGAGCGGGCCGCGGCGGTGTTCGCCCGGCTCTGACCCGCCCCGGGTTGCGGCCCGGTCGTAGGTTGCGGAGGTGACCACCCGTCGGCGCTGGGCCCTCGTCGCCTTGGTCCTCGCGGTGGTGGTGGGTGTCCCGACGGCGCTGCGCGCGGTCCCGCCGGCCGACAGCGACGTGGCCGCCGCCGACCTGCTGGCCCTGGTGCGCGGCGCGGAGGGCCGGGCGTGGTCGGGCTACGTCGAGACCCAGGGCACGCTGCAGCTGCCGACCTCCGACGACTTCGACGGCGTCGCCGCGCTCTTCGGCGAGCGGACCCGGCTGCGGGCCTGGTGGCGCAGCGACGACGACTGGCGCGTCGACCGGCTGCTGGCCACGGGGGAGAGCGACCTGCGCCACGACGACGGGGTGACCGTCGCCTGGTCCTACGAGCGCAGCGAGGCCGAGCTGTCGCGCGACCCGGCCGTCCGGTTGCCCCGCACGGCCGACCTCGTGCCGCCGGTGCTGGGTGCCCGGGTGCTGCGCGGCATCGGTGCCGACGACGTCTCGCGGGTGCCCAGCCGCCGGGTCGCCGGCACCGCCGCGCCCGGCCTGCGGGTGCGGCCGCCCGCCCCGCAGGCCAGCGTCGACCACGTCGACCTGTGGGCCGACCCGGTGACGGGGGTGCCGCTGCGCGTCGAGGTCCACACCTCGCCCACCGGCCCACCCGACTTCACCTCCGCCTTCGGCGACTTCTCCCGCGAGGTGCCGCCGGCCTCGGTCACCGACTTCTCGCCCACCGCCACCACCGACGTGGAGGTCGAGCAGGTGCTCGACATCGCCGACGCGGCGAACCAGTACGCCCCGTTCCGCCCGCCCGGCGTCGTCGGGGGCCTGCCCCGCTCGTCCGCCTCCGCGGGCGCCGTGGGCGTCTACGGCACCGGCCTGACCCAGCTCGTCGCGATCCCGCTGCGGCCCCAGGAGGCCGAGCCGCTGCGCGCGCAGCTGCGCACGGCCGTCGGCGCGGCCGACGTGCCGGGCCTGCCCGCCGTCCGCCTCGCGGTCGGGCCGCTCGGCGTGCTGGTGACCGGCCAGGACGACGAGGGTGCCTGGCTCGTCGCCGGCACGGTCGACGCGCCGACGCTGGAGCGTGCCGGCCGCGACCTGCTCACGGGCACGCGGGTGGTGGGTCGTCGGTGATCCGCACCCGCGCCCTGGTCAAGCGCTACGGCGCCGTCACCGCCGTCGCCGGCGTCGACCTCGACGTGCGCGAGGGCGACGTCTACGGCTTCCTCGGCGCCAACGGCTCCGGCAAGACCACCACCGTGCGCATGCTGCTGGGCCTCGTGCTCCCGACCTCCGGCGAGGCCGAGGTGCTGGGCGAGCCGGTGCCGCGCGCGGCCCGCTCCGTGCTGCCGCAGGTGGGGGCGGTCGTGGAGGGCCCCGCGGCGTACGCCGCGATGTCGGGCCGCGCCAACCTCGCGCTCTTCGACGCCATGGGCGCCGGCGGACCGCGCCGCACCCGCCGGGCCCGGGTCTCCGAGGCGCTCGAGCGGGTCGGGCTGGGCCACGTCGACGACCGCCCGGTGCGGGCCTACTCCCTCGGCATGCGCCAGCGGCTCGGCCTGGCAGGAGCCCTGGTGCGGCGGCCGCGGCTGCTGGTGCTCGACGAGCCCACCAACGGCCTCGACCCGCAGGGCATCCGCGAGATCCGCGACCTGCTGCTCGACCTCAACCGCGAGGGCACCACCGTCTTCCTCTCCAGCCACCTGCTGGCCGAGGTCGAGCAGCTGGCCACGCGGGTGGGCGTGCTGCACCGGGGACGCCTCGTGCTGCAGGACGCGCTCGACGAGCTGCGGGGCCCGACCGGACGCGTCGAGGTCGGCACCCCCGACGTCGACCTCGCCGCGCGCCTGGTGCGGAGCGCGGGACTCGCCGTCGACCTCGAGGGGCGGGGGCTGCGGGTCGTGAGCGCCGACCCGGCGGGTCTGGTCCGGCTGCTCGTCGACGGCGGCGTCCGGGTGGAGCGGCTGGTCGAGGAGCGACGCACGCTGGAGCAGGTCGTGCTCGCCGCGACGACGTCGGACGCCGCGGTGCCGGCGTGATCGGGGTCGAGCTGCGCAAGCTGGTGCGCAGCCGCCGCACGTGGACGACCATCGCGCTCATCGACGCGCTGCCGGTCGTCGTCGCGGTGCTGCTCGCCGTCACCGACCTCGGCCCCCGCCCCGGCACGGGTCCGGCCTTCCTGTCCGCGGTCCTGACCGACGGCACGCTCTACCCGCTCGCCGCCCTCGGGATCGTGCTGCCGCTCTTCCTGCCGATCGCGGTGGCGCTGGTGGCGGGCGAGTCGATCGCCGGCGAGGCCCAGCAGGGCACGCTGCGCTACGTCCTGGTGCGCCCCGTGGGCCGCGGCCGGTTGCTGCTGGCCAAGCTCGTCGCGTCGATGGCCTTCGTCGTGCTGGCCGTGCTCGTCGTCGCGGGGACCGCCTACCTCCTGGGCACCGCCCTGCTCGGCGACCAGGACCTGACGACGGGGACGACCAGCGTGTCGGGCACGACGCTGTCGACGCCCGAGCTGGTGGGTCGCACCCTCCTGGCGCTGGGCTACGCGATGCTCTGCATGCTCGGGGTGGCGGCGATCGCGCTCTTCGCCTCTACGGTGGCCGACTCCCCGCTCGGCGCGGCCATGGCCACGATGGCCGTCCTCATCGGCTCCACGCTGCTGCTGACGCTCGACGCCGCGGAGGCGCTGCGCCCGTGGCTGCCCACCCGCTACTGGCTGGCCTTCGTCGACCTCTTCCGCGACCCCGTGCTGTGGCGCGACCTGGTGCGCGGCGTGCTGCTGCAGGGCGCCTACGTCGTGGTCTTCCTGGCCGCCGCGTGGGCGAGCTTCGCGACCAAGGACGTCACGGACTGACGCCGGCGCCGGGACCGTCGCAGACCGCGGGGTCCGGCGGCGTCGGGGCCGGGGTGCCGAGGGCGGCCTCGACGGCGGCCGCGACCACCGGGTGCGCGGGCACCTCGGCGTGGCCGAGCACGAGCCCGGGGCACACCGACTGCAGGCTGTAGGACAGCACGCCGGGGCCGGCGAGCCGTCCCGAGTCGGGCGGCACGACGGTGCGGTCGTCCTCGGTCCACACCGCGGTCCAGCGCGGGCCCTCCGCGACGTCGTCGACCGGCAGCCGCCGCAGCAGGTCGGAGTCGGGTGCCAGCTGCCGGCACGCCTCGGGGCAGGCGTCTCCGCCGAGCCCGGCCCCCAGTGCGGCCAGGTCGGTGCCCGCGTGAGGAGAGGCGAGGGTGACGACGCGGCGCGCCTGGGAGGCACCACCCAGCTCCTCCACCCACCAGCGCACGACGACCCCGCCGGCGGAGTAGCCCACCACGTCGACCGACGGGGCGCCGGCGGCCAGCAGCCTGTCGACGACCTCGCCGAGCTCGGCCGCCTGCGCGCGGAGGTCGCCGGTGGGTGCGGAGGGACGCACCACCTGGGTGCGCCGGCCGCCCACCTGCAGGCTCGCGGCGAGTCGCTCGAGACCGCCGGTCGCGCCGCCGTAGCCGGGCACGAGCAGGACCGGTCCCAGGCGGTCCTGGGCGACCGGGTCGACCCGGTCGGCGCGCTGGACGAGCACCACCGCGGTCAGCGCCGCGACGACGAGGACCGCCGCGAGCGCGGCCGCGCCGAGCACGGTGCGGCGCCGGGCCGGGGCGAGGGAGTCGAGCACCCTGCCAGTGTGCCGCGGGCCTCAGCCCCGGTCGCCCACGACCGCCGGGCGGCGACCGACCACGGAGGGGAGCTGGCGCACGGCCTGGGCGAGCTGGCGCAGCTCGAGGCCCAGCAGCGCCTGGGGGCCGTCGCACAGCGCGGTCTCGGGGTCGGGGTGCACGTCGACGATGATCCCGTCGGCGCCGACGGCGATCGCGGCGCGCGCCAGGGGCACGACGAGGTCCTTGCGCCCGGCGGCGTGCGAGGGGTCGACGATCACCGGCAGGTGGCTCGTGGCCTGCACGACCGGCACGGCCGCGATGTCGAGGGTGTTGCGCGTCGACGGTTCGAAGGTGCGGATGCCGCGCTCGCACAGCACCACGTCGAGGTTGCCGCGCTGCGCGATGTACTCGGCGGCCATCAGCCACTCCTCCGTGGTGGCCGTCATGCCGCGCTTGAGCAGCACGGGCCTGCCCGCCTCGCCGACGGCCTGCAGCAGGCCCGAGTTGGCCATGTTGCGGGTGCCGCCTGCAGCATGTCGGCGTGCTCGGCGACGACGTCGACGTCGCGGGCGTCGACCACCTCGGTCACCACGGGCAGGCCGGTGGCCTCGCCCACGGCGGCGAGGATCCGGAGCCCCTCGACGCCGAGGCCCTGGAAGGCGTACGGCGAGGTGCGCGGCTTGAAGGCACCGCCGCGCAGCAGCGTCGCCCCGGCCGAGCGCGCCATGCGGGCGGCCTCCAGGGTCTGCTCGGCGGTCTCCACCGCGCAGGGCCCCGCGATGAAGGTGAACGTGTCAGGGCCGATCGGCACCTGCGCGCCCTCGCGACCCACCCACACGGTCGAGCGCTCGGCGTGGTGCTGGCGGCTGACCAGCTTGTAGGGGTCGGAGATGCGGTGCACGTCGGCGACGCCGCGCAGCGTGCGCAGGTTGAGGTGGTGGAAGGACTCCAGGTCGCCGACCAGGCCGATGATCGTGCGCTCGACGCCCTTGCTGACGAAGGCCTCGCCGCCGACGGCCTCGACGCGGGCGACGACGTGCGCGACGTCCTCGTCGGTGGCGTCCGGTGCCATGACCACGACCATGGCGGCACGCTAGTGGCGCACCCGTGCGGGTGGGGTCACACGACCAGGTGCTGGACCTCGCCCTCGACCTTGCGGCGCGGCAGCGCCTCGACCAGCAGCATCGCGGCGAGCACCAGCGCGCCGCCCAGCAGCATCCGCCCCGTGAGGACCTCGGCGGTGAAGGTCACCGCGAAGAAGGCCGCGAAGACGGGCTCGTTGCTCATGACGATCGCGCTGCGGGTCGGGGAGAGGCGTGCCTGCGCCCAGGTCTGCGCGAGCAGGGCCAGGGCGCCCGCGACGAGCGCCATGTAGACCACCGAGACCCAGTCGCGGGTGGTCGGCGGCAGCACCAGCCCGTCGGGCGAGGTCGCCACCAGGCAGACCGCGGCGATGACCAGCACCTGCAGCACCGAGCAGCCGAGGGCCTCGCCGGGGCGCGACCAGGCGCCGAGCGCGACGATGTGCAGGGCGTAGAGACCGGCAGAGACCAGCGTGATCGCCTCGCCGTAGCCGATCGCGAGGCCCTCGAGGGTCAGGACGCCCAGCCCGACGGTGGCCACGGCGACGGCCAGCCACGTCGCCCCGGTGATCCGGGTGCGCAGCAGCAGCGCGGCGAGGACGGGCGTCAGCACGACGTAGGTGCCGGTGACGAAGCCGCTCACGCTCGCCGCGGTGTGGGCCAGCCCCGCGGTCTGCAGGATCTGCGCCGCGCCGTAGACCAGGCCGAGCACGACCGCCCGGCGTCGCGTCTCGGGCGAGAGTCGCCGCAGGGCGCCGGGTGCCACGAGCACCATGGCCGCGCCGGCCACGGCGAAGCGCACCGCGAGGAAGTCGAGGGTCGGCACCCGGTCGAGCAGGTCGGCGATCAGCGGGAAGGTCGAGCCCCAGGCCGCGGTCATCGCGAGGAGCGCGCCCGTCGCGAGCAGCGTCGTGCGCCGGTCGGTGGCGGTGTGCGGGGACGGAGCGTGCGGGCCGCTCACGCGGCCGCCTCGTCGCGCAGCCGCTTCAGCAACGGGATGTCCGGGTCGTCGGCGTCGCGGGAGCCGGGCGTCTCCAGCACCAGCGGCACGCCGGCGGTGGCGGGGTGGGCCAGGAGCTCGCGGAAGGCGTCCGTGCCGATGCGGCCCTGCCCGATCTTCTCGTGGCGGTCGCGGAAGGAGCCGCGCACGTCGAGCGAGTCGTTGGCGTGCACCAGGCGGAGCCGACCGGGGCCGCCCACCTCGACGACCCGGTCGAGGGTGGCGGTGGCGCCTCCCGGCTCGTCGAGCGGCGCCCCGGCGGCGAAGACGTGGCAGGTGTCGAGGCAGATCCCGGCGCGCGGGTGGTGGTCGAGCGCCTCGAGGTAGGCCGCGAGGTCGTCGACCCCCGCGCACAGGGAGCGGCCCTGGCCGGCCGTCGGCTCGAGCAGCAGCCAGGGGGCGTCGTCACCGGCGGCCCCGAGGTCGTCGAGCAGCGGCAGCAGCGCCTCGCGCACCTGCCGCAGCGCCGCGTCGTGACGGGCCTGTCCCGCCGCGTCGTCCTCCGCCGGCGCGACGTAGGAGCCGGTGTGCACCACGACCCCCTCGGCGCCGATCTCGGCGGCTCGCCGCAGGTTGTGGGCGACCACCGCGACCGAGCGCTCGTAGGTCGCGGGCGTGGGGGAGCCGAGGTTGACGAGGTAGGGGGTGTGGACGAAGGCGCGCATGCCCCCGCGCGCCTCCAGGCCGGCGCGGAAGGCACGGTCCTCGGCCGGCTTGCCGGGCGAGCAGGCCCAGCCGCGGGGGTTGCCGACGAAGACCTGGAGCGTCTCGCAGCCCGCGGCGTCGGCGGCGAGGAGCGCGCCGGACGCGAGGCCCTTGCCCACCGTCACGTGGGTGCCGACGGGGTTGCGGCGGGCGGGGTCGAGCACCGCAGCAGCCTAAGCGGCGCGGGGCTCAGACCAGGAAGAGGGTGATGGTGCTGCCCCGCGGCACGCTGGCGCCGCCGCCGGGGTCGGTGGAGAAGACGTAGCCGAGGCCGAGGTAGCCCGCGGCCTGCTCGGTGCGCACCTCGAAGCCGAGCGCCTCGAGCCGCTCGGTGGCGGCCTCGACGCCGCTCGCACGCACCTCGGGCACCTCGACCAGCTCGGGGCCGAGCGAGACCACGAAGGAGACGGTGGCGCCCCGGGTCAGCGTGCCCTCGGCGGGGTCGTGCCGGATCACCGAGCCCTCGGCGACGTCGTCGCTGAACTCCTCGCCGACCACCTCGACGCGCAGCCCGCGCTCCTCCAGCGTCGCGCGGGCGGTCTCGAGCGGGTCGCCGACCCAGTCGCCCACGCGGATCGGGCGCGGGCCCTTGCTGACCACGAGCCGCACCTCGGTGTCGGGACGCAGCGTCGTGCCCGCGGCGGGCTCGGTGCGCACGACCTGCCCGGCCGGCACCTGCTCGTGGAAGCGCTCGACCGAGCCGCCGTAGGCCAGGCCCGAGGACAGGAGCGCGTCCTGCGCCTCGTCGACGCTGCGCCCGCGCAGCCTGGGCACGTCGTAGCGCTCGGGGCCGCGGGAGAGCACCAGCGTGACGTCGCCCCCGTCGAGCACCCGCTCGCCGGCGGCCGGCTCGGTGCGCAGCACCTGACCCGCGGGCACGCTCTCGGAGAAGGCCGGCGTGCCGACCGCGACGTCGAGGCCTGCGCGCTCCAGCCGCTCGGTCGCCGCGACCTGGCCCAGCCCGGTCACACCGGGGGTCACGGTCCAGCGCGCCACGCCCCACCACCACGCGCCGGCGCCGAGGCCGGTGGCGAGCAGCAGGGCGACCAGCAGCAGCACCGGCCCGCGACGCGAGCGGCGGCGCGGTGCGGGGGTGGGCGGGAGCGGCACGGCCTGGTGCAGCGCGGGACCGGGCCACAGCTCTCCGGTCGGCTCCCCGGTCGGCTCGCTGGTCGGCTCCCCGGTCGGCTCCCCGGTCGGCTCCCCGGTCGGCTCGCTGGTCGGCTCCCCGGTCGGCTCCCCGGTCGGCTCCACTGTCACGACCCGGGTCGGCTCGGGCTCGGAGGGCTCGCGCGGCGGCGGGGGCAGCAGGTCGGCGACGAGGTCGGGGTCCTCGCGGACGCCGTCGGCGAGCGCGGAGGAGACGCGGTGCAGCTGGTGCAGCAGCACTCCGGCGTCGGCGGGGCGGTGCGAGCGGTCGCGGCTGGTGGCGCGGACCACCAGGGCGTCGACGTACGCCGGGAGACCCGGCACGAGCAGCGACGGCGGCGGGACGTCCTCGTGGACGTGCTTCCACGCGACCTGCAGCGCCGACTCGCCCTCGTGCGGCTTGCGGCCGGTGAGCAGCTCGTGGAGCACGATGCCCGCGGCGTAGACGTCGGCGCGGGCGTCGGCGCGACCGTCGACGACCAGCTCCGGCGCCAGGTAGGAGACGGTGCCGATGAGCACGCCGCCGGTCGCCGTGTGCTGGGTGTCGGCGCTGACGGCCCGGGCCAGACCGAAGTCGGCCACCTTCACACGGCCGTCGTCGGCGAGCAGGACGTTCTCGGGCTTGACGTCGCGGTGCACGATGCCGGCCCGGTGGGCGGCCGCGAGCGCGCCGACCACCGGCTCGAGCAGCGCCAGGGCGCGGGCGGGGGAGAGCGGGGCGTCGGTGCGCACCACGTCGCGCAGGGTGCGGCCCGGCACGTGCTCCATCGCGAGGAAGACCGTGCCGTGGTCGTCGCCCTGGTCGTGCACGGCCACCACGTTGGGGTGGTCGAGCCGCGCGGCCGCACGGGCCTCGCGCACGAAGCGGGCGGCGACGTCGGCGTCGTCGCCGAGGCCCTCGTGCACCACCTTCACCGCGACGAGGCGGTCGAGGCGCAGGTCGGTCGCGGTGTAGACCGTCGCCATCCCGCCGCGGGCGATGCGCTCCTCGACGCGGTAGCGGCCGTCGAGGACGCGGCCGACGAGCGGGTCGGCGGTGCGACCGGGCCCGACGGCGTGCTCCGCGACCCGGTCCACGACGTCTCCTCCACGTGGCCGGGGGGAAGGCCGGCCGCGTCCATGGTACGGACCGCGGTCGTTCGCGCCGGCGTGCGCGACGTCCCGGCGTGGCGCGCACCGCCCGCGGTGCGAGGATGGGGGCCATGAGCGCTGCTGCACCCGACGACCAGGCCCCCGACCAGCTCGCCGGTCCCGACCTCGCCGCCCTCGTCCCCGCGTGGTCGGACTGGGCGGAGACGGCGCGCGCCCTCGGCGTGACGGTGTCGAAGGTGCGTCAGTGGATCCGCGAGCACCGGCTGGCCGCGGCGGTCCCGTCGCCGGGAGCCGGTCAGCAGGTGCCCACGGAGTTCGTCCAGGACGGCGAGGTGGTCAAGGGACTCCCCGGGCTGCTGACGCTGCTGCACGACGCCGGCTTCGACGACCGCGAGGCGATCGCCTGGATCTTCACCGACGCCGACCTGCCGGGGCGCCCCATCGACGCCTTGCGCGAGAACCGCGGCTCCGAGGTGAAGCGGCGCGCCCAGGCGATGCTCTGAGCGAGCCCCTCAGAAGGCGCGCTCGGTCGCGGCGGTCGCCAGCGCGCGCAGCGCGGACCGCGCCGCCGCCGTCGTGCCGGCCTCGGCGAGCGCCTCTCGGCTGCGCTCGACGAGCGCCCCGATGACCTGCTCGACCTGGTCGGCGGCGCCGGAGGCCGAGATCACCTCGCGGAGCCGGTCGACCTGACCGGGGGAGAGGGGCGTGCCGAGCGCGGCGTCCAGCAGCGCTGCGTCGGCCGGCGGTGCGGCGTCGAGCGCCAGGGCGACCAGCACGGTGCGCTTGCCCTCGACGAGGTCGTCGCCCGCGGGCTTGCCGGTCACCTGCGGGTCGCCGTAGACGCCGAGCAGGTCGTCGCGCAGCTGGAAGGCCTCGCCCAGTGGCAGGCCGAAGGCGCTCAGGCGCCCGAGGAGGGCCGCGTCCGCGCCGGCGAGGGCGGCGCCGACGTGCAGCGGCCGCTCGATGGAGTACTTCGCCGACTTGTAGCGCAGCACCGTCATCGCCGCGTCGACGTCGGCGCGCCCGCGGGCCTGCACCGAGACGTCGAGGAACTGCCCGGCGATCACCTCGCTGCGGCACAGGTCGAGCACGTGCATCGCGGCGGCCACGCGCTCGGCGGGCAGGCCGCACGTGCGCAGCAGCTCGTCGGACCAGGTGAGCAGCAGGTCGCCGAGGAGCACGGCGGCGGCCGCGCCGAACTGCTCGGCGTCGCCCTGCCACCCCGCAGCGCGGTGCTCGGCCTCGAACGTGCGGTGGGCCGAGGGCCGGCCCCGGCGGGTGTCGGAGGCGTCCATCACGTCGTCGTGGACGAGCGCGCTCGCGTGCAGCAGCTCCAGCGCGGCGCACGCGCGCAGCAGCGCCGCCTCGTCGACGGGCGCCGGGTCGCCGCCCGGGGCGGGCACGGCGCGGTGCCCCCACCAGCAGAAGGCCGCGCGCAGCCGCTTGCCGCCGCTGACCGCCGCGCGGGCCTCCTCGACCAGCCGGGCCGCGTCGGGCCCGAGGTCCACGAGGCGCTCCACCTGGCCGTCGAGGAACGTGTCGAGGGTGGCCTGCACCCCGTCGCGGAACGCCGCGATGTCCCAGGCCCCCGCGGGCGCGTCGGCCAGCGCGGCCCCCGCCGAGGTCGACGGGGCTGTCCTCGCGGTGTCGTCCACCCGCTGAGCCTAACCACCGCCTCCGGCGTGGACACGCACCGGTGGACACGGCGCCGCCACCTACGCTGGAGCCATGCCCGCCGAGCCCCTGCGCCCCGTCCCCGACGAGGCCACCGGTCCTGACTCGCACCGCATCGGCGACGTCGTGCGCACCGGCGAGCGCGTCATCTCCTTCGAGTTCATGCCGCCGCGCGACGAGGCCGGCGCCGCGCAGCTCTGGTCGGCCATCCGCGACCTCGAGCCCTACGAGCCGACCTTCGTCTCGGTCACCTACGGCGCCGGCGGCACCACCCGCGACACCACGGTCGAGATCACGGGGCGCATCGCCCGCGAGACGGCGCTGCGGGCCATGGGCCACCTCACGTGCGTGGGCCACACCCGCCAGGAGCTCGTGGACGTCATCACCGCCTACCGCGACGCCGGTGTCCACAACATCCTGGCGCTGCGCGGCGACCCCCAGGACGGCCCGTCGGCGCCCTGGACCCCGACCGAGGGCGGCCTCTCCCATGCCGTCGAGCTCGTCGAGCTGTGCCACGAGGTCGGCGACTTCAGCGTCGGCGTCGCCGCCTTCCCCGAGAAGCACCCCGGCTCGGAGAGCCTGGAGCACGACGCGCAGGTGCTCGCCGCGAAGGCGCGCGCGGGCGCTGACTTCGCGGTCACGCAGCTGTTCTTCCGCGCCTCCGACTACGCCGAGCTGGTCGACCGCGCTGCCGCCGCCGGCTGCGACATCCCGGTGCTGCCGGGGATCATGCCGATCACCAACCTGCGCCAGGTGACCCGGATGGCCGAGCTCTCGGGCGCCGAGGTGCCCGCCTCGCTGCTCGCCCGCTTCGAGGGGCTCACCGACCCCGCCGACGTGCGCCGCGAGGGCGTGCGCATCGCCACCGAGCTGTGCGAGGAGCTGCTCGCCGCGGGCGCCCCCGGGCTGCACTTCTTCACCCTCAACCGCTCGCGCGCCACGCTCGAGATCTTCGAGGCGCTGCGCATCACCGTCTGAGGGGTCGGCCGGGGCCTCAGGCGGGCCCGACCACCTCGGCCACGAGAGCCGCGGAGAGGCCGACGAACGGCAGGCCAGCGCCCGAGGTCGCGTGCGCACCGCACGCGAGCACGCCGGGCACGGGCGTGCGCGGCCCGAGCCGGTCGGTGACGCTGCGGCGGCCCTGCCACAGCACGCCGTACGGCGAGCCGCCCCAGCGCTGGACCGCCTGCAGCGGGGAGAGGTCGTGGCGCTCGAGCACGCGCTCGCGGAGGTCGACGCCGACCCGGGCCAGGGCGCGCAGCAGGTCCTCCGACACCGGGCCGCGGCCCAGGACGGTCCACGCGGCGCGGCCGGGGGGCGCCTGGCCGCCGGTGCGCACCACGAAGGTGGTCTCGCCGTGCACGACGACCTCGGGCGGCGCGTCGTCGGGCAGGCCGGTCGCGTCCAGCGCGACGTGGGCGACCACGGGCGGCAGGGCGGGGGTCGTGCGCGCCGCGTGCGGGGCCAGGGTCGGCAGACCGCGCGGGTCGACGGCGCAGACGACCACGTCGGCGTCGACCTCGCCGGCCGCGGTGGCGACGGCCACCGCACGCCCGCCGCGCACCACGACGTCGGTGGCGGCCGTGCCCAGCGAGACCGTGACCCGGCGGGTGGCCAGACGGTCGGCGAGCGCCTCGCCGAGGCGGTGCATCCCGCCCGGCACGGTCCAGGTGCCCGAGCGCTGCTCGACGTAGGTCTCGAGGCCGACCCACCACGGCACGGCGCGGAGGTCGTGCCCACCGAGGACGGCGGGGTGCGCGGCCAGGGCGCGCAGGCGCGGGTCGCGCAGGCTGCGGCGCAGGTGGCGGTGGAGCGAGGTGCGCGAGCGCAGCAGGTCGCGTGCCTCGGCTGTGGCGAGGTCGGGCGCCCACGGCCGCTCGAAGAGGTCACGCCGCAGGGCCTCCCACGCCGGCGCGTAGGCGGCGACGTGGTCGACCCATGCCGTCCCGACGCCGGCCCCCAGGCCCTCGAGTGCCTCGAGCTGGGCGGCCCGCGAGCCGGTGGGCAGCCGCACACGGCTCCCGTCGGGGAAGCGGTGCTCCCGCGGCACCGCGAGCGGCACGAGGTCGAGCTCGCGCTCCAGCGGGCGCCCGCTCTTGCGGAAGAGGTCGCGCACCACGGCCGGCAGCGTCGTGCTGGCGGTGGCGGACTCCCAGGTGAGGTCGCCCGAGCGCACCGGCACCAGGGCGCCGCCGAGCGCTCCGGCGCGCTCGAGCAGGTGCACGTCGTGGCCGAGCTTCGCCAGCCGGGCGGCTGCGGCGGTGCCACCCAGGCCGCCGCCCACGACGACGACCCTGCTCACGGCCCGCCGGACCCGGTCGCGGGCTCGACGTCGACCTCCACCGCCCCCGTCAGGGCGACGAGCTCGTCGAAGGTGGTGGAGAAGACCGCGGCGGGGTGGCCGGCCGCGGCCCACAGCACGGGGTGGCGCCGCAGCCACGGGTCGACGTAGGTCGGGAGGGGGGCCGGGTGGGCGATCGGCGAGACGCCGCCGATGACCTGGCCGGTGCTGCGCCGCACCAGCTCGGGCGAGGCGCGGCGCAGCCTCCCGAGGCCGAGGCGGGCGGCGGTCGACGCGGTGTCGACGCGGTGTGCTCCCGAGGTGAGGAGGAGGACCGGCTGGCCCGGCTCGTCGCCGGCCGGGTCCTCCGGGCGGGCCTCGAAGACGAGGCTGTTCGCGATCGCGCCGACCTCGCAGCCGAGGGCCTCCGCCGCCAGGGCGGCGGTGTGCACGCTGTCGGGGAGCACGACCACCTCGCCGCGGCCCCCGGCAGCGGCCAGGGCCTCGCGGAAGCGGCTGACGGCGGGGGGCTCGGGGTCCACGACGACGACCCTAGTGGCCCCGGCGCCGCGCTGGACCTCCGCGCCTGCGGACCCGTTGTCCTCGTCGGTGGCGGGGTGTAGCGTCGTCGTCGTTCGAACATGCGTTCGAACGTCCACGGAGCGGCGGAGGGAGCAGTGCGGTGAGCGGAGCAGCACGGAGGGCGGCGGGCAGCGGGGACGGGTGGCACGAGGAGGTCCCCGGGCCGTTCTCGCTGCCGGCCACGACCCACTCCTACCTCGACCGCGCGGCGACCTCGCTGCAGGAGGCGATGACCGCCGCCGACGTCCCCACGCGCTACGCGTGCGCCCACGTCGCCGCGCTGCGCGCGGCCGCGGCGCTGCTCGCGGCCCGGGCCAGACCGACCGCGGGACGCCGGCGCCCCCAGACCAACGCGTGGGTCCTGCTCGCCGAGGTCGTGCCCGAGCTCGCCGAGTGGGCCGGCTTCTTCGCGGCGGGCGCGGCCAAGCGCGCGGCAGCCGAGGCGGGGTCGCGGCGAGCGGTGACCGAGCGGGAGGCCGACGACCTCGTGCGCGACGCCGACCGCTTCCTCGGGGTGGTCGAGCAGCAGCTCGGCCTCGTGCCCCACGTGCCGCTCGAGCAGCTCTCGGCGCGGGCGGCGCGCGTGACGGCGTGAGCGCGCTGCCCGGCCGGCGCCGGGGGGTGACCCCACTAGGGTGGGCCCCATGCCCGCCTCCGCGCAGACCGCCAGCGAGCGCCGCACCGCCGCCCGCACCGCCCTCGTCTGGTCGGCGCTGCGCCCGGTGCTCGAGGCGGCCGGCGACGGTGCGGCCGAGGTGCTCGACATCGGAGGTGGCACGGGTGGCTTCGCCGTGCGGGTCGCCGAGCTCGGTCACCGCGTCGTCGTGGTCGACCCCAGCCCCGACGCGCTCGCGGCCCTCGACCGCCGCGGCGCCGAGCGCGGCGTCGGCGACCGGGTCACCGGGCGGCAGGGGGACCTCGCCGACCTCCTGCAGGTCGTGGGCGAGGCGTCGGCCGACGTCGTGCTGTGCCACGGGGTGCTCGAGGTCGTCGACGACCCCGCCGCGGCCCTCGACGTCCTGCACCGGGTGCTGCGCCCCGGGGGCACCCTCAGCCTGCTGGTCGGACAGCGCCACGCGGCCGTCGTCGCCCGGGCGATGGCGGGCCACTTCCAGCAGGCCCGCGAGCTGCTCGACGCCCCCCTCGACACCCCACTCGAGCCGGGGGGACGGGCCGGGCGGCGCTTCGCCCGCGACGAGGTCGAGGCGCTGCTCCAGTCGGCCGGCCTCGCCGTCACCGAGGTCCACGGCGTGCGCGTCTTCGCCGACCTGGTGCCCGGCTCGCTGCTCGACCTCGAGCCCGGTGCGACCGACGCCCTCGTCGAGCTCGAGCGCGCCGTCGCCTCGCGCCCGGAGTACCTCCCGCTCGCCACGCAGCTGCACCTGCTCGCCACCCGCTGAGCGGCCGTGAGGGGCGGCGACGCCTCCTCGGCGTGCCCCGTGCTCCACGTCGACGTCGACGCCTTCTACGCCGCGGTCGCCCTCCGTGACCGGCCCGAGCTGCGCGACGCCCCGGTCGTCGTGGCGGGTGGCGGCCGGGGGGTCGTGCTGTGCGCCAGCTACCCCGCCCGCCGCCACGGGGTGCGCTCCGCGATGTCGGTCGTGCACGCGCGGCGCCTGTGCCCCTCGCTCGTCGTCGTCCCGCCGGACTTCGCAGCGTTCTCCCGGGCCTCGGCCTCGGTGCTCGAGGCCTTCCGGTCGGTGACCCCGCGCGTCGAGGTCGTCTCGCTCGAGGAGGCCTTCCTCGACGTCCGCGGCGCCCACCGCCACGGCACACCCCTGCAGCTCGCCCAGCGGTTGCGGGCGCTGGTGCACGACGAGCAGGGGCTCACCTGCTCGGTCGGCGTCGCGCCGACCCGGTCGGTGGCGAAGGTCGCCAGCCGCCGGGCCAAGCCCGACGGCGTCGTCGTCGTGCCGCCGGAGGAGGTCGCCGCCTTCCTGCGCCCGCTCGACGTCGGCGCCCTGTGGGGCGTGGGGGACAAGACTCGCGAGCGCCTGCACCGCCTGGGGCTGCGCACCGTCGGCGACCTCGCCGACGCCCCCCTCGAGCTGCTCGAGGGCCGCCTCGGCCCCGGCGCTGCCCGCCAGCTGCAGACCCTGGCCCGTGGTGAGGACCGGCGGGAGGTGCGCGACCGGCGGGGGCCGACCGAGCCCGACCGCAGCACGGGTGCCGACGCGACCTTGGCCCGCGACACCACCGACCGGGCCGTGCTGCACCGCGAGCTGCTGCGCCTCTCGGCCCGCCTCACCGGTCGGATGCGCCGCGGGGGAGTGGTCGGGCGCACGCTGACCCTCAAGGTGCGCTACTCCGACTTCACCACCCTGACCCGGTCGCGGACGCTGCCGGAGCCGACCGACGTGACCCAGGAGGTCTACCGCACGGCGACCGACCTGCTCGACGCCCTGCTCGACCGACCCGGCTCGCGCGGGCGCGGCGTACGCCTCGTGGGGGTGCGCGCCGAGCACCTGGTGCGGCGCAGCGAGGTGCACCACCAGCTCGTGCTGGGCGAGCCCGAGCACGGCTGGGCCGAGGCCGACCGGGCGGTCGACCGGGCGACCGGGCGCTTCGGTGCGGCGGCCGTCCGGCCGGCCTCGCTGCTGCCCGGCGCGCCCGACCGGCGGCCTGCCTGAGAGCCGCGCAAGATTTTCCGGGGTCCGCTACCCACGTGACCACCCCCTGCCTATCCTGGAGTGACCGGGCTCGCACTGCCCGGGTCGACGCCGGGATGACACTCGTGGAGGAACCGTGCCGCTCTCGGAAGAGGAGCTGCGAATGCTCGAGCAGATGGAGCGCGCCCTCGTCGAGGAGGACCCGAAGTTCGCCAACACGCTGCGCGGCACCGCGATGCGGCGCAACGCGCGCCGTCGCGCGATCCTCGCGGGCGTCGTGTTCGCGGCCGGCATCACGGTCCTCATGACCGGTGCGGTGCTCCGGATCACCCCGGTCGGCATCGTCGGCTTCGTGATCATGCTGGGCGCCGCGACCGTGGGGCTCACCGCCCTGCGCGGCCAGGCGGCCCAGGGTGGCGCCGCCCCCGCGGCGCCCACCGGCGTCGAGGGCCTCAGCCTGGTCCAGGGCGGCCGCTCCTCGCGCCGCACCAAGCAGCCGCGTCAGCGCGCGCAGGGCTCGTTCCTCGAGCGCATGGAGCAGCGCTGGCGTCGTCGCCGTGAGGGCTACTGAGCCGTTGCTCCCCGCCGGTGCCGCGAGCAGCGGCACCCCTGGCGTCCTGACGGGGTCAGTGCACCTGGTCGGCGAGCACCGGACCGACCGGGTGGTCGAGGCCTCGGTCGCGTCGCAGCACCGAGCGCGGCGCCCACTCGGCCCGCACCCGGGCCCGCGGGCTGACGCCGCTCGCCACGGCCTCGAGCACCAGCTCGGTGTCGCGCCGCGCGTCGGTCGCCAGCCCCGCGCGTCCCCTCGTCTCGGCGGGCGCGGCGTCGGCGGGCGCGGCGTACCACTCGTGCTCGACGAGGCGGGCGAGCCGCGCGAGCGCGGCGTCGGCGCTGACGGGACCGGACGCGAGGGCCGGCCCGAGCGCGCGTCGCGTCTCGGCCGGTGACCGGCCACCGGGCCAGGCGACCCCGAGGTCGCGGCACCCGTCCTGCAGGGCCCGCCAGGCCGTGCTGCCGACGCCGGCGCGGCCCTGCGCCGCGTCGGCCCACCGGCGCCGGGTGCGCGCGCGGTGGAGGGCGCGGGGCACGAGGGCGACGGCGACGAGCAGGGCCAGGGTCAGGAGCGTGAGCACCACGGCCCGCCACGGCGTGCCGTCGCCGTCGGTGCGCGCGT
Source organism: Nocardioides perillae (assembly GCF_013409425.1). Lineage (NCBI taxonomy): Bacteria > Bacillati > Actinomycetota > Actinomycetes > Propionibacteriales > Nocardioidaceae > Nocardioides > Nocardioides perillae. Next base: position 2,762,285 of record NZ_JACCAC010000001.1, on the reverse strand, counting down.
CGGCCGCCTCGGGGGCCTCGTCGGGCGCGGGTGCGGGCGAGGCGGCACCGCCGCGGTCGGGGTCGAGCGGGTCGACGCCGACCTGGCCCTCCGGCGCCGCGGGTGCGGGAGCGGGGGCGTCGCCGACGGTCCACGGCGGCGGCACCTGGGCGCGCCCACCCGGACCGCCCGGCGTGGGCTCGAAGCGCACCCACCCCTGACCGGCGAAGAACAGCTCGGGCCAGGCGTGGAGGTCGTCGGTGCTGTACTCGAACTCGCCCGGGGCGACCTGGGTGGGCTCGAGGAAGCCCATGGCCACCCGCGACGGGATGCCCACCACGCGGGCCATCACGGCCATGGCCGAGGCGAACTGCTCGCAGTAGCCCCGCCGGCCGTCGGCGTCGTCGGTGAGGAAGGCGACGAGGTCGTCGCTGCCGTTGCCGGCGGGCGCCTCCAGGGTGTACTGGAAGTCGCCGCCGACCCGGAAGAACGCCTGCAGCGCCTTGGCCTGGTCGAGCGCGGTGCCGTCGCCGGCCGCCTCGCGCGCCAGGTCGGTGACCAGGGCCGGCAGCTCGGGCAGCTCGGTGTAGACGGGGTCGACCAGGTCGCTGCCGGGCAGCGCGTCGTCGAGGGCGGCCTCGTCGAAGGCGGGCTCGAGGCCGGTGGCGCTCCACGAGAGCCCCGCGGTGGTGAGGCCGCCGTCCTCGTCGGTGGCCAGGACGTCGAGCGTCGACAGGTCGTACTTCCAGTTGCCCGGGGCGTCGACGGAGCGTAGCGGGAACGGCACGGGCAGCCACTCCGAGCGCAGGGCGTCGGTGGCCTCGAAGGCGTAGGCGAAGCGGTCGCTGCGCGCGGCCACCTCGGCGTCGACGCCGGTCGCGGGCAGGCCGCTGCCGTCGGCGCGCTGCGTGTCGGGCAGGTCGCGGCCGCCGCTGGTCCACGCGTTGTCGGAGAAGCGCTCGAGCACCGTGATGCGGAGGTAGTCGGGGTCGGGGTCGTCGGTGCGCACCCGCAGCAGGGGGACGTCGTCGCGCTCGCGCAGGTCGCGCCGCAGGTCGACCATGGGGTCGTCGAGCTCGATCTCGCCGTCGCCGCCGGGCCCCAGGCCACCCTCGAAGAGGGTCAGCCCGGCGCTCGGGGCCGACACCGGAGCCAGCAGGGCGAGGACCGTCACCGCGGCACCGACCGCGGCGGCGCCCAGGCGCGCCGCGAGCGGGCGCCCCAGGACGGCGGGCCCGCCGCCGGCCAGACCGCGGCCCCACCGCTCCACCTGCTCGTCCTCCTGCAGCGCCAGCACCAGGAGGTAGCCGACGGCCACGAGGGCGAAGACCGGCCACGGCGCGCCGTCGCCGAGCATGCTGACCGGGAGCGCGTAGACGGTCAGCAGCGGCAGGCCGGCCAGGGCCGCACGCCGCAGCGTGCCGGCGAGCAGGTCGACCAGCACCAGGCAGGCGAGGCCCCCGAGCACGAGCAGCGGAGCGATGCTGGGGGCGTCGGCGGGCACGGGCGCGGCGTACTCCTGGGCGGAGGCGACGGCTCCGCGCAGCCGCGAGACCAGCCGTTCGACGGTGCCGGGGCCCGGCACCGCCGTGCCGGCCACCAGCGCCACGGCCACGAGGCCCGACCCCGCGACCTGGCCGACGACCAGCAGGGGACCGGGCACGCGCGCCCACCGGCCGACGGCGCCACCGACGGCGACCAGCACCGCGAGCAGGAGCAGCGGCACCAGCCACGGGGAAGAGTCGACGCTGAAGCCCCGCCACGCCCACGTCGCCGCCCAGGTCGTGAGGGCGGCTGCGAGCGCGAGGGCGAGGTGGTGCCCGAGACCGTCGAGCCCGTCGAAGCCGTCGCGCCGCTCGCGGGTGGGCGGTGGGGTGGTCACGGCGTGGCCCCGGACGCAGCCGGCCGTGCAGCCGACGACGGGCGCCCGCGGCGCGCCAGCTGCTGCCAGGCGGTGTCGAGGCGGTCGCGCGGGCCGAGCACGACGACGCGCCACCCCTGCGCCGCCAGCAGGGCGGCGGCGTCGGACTCGCCGGGGTGGCGCCGACCGCCGGCGCCCCAGTGGTCCACGTCGAGGACGATCGCGAGTGCCGGGTCGGCGTGGGCGGCCAGCCGCCGCAGCGCGGGCACGTCCTCGGGACCGAGCGCCCCGAAGACGCCGACCAGCAGGCCCGACCTGCCCTCGCCGAGCCACCGGGTGTCGAGGGTCGGCGTGGTCGCGGGACGGAGCACGGCGAGCGACTCGAGCAGGGCGTCGGCGGTGGCCTGCGCCTCGCGCAGGTGGCCGTGGGAGGTCGGGTCCTCGCCCGAGGCGGTGACCAGCTGGACGCCGTAGCCACGACGGGCGAGGTGGACGCCCACCGAGGCGGCGGCCGAGACGGCGGCCTCGAGGGTGGAGGCGATGCCCTGGCCACGGTGGGCGCGGGCACGGTGGTCGAGCACGATCGTCACCCGCGACTGCCACGGCTGCTCCTCGCGGCGCACCATCAGCTCGCCGCGTCGCGCCGAGCTGCGCCAGTGCACGCGACGCAGCTCGTCGCCGCGGCGGTACTCGCGGACCGTGACGTCCTCCGCGCTGCCGACGGCGAAGGCGCGGGGCCGGTCGTCCCCGGCGCCGCGCTGCCCGCCCTCGACCGGCACGGCGGGCAGCGGGACGGTGCGGGGGGTGACCACCAGGGGAGCGGTGCCGCGGAAGGAGCGGCCCAGCTCGACCATGCCGAAGGGGTCGCGCACCCGCACCGTCATGGGGCCGACCTCGAAGCGACCGCGCACCTCCGAGCGCACCACGTGGTCCACCGTGCGGCGCCACCCGGGGCCGATGCCCTCGACCACGAAGCGCGGGCGGGTGCCCAGCACGTAGGGTAGCTGGTCCTCGAGCAGCAGCGCGCCGCTCGGGAGCCGGCCCTCGTTGGTGAGCGTGAGGCGCACCCGCGCGGCCTGGCCTGCGGCGAGGTGCTGCGGGGAGACCACGCGCTCGAGCGCGAGGCGGTAGCGGCTGCGGGCCAGGACCAGCGCGCAGACCAGCGGGAGCGCGAGCACCAGCAGCCCGGCGCGCACGAGCGGCTCCTGGCCGACCACCAGCGCGCACACCACCGTGGTCGTGCCCGCGGCGAGGAAGGCGCGACCCCGCACGGTGAGGGCGCCGAGCGCCTCGCGCAGCGGGTTCACGGAGTCGTCCAGCCCGGCGTCGGCGTCACCGGGGCGCCGGCTCGGGCACCGGCACCGCGCCCAGCAGCGCGTCGAGCACCTGCGCGGGGGAGCGGCCGGCCATCGCGGCCTCGGCGCTGGGGAGCAGCCGGTGGGCCAGCACGGTCGGGGCGAGCAGCCGGAGGTCGTCGGGCAGGACGTACGCGCGACCCTGCAGCGCGGCGTACGCCTTGCCGGCGCGCACCAGGTGGAGCGTGGCGCGGGGGGAGGCGCCGAGCTGCAGGTCGCTGCTGCGGCGGGTGGCCGTCGTGATCGCCACGGCGTAGCGCCGGACCGGCTCGGAGACGTGCACCGAGGTCACGACCTCGATCAGCTTGCGGACCTCGGCGGCGTCGGTGACGGCGTCGATCTCCTCGAGCGGGTGACCGCCGGTGTGCGAGGCGACCATCGCCAGCTCGGCGGACTCGACGGGGTAGCCGATCGAGACCCGGGCCATGAACCGGTCGCGCTGGGCCTCGGGCAGGGCGTAGGTGCCCTCCATCTCCACGGGGTTCTGCGTCGCGATGACCATGAAGGGCGACTCGAGGGTCCACGTCGAGCCGTCGACGCTCACCTGCCGCTCCTCCATGCACTCGAGGAGGGCCGACTGGGTCTTCGGCGAGGCGCGGTTGATCTCGTCGCCGACCACGATGTTGGCGAAGATCCCGCCGGGGCGGAACTCGAACTCGCGCGTCGACTGGTTGAAGACCGACACACCGGTCACGTCGGAGGGCAGCAGGTCGGGCGTGAACTGCAGGCGCCGCACCGTGGCGTCGATGCTGCGGGCCAGCGCCTTGCTGAGCATGGTCTTGCCGACGCCGGGGACGTCCTCGAGCAGCAGGTGGCCCTCGGCCAGCATCACCACGAGCGCGGTCGTGACGACGTCGGGCTTGCCCTCGATGACCCGCTCGACGTTGCGGCGGACCCGGTCGGTGACCCGGGCGACCAGCTCGAGGTCGGTGCCGTCGGTGGGGCCGGTGCCGCCGCCGCTGCCGGTCTCGTCGGTGCCGCCGCGCGCAGGGTGCTCTGCCAAGGCCCGGTCCTCCCTCCCGTGGCCCGTCGTCGCCCGACGGGGTGGCCCCCACCGTATGCGGCACCGGCAACCGCTGTCGCCGGACACGGCGGGCCGGCCGTGCAGCCCGCCGGGCGCGCCCGACACCCCGCACACCACCGCGTCCTCCACTCCGCTCCACCCCGGCGCTCCCCAGCACCGCCCGAGGCGGCGTACGCCGTGCGCGGCAACGACTCCGCGCCGTCGCGAGGTGGTCTGCACCACCGCCCCTGATCGCGCCCTGAGCAGGGCAGATGTGCCCGGGGTCGTTGACGGTGGGGGAAAGTGGCGTAAAGTGGTGCGCAGTGGAGGAAGTGGCGGCACGAGTGGAGGTGGCCGGTGTTCTTCGGCACCTACACCCCCAAGCTCGACGACAAGGGCCGGCTCTTCCTCCCGGCGAAGTTCAGGGACGAGCTGGCGGAGGGACTCGTGGTGACCCGAGGGCAGGAGCGGTGCCTCACGGTGTGGTCCCTGGCCGACTTCAGCCGCATGACCGACCGGCTCCGCGAGGCGCCGGTGACCAACAAGGCCACCCGTGACTACGTGCGCATGCTCTTCGCCGCCGCCTCCCAGGAGGTGCCGGACAAGCAGGGGCGCATCGGCATCCCGGCGACGCTGCGCGACTACGCCTCGCTCACCCGCGACGTGATGGTCATCGGGGCGATGAACCGGGTGGAGATCTGGGACCCGCAGTCCTGGGCCACCTACTCCGAGGAGCAGGAGCAGAAGTTCGCCGAGCTCAGCGACGAGGTTTTCCCGGGCATCTGACGGGCGGCAGGCACAGCAGGACCGGCAGCACCAGCAGACAACAGCACAGCGGACGCGCAGGACGAGGTCTCGGACCCGCTCTCCCGTCGACGTCTGGAGCCACTTCCCCGGCCCCAGAAGCCGGCACTCCCAGGAGAGCGGGACGGGACCTGGCCCGGCGGGTCCGCCCGTGCACCGCAGCACGCACACGAGTCGGCCGTGGGGGCCGGAGGGTGGGGTCGAGATGAGGGTCCAGGCGCACGCCGGGCACCCCGTTCCGTCGGGGCACGCAGGCGGGCCGACGCGGCGCGTGCGCCACCAGGCGCGCGAGGCGGTCGCCGTCATGGCGTTCTCCGCGGCCACCTCGGCCGGCACGGCCGTCCTGCTGCTGCTCCTCGCCAGCGTGGGCCGGTAGGCCCGTGACCACCCCCCACCACGTCCCGGTGCTGCTGGACCGGGTCGTCGCGCTCCTCGCGCCCGCACTGCGCGGTGACGGTGCGGCCCCGCCCGTCCTGGTCGACTGCACCCTCGGCCTCGGCGGGCACACCGAGGCCGTGCTCCGTGCCGTGCCCGGGTGCCGCGTGGTGGGCGTCGACCGCGACCCGCAGGCGCTCGCGCTGGCGGCGGAGCGGCTGGCGCCGCACGGCGACCGGTTCACCGGCGTGCACGCGGTCTACGACGAGCTGCCGCAGGTGCTCGACGACCTCGGGCTCGGCCGCAGCGGCGGCGTCGGCGCGGTGCTCTTCGACCTCGGGGTCTCCTCCATGCAGCTCGACGTGGCCGAGCGCGGCTTCGCCTACCGCGAGGACGCCCCCCTCGACATGCGCATGGACGGCACCGCCGGCCGCACCGCGGCCGACGTCCTCAACACCTACGACGCCGCCGAGCTGACCCGGGTGCTCCGCGACTTCGGCGAGGAGAAGTTCGCGCGCAAGATCGCGGCCGCCGTCGTGCGCGAGCGCGCCCGCGCGCCGTTCACGACCTCCGGCCGGCTCGTGGAGCTGCTGTACGCCGAGATCCCGGCGCCGGCGCGCCGCACCGGCGGCCACCCGGCCAAGCGCACCTTCCAGGCGCTGCGCATGGAGGTCAACGACGAGCTGGCCGTGCTGCGCCGCGCCCTCCCGGCCGCCCTCGACGCCGTCGCGGTCGACGGACGCGTCGTGGTCGAGGCCTACCACTCCCTCGAGGACCGCCTGGTCAAGCAGGCCTTCGCCGAGGTGACCCGCTCGACCGTCCCCGACGACCTCCCCTTCGTGCCCGCGGACCAGGAGCCCCCCTTCCGCACCGTCACCCGGGGCGCGGAGAAGGCCCCGGCCGACGAGGTCGAGCACAACCCCCGCGCCGCCTCCGTGCGGCTGCGGGCCGTCCAGCGCACCCGTCCCACGAGAGGAGCCGCGTCGTGAGCGGTGTCGTCGCCCCCGCACAGCGCCACCACCAGGGCCGGCCCGAGCGCCACGAGCAGCCGGGCCGCGCCCCGCTGTCGGTGGTGCCGCGCGTCCGCACCCGCGCCGCGCGGGTGCCCTTCGTCTCGCTCGTGAGCCTGCTGCTGCTGGGCGGCGTCGTGGGGCTGCTGCTCTTCAACACCTCCATGCAGCAGGCTTCCTTCGCCACCACCGCGCTCGAGCGGCAGGCCGCCACCCTCGCGGCGCGGCAGCAGACGCTGCAGGTCGAGCTCGACGCGCTGCGCTCGCCGCAGCGGGTGGCCGAGCAGGCGCGGGCCCTCGGCATGGTGCTGCCCGCGGCCCCGACCTTCCTCGACCTGCGCACCGACGAGGTCGTGGGCGGGCCCACCGGCGGCGAGGCGCCGGCCCCGCTCGACGTGCGCCTCCAGCCGAAGCCGCCGGTCAAGCCGGCCGTGCTCGCTCCTGCGCCCGTCGTGGTCGAGGTGCCCGCGTCCCGCGACGACGCGGCCGGCGCCGCTGGTCCGGACCGGTCCGGCGACACCGGCGAGGCGTCCCGGGAGACCCCCGGCGCGCAGGGTAGGAATGGCGCGCAGGCCCGGTCCGAGCAGCGTGCCGGCCAGCGTGACGGCCAGCGTGACGGGCAGCGTGACGGCCGGCGTGGACAGGGGGGAGGCGGGCGGTGACCTCGACGCGCGGCCCCGCCCGACGCCCCGCCCGGCCTGCCCGTCCCGCCCGGAGGGGCGCGCCCCACGTGCGGCTGCGCGTCGGCTTCGTGGTCATCGCGATGGTGCTCTCGGTCTTCGGTGCCCGCCTGGTCCAGCTGCAGGGCCTCGACCCCCGCTCGTACGCCGCGATGGCGGCCGCCTCCGGCGTCGTCGAGGTGACCCTCCCGGCGGCGCGCGGGGCGATCCTCGACCGCAACGGCGCCCCGCTCGCCGAGGCCGTCGACGGCCTCATGGTCGTCGCCGACCCCGCGATGACCGCCGAGGACGCCCCCGAGCTCGCCCGGCTGCTCTCGCAGCGCCTCGACGTCGACTACTTCGAGACCCTGGAGCGGCTGCGCAAGGAGGGCACCCGCTTCCAGTACGTCGCGCGGCGCGTCCCCTCCACGCTGGCCACCGACGTGGTCGAGGAGGTGGCAGCGGCCGGCTTCCGCGGCATCGACACCCGTCGCGACCCGCTGCGCACCTACCCGGCCGAGGACGTCGCGGCGAACCTCGTGGGCTTCACCGGCGCGGAGGGCCAGGCCCTGGGCGGTCTCGAGCTGACCTTCGACGCCCTGCTGTCGGGCACCGACGGGTCGGAGCGCTACGAGGTCGGCGGCGGCAACCGGATCCCGCTGGGGGAGCAGACCACGACCGAGCCGGTCGACGGCCAGGACCTCACCTTGACCCTCGACCGCGACGAGCAGTTCTTCGTCCAGCGCGTGCTGCGCCAGACGGTCGAGGACGCCCGCGCCGACTCCGGTGTCGCGATCGTGATGGACACCCGCACCGGCGAGGTGCTCGCGCTCGCCGACCACCCGACCTTCGACGCCAACGCCCCGCTGGCCTCCGCCGAGGACGACCTCGGCTCGCGAGCGATGAGCGACGTCTACGAGCCGGGGTCGGTGCAGAAGGTGGTGACGGCCGCCGCGCTGCTCGACGCGGGCCTGGTCACCCCCGAGACCCGCATCGCGGTGCCGCCCAGGCTGCTCAGCGGCGACCGCTACATCAAGGACTACTTCGAGCACGGCCGCCTGCGGCTCACGCTGACCGGCGCCATCGCCAAGTCGTCGAACATCGGCACCGTGCTCGCGGCCGACGAGATGTCGGCGGTGCGGATGCACCGCTACATGACGGCCTTCGGCCTGGGTCGGCGCACCGGCGTGGGCGTGCGCGGCGAGACCCCGGGCATCCTGCCCGACGGCGCGACCTGGACGCCGATGGGCAAGGACCGCATCGCCTTCGGCCAGGCGATGTCGGTCAACGCGCTGCAGATGGCGGCGGCCGTCAACACGATCGCCAACGGCGGGGTCCACGTCTCGCCGAGCCTGGTCGAGGGCACCGCCCGGGCCGACGACGGCACCGTGGTGGGCACCGGCACCACCGTCGAGCGCCGCGTCATCAGCGAGCAGGCCGCCCGCGACACGGCACTGATGATGGAGCGGGTCCTCGACCCCGAGGACGGCGTCGCGCCGGGTGCCGCCGTGCCGGGCTACCGCGTGGCCGGCAAGACCGGCACCGCGCAGCGCGTCGGCGCGGACTGCGCCTGCTACGACGGCACCTTCACCGTCTCCTTCGCCGGCTTCGCGCCCGCTGACGACCCGCGCTTCACCGTCTACGTCGTCGTGCAGAACCCCCGCAACGGTGGCGGCGGCGGCTCGGTCGCCGGCCCGGCCTTCGCCAAGATCATGGGCCACGTGCTGCGCCGCTACGCCGTGCCGCCGACGCAGACGCCGCCCTCGGACCTGCCGGTCGAGTGGTGACCCCGGGCTCGCGACCGGGGCCCGCCGCGGGCGGTAGCCTCGCGCCGTGCTGAGCGACGACGACCCCACCCGTCCCGCCCGCGCGACCCCGGTCCCGCTCGCCGCGCTCGTCGCGGCCGCGGAGCAGCACGGGCCGGTGCGCCTGGCGGGCGCCGACCCGGCCACCGCCGGCGAGGGCACGTCGGTCACGGGGGTCACCCTGAGCACCTCCCGCACCCGCCCAGGCGACCTGTACGCCGCGCTCCCGGGAGCCCGCGCGCACGGCGCCGACTTCGCGGGTGCGGCGCTCGAGGCGGGCGCCGTGGCGCTGCTCACCGACGACGACGGGCTGGCGCGACTCGCGCCCGCGGTCGCCGCGTCCCTCCCGGTCCTCGTCGTCCCCGACCCGCGGGCCGCCCTCGGCCCGGTGGCCGCCCGCGCGTACGGCGAGCCGGCCGCCGCCCTGCGGCTGTGCGGGGTGACCGGCACCCAGGGCAAGACCACCACCACGCGGCTGCTCGAGGCAGGGCTGAGCGCGGCGGGCGTGCCCGCCGCCGTGGTCGGCACGGTCGGCACCCGCGTGCTCGGCGCCGACGTCCCGACGGTGCTCACGACCCCGGAGGCGCCCGACCTGCACGGACTGTTCGCGCGGATGCGCGAGCAGGGCGTCGACACGTGCGCGATGGAGGTCAGCAGCCACGCGCTGGTCCTGGGCCGCGTCGACGGCGTCGTCTTCGACGTGGCCGTCTTCACCAACCTCGGGCGCGACCACCTCGACTTCCACGCCGACGAAGAGGACTACTTCGCCGCCAAGGCGCGCCTCTTCGACCCCGACCGGTGCCGGCGCGCGCTGGTCAACCTCGACGACGCCCACGGCCGCCGGCTGCTCGCCGCGGCGACCGTCCCGACCCGCACCTTCAGCGCTGCCGGCGACCCGGCCGCCGACTGGCGCGCCGTCGACGTGGTGCTCGAGGCGGACGGGTCGCGCTTCACCGTCCTCGGGCCCGACGGCGAGCGCGCGGAGGCGGCGGTGCCGGTGCCGGGCGACTTCAACGTCGCCAACGCGCTGGCCGCCCTGGCCGCGGCGGCCGAGCTGGGCCACGACCTGCGCGCGGTCGCCGCGGGGATCGCGGCCGGCCCCGGCGTGCCGGGCCGTCTCGAGCGCGTCCCGACCGACTTGCCCTGCACGGTGGTCGTCGACTACGCCCACAAGCCCGACGCCGTCGCGGCCACGCTGCGCACGCTGAGGCCGCTCGCCGCGGCGGCCGGCGGCCGGCTGCTGGTCGTCCTGGGTGCCGGCGGTGACCGCGACCCGGGCAAGCGGTCGGTGATGGGCCGCCTCGCCGCCGAGCTCGCGGACGTCGTGGTGGTCACCGACGACAACCCCCGCTCCGAGGACCCGGCCGAGATCCGCGCCGCCCTGCTGGTCGGCGCCGCCGAGGCGCGCGCCGCCGGCAGCGCCGCCGAGGTCCACGAGGAGGGCGACCGCCGCCGCGCCGTGCGCGCGGCGCTGACCGCGGCCGGCCCCGGCGACCTGGTGCTCGTCGCGGGCAAGGGACACGAGACCGGCCAGGAGGTCGCGGGCACGGTGCACCCCTTCGACGACCGGGTCGTCGTCGCGGAGGAGGCGGCGGCCCTGGCGGCCGCGTCCGCAACGGGCGGCGCCCGGTGATCGCCATGACGCTGCGGCAGGTCGCCGCCGTGGTCGGCGGCGAGGTCGCCCCCGCCGGTGGCGACGACGTCGTGGTGAGCGGCCCGGCGACGCTGGACAGCCGCGAGGTCGAGCCCGGCGGGCTCTTCGTGGCGATCGCGGGGGAGCGGGTCGACGGTCACGCCTTCGCCGAGGCCGCGGCCGCCGCGGGCGCCGCCGCCGCGATCGGGAGCCGGCCGACCGCCCTGCCCACCGTCGTGGTGCCCGACGCGACGGTCGCGCTGGGCCGCCTCGCGCGCCACGTGCGCGACGAGCTCGCGCGCCGGGGTGCGCTGACCGTGCTCGCGATGACCGGGTCGCAGGGCAAGACCGGCACCAAGGACCACCTCGCGCACGTGCTCGCGTCGGTGGGGGAGACGGTGGCCACCCGGGGCAACCTCAACAACGAGCTCGGCGTCCCCCTGACCGTGCTGCGTGCCGACGAGCGGACCCGCTGGCTCGTCGTCGAGATGGGCGCCCGCGGCGTCGGGCACGTCGCCGAGCTGTGCGCGGTCGCACGCCCCGACGCGGCCGCCGTGCTCAACGTGGGCAGCGCGCACCTCGGCGAGTTCGGCTCCCGCGAGGCCATCGCGCAGGCGAAGGGCGAGATCGTCGAGACTCTCGGCGCCGACGGCACCGCCGTCCTCAACGCCGCCGACCCGCTGGTCGCGCCGATGGCCGCCCGCACCGCGGCGCGGGTCCTCACCTTCGGCCCGGCCTCCAGCGGCGCGGCGGTGACCTACGACGACGTCGTCCTCGACGACCTCGCCCGGGCCGCCTTCACGCTGGGCGCGGCCGGGGAGTCGCACCGCGTCGCGCTGCGCCAGGTCGGCCCCCACCAGGTCCCGAACGCCGCCGCGGCCGCCGCGCTCGCCGTCGCGGGCGGCGTACCCCTCGCGGCGGTGGCCACGGCCCTCGCGACCTCCGAGGCCGCGTCGCGGCGCCGGATGGAGGTGACCGAGCGCGCGGACGGCACGGTCGTCCTCGACGACTGCTACAACGCCAACCCCGAGTCGATGGCCGCGGCGCTCGACACGCTGCGCCTGGTGGGGGAGCGCCGCGGCGCCCGGCGGGTGGCGGTGCTCGGCGACATGCTCGAGCTCGGCTCCGGGGAGGTCGAGGAGCACCGTGCCCTGGGTCGCGCCGCCGCCGCGGCCGGGGTGGACCTCCTGGTGACCGTGGGCCCGCTGGCCGCCCACGCGGCAGCGGCCTACACCGAGTCGCGGGGCCACCGCGGTGAGACCGTCCTCACGGCGGGGCGGGACGAGGCAGCCGCGCGCGTGGGGGAGAATGTCGCGGCCGGGGACGTCGTGCTCGTGAAGGCGTCCCGCGGGGTCGCGCTGGAGCACGTCGTCGCGGCGCTGGCGCACGACCGTCCCGGAGAGCAGCAGGAGGAGACCGTCCGGTGAGAGCGATCCTGCTCGGGGGTGGCCTGTCCCTGCTCATCTCCCTCTTCGGCACCCGCCTGGCGATCACGGTGCTGTCGCGCAAGGGCTACGGCCAGGAGATCCGCGACGACGGGCCCACCAGCCACCACACCAAGCGCGGGACGCCCACCATGGGCGGCATCGTGATCGTGGGTGCGTCGGTCGTCGGCTACTTCGCCGCCAAGCTGGCCTTCGGCGACTGGCCCTCGGCCTCGGCGCTGCTGCTGCTCTTCCTCTTCGTGGGCCTGGGCCTCGTCGGCTTCCTCGACGACTTCATCAAGATCTACAAGCAGCGCAGCCTCGGCCTGCGCAGCAAGGCCAAGATCGTGGGGCAGACCGCGGTCGCGGTGGCCTTCGGCGCGCTCGCGCTCTCGCCGTGGCTCGAGGACAGCCGCGGCGAGACCCCGGCCTCGCGCCACATCTCCTTCATCCGCGACTTCGAGTCCTGGACGCTGCCCACCGTCGTGGTGGTGGTGCTGATCTGGCTGATGATCACCGGCACGAGCAACGCCGTGAACCTCACCGACGGTCTCGACGGACTCGCCACCGGCGCGTCGATGATGGTCTTCGGCGCCTACACGCTGGTCAACATCTGGCAGAACAACCAGTGGTGCGGGCAGCTCGACATCTCCTACGGCACCTGCTACGACGTGCGCGACCCGCTCGACCTCGCCATCGTCTCGGCAGCCATTACCGGCGCCTGCTTCGGCTTCCTGTGGTGGAACGCCTCGCCCGCCAAGATCTTCATGGGCGACACCGGGTCGCTCGCGCTCGGCGGTGCGCTCGCGGGCCTGGCGATCCTCACCCGCACCGAGCTGCTGCTCGTCGTGCTCGGCGGCCTCTTCGTCGCGGTGACGCTCTCGGTGATGCTGCAGGTGAGCTGGTTCAAGGCCACCCGCCGCCTCACCGGCACCGGGCGGCGCATCTTCCGCATGACCCCGCTGCACCACCACTTCGAGATGCTCGGCTGGGAGCAGGTCACCGTCGTGATCCGCTTCTGGATCATCACCGGCCTGTGCGTGGTGACCGGGCTCGGCATCTTCTACGCCGAGTGGGTCGCCGGGACGGGCGCGTGAGCGGGCGCGACCCGCACGGCCTGGGTCGGCGCGACTCCTGGGAGGGCGTGCGCGCGGTCGTCGCCGGCTTCGGCGTCTCCGGCTTCGCCGCCGCCGACAACCTGCTGCACCTCGGCGCCGACGTGACCGCGCTCGACGAGTCCGACGCCGGCGACCGCCGCGAGAAGGCCGACCTGCTCGAGGTCCTCGGCGCCCGCGTGCGGCTGGGGGAGGGCAGCACCGCCACGCTCCCCGACGACGTCGACCTGGTCGTCGTCTCGCCCGGCTGGCGGCCCACCGCGCCGCTGCTCGCCCAGGCCGCCGCGCGCGGCCTACCGCTGTGGGGCGAGGTCGAGCTCGCCTGGCGCCTGCGCGACCCCGAGCGTCCGGCGCCGTGGCTCGCCGTCACCGGCACCAACGGCAAGACCACGACCGTGCGGATGCTCGAGTCGGTGCTGCGCGCCGCCGGGCTGCGCACGGTGGCCGCCGGCAACGTCGGGCTGCCGCTCGTCGAGGCCGTGATGGACCCCGAGCCCTGGGACGTGCTCGCGGTCGAGCTGTCCAGCTTCCAGCTGCACTGGACCCGCAGCGTGGCCGCCGAGTCCGCCGCGGTCCTCAACGTCGCCGAGGACCACCTCGACTGGCACGGCACGCTCGACGAGTACGCCGCGGCGAAGGGCCGCGTCTACGAGGGCGTCGAGCGGGCCTGCGTCTACAACGTCGCCGACCCCGTCACCGAGCAGCTCGTGCGCGACGCCGACGTGGTCGAGGGCGCCCGGGCGATCGGCTTCACGCTCGGCACCCCCGGCGTCGGCATGGTCGGCGTCGTCGACGACATCCTCGCCGACCGCGCCTTCGTCGAGGAGCGCCAGAGCTCCGCGGCCGAGCTGTGCACCGTGGCCGACCTGCCCTCGCCCGCACCGCACGTCGTGGCCGACGCCCTCGCCGCCGCCGCGCTCGCCCGCGCCCACGGCGTCTCGCAGCAGGCCGTGCGCGACGGCCTGCGTGCCTTCCGCCCCGATGCCCACCGCATCGCCGCGGTCGGCGAGGTCGACGGCGTCGCCTACGTCGACGACTCCAAGGCCACCAACCCGCACGCCGCGCGCGCCTCGCTCGCGGCGTACTCCCCGGTGGTCTGGGTCGCCGGCGGCCTGGCGAAGGGCGCCGCGTTCGACGACCTGGTCGCCGCCTGCCGCGACCGGCTGCGCGGCGCGGTGCTCCTCGGGCGCGACCGCGACGTCGTCGCCGCGGCTCTCGCGCGACACGCGCCCGATGTGCCGGTCGTCGTGGTCGACGGCGGCGAGGATGGTCCCGACCGGGTCATGGACCGCGTCGTGGCGGCAGCTGCCGGGATGGCCCACCAGGGCGACACCGTGCTGCTGGCGCCGGGGTGCGCGTCGATGGACATGTTCGCCGACTACGGCGCACGCGGTGACGCCTTCGCGGCGGCGGTGCAGCGACGCGCCGCGGCGCAGGGGTGACCGGACCCCGGGGCGATCGGCACCCGCACGACGGCTGACCAGGGACGAGGAGGCTCGCAGTGACCACGGTGGCGCCCCCCACGTCCACGACCCCGGCCACGACCCCGGCCACCCCCACCACGACCGGCCGCTGGTCGTCCGGGTCGGGGGTCGCGGCGCTCCGCGACGCGCTCGCGCGACCGCTGACGTCCTACTACGCCCTGCTGGGCGCCTCCGCGCTGCTGCTGACCATCGGGCTGCTCATGGTGCTGTCGGCCTCCAGCGTCTACTCCTTCGACCGCACCGGCAGCTCCTACACCGTGGTGTCCCGCCAGCTGACCTGGGTGGTCATCGGCGTCCCCTGCGCGTGGGTGGCCTCGCGGCTGCCGCTCTCGGCGGTGCGCCGGCTCGCGTGGCCGGGCCTGCTGGTCTCCGTCGTGCTGCTCGCGCTGACGATGACCCCGCTGGGCCGCACCGTCAACGGCAACACCAACTGGCTCGGCGTCGGCCCCTTCCAGGTGCAGCCCTCAGAGGTCGCCAAGCTCGCGGTCGTGCTGTGGGCCGCCCACGTCTACGCCCGCAAGGAGCGACTGCTCGGCCGCCTCGGCCACGTCTTCGTGCCGGTCGTGCCCGGGCTGCTGCTGGTCACCGGGCTCGTCGTCGCCCAGCGCGACCTCGGCACCGCCCTCGTGCTCGCCGCCATCGCACTCGCGCTGCTGTGGGTCGTGGGCGCCCCCGGCCGGCTCTTCGCCGTGGCGGCCACCGGTGCCGCGGTCCTGGCCCTCTTCCTCGCCTCCACCAGCGAGGAGCGCCGCCAGCGGCTGATGACCTTCACCGACCCCTTCAAGGACTTCCAGGACGCCGGCTGGCAGCCGGCCCACGGGCTGTTCGCGCTCTCCTCGGGCGGGTGGTTCGGCCAGGGCATCGGTGCCAGCCAGCAGAAGTGGGGCAGCCTGCCCGAGGCCCACACCGACTTCATCTTCGCGGTGCTCGGCGAGGAGCTCGGCCTCGTCGGCACGCTGCTGGTGCTCGCGCTCTTCCTCACCATCGCCTGGGCCGCCGTGCGGGTCGCGCAGGTGACCACCGACCCGTTCGTGCGCTACGCGACCTTCGGCATCGTGGTGTGGCTGCTGGGCCAGATGATCGTCAACGTCGGCATGGTGCTCACGCTGCTGCCCGTCATCGGCATCCCGCTGCCCCTCATCTCCTACGGCGGCTCAGCACTGGTGCCCTCCCTCGTCGCGCTCGGCCTGCTCATCGGCTTCGCCCGCCGCGAGCCGGCGGCCGCACGCGCCCTCGCCGCGCGGCGCCGCGGGGTGCGCGCGTGACGCGGGTGGTGCTGGCCGGCGGCGGCACGGCCGGCCACACGTCCCCGCTGCTCGCGACGGCCGACGCGCTGCGTCGCGCCGAGCCCGGTGTCGAGATCACCTGCATCGGCACGGCGCGCGGCCTCGAGACCCGCGTCGTCCCCGCTGCGGGCTACCCGCTCGAGCTCGTGCCCCCGGTCCCGCTCCCGCGCCGACCCGGCGTCGACCTGCTGCGCGTGCCCGGCCGGCTGCGCGGTGCCGTCGCCGAGGCGGGCGCGCTGCTCGACCGGCTGCGCCCCGACGTGGTCGTCGGCTACGGCGGCTACGTCTCCGTCCCCGTCTACCTCGCGGCCCGTCGCCGCGCACCGGTGGTCGTGCACGAGCAGAACGCGCTGCCCGGCGTCGCCAACCGCCTCGGTGCGCGCCTCGCGCGCCGGGTCGCGGTGAGCTTCCCCGGCACCCCGCTGCCGCGCGCCGAGCACGTCGGCCTGCCGCTGCGCACGATGGTCGCCCGCGTCGACCGGCCCGCGCGGCGCGCGGAGGCCCGCGCCCACTTCGGGCTCGACGCCGAGCGGCCCACCCTGCTCGTCACCGGCGGCTCCCAGGGCGCCCGGCGCCTGAACGAGGCCGTGCTCGGCGCAGCGCCCGCCCTCGCGGCCGCCGGGGTGCAGGTGCTGCACGTGGCCGGGCCGAAGAACGAGGTCGCCGCGCCCGCGTCGGCCGGCGCCGGCGGGCCGTACGTCGTCGTGCCCTACGTCGACCGCATGGACCTCGCCTACGCCGCCGCCGACCTCGTGGTGTGCCGCGCCGGCGCCAACAGCGTCGCCGAGGCCGCGGCGGTGGGCCTGCCGGCGGTCTACGTGCCGCTGCCGATCGGCAACGGCGAGCAGGAGCTCAACGCCCGCCCGGTCGTCGACGCCGGAGGCGGCCTCCTCGTCGCCGACGCCGCGCTGACGTCGGAGTGGGTGGCCGCCCACGTCCCCGACCTGCTCGGCGACCCCGACCGGCTCGCCGCGATGGGTGCCGCGGCCGCGGCGCTGGTGCCGCGCGACGCCGACGACCGGCTCGCCGCGATCGTGCTCGAGGTCGCCCGCGCCACGGGGGGCCCGCGGTGAGGGTCTCCGTCCCCGACGAGGTGCTGCCCGCCGACCGGCTGGGGCGCGTGCACTTCATCGGCATCGGCGGTGCCGGCCTGTCGGCCATCGCCCGCATCATGCTCGAGCGCGACCTGGCCGTCAGCGGCAGCGACGGCGTCGACTCGCCGGTGCTCGCGGCGCTGCGCGACCTCGGCGCCGAGGTCCACGTCGGTCACGACGCCGCCCACCTCGCCCACCTCGGCCCGGGCGACACCGTCGTCGTGTCCACCGCCGTGCGCGAGGACAACCCCGAGGTCGTCGAGGCCCTGCGCCGTGACCTGCGGCTGCTCCCGCGCTCGGCGGCGCTCGCCGCGGTGATGGCCGGGCGCCGCACGCTGGCCGTCGCCGGCACGCACGGCAAGACCACCACGACCTCGCTGCTCACCGTGGCCCTGCAGGCCGCCGGTGCCGACCCGACGTACGCCGTGGGCGGCGAGCTGGCGCAGACCGGCACCAACGCGCACGAGGGCACCGACGACCTCTTCGTCGCGGAGGCCGACGAGTCCGACGGCGCGTTCCTGGTCTACCGGCCGGCCGCCGCGGTGGTCACCAACGTCGAGGCCGACCACCTCGACAGCTGGGGCACCGAGGAGGCCTACCAGGCGGCGTTCCGCGACTTCCTCGACTGCGTCGACCCCGCCGGCTTCGTGGTGTGCGTGGTCGACGACCCGGGCGCGGCCGCGCTGGCCGAGGACGCCCGCGCGCGAGGCCTCGAGGTCGTCGCGGTGGGGGAGGGCACGGCCGCTGACCTGCGCGCCGACGACCTCGTGCTCGAGGGCACCACCTCGCGCTGCCGGGTCGTGCGCCGTGCGCCCGACGGCCGGGAGGAGCCCGTCGGCGAGCTGCGCCTCGCGATCCCGGGGCGCCACTACGTGCTCGACGCGCTCGCTGCCCTCGCCGTCGGGCTGCGCCTCGGCTTCGACGCCGAGCGGCTGCTCGCGGGCCTCGCCGGCTTCGGCGGCACGCGGCGCCGCATGGAGGCCAAGGGCGAGCAGGCGGGCGTCCGCGTCTACGACAGCTACGCCCACCACCCCAACGAGATCCGCGGTGACCTGCAGGCGGCCCGGGCCGTGGCGGGGGAGGGGCGCGTCGTCGTGGCCTTCCAGCCGCACCTGGTCTCGCGCACCCGCCTCTTCGGCCCGGCGATGGGCGAGGAGCTCGGCGCCGCTGACGAGGTGGTCGTGCTCGACGTCTACCTCGCCCGCGAGGACGCCGACCCGGCGGTGACCGGTGACCTCGTCGCCGACCACGTGCCGCTGCCGGCCGGCCGCGTGCACCGCGCCGGAGCGCCGGCCGCCGCCGCGCCCCTGCTCGCACGCCTCGCCGGGCCGGGCGACCTCGTGCTCACGCTGGGGGCGGGCGACGTCACCACCCTGGGGCCGCTGGTGCTCGCCGAGCTGGCCGGGGCCGACGGTGGCGCCTGACCCGACCGACGCGGTCACCGCGCGCACCCGCCGCCGCTTCGTGCGGCGTCGCTGGGCGCGCCGCTGGCTGGCCTGGCGTCCCGTGCTGGTGGGAGCCCTGCTGCTGGGCGCGGTCGCCGGCGCGACCTGGCTCGCGCTCTTCTCCTCCCACCTCGCCGTCGCGGAGATCGAGGTCGAGGGCGCCGCGCTGCTGAGCGAGGCCGAGGTGCGTGCCGCGACGGGTGCGGTCACGGGCACCCCGCTGGCACGCGTCGACCTCGCCGCCGTCGAGGAGCGGGTCGAGCAGCTCACCCCCGTGCTCGAGGCGGAGGTGACGCGCGGCTGGCCGCAGGCGCTGCGGGTGCGGGTGACCGAGCGCACCCCGGTGGCGGTCGTGGAGCTGGCGGGGTCGCTGCGCGGCATGGACGCCGACGGCGTGCTCTTCCGCCGCTACGACCGGGCGCCCGCCGGCCTGCCCCGGGTGGTCGTGCCCGCCGGCACCCGCACCGAGGCGGTCGTCGAGGCCGCGCGCGTCGTGGGCGCGCTGCCCGACGCGCTGTCCTCCCGCGTGGAGCGGGTCGAGGTCGAGACCGTCGACGCGATCTCGCTGCGGCTGCGCGGCGGTCGTCGCGTGGTGTGGGGGAGTGCCGACGACTCCGCGGCCAAGGTGCGCGTCGTCGACGCCCTGCTCACCGCGGTGCCCGGCGCCCGCACGTACGACGTGTCCGTGCCCGGGCAGCCCACCACCCGCAGCTGACACCCGCAGCTGCCCGCAGGCATCTGCTCGCGTGCCGACCGGCGTGTCTGCGCCGCCGTCGGTGCGTGCCAACCTAACGTCTTCCCCATCGCGAGGTTGACATAACTATAACCCTCAGCATGAGGGTTAGGGTTACCGACCTCGACAGCTCCGTCCGGCGATCCCGGGCCCGTCCAGCGAGAGGCAGCCGTCGTGGCAGCAGCGCAGAACTACCTGGCCATCATCAAGGTCGTCGGCATCGGCGGAGGCGGGGTGAACGCCGTCAACCGGATGATCGAGGTCGGGCTCAAGGGCGTCGAGTTCATCGCGATCAACACCGACGCGCAGGCCCTCCTCATGAGCGACGCCGACGTGAAGCTCGACATCGGTCGCGAGCTGACCCGCGGGCTCGGCGCCGGCGCCGACCCGGAGGTCGGCGGTCGCGCGGCCGAGGACCACGCCGACGAGATCGAGGAGGTGCTCAAGGGCGCCGACATGGTGTTCGTGACCGCCGGCGAGGGTGGCGGCACCGGCACCGGCGGCGCCCCGGTCGTGGCCCGCATCGCCCGCTCGCTCGGCGCGCTGACCATCGGCGTGGTCACCCGCCCCTTCGCCTTCGAGGGCCGCCGTCGCGCCAACTCCGCCGAGGAGGGCATCGCCGCGCTGCGCGAGGAGGTCGACACCCTCATCGTCATCCCCAACGACCGCCTGCTGTCGATCAGCGACCGCAACGTGTCGATCCTCGACGCCTTCAAGCAGGCCGACCAGGTGCTGCTGCAGGGCGTCTCGGGCATCACCGACCTCATCACCACCCCCGGCCTGATCAACCTCGACTTCGCCGACGTCAAGTCGGTCATGGCCAACGCGGGCTCGGCCCTCATGGGCATCGGCTCGGCCCGCGGCGAGGACCGCGCGGTCGCCGCGGCCGAGATGGCTGTCTCGAGCCCGCTGCTCGAGGCCTCGATCGAGGGCGCCCACGGCGTGCTGCTCTCGATCGCCGGCGGCTCCGACCTCGGCCTCTTCGAGATCAACGAAGCCGCGGCGCTGGTCGCGCAGTCGGCCCACGGTGAGGCCAACATCATCTTCGGCGCCACCATCGACGACGCGCTCGGCGACGAGGTGCGCGTCACCGTCATCGCCGCCGGCTTCGACGGGGGCATGCCGAAGCGCCGCGACGAGGGCACCGTGCTGCGCCGCGAGACCCGCCCCCAGCAGACCCAGGCCGAGACCCGCCAGGCCGTGCAGCAGCACGCCCAGCAAGCGGGCCGGCCCGACGCTCAGCAGCACCACCAGCAGCCTCAGCACCAGCCCCAGCACCAGCCCCGGGAGGAGCGGCGTGAGCCGCAGCCCGTGGGTGCGCCGTCGGGCCACGGCGGTCAGGGCGGCTCGCACGCCGTCGGCCAGCACCCGGCGCCGCCGCGGCAGCCGCGCCCGGTGCAGTTCGACGACGACGACCTCGACGTGCCCGACTTCCTCAAGTGAGCACCGCCTCGACCCCGCTCCGCCTCCGCGACCGGGTCACCGGTCGCGGTGGCGCGGTGGTCGAGGTGGCCTTCACCGACGGCGTCGACCTCTCCGAGCGGCCCGGCAGCGACCGGGACCGCCTGGAGCAGGGACTGCGCACGGTCGCCACAGCGACCGGCGCGCGGGTGGCCCGGATGTCGCAGGTGCACGGTGCCGACGTCGCGACCCTCGGAGCGTCGTACGACCCTGCGGCGCCGCCGCCGCACGCCGACGCGCTGGTGACCGACGAGCGTGGCCTCGCGCTGCTCGCCCGCGCCGCGGACTGCGTGCCGGTGCTGCTGGCCGATGCCGACGCCGGCGTCGTGGGCGCGGTCCACGCGGGCCGGGCCGGAGTGGCGGCGGGCGTGGTGGGCCGGGCGGTCGAGGCCATGGCGGGGCTCGGCGCGCAGCGGCTGCGTGCGTGGGTCGGCCCCCACGTGTGCGGGGCCTGCTACGAGGTGCCCGCGGCGCTGCACGACGAGGTGGTGGCGCACGTGCCGGCGACCTCGACGCGCACGCCGCAAGGCACGCCGGCGCTCGACCTCGGCGCGGGGGTGCTCGCGCAGCTCGCCGACGCCGGCTGCGACGACGTGGTGCAGGTCGGCGTGTGCACCCGGGAGGACCCCGCGTGGCCCTCGCACCGGCGCGACGGCGAGGCCGCCGGCCGCTTCGCCGGGGTGGTGTGGCTGCCGTGACCCGCTCCGAGGAGCTGCGGGAGCGCCTGACGACGGTCCGTGAGCGTGTCGCCCGGGCCGCCCGCGCCGCCGACCGCGCGCCCGACGACGTCGTGCTCGTCGTCGTCACGAAGTTCTTCCCCGCCTCCGACGTGCGGTTGCTGGCCGACCTCGGGGTGCGCGACGTGGGGGAGAACCGTCACCAGGAGGCCGAGGCCAAGGCCGGCGACTGCGCCGACCTCGGTCTGCGCTGGCACTTCGTCGGCGGGCTGCAGAGCAACAAGGCCGCCGCGGTCGCTGCCTACGCCGACGCGGTGCACTCCGTCGACCGGGTCAAGCTCGTCCGTGGCCTCGACCGCGGTGCGCAGGAGCGGGGCCGCCCCCTCGACTGCCTGGTGCAGGTGAGCCTCGACCCGCCGGGGTCGGGGGAGGGGCGCCAGGGCGCCGGGGCCGACGAGGTCGCGGCGGTGGCCGACGCGGTGGCGGCGGCCGAGGGACTGCGGCTGCGCGGCCTGATGGCCGTCGCGCCGCTCGGCGAGGACCCTGCTCGCGCGTTCGACCGGCTGGCCGCGACCGCGGCCGCGCTGCGCTCCGACCACCCGGCGGCGACCTGGCTCTCGGCCGGGATGAGCGGCGACCTCGAGCAGGCCGTCACCGCCGGCGCGACACACGTGCGCGTCGGCTCCGCGGTCCTCGGCCCGAGGCCCGC
The DNA here is from genome assembly GCF_013409425.1 of Nocardioides perillae. Lineage (NCBI taxonomy): Bacteria > Bacillati > Actinomycetota > Actinomycetes > Propionibacteriales > Nocardioidaceae > Nocardioides > Nocardioides perillae. The sequence goes on along the minus strand of NZ_JACCAC010000001.1, from coordinate 2,740,373 downwards.
GAACCAGTAGTGTCCACGTCCATGGGCGCCCGCGATCGGGCGCACGACACCGGAGGAGATGCGTCATGAGCGGCGCGATGCGCAGGATCGGCGAGTACCTCGGCCTGCTCGAGGACACCCGCTACGACGAGTACGACGACGAGCTGGACGGTCCCGTCGAGCCGGCGCGTGCCCGCGGCGCCCGTCCCCACGCGGAGGCCGCCGACCGCGGTCGTCCCGCCCCGGTGGCCGACCTCGCCGAGCGGCGTCGCCCGGGCCCGGTCGCGCCCGTCGCCGCGGTGGGCACCGTGGCCGAGCTGGCCAAGATCACCACGCTGCACCCGCGCACCTACAACGAGGCGCGCACCGTCGGTGAGAACTTCCGCGACGGCACCCCGGTGATCATGAACCTCTCCGAGATGGACGACAACGACGCCAAGCGCCTCGTCGACTTCGCCGCCGGCCTGGTCTTCGCCACCCGTGGCACCATCGAGCGCGTGACCAGCAAGGTGTTCCTCCTCTCCCCGCCCAACGTGAGCGTCGCCGCCGAGGACAAGCGACGCATCGTCGAGGGCGGCTTCTTCAACCAGAGCTGACGGCCACCGTGGAACTCGTGGGCTCGGTCATCCGGGTCGTCCTGCTCGTCTTCATCGCGATGCTCTGGATCCGCTTCATCGTCGACTGGGTGCAGGTCTTCGCGCGCTCGTGGACGCCGCGAGGACCTCTGCTCGTGGTGCTCGAGGCGGTCTACTCCGCCACCGACCCGCCGATCAAGGCGCTGCGCAAGGTCGTGCCGCCGCTGCGGCTGGGCAGCATCTCCCTCGACCTCAGCTTCCTGATCGTCTTCTTCGGCTCCTACCTGCTGCTGCAGCTCAACACCGCGATCTTCCTGACCTGACCGGGCGCTCCCGGGGCGGTGCGGTCCGCCTGCCCAGGAGCGCTACAGTTCGACGGTCACACCACACGCACCACTCCACTGCACGCCGACACAACGAATGGGTGAGGTCATGCCGCTGACGCCTGAGGACGTGAGCAACAAGCGCTTTACTCCCGTCCGGCTCCGCGAGGGCTACGACATGGGAGAGGTCGACCAGTTCCTCGACGAGGTGGAGGCCGAGCTGGCCCGTCTCACCAAGGAGAACGACGACCTCCGCGCCAAGCTCGCTGCTGCCCAGGCCGGTGGCCCGGTGCCGGTGCAGGAGAAGGCGCCCGAGCCGGCGCGCCCCGAGCCCGTCAAGGCTCCCGAGCCCGCCCCGGCGCCCGCGGCGCCGGCCCCGGTCGCCGCCGCGGCCGCCGGCCCGGTCGAGACCATCCGCGTCGAGACGGTGCCGCAGGCCAGCAACGCCGCGGCCCGCCTGCTCGAGATCGCGACCCGCAACGCCGACGAGCTCGTCGAGGAGGCCAAGAACGAGGCCGACAAGATCGTCGGCGCGGCGCGCACCAAGGCCGAGCGCCTCGAGACCGAGTCCAAGGGCAAGGCCGACCGCCTCGAGGCCGACGCCCGCACCCGGGCGCAGATGCTCGACAGCGAGACCGCCGAGCGGCGCCAGCAGATGTTCGGCGAGCTCGAGCGCGAGCGCGACCGCCTCAACACCGAGGTGGAGAACCTCCGCTCCTTCGAGCGCGAGTACCGCTCCCGCCTCAAGAGCTACTTCTCCCAGCAGCTCGAGGCGCTGAACGGCTCGCCGGAGTCCGCCGCGCCCGTTGGCGAGACGACCCCGGCGCCCAAGCGCCTCCGCTCGATCCTCGGTGAGGACGAGGGCTGAGCGCGGAGCCCACGCACCTGCGTCGCGACGGCGGCCGGTCCCGGACGGGGCCGGTCGCCGTCGTCGTGTGTCGGTCGGGGTGGCGCGTTGAGTCGCCTCGGGGCACCCGCTAGCCTCCGACCACCTCGGGTGGCCCGCCACCCGATCGACGGGCAGGAGGCCTGACCGCATGGCGCGCAGCACCCGCAAGACCCTGGCCGGCACGGCGAAGGCGGCCGCGCGCAAGGTGCTGCCGCGGCTCCCGGGCGGAGGCGGCGAGGACGACGCTGCGCCGGCGGCGCCCGCGGAGGAGGCGCCCGCGAAGAAGACGCCCGCGAAGAACGCGCCCGCGACCGAGGCGGCGGCGGAGAAGGCCTCCGCGACGAAGGCCGCCGCGACGAAGGCCGCCGCGACGAAGGCCCCCGCGACGAAGGCCCCCGCGAAGAGGGCCTCCGCGACGAAGGCCCCCGCGAAGAAGGCCCCCGCGAAGAAGGCCCCCGCGACGAAGGCCCCCGCGACGAAGGCCCCCGCGAACAAGGCCCCTGCGAAGAAGGCCCCTGCCAAGAAGGCCCCCGCGAAGAAGGCCCCCGCGAAGAAGGCGGCCGCGACGGCAGCCCAGGCAGCCGCTCCGCTCGTCGTCAAGGCCGACGAGACCGCGTGGACCGCGGCCGAGCTCGACGAGGTCCTGACCGAGCTGCACCAGCACCGTGACCGCCTCACGGCCGTGCTGCAGGAGCAGGAGGCCGAGCTCGCCGGGCTGATGCGCGACGCCGGCGACGGGGCCGGCCACGACCAGGCCGACGTCGGTGCGACCAGCTTCGAGCGCGACCACGAGCTCATCGTGCTCGCCGGCGAGCGCGAGGCGCTGGCCCAGATCGACCGGGCGCTGGCCCGGATCGACGACGGCACCTACGGCGTCTGCGAGTCCTGCGGTGAGCCGATCGGCAAGAATCGGCTGCTCGCCTTCCCGCGTGCCACACTGTGCATGACATGCAAGCAGCGCGAGGAGCGTCGCTGACCGGCGACACCACCACGGGGTCCGATCCGTCCCGACGCACCCGGGCGCGCCTGCTCCTGGCGGGCGTCGCCCTCACCGCCTACGCCGTCGACGTGGTCAGCAAGGTCGTGGCGGTCGAGCAGCTCGAGGGGCGCGCCGAGCCCGTGCCCGTGGTCGGCGAGGTGCTGCAGCTGACGCTGGTGCGCAACCCGGGTGCGGCCTTCGGCACCGGCACGCAGTTCACCGTCGCCCTCAGCGTCTTCGCCGCCGTCGCGGCGGTCGTCGTGCTGGTGCTCGCCCGCCGGGTGCGCAGCACGCTGTGGGCCGTCGGCCTCGGGGCTCTGCTCGCCGGCGTGCTCGGCAACCTCACCGACCGGCTGCTGCGCGAGCCCGGCCCGATGCGCGGACACGTGGTCGACATGTTCCTGCTGCCCAACTGGCCGGTCTTCAACGTCGCCGACGTCTGCATCAACGCCGCGGCCGCGGTCATCCTGGTGCAGGCCTTCCGCGGGATCCGCCTCGACGGCACCCGGGAGTCCGACCACCGCGCCGACGAGTCGGAGCCCACCGCGTGAGCGCCGACCAGCGGGTCGTGACCGTGCCCGACGGGCTCGCGGGCGAGCGGGTCGACGCAGCGATGGCCCGGATGTTCGGTCTCTCGCGCACGCGCGCGGCCGAGCTGATCGCCGACGGGCTGGTCCAGCTCGACGGCTCCCGGGTGGCGAAGTCCGACCGCGTCAGCGGCGGGGAGCTGCTCGACGCCACGATCCCGGTCGCGGTCGACCCCCTCGAGGTCGTGCCGGAGGTCGTGGAGGGGATCCGGATCCTCCACGACGACGAGTCCGTCGTGGTGATCGACAAGCCCGTCGGTGTCGCGGTGCACCCGAGCCCCGGCTGGAGCGGTCCGACCGTCGTGGGCCACCTCGCCGGTGCCGGCTTCCGCATCGCCACCAGCGGGGCGTCCGAGCGCCAGGGCATCGTGCAGCGCCTCGACGTCGGCACGTCGGGAGTGATGGTGGTGTGCAAGTCCGAGCACGCCTACTCCGTGCTCAAGGACGCCTTCCGCCAGCGCACCGTCGACAAGACCTACCACGCGCTGGTCCAGGGCCACCCCGACCCGCTGCAGGGCACCGTCGACGCCCCCATCGGGCGTCACCCGCGCGCCGACTTCAAGTTCACCGTCCGCTCCGACGGCAAGCCGAGCGTCACCCACTACGAGACGCTCGAGGCGCACCGCTTCGCCAGCCTGCTCGAGGTCCACCTCGAGACCGGCCGCACCCACCAGATCCGGGTGCACATGTCGGCGCTCAAGCACCCCTGCGTCGGCGACCTGACCTACGGCGCCGACCCCACCCTCGCGCGCCGCTTCGGCCTCGAGCGGCAGTGGCTGCACGCCGTGCGCCTCGGCTTCGAGCACCCGGACACCGGCGAGCACGTCAGCTACGACAGCGCCTACCCCGACGACCTCGCCGCAGCGCTCGAGGCCGTGCGGCAGGCCTCCTGAGCCGTGGCGCCCGACCTCGTCCTGCGCCCCGGCACCACCGCCGACCTGCCGGCCGTCGCCGCGCTCTTCCGCGAGGCCCGTGCCGCCGCCGTGCCGCACGTGCCGCCCGACGTGCACCCGCCGGAGGAGACCCGCGCCTGGGTGCTCGGCTGGGACCTCACCACCCACGACCTCTGGCTGGCCTGCGACGGGGCCGGCAGGCTGCTCGGCTTCGCGCTGCTGACCCCCACCTGGCTCGACCACCTGTACGTCGCGCCCCGAGCCCAGCGCGCAGGCGTCGGGTCCGCGCTCCTCGACGTGGCGAAGTCGGTGCGTCCCGGCGGCTTCTGCCTGTGGGTCTTCGAGTCGAACGGCCCGGCGCGGGCGTTCTACGCCCGCCACGGCCTCGTCGAGCTGGAGCGCACCGACGGCAGCGGCAACGAGGAGCAAGCGCCCGACGTGCGGGTCGCCTGGCCCGGCGGAGACCCGTTGAGGTTCCTGCGCGGCCTCGTCGACGAGGTCGACGACCAGCTCGGCGACCTGCTGGCCCGCCGGGTGGCCCTGACCCGTGCGGTGCAGCACCACAAGCGCGCGGCCGGTGCGCCGCAGGCGGGCGGTGTGCCGCAGCGCGACCCCGCGCGCGAGCGTGAGGTGGCCGCGCGCTGGGCGCGCCGGGCGCCCGAGCTGGGGGAGGAGCGGGCCCGTCGCGTGGTCGACGTGCTGGTCGCCGAGAGCCTCGCCGCGGTCACGGACGTGTCGGTGCCGGGTGCCACGATCGACCCGCGCGGTCGCGTAGGCTGAGCGTCCTTCCCCGAGGACGCCCGGCCCGGCCGCGGCTGCTCCACCCGCCGGGCTCGCCCGGCCCGTCCGCCCGGTCCCACGAGCTGCCCCGGAGTCGTCACCCCCCATGCCGTCCGCGTCCTCTGACTCCTTCGTCCACCTGCACGTCCACACCGAGTACTCCATGCTCGACGGGGCGGCCCGGCTCGGCGAGATGTTCGCGCGCACCGCCGAGCTCGGCATGGACGCGATCGCGATGACCGACCACGGCAACGTCTTCGGCGCCTTCGACTTCTACTCCAAGGCCAAGGCCCACGGCATCAAGCCGATCATCGGCATGGAGGCATACCTCACCCCCGACACCCCGCGCGGCGAGCGCAAGCGGGTCCGCTGGGGCGACGGCGGGGGAGACGACGTCTCCGGCTCCGGGGCCTACACCCACATGACGCTGCTGTCGTCCTCCACCGAGGGCATGCACAACCTCTTCCGGCTCTCGACCCGGTCGTCGCTCGAGGGCTTCTTCTACAAGCCGCGTGCCGACCGCGAGCTGCTCAGCCAGCACGCCGCGGGCCTCATCGGCACCACCGGCTGCCCGTCGGGGGAGATCCAGACCCGCATCCGCCTCGGCCAGTACGACCTGGCCCGCAAGGCCGCGGGCGAGTTCCAGGACATCTTCGGCCGCGAGAACTTCTTCCTCGAGCTGATGGACCACGGCCTGTCGATCGAGACCCGGGTCCGCGACGACCTGCTGCGCCTGGGCAAGGAGCTCGGCATCCCGCCGATCGCCACCAACGACTCCCACTACACGATGCCGGGCGACGCGCAGGCCCACGAGCACCTGCTGTGCGTCTCCTCCGGCAGCGTCATGAGCGAGCCGTCCTACGACAAGGGAGGCAAGCGCTTCGCCTTCCAGGGCGACTCCTACTACGTTAAGTCCCCGGCCGAGATGCGCGAGCTGTGGCAGGACCGCTACGGCCTCAAGGAGGCGTGCGACAACACGCTGCTGATCGCCGAGCGCTGCGAGGTCGAGTTCACCGAGGGCAACGGCACCTACATGCCGCGCTTCCCGGTGCCCGAGGGCCACACCGAGGAGACGTGGCTGGTGCACGAGGTCGACCGGGGCCTCGCCGCGCGCTACCCCGCGGGCGTCCCGGAGCGGGTGCGCCAGCAGGCCGACTTCGAGATCGGCGTCATCAACCAGATGGGCTTCCCGGGATACTTCCTCGTGGTCGCCGACTTCATCGGCTGGGCCAAGGACAACGGCATCCGCGTCGGCCCCGGCCGCGGCTCGGGCGCGGGCTCGATGGTCGCCTACGCCATGCGCATCACCGACCTCGACCCGCTCGAGCACGGCCTGATCTTCGAGCGCTTCCTCAACCCCGACCGCGTCTCGATGCCCGACTTCGACATCGACTTCGACGAGCGTCGGCGCGGCGAGGTCATCCGCTACGTCAGCGAGAAGTACGGCGACGACCGGGTGTCCTACATCGTCACCTACGGCACCATCAAGGCCAAGCAGGCCGTCAAGGACTCCTCGCGCATCCTGGGCTACCCCTTCGCCATGGGCGACCGCATCACCAAGGCGATGCCGGCGGCGGTCATGGGCAAGGACGTCCCGCTGAAGGAGATCTTCGACCCGGCCCACAAGCGCTACGGCGAGGGCGGGGAGTTCCGCTCCCTCTACGACGCCGACCACGACGTCAAGCAGGTCGTCGACACCGCGATCGGCATCGAGGGCCTCAAGCGCCAGTGGGGCGTGCACGCCGCCGGCGTCATCATGTCGAGCGAGCCGCTGATCGACGTGATCCCGCTGATGAAGCGCGAGCAGGACGGCGCCATCATCACGCAGTTCGACTACCCGACGTGCGAGCGCCTCGGGCTGATCAAGATGGACTTCCTGGGGCTGCGCAACCTCACGGTCCTCGACGACGCCCTCGTCAACATCCGCCAGAACCGCGGCGAGGAGGTCGTCCTCGAGGACCTCCCGCTCACCGACGAGGCGACCTACCAGCTGCTCCAGCGCGGGGACACCCTGGGTGTCTTCCAGCTCGACGGCGGCCCGATGCGCGCGCTGCTGCGCTCGATGCGCCCCGACAGCTTCGAGGACATCTCCGCGGTCGGTGCGCTCTACCGACCCGGCCCGATGGGCGCCGACTCCCACAACAAGTACGCCCGCCGCAAGACCGGGCGCGAGCCGGTCGAGCCGATCCACCCCGAGCTCGCCGAGCCCCTGCAGGACATCCTGGGCGAGACCTACGGCCTGATCGTCTACCAGGAGCAGGTCATGGCGATCGCGCAGAAGCTCGCCGGCTACAGCCTGGGCCAGGCCGACATCCTGCGCCGCGCGATGGGCAAGAAGAAGAAGGAGGAGCTCGACAAGCAGTTCGCCGGCTTCTCCGCCGGCATGACCGAGCGCGGCTACTCCGCCGCCGCGGTCAAGACGCTGTGGGACATCCTGCTGCCGTTCTCCGACTACGCCTTCAACAAGGCGCACTCCGCGGCCTACGGCCTGGTCTCCTACTGGACCGCCTACCTCAAGGCCAACTACCCCGCCGAGTACATGGCGGCGCTGCTCACCTCGGTCAAGGACGACAAGGACAAGTCCGCGATCTACCTCAACGAGTGCCGCCGGATGAAGATCCAGGTGCTGCCGCCCGACGTCAACGAGAGCCAGGCGACCTTCACCCCCGTCGGCAACGACGTCCGCTTCGGCCTGACCGCCATCCGCAACGTCGGCGCCAACGTCGTCGACGGCATCGTCGCCGCGCGCGAGGAGAAGGGCCGCTACGTCGACTTCGACGACTTCATGTCGAAGGTGCCGGTGCTGGTGTGCAACAAGCGCGTCATCGAGTCGCTCATCAAGTCCGGCGCGTTCGACGACATGAAGCACCGCCGCCGCGCGCTCGTCGCGGTCCACGAGACCGCCGTCGACCAGTACGTCGACATCAAGCGCAACGAGGCGATCGGGCAGGACTCGCTCTTCGGCGGGCTCGACGACGCCGGCGACTCGGGCTTCGGTGTCTCCGTCGCGATCCCCGACATCGACGAGTGGGACAAGATGACGCTGCTCGGGCACGAGCGCGACATGCTCGGCCTCTACGTCTCCGACCACCCGCTGCTGGGCCTCGAGCACGTGCTGTCCAACGGCACCGACTGCACCATCGGCCAGCTCGTGCTCGACGAGGACCGCCCGGACGGCTCGACGCTGACCATCAGCGGCCTGGTCACGTCCGTGCAGCGCAAGATCACCAAGCGCGGTGACGCCTGGGCGATGGTCACCCTCGAGGACCTCGACGGCGCCATCGACGTGCTGCTCTTCCCCAGCGCCTACCAGCTGGCCAGCCCGCACCTGGTGGAGGACGCGATCCTCACCGTCAAGGGCCGGCTGTCGCGCAGCAAGGACCAGCCGGAGCTGCACGGTCAGGAGGTGAGCGTCCCGGACCTGTCGGAGGGGGCGTCCGGCCCGGTCGTCATCAGCCTGCCCTCGACGCGCTGCACGGGCCCCGTGGTGGAGCAGCTCAAGGACGTCCTCGGCACGCACCCGGGCCTCACCGAGGTGCGGCTGCGCCTGCTGACCCGCCAGCAGACCACCGTGATGCGGCTCGACGACCGGCTGCGGGTGACGCCGAGCCCGGCGCTCTTCGCCGACCTCAAGCAGCTCCTGGGCCCGGGGTGCCTGAGCGGGTGAGCCGGCGGGGCACCGCGCGGGTCGTGGCGGGCGTGCTGGTCGGCGGGTTGCTGCTCGGCGTCGTCTGCGGCGTCCTGTGGGAGTGGTGGTGGACGCCGCCGGCCGGAGTGGCGGTCGACGGTGAGTTCGTCTTCACCTCCGCGGGCATCGGCGAGGGGTTCAGCGGCACCGGTCTCTACGTCCTCGTGACCGCCGCGGGCGGGCTGGCGCTCGGCACCGTCGCCGCGCTGCGCGGCGACGGGCGCGAGGTGCCGGTCCTGCTCGCCCTCCTGGCCGCCTCCGCCCTCGCGGGCACCGTCACGGCCCTGGTCGGCGCGGCCCTGGGCCCGCCCGACGCCGCGACCCGCGCCGCCGACCTCGACGACTACGCCCCGCTGGTCCAGGACCTCCGCGTCGAGGGGGCCGCGGCGTGGCTCACGTTCCCCTCGGCCGCGCTGCTCGCGGCCGCCGTGGTGTTCTTGGTGCTGACCCGTCGGCGACACCCCGAGCCGGTCCGCGCCGACCGGGCCGCGAGCGTCGCCCGCGGGCGGTAGCCTTCAGGCTCGTTCCGAGCACGGGGGTCCCTCACCTATGTCCAGCACCGTCCCGCCCACCGGACCCGCCAGCGGGCCCGAGCACCTCTCCGGCCCCGAGCCCCGCTCCGGGCCCGTCCCCGGCCGCGGCCGCCGCCGGGTCCTGGTCGGGGGCGCCGTCGTCGCCGTCGCCGGCCTCGTCGGTGGTGGCGCCTGGGCGGCCACGTCGTTCTTCGGCACCGGCGCCCAGCCCAGCGAGGCCCTGCCGGCCGACACCCTCGGCTACGTCAGCGTCGACCTCGACCCGAGCGGCGAGCAGAAGATCGAGGCGCTGCGGATGCTGCGCGAGTTCCCCGCGTTCCGCGACGAGGTCGGCCTCGAGACCGACGACGACGTCCGCCGCTACCTCGTCGAGCAGACGTTGGGCGGCGAGGACGGCTGCGAGGGCCTCGACTACGACGACGACGTCGAGCCGTGGCTCGGCGACCGCTTCGCCGTGGCGGCGCTGCCCGCCGGCGACGAGGGCGACGAGCCCCGCCCGGTGGCGGTGCTGCAGGTCAGCGACGAGTCGGGGGCCGAGGAGGGCCTCACCGCGCTCGCGACCTGCGCGGGCGCCGGCGAGGTCGGCTTCGCCGTCGCCGACGGCTGGGCCGTGGTCACCGAGAGCGACGAGGCCGCCGAGGCGGTCGTCGAGTCCGCCGCGTCCGGGTCCCTCGCCGACGACCCCGACTTCACCCGCTGGACCGGCCAGGTCGAGGCCGGCGTCCTCACCGCCTACGCCGCGCCCGAGGTCGGCCAGGCCTACCTCGACTTCCTCGAGTCGGCCGCCTCGAGCGGAGGCGACGAGCTCCCCTTCCCCTCCGGGAGCCCGCTCGACGGCCTCGCGGGAGGCTTCGCCCTCGGCCTCGGCAACGGCGAGGTGCCCGAGGAGCTCCGCCGGCAGGCGGAGGCCTTCGACGGGGGCGCCGGTGCGCTCAGCTTCGACGACGGCGGGCTCGAGCTGGAGGTCGCGATGAGCGACACCAGCGAGGGCGAGGCCGTCGGTGCGCGAGGCGGGGAGGCCGTCCGGTCGCTGCCCGCCGACACCGCGGCCGCCTTCGGGCTCGGCCTGCCCGACGGCTGGGCGCAGCGGATGCTCGACGGCCTCGACTCCGGGCTCGGGGCGCAGGCCGAGGCGCTGCTCGGCACCTCGCTCGACGAGCTGCTCGCCACCGCCGAGCAGCAGACAGGCCTGCAGCTGCCCGAGGACCTCGAGACCTTGCTCGGCGACTCCCTGGCCGTCGCGGTCGGCGGTGACTTCTCGCTGCGCGAGGCCGAGCAGAGCGAGGACGGCTCGGAGGTGCCGGTCGGCGCCAAGGTGGTCGGCGACGCCGAGGGCATCGTCCGCGTCCTCGACGCCCTCGACGCTGCGCTGGGTTTCGGGCAGGTGCTCGGCGACGACGCCGAGGGCGACGCGGTGGCGCTGAGCCCGAGCGCCGACTACCGCGAGCAGCTGCTCGGCGACGGCGGGCTCGGCGACGACGAGCGCTTCGAGGAGGTCGTGGAGGAGGCCGACGAGGCGTCGGTGCTCCTGTTCGTCGACCTCGACGCGGCGTGGGTCCAGGAGCTGAGCGAGATGGCCGCGTCCGGGGGAGACAGCGCCGACGAGGTCGTGGCCAACGTCGAGCCGCTCTCGGCCCTCGGCATGAGCAGCTGGACCGAGGACGGCACCGCTCGCTTCTCGCTGCAGCTCACCACCGACTGACCCGTCGGGACCCGCCCACCGCGGGGCGTCAGGACCGGCCGACCGGCGCCACCACGGCGCCGGTCAGCCGGACCAGGTCACCGGGCGCGAGCTCGACGTCGAGGCCGCGTCGCCCTGCGGAGACCAGCACGGTGGCGTGCTCCAGCGCCCCGGCGTCGACGACGGTGGGGTGCGTGCGTTTCTGGCCCAGCGGCGAGATGCCGCCGACGACGTAGCCGGTGGCCCGCTCGGCCCGCGCCGGCTCGGCCATCGTCGCGCGGCTGCCGCCGAGCGCCCGCGCGAGCGCCTTGAGGTCCAGCTGCCCCGCGACCGGCACCACCGCGACGACGAGGCCTCCGTCGAGGTCGGCGAGCAGGGTCTTGAGCACCCGGGCGGGGTCGACGCCGAGCACCGCGGCGGCCTCCGCGCCGTACGACGTCGCCCGGGGGTCGTGGGCGTAGGGGTGCAGCACGTGCGCGACCCCCGCCGAGGCGAGCAGCGCGGTGGCCGGCGTGGCGCCGACCGAGCCCTTCGAGGCGCGGCCCACCGCTAGTTGGGCGACCAGCGGGTGCGCGCGACCTCGGTCGCGGGCAGCGAGGGGATGACGTTCATCGCGCGGAGCTCGGCGCGGAAGAGGTCGACGACGAGCCGGAGCCGCTCCTCGGGGTCAGCCGCCTCGAGCAGCGCCTGGCGGTCGCTCATCGGCAGCGGCGCCGCGGCGGAGAGCACCCACGACAAGAACTCCGGGTCCGTGGGGAGCGCGCCCTCGAAGGGGTCGTCGCGGTAGGGCAGCAGGGCGGCGCGGTAGGCGGTGAACACGGCCCGCGCCTCCTCGACCACGCCCTGGTCGACCGGACCCTCCCCGGGGCCGATCAGCGAGACGTGGCCGGCCGGGAAGGAGCCGGTGGTCTCGAGCCGGTCCAGGCGGATGCGGTCGCGGCCCACGGCGAGCAGGTCGAAGGTGCCGTCGGCGTGCTCGGTGACCTCCACCACCTGCAGCCGGCAGCCCACGCGGTAGAGCGACTGCGCGCCGTGCTCGCCGACCTCGTAGCCCTCCCGGATGGCGACGGAGCCGAAGAGCCGGTCGGCCGGGTCCGGCACGCGCAGCAGGTGGTGGACCAGCGCGCGGTAGCGGTCCTCGAAGACGTGGAGGGGGACCGAGACGCCCGGGAACAGCACGGTGCCCAGCGGGAACATCGGCAGCGGCTGCTTCACACCGGCGACTGTAGACCGTGCCGCAGCACCTAGACTGGACGCCATGATGCGCCGGATCGACCTGCGAGGTGCCGGGGACCGCCCGGGCGCCCCCCTCGACTACCGGACCGCCGTGCCGCGGGCCGACTTCGACATCGAGGCCGCGATCCCGCAGGTCCACCCCATCTGCGAGGCCGTGCGGCTGCGCGGCGTCGAGGCGATCACCGAGTTCTCCGCCCGCTTCGACGGTGTCGAGCAGACCGAGATCGCCGTGCCCGTCGAGGAGACCCACCGCGCCCTGGAGCGGCTCGACCCCGCGATCCGGGCCGGCCTGGAGGAGTCGATCCGCCGGTTGCGCGCCACCAGCGAGCGCGAGCTCGAGCGCGACGTGGTCACCGACCTCGGCGACGGCGCGCGGGTGACCCACCGCAAGGTGCCGGTCGACCGCGTCGGCCTCTACGTGCCCGGCGGCATCGCCCCGCTCGTCTCCTCCGTCGTCATGAACGCCGTGCCCGCCCAGGTGGCCGGCGTCCGCTCGATCGCGCTGACGTCGAGCCCCCAGGCCGAGCACGGCGGGCTGCCGCACCCGACGATCCTGGCGGCCTGCGCGCTGCTGGGCATCGAGGAGGTCTACGCCGTCGGGGGTGCGCAGGCGGTCGCGATGTTCGCCTACGGTGCCGGCCCGTGCGAGCGGGTCGACCTGGTCACGGGCCCGGGCAACATCTGGACGGTCTCCGCCAAGCGGCTCCTCAAGGGTGTCGTCGGCATCGACTCCGAGGCCGGGCCCACCGAGATCGCGATCCTGGCCGACGACACCGCCGACGCCGCCCACGTCGCCGCCGACCTGCTGAGCCAGGCCGAGCACGACCCGCTGGCCGCGGCCGTGCTCGTGACCCCCTCGGAGGCGCTGGTCGACGACGTCGCCGCCGAGCTCGACAAGCAGGTGGCCGTCACCCGCCACGTCGAGCGCATCCGCACGTCGCTGGGCGGTCCGCAGTCGGCCTTCGTCCTCGTCGACGACGTCGAGCAGGGCCTGCGCGTGGTCGACGGCTACGCCGCGGAGCACCTCGAGATCCAGACCCGCGACGCCGCCGCGGTCGCCGCCCGGGTGCGCAATGCCGGCGCGGTCTTCGTCGGCCCGTGGGCTCCGGTCTCCCTCGGCGACTACTGTGCAGGCTCCAACCACGTGCTGCCCACCGGCGGCTGCGCCTGCCACTCCTCGGGCCTGTCCGTGCGCGCCTTCACCCGCTCGGTCCACGTCGTCGAGTACTCCCGCGACGCCCTGGCCGAGGTGGGCGACCACGTCGTGACGCTCGCCGAGGCCGAGGACCTGCCCGGCCACGGCGCCGCGGTCCGCGTGCGCCTGCAGGACCGGTGAGCGGCGCGGCGAGCGCAGCGGCCTTCCCGCCGCTGCGCGAGGAGCTGCGCGGTCTCGAGCCGTACGGCGCACCCCAGCTCGACGTGCCCGTCCAGCTCAACGTCAACGAGAACCCCTACGGCCCCTCGCCGGAGTGCGTCGCCGACATCGCGGCTGCCGTCGCGGCCGCGGCCACGACGCTCAACCGCTACCCCGACCGTGAGTTCACCGAGCTGCGGACGGCCCTCGCGGCGTACCTCTCCCGCGACACCCTGCCGACCCGCGGCTTCGAGGTGCGCCCGGAGCAGGTGTGGGCGGCCAACGGCTCCAACGAGGTGATGCTGCAGCTGCTGCAGGCCTTCGGTGGGCCGGGCCGCTGCGCGCTCAGCTTCGCCCCGACCTACTCGATGTACCCCGAGTACGCCCGCGACACGGTCACGACCTGGGTGCAGGGGCGGCGCGAGGACGACTTCACCCTCGACCTCGACGCGGCGCGCGCCCAGGTGCTCGAGCACCGACCGACCGTCGTGCTGCTGCCCAGCCCGAACAACCCGACCGGCACCGCACTGCCGCCCGAGGCGGTGGCCGTGCTGTGCGAGGCGGCGGCGTCCTACGAGCCGTCCGGTGTGGTGGTGGTCGACGAGGCCTACGGCGAGTTCCGCCGCGCCGGCACACCCAGTGCGCTGGAGTCGCTGCCCGAGCACCCCAACCTCGTGGTGAGCCGCACCATGAGCAAGGCCTTCGCGCTGGCGGGCGCCCGTCTGGGCTACCTCGCCGCCGACCCGCGCATCTGCGACGCGATCCGCGTCGTGCGCCTGCCCTACCACCTCTCGGCCGTCACCCAGGCCGTCGCGCTGGCGGCGCTGCGCCACGCCCCCGAGCTGCTCGGCAAGGTCGACGAGCTGCGCGTCGAGCGCGACGGCCTCGTCACCTGGCTGCGCGAGCAGGGGCTGGAGGTCGCCGACACGGACGCCAACTTCGTGCTGTGCGGCCGCTTCGCCGACCGGCACGCGGTGTGGCAGGACCTGCTCGAGCACGGCGTGCTCGTGCGCGAGGTCGGCCCGGAGGGCTGGCTGCGGGTGTCGGTGGGCACCCCGCAGGAGATGGAGACGTTCCGCACCGCCTTCCGCCGCGTGCGGGAGGCGGGCACCGCACCGCTGATCGGAGAGCAGCCATGACCAGGACCGCACGCCTCGAGCGCCAGACCAGCGAGTCGAAGGTGCTCGTCGAGGTCGACCTCGACGGGTCCGGGCGCCACGACGTCAGCACCGGCGTCGGCTTCTACGACCACATGCTGACCGCCTTCGCGCGGCACGCGCTGCTCGACCTGACCGTGCGCAGCGACGGCGACACCCACATCGACGCCCACCACACCGTCGAGGACACCGCCATCGTGCTCGGTCAGGCGCTGCGCGAGGCGCTCGGCGACAAGCGGGGCGTGCGCCGCTTCGGCGACGCCACGGTGCCGCTGGACGAGGCGCTGGTGCAGGCCGTCGTCGACGTGTCGGGCCGGCCCTACTGCGTGCACACCGGGGAGCCGGAGGGCCAGGCCTACGTCCAGCTCGGGGGCTCCGGGGTGTCCTACCTCGGCTCGCTGACCAAGCACGTCTTCGAGACCATCGCCTTCCACGCCCACCTCGCGCTGCACGTGCGCGTGCTGGCCGGGCGCGAGCCCCACCACATCGTGGAGACGCAGTTCAAGGCCTTCGCGCGCGCCTTCCGCGACGCGATCGCCCTCGACCCGCGCGAGACCGGGGTGCCCTCCACCAAGGGCACCCTGTGAGCGCTGGGGGCGACCGGCCCTCGGTCGTCGTCCTCGACTACGGCTCGGGCAACCTGCGCTCGGCCGTCCGTGCCGTCGAGCGGGCCGGTGCCGAGGTGACGCTGACCTCCGACTTCCAGGCCGGGCTCGACGCCGACGGCCTGCTCGTGCCGGGCGTCGGCGCGTTCGCGGCGTGCATGGCCGGGCTGCGCGGCGTGCGCGGGCCCGAGCTGATCGGTCGGCGGCTCGCCGGCGGTCGGCCCGTGCTCGGCATCTGCGTGGGCATGCAGGTGCTCTTCTCCACCGGCGCCGAGCACGGCGTCGAGACGCCCGGCTGCGACGAGTGGCCCGGCGTGGTCGAGCGGTTGCAGGCCCCGGTCGTGCCCCACATGGGGTGGAACACCGTCGAGGTCCCGGCCGGCTCGCGGCTCTTCGCCGGCCTCGAGGACGAGCGCTTCTACTTCGTGCACAGCTACGCCGTGCGCGACTGGACCCTCGAGACCCACGGCCGCACCCGACCGCCGCTGGTCACCTGGGCCGAGCACGGCGGCGACCCCGGTGCCGAGGCGACCCGCAGCGGTGAGGCCGGTGCGGGAGCGGCGGGGGCCCCGTCGACGCCCGACCGGTTCGTCGCGGCCGTCGAGAACGGTCCGCTCTCGGCCACCCAGTTCCACCCCGAGAAGTCCGGCGACGCCGGTGCCGCGCTGCTGCGCAACTGGGTCCGCGACCTGTGACCCGCGCGCCGGCCGCGCGCCCGGCGTACGCCCCCTGACCGACCCCGCCCGAAGGAGCCCGCCTCGATGTCCTACCTCCAGCTGCTGCCCGCCGTCGACATCACCGAGGGCCGCGCCGTCCAGCTCGCCCAGGGCGTCGCCGGCTCCGAGCGGGTGTACGGCGACCCGGTGGCCGCCGCGCGCCGCTGGCAGGACGCCGGGGCCGAGTGGCTCCACCTCGTGGACCTCGACGCCGCCTTCGGTCGCGGCAGCAACCGCGCGCTGCAGGCCGAGATCGTCGGCGTCCTCGACATCGACGTCGAGATGAGCGGCGGCATCCGCGACGACGAGTCGCTCGAGGCCGCGCTGGCCACCGGCTGCCGCCGGGTCAACATCGGCACCGCCGCGCTGGAGACGCCCGAGTGGTGCGCCAAGGTGATCGCCGAGCACGGCGACCGGATCGCGATCGGGCTCGACGTGCGCGGCCGCACGCTGGCCGCGCGCGGGTGGACGCAGGAGGGCGGCGACCTCTACGAGGTCCTGGCCCGCCTGGACTCCGAGGGCTGTGCCCGCTACGTCGTCACCGACGTCGACAAGGACGGCATGCTGCAGGGTCCCAACCTGCAGCTGCTGCGCGACGTCTGCGCCGCCACCGACAAGCCGGTGATCGCCTCCGGGGGCGTGACCGAGCTGGCCGACCTCGAGGCGCTGATGGCGCTCGTGCCCGAGGGCGTCGAGGGCGCCATCGCCGGCACCGCGCTCTACGAGGGCCGGTTCACGCTCGAGGACGCGCTCGCCCTGACCAAGCGGGACCACCTGTGAGCCTGGCCGTGCGCGTCATCCCCTGCCTCGACGTCGACGGGGGGCGGGTGGTCAAGGGCGTGAACTTCGAGTCGCTCCGCGACGCCGGCGACCCGGTCGAGCTGGCCCGGCTCTACGACGCCGAGGGCGCCGACGAGCTCACCTTCCTCGACATCTCCGCCTCCCACGAGGGCCGCGCGACCACGATGGAGATCGTCTCGGCCACCGCGGAGCAGGTGTTCATCCCGCTCACCGTCGGCGGCGGGGTGTCGTCGGTCGCCGACGTCGACCGGTTGCTGCGCGCGGGCGCGGACAAGGTGGCGGTCAACACCGCCGCGATCCGTCGCCCGGAGCTCGTGGCCGAGGTCGCCGACCGGTTCGGCAGCCAGGTGCTCGTGCTGTCGGTCGACGCGCGGCGCGCGCCCGGCACCGACTCGGGCTTCGAGGTGACCACGCACGGCGGGCGGGAGTCCGCCGGGCTCGACGCGGTGGCCTGGGCGGCGCGCGCGGCCGACCTCGGCGCAGGGGAGATCCTGCTCAACGCCATGGACGCCGACGGCACCACCGACGGCTTCGACCTCGAGCTCACCCGGGCGGTGCGCCGCGAGGTGAGCATCCCCGTCATCGCCTCCGGCGGCGCCGGCGCCGTCGAGCACTTCGCGCCCGCTGTCGAGGCCGGCGCCGACGCGGTGCTCGCTGCCACCGTCTTCCACTTCGGCACCCTGCGCATCGCCGACGTGAAGGCGGCGCTGGCGGGGGCGGGCCACCCGGTCCGCTAGGGACCCGACCTAGGCTGTCCCGGCGTGCGCGCGCCCGGGGAGACCCTCCGGGGGAGGGCGCACCGGCAGGCGAGGGGGCAGCAGCAGGTGGCAGTGCAGACCGGGGTCGAGGCGGGCGCGGAGACCGGCGCGGAGTCCGGAGCCGAGACCGGAGCCGAGACCGGGCGGCGGCGCTCCTCCACGACGCGCGAGGGCTTCCGCGTCCTGGGCGTCGGCATCCGCCGCGAGCCGTGGATCTTCACCCTCTCCGCCCTCGGCAGCGTGCTCTTCGGGGCACTCACGGTCGCCGACGCCTGGGTGCTCGGGTGGTCGACCGACCACGTCGTGCTCCCCGCCTTCCGCACCGGCGAGGCCGACGCCTCGATGCTCCTCGCCGTGGTCGCGCTCTTCCTGGGCGTCGCCATCCTGCGCGCCGTCGGGATCGTCGCGCGCCGCCTCGGGGCCGGCGTCATGCAGTACCGCATGCAGGCGCACTACCGCCGCGCCGTCACCCGGCAGTACCTCCGGCTGCCGATGGAGTGGCACCACCGCCACCCCACGGGTCAGCTGCTCTCCAACGCCAACTCCGACGTCGAGGCCGCGTGGATGCCGATCGCGCCGCTGCCGATGGCGGTCGGCACCGTGGCCATGATGGCGATCGCGGTCGTGCAGATGCTGCTCGCCGACGTCGTGATGGCCGCGGTCGGCCTGCTCGTCTTCCCCGCCGTCATCGGCGCCAACGTCGTCTTCCAGCGGCTGTCCTCCCCGCTCATGACCCGGGCGCAGCAGCTGCGCGCCGAGCTGAGCGAGATCGCCCACGAGTCCTTCGACGGCGCCGTCGTGGTCAAGACGCTCGGGCGCGAGCAGGAGGAGACCGACCGCTTCGCCGCCACCGCCCGCGAGCTGCGCGACGTGCAGGTGCGCGCCGGCCGGATCCGCGCCGCCTTCGACCCCGCGCTCTCCTCGCTGCCCAACCTCGGCGTCCTCGTCGTGCTGGCCGTCGGGGTCTCGCGGGTCGTGTCGGGCGCCACCGACCCCGGCGACGTGGTGACGGTCGCCTACCTGCTGACGGTCGTCTCCTTCCCGATCCGCTCGATCGGCTGGCTGCTGGGGGAGTTCCCCCGCAGCGTGGTCGGCTACGAGCGGGTCACCCGCGTGCTCGAGGCCACCGGCGCGGTCGAGTACGGCGAGGCCCGGCTTCCGCGCGACGGCGGCGGGGCGCACCTCGTGGTCGAGGACCTCGGCTACACCCACCCGACGACCCACCCGACGACCCACCCGACGACCCACCCGACGGGAGAGGCACCGGCACCCGGCGACGCGCTGCTCGGCTCCGTCTCCTTCGAGGTGCGCCCCGGTGCGACCGTCGCGCTGGTGGGGCCGACCGCCAGCGGCAAGACGACGCTCACCGCCCTGCTGACCCGCCTGGTCGACCCCGACCACGGCCGCGTGCTGCTCGACGACACCGACCTGCGCGACCTGGCCCCGGGCGAGCTGGCCGGCTCGGTGTCGCTCGTGGGCCAGACCGCGTTCCTCTTCGACGACACCGTGCGCGGCAACGTCGCCCTGGGCGCCGACGTCGGGGACGACGAGGTCTGGGAGGCGCTGCGCACGGCCCAGGCCGACGGCTTCGTCGCCGCGTTGCCGCACGGCCTCGACTCACGCCTCGGTGAGCGCGGCACCTCGCTCTCGGGTGGGCAGCGCCAACGCATCTCGCTGGCCCGCGCGCTCGTGCGGCGCCCGCGCCTGCTCATCCTCGACGACGCCACCTCGGCCGTCGACCCCGAGGTCGAGGCCCGCATCCTGGCCGCCCTGCGCGGCGGCTCCGGTGGCGCCACGCTCGTGGTGGTGGCCTACCGCAAGGCCACGATCGGGCTCGCCGACGAGGTCCTGCACCTCGACGGCGGCCGCATCGTCGACCGCGGCACGCACGACGAGCTGCTGCGCCGCAGCCCGGCGTACGCCGAGCTCGTCAACGCCTACGAGGCCGACCACGAGCACGACCGGACGGAGCAGGACGCATGAGCACCTCGACCCGGCCGGGCACCGACACCCGGCCCGCCTCGGCCTCCGGCACCGCCCTCGCGACCGGCGACGAGCTGAAGGCGCTCGAGACCGTGCGGCGCGGCCTGCACCACTCGCCGGAGCTGCGCGAGGGGCTCGGGGTCACGCTGCTGCTGGCGGTGCTCGCGACCGTCGGTCAGGTGGTGGTGCCGATCGCGGTGCAGCAGACCCTCGACCGGGGCCTCGCCGGCCCCGACGGCCCCGACCTCGGCTTCACGGTGCGCATGGGCCTGGTGGCCGCGGCGGCCCTCGTCGGCACGGCCGTGTCGCAGTACGTCATGACCGCCCGCCTCTTCCGCACGGCCGAGCGCGGGCTGGCCACGCTGCGCACCAAGGCGTTCCGCCACGTGCACGACCTGCCGCTGCTGACGCAGAACACCGAGCGGCGCGGCTCGCTCGTCTCGCGCGTCACGAGCGACGTCGACCAGGTCAGCCAGTTCCTGGTCTTCGGCGGCGTCTTCTTGATCATCAGCATCGGCCAGGTGCTGGTGGCGACCGTCGTCATGGTCGTCTACAGCTGGCAGCTGGCGCTCGTCGTGTGGCTCTGCTTCGCCCCGCTGTTCCTCTCGCTGCGGTGGTTCCAGCGCCGGCTCTCCCTCGCCTACGGCGTGGTGCGCCGGCAGGTGGGCAGCCTGCTGTCGGCGATCTCCGAGCCGGTCGTGGGCGCGGAGGTGGTGCGCACCTACGCCGTCGAGGCGCGCACCCAGGCGCGCATCGACGAGGCCATCGACCGCCACCGCGCGGCGTCGACGAGGGCGCAGGGGCTCACGGCGTTCTCGTTCTCCCTCGGCGGCGTCTCCGCCGGCCTCGCCAACGCGGGCGTGATCGTCGTCGGGGTGCTGCTCGGCATCACCGGCGACCTCACCTCCGGCGAGATCCTCGCCTTCGCCTTCATCGTCACGCTCTTCGTCGGGCCCGTGCAGATGGGCACCCAGATCCTCACCGACGCCCAGCTCGCCATCGCCGGGTGGCGCCGCGTCATCGGCATCCTGGACACCCCGGCCGACCTCGTCGACCCCGGTGCCGACGGCAGGGCGCTGCCCCGGGGACCGATCGAGGTGCGCTTCGACCACGTGTCCTTCGCCTACCCCGGCGGGCCGCCGGTGCTGCGCGACGTCGACCTCGCGCTCGCCGCGGGCACCCGCGTCGCCGTGGTGGGGGAGACGGGGTCGGGCAAGTCGACCATCGCCAAGCTGCTGACGCGGCTGATGGACCCCTCCGAGGGCGCGGTGCTGCTCGACGGCGTCGACGTGCGCGACGTGGCGCAGGCCCACCTGCGCCGCAGCGTGGTGCTGGTCCCGCAGGAGGGCTTCCTCTTCGACGACACCCTCGCCGCCAACGTCCGCTACGGCAGGCTGGACGCCACCGAGCAGCAGATCGCCGCGGCGGCCGACGAGCTCGGCCTGGGCGACTGGCTCGCGGGGCTGCCCGCCGGCGTGCACACCCCGGTCGGGCAGCGCGGCGAGTCGCTGTCGGCCGGGGAGCGCCAGCTGGTCGCGCTGCTGCGCGCGCAGCTCGCCGACCCCGACCTGCTGGTCCTCGACGAGGCCACCTCGGCGGTCGACCCCGCGCTCGAGGTGCGCATCGGCCGGGCGCTCGAGCGGCTGATGCGCGGGCGCACCTCGGTCACCATCGCCCACCGCCTCTCGACCGCCGAGGCGGCCGACGAGGTGCTGGTCGTCGACCGGGGCCGGGTCGTGCAGCGCGGCCCCCACGCAGAGCTGGTCGCCCAGCAGGGCGGCGTCTACGCCGGGCTGCACGCGTCCTGGGTGGCCCAGCAGGGCCGCTAGGACCGGGCCCGTCCGCCACCTGGGGCGGGCCGCGATACTGGGGGCGTGAGCACCACTCTCGACCCGCAGGTCGCCGCCCGCCTCAAGCGCACCGACGACGGCCTGGTCGCCGCCGTCGTGCAGGCCCACGACACCGGCGAGGTGCTGATGCTGGGCTGGATGAGCGACGAGGCGCTCGCCCGCACCCTCAGCACCGGCCGCGCCACCTACTGGAGCCGTTCGCGGCAGGAGCTCTGGGTCAAGGGGGAGACCTCCGGTCACCGCCAGTGGGTGCGCGAGGTGCGCCTCGACTGCGACGGCGACGCCCTGCTCGTGCGCGTCGAGCAGGAGGGACCGGCCTGCCACACCGGCGAGCGCACCTGCTTCGACGCCGACCTGCTCCCGCTCGCCGCCGACCCGGCGTGAGCACGTCGCGGCGCCGCACCTTCGGGCGCACCACCCTCCTCGGCCTCGGCGCCGCCGCGCTCGCCGCCGTCGCCACTGCCCGCCCGGCGGTCGAGGTCGGCGGCGTCGACGGCACCGACGGGGCGCTCGTGCGGCCCCCCGCCACCGACCTGCCGCTCCCGCAGGCGCTGTCCCTCGTCGTCCTCGCCGCCTGGGGGGCGATGCTCGTGCTGCGCGGCCGGGTGCGCCGCGCCGTCCTGGCGCTGGGGCTCCTGGCGGCGCTGGGCGCGGCGGTGGCGCTCGGCGCCGGCCTGCCCGGCCTGACCGCGCGCGTGCGCGAGCCCTACGTCGCGGCCGGCGCCGGCTCGCCCGACGTCTCCGTCACCGGGTGGTACGCCGCGGCGTGGGTCGCCACCCTGCTCTCCGTCGCGCTGTTGGCGGCCGCGGTCGCGTGGGTGCCCCACTGGCCCGAGATGGGTGCGCGCTACGACGCACCGAGCGGTGCACCCGGTGCCGCCCCGGCACCTGCCGCCGCCGCCCCGGCTGCGCCGCACGGCGGCGACGCACAGCACGGCCAGGACGGCCAGGACGGCCAGGACGGCGTGGCCGGAGCGGACGGAGCGGGCGGCGTCGACGGCGCGGTCGACGGCGACGCCCAGCGCGCGCTGTGGCGCGCGATCGACGAGGGCCGCGACCCGACGGCCGACCCGGCCCCCTAGACTGGCCGCGGCCCACCGGCCCCCACCGACACCGCACAACCCGAGGAGCCCGCCCGCCATGTCTGCTGACAGCCACGGCAACACCCCCGCAGCCTGGACCGCCGTCGCGGTGGCCCTCGCCGGCTTCCTGGTGGGCAGCATCGGCCTGATGTTCGACCCGGTGAAGATGCCGGTCTTCTGGGTCGGCGTGGCGCTCGGCGTGGGATCCCTGGTCGTCTTCGCGGTGATGGTCAAGCTGGGCCTGCACGGTGGCTCGAGCGCCAACTCCGCCGCGGGCGCCCGCTCCGGCGACCACTGAGCCGCTCCCCGTCCGCTGGCCCCGGGTGAGAGACTGGGGGCCGAGGCGGCCCCGCCGCGCGCACCGCGCGCCCGGCCGCCGCGTGGCCGGCAGCGTCGCCGCCCTCGCGACCGACGTCCACCCGTGGAGGGGAGCCCCATGTCCGTGCCCTCGGTGCTCGACGACATCGTCGCGGGCGTGCGGGAGGACCTCGCCGCCCGCGAGGCGCGCACGCCGCTGCGCGAGCTGAGGGCGGCCCTCGCCGACGCCGACGCGGTGCGCGACCCGCTGCCGCACCTGCGCGCCTCCACCACCTCGGTCATCGCCGAGGTGAAGCGCCGCAGCCCCAGCAAGGGCCACCTCGCCGACATCCCCGACCCGACGACGCTCGCCGCGGCCTACGCCGCCGGCGGGGCCGCCGCGATCAGCGTGCTCACCGAGCAGCGCCGCTTCGGCGGCAGCCTCGACGACCTGCGGGCCGTGCGCGCCGCGGTCGACGTGCCGCTGCTGCGCAAGGACTTCGTGGTCGCCGACTACCAGGTCGTCGAGGCCCGCGCTGCCGGCGCCGACCTGGTGCTGCTGATCGTGGCGGCGCTCGACGACGCCTCGCTGCGCCGGCTGCACGACCTCGTCGGCGAGCTCGGCATGACCGCGCTGGTGGAGGTGCACGACGAGGCCGAGACCGAGCGGGCGGTCGCCCTGGGCGCCGAGCTGGTCGGGGTCAACGCCCGCAACCTCAAGACGCTCGACGTCGACGCGGGCACCTTCGGCCGCCTCGCCCCGCTGGTGCCCGCCGACCGGGTCCTGGTCGCCGAGTCCGGCGTCACCGGCCCCGACGACGTCGCCCGCTTCGCCGCCGAGGGCGCCCGCGCGGTGCTCGTCGGAGAGGCGCTGGTCCGCGACGGCGACCCCGCCGCGGCCGTGCGCGCCATGACCGGCCTCCCGGTCCGCACCCCGAGCCCCACCGCAGGAGGGACCCTCGCATGACCCAGGTCGCACCCGGACCCGCAGGCCCGACCGCACCCGCGGCCCGAGGCCGCTTCGACGCCGACGAGCGCGGCTACTTCGGCGACCCGGCCCTCGGCTGGGGCGGCCGCTTCATGCCCGAGGCCCTGGTCGCCGCGCTCGACGAGCTCACCGACGCCTGGCACGACGCGATGGCAGACCCGGGTTTCGTCGCCGAGTTCGAGGCCGTGCTGCGCGACTACGCCGGCCTGCCGAGCCCGCTCTACCACGCCGAGCGCCTCAGCCGGCAGGTCGGCGCCCGCATCCTGCTCAAGCGCGAGGACCTCAACCACACCGGCGCCCACAAGATCCGCAACGTGCTCGGTCAGGCGCTGCTGACCAAGCGGATGGGCAAGACGCGCGTGATCGCCGAGACCGGCGCCGGGCAGCACGGCGTCGCGAGCGCGACCGCCGCGGCCTACTTCGGGCTCGACTGCACCGTCTACATGGGCGCGGTCGACACCCGCCGCCAGGCCCTCAACGTCGCGCGCATGCACCTGCTCGGGGCGAAGGTCGTCGCGGTGGAGTCCGGCAGCGCCACGCTCAAGGACGCGATCAACGAGGCGCTGCGCGACTGGGTCGCCAGCGTCGACCACACGGCGTACCTCTTCGGGACCGCGGCGGGCCCGCACCCCTTCCCCAGCATGGTGCGCGACTTCACCCGCGGCATCGGCGACGAGGCGCGCGCACAGTGCCTCGAGCAGTACGGCGTGCTGCCGGACGCCGTCGCGGCCTGCGTGGGCGGCGGGTCCAACGCGATCGGCCTGTTCGCGGCGTTCCTGGACGACGAGGACGTGGAGGTGTGGGGCTTCGAGGCCGGCGGCGACGGGGTGGACACCCCGCGGCACGCCGCGACCATCGTCGGGGGCAGCTCGGGCGTGCTGCACGGCGCCCGCACCTTCGTGCTGCAGGACGACGACGGCCAGACCCGCGAGTCCCACTCGATCTCGGCCGGGCTCGACTACCCCGGCGTCGGGCCCCAGCACGCCCACCTCGCCGCCACGGGCCGCGCCACCTACGAGCCGGTGACCGACGCCGAGGCGATGGAGGCGATGGCGCTGCTGAGCCGCACGGAGGGGATCATCCCGGCGATCGAGACCGCGCACGCCGTGGCCGGCGCGATCCGCGTGGCGACCCGCCTCGCGGCGGAGAAGGGCCCCGACGCGACGGTGCTGATCAGCCTGAGCGGTCGCGGTGACAAGGACATGGGCACCGCCATCGAGTGGTTCGGCCTCGGCCAGCCCGACGCGGCGGAGGGCCGGCCGTGACCGGGTCGGCGACCGGGTCGGCGGCCGCCTTCGCTCGCGCCCGGGCCGAGGGCCGCGCGGCGCTGGTGGGCTACCTGCCCGCCGGCTTCCCCGACGTGGCGGGCTCGGTCGAGGCGCTGCGCACCATGGTCGACGCGGGCTGCGACGTGCTCGAGATCGGCCTGCCCTACAGCGACCCGGTGATGGACGGCCCCACCATCCAGGCCGCCGCCCAGCAGGCGCTCGAGGGCGGCACCCGCACCCGCGACGTGCTGCGCGTCGTCGAGGCGGCTGCGGAGACCGGCACGCCCACCCTCGTCATGACCTACTGGAACCCCGTCGAGCGCTACGGCGTCGAGCGCTTCGCCGCCGACCTGGCCTCCGCCGGCGGGGCCGGGCTGATCACGCCCGACCTGACGCCCGACAGCGCGCCGGAGTGGATCGCGGCCGCCGACGACCACGGGCTGGACAAGGTCTTCCTGGTCTCGCCCTCCTCGACCGACGCCCGCGTCGCCATGACGACCGCCGCCTGCCGCGGCTTCGTCTACGCCACCGCGGTCATGGGCGTCACCGGCGCCCGGGCCACCACCAGCGACCTCGCAGCACCGCTGGTCGCGCGCACCCACGCCACGACCGACCTGCCCGTCGGCGTCGGGCTCGGGGTGAGCACGGGCGACCAGGCCGCTGAGGTCGGCTCGTTCGCCGACGGCGTCATCGTGGGCTCGGCCTTCGTCCGGGCCCTGCAGGACCACCCCGACGACCTGCCCGCCGGGCTGGCCGCGCTGCGCACCCTCACCGAGGACCTCGCCGGAGGCGTGCGGCGCGCGGTCCGGACCCCCCAGGAGCCGGCCCGTGCGTGAGAGCCGTCCGCGTCGCACCCACGCGCGTGCCCTGGTCGCCGCGCTGGCCGCGGCCGTGCTCGCGACCGGCTGCGCCGCCGGTGCCGAGGAGGCCCCGGCCGCGCTCACCGGCGCCGTCCACGCGCCGTACGCCGTGCCCGCGACGTCGCTCGTCGACACCGCGGGCGAGCCGTGGTCCTTCGCCGAGGACGCCACGGCCGACCTCACGCTGGTCTTCTTCGGCTACACGCGGTGCCCCGACGTCTGTCCGGCGGTGATGTCGACGGTCGCCGCGGCCCTCAACCGGCTCGACGAGGCCGACCGCGAGCGCGTCGAGGTGGTCTTCGTCACCACCGACCCCGCGCGCGACACCGGCCCGGTGCTGCGCGACTACCTCGACCGCTTCGACCCGTCGGCCACCGGCCTGACCGGCGAGCTCGACGAGGTGGTCGCCACCGGTGAGCCGCTCGCCGTCTACGTCAGCGACGGCCAGCGACTGCCCAGCGGGGGCTACGACCTCGAGACCCACTCGACCCACGTCACCGGGGTCCTGCCCGACGGCACCTCGCCGATCCTGTGGACGCAGGACGTCTCCGCGGCCGACCTCGCCGCCGACGTGCAGGCGCTGCTCGGCGACGACGCCGAGGCGCTGCTCGAGGACGGGCTGGCCTCGTGAGCGGGCTGCTGGTCGCGGGGCTCGACCTCGCGCAGAGCGCGGTGCTGGACCTCGCGCAGAGCGCGGCGCTGCTGCCCGCGAGCATCCCGAGCCCCTCGCAGGGCACGTGGGAGCTCGGGCCGGTGCCGCTGCGGGGCTACGCCTTCTCGATCATCCTCGGCGTCGTCCTCACGATCTGGATCGCCGACCGCCGCTGGGTGGCCCGCGGCGGCACCAGCGGCGAGATCGGCGACCTCGCGGTGCTCGCGGTGCCGCTCGGCCTCGTCGGCGGCCGGCTCTACCACGTGCTCACCGACTGGCAGCTCTACTTCGGCGAGGGCCAGGACCCCGTCACCGCGCTCTACGTGTGGCGCGGCGGGCTCGGCATCTGGGGCGCCATCGCCGTCGGTGCCCTGGCCACCGCCTGGGGCGCGCGACGCCGCGGCATCAAGGTGCTGCCGCTGCTCGACGCCCTCGCGCCGGCGGTGCTGGTGGGCCAGGCCGTCGGGCGCTGGGGCAACTGGTTCAACCAGGAGCTCTTCGGTCGGCCCACCGACCTGCCGTGGGGCCTCGAGATCGACCCGGCCTACCGGCCGTCGGCCTACCTCGACGAGACCACCTTCCACCCGACGTTCCTCTACGAGTGCCTGTGGTCGCTCGCCGCCTTCGCGGTCGTGGTGTGGCTCGACCGGCGCCTGCGCCTGGGGCACGGCCGCGTCGCGGCGCTCTACGTCATGGCCTACACCCTGGGCCGCGGCTGGATCGAGACGCTGCGCATCGACGACGTGCAGATGGACGACGTGCTGGGCCTGCGGCTCAACGTGTGGACCTCCGTCCTGCTCTTCTGCGCGGCGGCCGCCTGGTTCGTGCTCGCGGGCCGTCGCAGCGGGGCCGGGGGCGGCCGCGAGGAGGAGGTCTACCTCCCCGGCCGTGCGCCGCTCCGCGACGACGAGCAGCTGCAGGACGAGCCGGGCAGGTGAGCCTCACCTTCGGTGAATTCCGCGCCGTGCCTGCCTAGGCTCGACGCGTGACCACCACCGAGGCCCCGCGGATCGACCACGAGCACCCCGACGTCACGGGCGGGTGGCTGCGCCCGGCCGTCTTCGGCGCCATGGACGGCCTGGTCTCCAACGCCGCCCTGATCGCCGGCGTCGCCGGCGGCACGCGCGGTGCCGCCGACTCCTCGGCCGTCGTCCTCGCCGGCCTGGCGGGCCTCGCAGCGGGCGCGTTCTCGATGGCCGCGGGGGAGTACGCCTCGGTCGCCAGCCAGTCCGAGGCCGCCGAGCGCGAGATCGCGGTCGAGCGCCGCGAGATCGAGCGCAACGGCCCGGCGGAGGAGTCCGAGCTGGCCGCGATGTACGTCGCCAAGGGCCTCTCACCCGAGCTCGCCGCCGAGGTCGCCCGCGAGATCCACCGCGACGTCGACAACGCGGTGGCCGTGCACGCCCAGGAGGAGCTCGGCGTCGACCCCGACGACCTCGCCTCGCCCGCGGTCGCCGCGGGCTCCTCCTTCGCGGCCTTCGCGGTGGGTGCGGCGGTGCCGGTGCTGCCCTACGTGCTCGGCCTCGACAGCCTGCTGCTCGCCGTGGTCCTCACGCTCGTCGCCCTGTTCGCGTGCGGCGCCGTGGTCTCGCGGGTCACGAGCCGCTCGTGGTGGTACGGCGGGGGACGCCAGGCGCTCCTGGGCGGGCTCGCCTTCGCCGCGACGTACGCGGTGGGCACCGCTGTCGGCACCGCGGTCTAACGCCGCCCCGGGCCGTCCGGGGCCGCTCCGGGTGTGACGTCCGTCCTCTCGCCGAGGACGGGTCCGCCGGCGCCCGGGTGGTAGCCTCGACCTCTGCTAGGGCCAACGCCGTCCCCTGCCGCCATGCATCATCACTCGTCCGGGCCCTCCTGCGCCCCGACGCTGACGACGACGGGAGAATGCCCGGTGACGCTCCACTCCGCATTCCCGCCGCCGCAAGGGCTCTACGACTCGGCGCACGAGCACGACGCGTGCGGTGTGGCCTTCGTGGCGACCCTGACCGGCGAGGCCAGCCACGACATCGTGCGCAAGGGCGTGAAGGCCCTGCTCAACCTCGACCACCGCGGCGCCGCCGGCGCCGAGCCCAACTCCGGTGACGGCGCGGGCATCCTGATCCAGGTGCCCGACGCCTTCCTGCGCGAGGTCGTCGGCTTCGAGCTGCCCCCGGCCGGGGCCTACGCGGTCGGCACCGCCTTCCTGCCCGGCGAGGCCGACCACGTCGCCGACACCCAGCGCCGCATCGAGGAGATCGCCGCGGAGGAGGGCCTCGAGGTCCTCGGCTGGCGCGACGTGCCCGTCGAGCCGGCCCCGCTCGGGCGGACCGCCCTCGGCGTCATGCCGACCTTCCGCCAGGTCGTCGTCGCCGGCGCCGGCGCGCGGGTCACCGGCCTGGGCCTCGAGCGGCTCGCCTTCGTCCTGCGCAAGCGCGCGGAGCGCGAGACCGACGTCTACTTCCCGTCGCTGTCCTCGCGCACCCTGGTCTACAAGGGGATGCTGACCCCCGAGCAGCTCGACGTGGTCTTCCCCGACCTCACCGACGAGCGGGTGACCTCGGCGATGGCCGTCGTGCACAGCCGCTTCTCGACCAACACCTTCCCGAGCTGGCCGCTGTCGCACCCGTTCCGCTACATCGCCCACAACGGCGAGATCAACACCGTGATGGGCAACCGCAACTGGATGCGGGCCCGCGAGGCGCTGCTGGCCTCCGACCTCATCCCGGGCGACCTCGAGCGGCTCTTCCCGATCTGCACGCCGGGCGCCTCCGACTCGGCGTCCTTCGACGAGGTCCTCGAGCTGCTGCACATGGGCGGGCGCTCGCTGCCCCACGCGGTGCTGATGATGATCCCGGAGGCGTGGGAGAACCACGCCGAGATGGACGCCGCGCGCCGCGCCTTCTACGAGTTCCACTCCACCGTGATGGAGCCCTGGGACGGGCCGGCCTGCGTGGTCTTCACCGACGGCTCGCAGATCGGCGCGGTCCTCGACCGCAACGGCCTGCGCCCCTCCCGCTACTGGGTCACCGACGACGGCCTCGTCGTGCTCGCCTCCGAGGTCGGGGTGCTCGACATCGACCCGGCGACCGTCGTGCGCAAGGGCCGGCTGCAGCCGGGCAAGATGTTCCTGGTCGACACCGACGAGCACCGCATCGTCGAGGACGAGGAGATCAAGGCCGAGCTCGCCGCCGAGCACCCCTACGACGAGTGGCTGCACGCCGGGCTGATCCACCTCGACGACGTGCCGCAGCGCGAGCACGTCGTGCACACCCACGCCTCGGTCACCCGCCGTCAGCAGGTCTTCGGCTACACCGAGGAGCAGCTGCGCGTGCTGCTCACCCCGATGGCCAACACCGGCGCCGAGCCCATCGGCTCGATGGGCACCGACACCCCCATCGCGGCGCTGTCGGACAAGCCGCGACTGCTCTTCGACTACTTCAGCCAGCTCTTCGCGCAGGTGACCAACCCGCCGCTCGACGCCATCCGCGAGGAGCTCGTCACCTCGCTCAACGGCTCGATCGGACCCGAGTCCAACCTGCTCGAGCCGCAGCCGGCCTCGTGCCGGCAGGTCGTCCTGCCCTTCCCGGTCATCGACAACGACGACCTCGCCAAGATCCGCCACATCAACCGCGACGGCGACATGCCGGGCTTCATCACCCACGTCGCCCGCGGCCTCTACGAGGTCGAGGGCGGCGGCGAGGCGATGGCGCGCCGCCTCGACGAGATCTGCGCCGAGGTGTCGCAGGCGATCGCCGACGGCGCGCGCATCATCGTGCTCTCCGACCGCCACTCCACCGCCGAGCTCGCGCCCATCCCGTCGCTGCTGCTCACCGGTGCGGTCCACCACCACCTGGTGCGCGAGAAGACCCGCACCCAGGTCGGGCTGCTGGTCGAGGCCGGCGACGTCCGCGAGGTGCACCACGTCGCGCTGCTGGTCGGCTACGGCGCGGCCGCGGTCAACCCCTACCTGGCGATGGAGTCGGTCGAGGACCTCGCCCGCGAGGGCTACTACGTCACCACCGAGCCCGAGCAGGCGGTCGCGAACCTGGTCAAGGCGCTCGGCAAGGGCGTGCTCAAGGTGATGTCCAAGATGGGCGTCTCGACCGTCGCGTCCTACACCGGGGCGCAGATCTTCGAGGCCGTCGGCCTGGCGCAGTCGGTGGTCGACCGCTACTTCACCGGCACCACCTCCAAGCTCGGCGGCGTCGAGCTCGACACCATCGCCGAGGAGGTCGCGCGCCGCCACGCTGCGGCGTACCCCCGCTCGGGCGTGCGCGACCCGCACCGCGAGCTGGAGATCGGCGGGGAGTACCAGTGGCGCCGCGAGGGCGAGCCGCACCTGTTCGACCCCGAGACCGTCTTCCGCCTGCAGCACTCCACGCGCGCGGGCCGCTACGACGTGTTCAAGCAGTACACCCAGCGCGTCGACGAGCAGTCCGAGCGGCTGATGACGCTGCGCGGGCTCTTCCGCTTCAAGGACGCCGAGACGGCGGGCCGGGCGCCGGTGCCGATCGAGGAGGTCGAGCCGGTCTCGGAGATCGTCAAGCGCTTCCAGACCGGCGCGATGTCCTACGGCTCGATCAGCCAGGAGGCCCACGAGACCCTCGCGGTCGCGATGAACCGCCTCGGCGGCAAGTCCAACACCGGCGAGGGCGGCGAGGACTCCGAGCGGCTCTACGACCCCGAGCGCCGCAGCTCGATCAAGCAGGTCGCGAGCGGGCGCTTCGGCGTCACCTCGGAGTACCTCACGAACGCCGACGACATCCAGATCAAGATGGCGCAGGGCGCGAAGCCCGGCGAGGGCGGCCAGCTGCCCGGCCACAAGGTCTACCCGTGGGTGGCCAAGACCCGGCACTCGACGCCGGGCGTGGGGCTCATCAGCCCGCCGCCGCACCACGACATCTACTCCATCGAGGACCTCGCCCAGCTCATCCACGACCTGAAGAACGCCAACCCGTCGGCCCGCGTCCACGTCAAGCTCGTGGCCGAGGTCGGGGTCGGCACGGTCGCGGCGGGCGTCTCGAAGGCGCACGCCGACGTCGTGCTGGTCTCCGGCCACGACGGCGGCACCGGCGCCTCGCCGCTCACCTCGCTCAAGCACGCCGGCGGCCCCTGGGAGCTCGGCCTCGCCGAGACCCAGCAGACGCTGCTGCTCAACGGCCTGCGCGACCGCATCGTCGTGCAGACCGACGGTCAGCTGAAGACCGGCCGCGACGTCGTCATCGCGGCGCTGCTCGGCGCCGAGGAGTACGGCTTCGCGACGGCACCGCTCGTGGTCTCCGGCTGCATCATGATGCGGGTCTGCCACCTCGACACCTGCCCCGTGGGCGTCGCGACGCAGAACCCCACGCTGCGCGAGCGCTACACGGGCAAGGCCGAGCACGTCGTGAACTTCTTCGAGTTCGTGGCCCAGGAGGTGCGCGAGCTGCTCGCCGAGCTGGGCTTCCGCACGCTCGACGAGGCGATCGGCCGCGTCGACGCCCTCGACGTCGCCCGCGCCGTCGAGCACTGGAAGGCCTCCGGCCTCGACCTCACCCCGGTGCTGCACCAGCCTGCGCTGCCCGAGGGCGCCGCGCTGCGCAACACCACGACGCAGGACCACGGCCTCGACAAGGCGCTCGACAACGAGTTGATCGCCCTGGCCGCCCCGGCCCTCGAGCGCGGCGAGCCGGTGCGCGCCCAGCTGCAGATCCGCAACGTCAACCGCACCGTCGGCACGATGCTGGGCCACGAGGTGACCAAGCGCTACCGCGCCGAGGGCCTGCCCGAGGGCACGGTCGACCTGACCTTCACCGGCTCGGCCGGCCAGTCCTTCGGCGCGTTCCTGCCGCGCGGCATCACGCTGCGCCTCGAGGGCGACGCCAACGACTACGTCGGCAAGGGGCTCTCGGGCGGTCGGGTGGTCGTCCGCCCCGACCGCGCCGCGGGCTTCCGCGCCGAGGAGCAGGTGATCGCCGGCAACACCATCGCGTACGGCGCCACGTCGGGGCAGGTCTTCCTGCGCGGCGCCGTGGGCGAGCGGTTCGCCGTGCGCAACTCGGGTGCCTCCCTGGTCACCGAGGGCGTCGGCGACCACGCCTGCGAGTACATGACGGGCGGCCGCGTGGTCGTGCTCGGCCCGACCGGGCGCAACATCGCCGCCGGCATGTCCGGCGGCGTGGCCTGGGTGCTCGACCTCGACGAGGGTCGCGTCAACCGCGAGCTCGTCGAGCTGCGCCCCGTCGTCGACGACGCGGCCGCGGAGCTCGAGTCCCTGGTGCGCCAGCACCAGGAGGAGACGGGCTCGACGGTGGCCGAGGAGCTGCTGGCCGACTGGCCCGCCGCGCTGGCCCGCTTCACCGAGATCATGCCGACCGACTACCGCAAGGTGCTCGAGGCGAAGGCCCAGGCCGAGCAGGCCGGCCTCGACGAGGACCAGACGGCCCACGCGATGATGGAGGCACTCCATGGATGAGCGCAGCGAAGGAATGAAGGGGGTGGCAGAGCATGGCTGACCCGAAGGGGTTCCTGAAGGAGGGGCGCAAGGGCGCGCCCCGTCGACCCGTCGACGAGCGGGTCAACGACTGGGCGGAGGTCTACCCCGACGGCGTCGGGCGGGCCCTGCTCCCGATCATCACGCCGCAGGCCGGACGCTGCATGGACTGCGGCATCCCGTTCTGCCACCAGGGCTGCCCGCTCGGCAACATCATCCCCGAGTGGAACGACCTGGTGTGGCGCGACGACTGGGAGGGCGCGATCGAGCGCCTCCACGCGACCAACAACTTCCCGGAGTTCACCGGTCGGCTCTGCCCGGCACCGTGCGAGACCGCCTGCGTGCTCGGCATCAACCAGGACCCGGTGACGATCAAGAACGTCGAGGTCTCCATCGCCGACAAGGCGTGGGAGTCGGGCTTCGTGCGCCCGCAGCCGCCGGAGTGGCTCTCGGGCCGCACGGTCGCCGTGGTCGGGTCGGGCCCGGCCGGCCTCGCGGCCGCCCAGCAGCTGACCCGGGCGGGCCACACCGTCGCGGTCTACGAGCGCGCCGACAAGATCGGCGGGCTGCTGCGCTACGGCATCCCCGAGTTCAAGATGGAGAAGAAGCACCTCGACCGGCGCCTGGACCAGATGCGCCGCGAGGGCACCGTCTTCCGGGCCGGGGTCGACGTGGGTGGTCAGCTGACCGGGCGCGAGCTGCGCGAGCGCTACGACGCGGTCGTCCTGGCCACCGGCTCGACGGTGCCGCGCGACCTGCCCGCGCCCGGCCGCGAGCTCGCCGGCATCCACCAGGCGATGGACTTCCTGCCGCAGGCCAACCGCAGCGCGCTGGGGGAGCAGGTCGAGGGCCAGGTGACCGCGGCCGGCAAGCACGTGGTCATCATCGGCGGCGGCGACACCGGGGCCGACTGCCTCGGCACCTCCATCCGCCAGGGCGCGGCCTCGATCACGCAGCTCGAGATCATGCCGCGCCCGGCCGAGGAGCGGCCGAGCTCGCAGCCGTGGCCGACCTACCCGATGACCTTCAAGGTCAGCTCCGCCCACGAGGAGGGCGGCGAGCGGGTCTACGCCGTGTCGACCCAGGAGTTCCTCGGCGACGACGCGGGCCACGTCCGCGCGCTGCGCATCGTCGACGTCGAGATGGTCGACGGCCGCTTCCAGGAGGTGGAGGGCAGCGCCCGGGAGATCCCGGCCGACCTGGTGCTCTTCGCCATGGGCTTCACGGGCCCGGAGCCGACCGGCCTGCTCGAGCAGCTCGGCGTCGAGCTCGACGAGCGCGGCAACGTCGTGCGCGACGCGGCCTACGCCACGACCGTCGAGGGCGTCTTCGTCGCCGGCGACGCCGGTCGTGGGCAGTCGCTCATCGTGTGGGCGATCGCCGAGGGCCGCGCGGCGGCCGCGGCGGTCGACGAGTTCCTCACCGGCAGCACGGCGCTCCCGCGCCCGGTCGCACCGACCGACCGCCCCCTCGTCGCGGGCTGAGCCGGCCAGCCTCACGGCCCACCTGCAGGGTGGGCCGTGAGGCGTCGCTCGCTACCGGGGAGTACGTCCCAGTCACCGGGACGACGGGCGGCCGCCGCCCCTTTGATCGATCCAACGTGAGCTAGGGTGGAGCACGTGCGGAGAGCCAAGATCGTGTGCACCCTGGGCCCGGCCACCTCCTCGGAGGAGCGGATCCGCGAGCTGGTCCACGCCGGCATGGACGTCGCCCGGCTCAACATGAGCCACGGCACCCACGCCGACCACGCCCGGGCCTACCGCACCGTGCGCCAGGCCGCCGACGAGACCGGTCACGGCGTCGGCATCTTCGCCGACCTGCAGGGCCCCAAGATCCGGCTCGAGACCTTCGCCGACGGGCCGGTCGAGCTGCGGGCGGGCCAGACGTGGACCATCACCACGCGCGACGTCCCGGGCGACGCCGAGGTCGCCGGCACGACGTACACGGGGCTGCCGGGCGACGTGAGCCCCGGCGACCCCATCCTCGTCGACGACGGCAAGGTGCGGCTGCGGGTGACCGCGGTCGAGGACACCGACGTCGTGACCGAGGTGGTGGTCGCCGGCACGGTGAGCAACCACAAGGGCATCAACCTGCCGGGCGTCGCGGTGTCGGTGCCGGCGCTGTCGGAGAAGGACGTCGAGGACCTCCGCTTCGCGCTGTCGCTCTCGGTCGACTTCGTCGCGCTGAGCTTCGTGCGCAACGCGGCCGACGTCGAGGACGTCCGCCGGGTCATGGACGAGGAGGGCGTGCACGTCCCGGTCATCGCCAAGATCGAGAAGCCTCAGGCGATCGACAACATCGACGGCATCGTCGACGCCTTCGACGGCCTCATGGTGGCCCGCGGCGACCTCGGCGTGGAGTGCCCTCTGGAGGACGTGCCGTTCTTGCAGAAGGACATCATCGGTCGCGCCCGCCGCATGGCGAAGCCGGTGATCGTCGCGACCCAGATGCTGGAGTCGATGATCTCGGCGCCCGCGCCCACCCGCGCGGAGGCCTCCGACGTCGCCAACGCCGTGCTCGACGGCGCCGACGCGGTGATGCTCTCCGGCGAGACGTCGGTGGGTGCCCACCCCGTCGGCGCGGTCGAGACGATGGCGCGCATCATCGCGGCCACCGAGGAGCACGGGCTGCAGCACGTCTCGGAGATCCCGTGGAACCCCCGCACCCGCAGCGGCGTCATCACCAAGGCCGCGGCCGAGGTGGGGGAGCGGGTCGGCGCGAAGTACCTCGTCGCGTTCACCCAGTCCGGGGACTCCGCGCGGCGGCTGTCGCGGCTGCGCGCCACCACCCCGATCCTCGCCTTCACCCCGCTCGACAGCACCCGCTCGCAGCTGTCGATCACCTGGGGGGTCGAGACCTTCAAGACCGACCCGGTCGAGCACACCGACCAGATGGTGCGCCAGGTCGACGAGGCGCTGCTGCAGATCGGCCGCGTCGAGCAGGGCGAGCTCGTCGTCATCATCGCGGGCAGCCCGCCGGGCATCCCGGGCTCGACCAACGCGCTGCGCATCCACCGGATGGGCGACGCCATCAACGGCGTCGCGCCGGCCTACCGCCGCCTCTGAGCGAGCGCCGCCGGGTGCCCCGGGTGGGATTCGAACCCACACTGGACGGTGTTTGAGACCGCTTCCTCTGCCGTTGGGATACCGGGGCCGGGACGACGGCACAACCTACCCGACCGCGGCGACCCACTAGCCTGGAGCCCGTGAGCAGCGCATCCTCGAGCCCGTCCGGTCCGACCCGTCGCGTGGTGATCGCCGAGGACGAGGCACTGATCCGCATGGACCTCGCCGAGATGCTCGGCGAGGAGGGCTACGACGTCGTGGGCCAGGCCGGCGACGGGGCCCGCGCGGTCGAGCTGGCGCAGGAGCTGCGCCCCGACCTGGTCGTGCTCGACGTGAAGATGCCGGTGCTCGACGGGATCGCGGCCGCCGAGCGCATCGCCGCCGAGCGGATCGCGCCGGTGGTCATCCTCACCGCGTTCTCGCAGCGCGATCTCGTCGAGCGCGCGCGCGACGCGGGCGCGATGGCCTACCTCGTCAAGCCCTTCTCCCGCACCGAGCTGGTGCCGGCGATCGAGATGGCGGTGAGCCGCTTCGCCGAGGTGCAGCTGCTCGAGGCCGAGGTCGCCGACCTGACCGAGCGGCTCGAGACCCGCAAGTCGGTCGACCGCGCCAAGGCGGTGCTGCAGGAGCAGCTCGGGCTGAGCGAGCCCGACGCCTTCCGCTGGATCCAGAAGACGGCGATGGACCTGCGACTCTCGATGCGGCAGGTCGCCGACGGGGTCCTCACCCACGGGCCGGGGATCGCGGAGGGCTGAGCCCGCAGCACGCGGGGATGGTTGCCGTGTGCAGGCGGTTGGGGGCCTGAAGGTCACCGTTGGGTATCGGTCGGGGCGCGGCTACCCCGCATGACGCAGATCACGCGGGTGCACCCCTACACTCCTCTGCAGCGTCCGCGCCCGGGCGCCTCGACAGGAGGATCCGATCTTGAAGGCTCGCCACACGCTCCGTCCCAGGACAGGAGGTGCGGGAGTCTCGGGGCTCCTCGGGCTGCTCGCGCTGCTGGTCCTGACGCCGCTGCTGACGTTGGCCGCCGGTCCCGCGTCGGCGTCGCCCGCCGCTGCCGCCGCCCCGCGCACCGCCCTGCCTGCGCAGGTCGCCACCCTGTGCCTCCCGAGCGAGACCGTCGCCTGCATCGCGGGCACGCTGCGCACCGAGTCCGACGTCGTCGCGGGAGTGACCATCGACGTCACCGGTCCGGGCGGCTACGCCGAGAGCGTCGAGACCGGTGAGGACGGCAAGTACCAGCTGCAGGTCACCGAGCCCGGAGAGTACGTCCTCGCGCTCGACGAGGACACGCTGCCCGACGACGTCGGTGCCACCGGCAGCGGCGAGGTGCGGGTCCAGGCGCAGCTCGGCCGCACCGCCGCGGTGATCATCCCGGTCCGCACCGGCGACTACGCCGCGGAGCGCGACCGCCTCGACTACGCCCTGCAGAGCGCCGCCAACGGCCTGCGCCTGGGGTTGCTCCTGGCGCTGGCCGCGGTCGGCCTGTCGCTGATCTACGGCACGACCGGGCTGTCGAACTTCGCCCACGCCGAGCAGGTCACGCTCGGCGGCATCCTCGCCTACTTCCTGGTCAACCAGGGCGGGCTCAACCTGTGGGTGGGCGGCGCGGTCGTGGTGCTGCTGTGCGCCTTCACCGGGTGGTTCCAGGACCGGGTGATGTGGCAACCGCTGCGGCGCCGCGGGCTCGGCCTGGTGCAGATGATGATCGTGACGATCGGTCTCTCGCTGGCGCTGCAGTACTCCTTCCAGTACTTCGTCGGTGCCCGCACCGTCCGCGTCGTGCGCGACAACCCCGAGGTCCTGAGCCTCGGGCCGATCACGATGACCACGCAGTCCTACGTCGCGATGGCCATCGCCGTCGTCGTGCTGACGGCGGTCGGCCTCGCGCTCACCAAGACCCGCATCGGCCAGGCCACCCGCGCGGTCTCCGACAACCCCGCGCTGGCGTCGGCCTCGGGCATCGACGTCGACCGGGTGATCCGCCTCGTGTGGACCGTCGCCGCCGGCCTGGCGGGCCTCGGCGGCATCCTCTACGCCCTGGTCACCAACGGCATCAAGTGGGACTCCGGCCTGCAGATCCTGCTGATCCTCTTCGCCGCCGTCACCCTCGGCGGCCTCGGCACCGCATTCGGTGCCCTCGTCGGCGCGCTGATCGTCGGCATGGTGGTCGAGATGTCCCCGGTCGTCGGCGTGCCCGGCGACTTCAAGTACGCCACCGCCCTGCTGATCTTGATCCTCCTGCTGCTGGTGAGGCCGCAGGGCCTCCTCGGCAAGCCCGAGCGGATCGGCTGAGGAAGGACCCATGGACACCGTCGTCAACATCCTCGAGGCGATGCTGCGCGAGGCGATCTCGCCCTCGACCGCGGCCGTCGCCATCGCCGTCATCGGCCTCAACATCCACTTCGGCTTCACCGGCATGCTCAACATCGGCCAGGCCGCCTTCATGCTGCTCGGCGCCTACGGCTTCGCGGTCGCGACCATCGAGGGCGCGCCGCTGCCGCTCGCGGTGCTGGTCGGCCTGCTGGCCGCGACGCTCTTCGCGATCGTGCTGGGCATCCCGACGCTGAAGCTGCGCGGTGACTACCTCGCGATCGTGACGATCGCGGCCGCCGAGATCGTGCGCTACGTCGGGCGCTCGTCGCTGCTGACCGACGTCACCGGCGGCTCGCAGGGCCTGCCGGGCTCGACGTACAACCAGGCGTTCCGCGACCTGTCCTTCTTCGGCACCGGCTCGACCGACATCGGCCCCTTCGACTACCAGAACACCGGCAACAACGGCTGGTGGATCCGGGTGGTCGCCTGGTCGCTGGTGCTCGTGTCGGTGCTCGTGGTCACGCTGCTGGTGCGCAGCCCCTGGGGCCGCCTGCTCCGCGGCATCCGCGAGGACGAGGACGCCATCCGCAGCCTCGGCAAGAACGTCTTCGCGATCAAGATGCAGGCGCTGGTCATCGGTGGCGTGCTCGGCGCCGTCGGCGGCATCCTCTACGTCCTGCCCACCTCGGTGCAGGCCGACGCGATGGGCCGCTCGCTGACGTTCTTCATCTACACCGCGCTGCTGCTGGGTGGCGCGGCCACCCTGTTCGGCCCGGTGCTGGGCACGATCCTGTTCTTCGCCGGCCGCATCCTCGTGCGCGAGACGGCGAACGCCTACGTGCCCGACTCGATCATGAACACCTCGCAGACCGAGCAGTTCTCCTACATCGTCGTGGGCGTCGTGCTGATGCTGCTGGTGATCTTCCGGCCACAGGGCATCCTGGGCGACAAGAGGGAGCTGAAGTTCAATGTCTGACCCGACCCTCGCGCCGGCCCGCACGGGCCTGGCCGACCCCGCGGCACGCCGCGCGCTCATGGCCGACGTGCCGCGCGAGCCCGGTGCGCCCAAGCCCGACCCGATCCTCGAGGTCGACCGCATCGTGC
This sequence comes from Nocardioides perillae, assembly GCF_013409425.1. Lineage (NCBI taxonomy): Bacteria > Bacillati > Actinomycetota > Actinomycetes > Propionibacteriales > Nocardioidaceae > Nocardioides > Nocardioides perillae. Next base: position 2,700,923 of record NZ_JACCAC010000001.1, on the reverse strand, counting down.
GGAACTTCGGCGGCGTCACGGCCGTCGACGTCGAGCACGTGGAGGTCCAGCGCGGCATCATCACCGCGCTGATCGGCCCCAACGGCGCCGGCAAGACCACCTTCTTCAACCTCATCACCGGCTTCGACCGGCCGACCTCGGCCGGGCGTGGCGGGGCGCGGTGGAGCTTCGAGGGCAAGGAGCTCGGCAAGACCTCGGCCTCCCGCGTGGCGCTGGCCGGCATGGTGCGGACCTTCCAGCTCACCAAGGCCCTCAGCCGCATGACGGTGATGGACAACATGCTGCTCGGCGCGCGCGACCAGGCGGGTGAGAACCTGCTGAAGTCCGTGGTCCGCCCGCTGTGGCGCTCGCAGGAGAAGGCCAACACCGAGAAGGCGCTCGAGCTGCTCGAGCGCTTCAAGCTCCTCGAGAAGAAGGACGACTTCGCCGGCTCGCTCTCCGGCGGCCAGCGCAAGCTCCTCGAGATGGCGCGGGCCCTCATGAGCGACCCGACGATGATCATGCTCGACGAGCCGATGGCCGGCGTGAACCCCGCGCTGACCCAGTCGCTGCTCGGGCACATCCAGAGCCTGCGCGACGAGGGCATGACCGTCCTCTTCGTCGAGCACGACATGCACATGGTCCGCCACATCTCCGACTGGGTCGTGGTGATGGCCGAGGGCAAGGTGGTGGCCGAGGGCCCCGCCGACACCGTGATGTCCGACCCCGCCGTGATCGACGCCTACCTCGGCGCCCACCACGACACCGACCTCGGCGACGACGCGCTGCTGAACGACGAGGTGCAGGAGCAGCTCGCCGACGAGGTCGCGGCCGAGGACGCCCAGCGCAAGGAGCAGGCATGACCCAGCAGGCAACCCCGGCGCCGCAGGCCGGCACGACGCAGCCCGTCATCGAGGCGCGCGACGTCGTCGCCGGCTACCTGCCGGGCGTCAACATCCTCAACGGGTGCAGCCTCGTGGCCTACCCCGGCGAGATGATCGGCATCATCGGTCCCAACGGCGCCGGCAAGTCCACCCTGCTCAAGGCGATGTTCGGCCTGGTCAAGGTGCACTCCGGCACCGTCACGCTGCAGGACCGCGAGATCACCAACCTGCGGGCCAACAAGCTGGTGCAGATGGGGGTCGGCTTCGTCCCGCAGACCAACAACGTCTTCCCCTCGCTCACCATCGAGGAGAACCTCCGCATGGGTCTGTTCATGCGGCCCAAGAAGCTGCAGGAGCGCCTCGCGGCGATGTGGGACCTCTTCCCGGTCCTCCACGAGCGCAAGGACCGTCGCGCGGGTGCGCTCTCCGGCGGTGAGCGGCAGTCGCTCGCGATGGCCCGGGCACTCATGATGGAGCCGTCCGTGCTGCTGCTCGACGAGCCCTCGGCCGGGCTGTCGCCGGTGCGGCAGGACGAGACCTTCCTGCGCACCCGCCGGATCAACAAGACCGGCGTGAGCGTGGTCATGGTCGAGCAGAACGCGCGGCGGTGCTTGCAGATCTGCGACCGCGGCTACGTGCTCGACCAGGGCCGCGACGCCTACACCGGCACCGGCCGGGAGCTCGCGAACGACCCCAAGGTCATCCAGCTCTACCTCGGCACGCTCGCCGAGGACGTCGACGCCGAGCGCGCCCCGCAGGGCGACGGCGCCGGCACCCCGCACGGCGCGGGTGAGCGCAGCGGCTCGCACGCCGCGACGGTGGAGCCGCCCACCGCCTGACGACGCGACGTACGCCGTCACGCCGAGGCCCCGCACCCCTCCCGGGTGCGGGGCCTCGGCGTCTTGCGCGCCCGCAGGGCGCCGTGCCCGCCGGTCGCCGCGCACGACCGGCGGGCACGACCGGGCGCGCGACGCGGCGCACGCAGGGCGCACGACGGAGGCCCCGGACCCTGAGCGGGTCCGGGGCCTCCGGGTGGTGCTGGGTGGTGCAGGTCGTGCCGGGTGGAGCGTCAGCGGCTCACTGCTCGCTGGAGCCCTCGACCGTGGCGACCAGCTCGTTCTTGTTCTCGGCGTTGAACTGGTAGATGCCGACGAACGCGGAGGAGGGGTCGTTCAGGTCGTTGATCGGGCCGATGCCGGACGGGCCGGTGTAGCGGATCTCCGAGCCGTCCTCGAGGAGGGTGACGCAGGCCTCGAAGGAGGTGCACTCCTCGCCGTCGGTGGCGCCGGAGACGGCCGCGAAGTTCTCCTGGATCGTGACCGGGTCGGTCGCGCCGCCCTTGACCGCCGCGAGGGCGGCGAGGATGGTCGCGTCGTAGGACTCCGCCGCGTAGGCGTAGTCCGACAGGCCCTCGCCCTCGGCCGACTCGTACCACGCGTTCAGGCGGGCCTTGAACTCGTCGGAGGCGTCGGCGCCGGGGATGGTGCCCTTGGCGCCCTCGAGGGTGCCGGGCTCGAAGTCGGCGCTGTAGTCGGCCGTGTTGCCGTCGGAGAGGTAGACCTTCGACATGTCCCAGCCCTGGGCGGCGAGCTCGGGCACGATGGCCTTGGTCTCGTCGAAGGCGAGGACGACGATGGCGTCGGGGTTGGTGTTGAGCGCGGCGGTCACCTCGGCGGAGAACGACGTCTGTCCGGGCGGGAACTCCTCGCCCTCGCCCTGGCCGCCGTAGGTCACGGTGCCGCCGGCGGCCTCGATGGTCTCCTGGACCGCGTTGCGCAGACCGGTGCCGTAGGCGTCGTTGAAGACGAGGAAGGCGACGTTCTGGAAGCCGTCGGAGGAGATCAGCGTGCCGAGGGCGTTGCCCTGGATGCCGTCCGGCGGGGCGGTGCGGAAGTAGAAGTCGCTGTAGCCGCTCAGGTCGACCGCGGTGTTGGCGGGCGAGATCTGGACGATCTGGTTGTCGGCGAAGGTGTCGACGACGTTGAGCGTCACCGACGACGAGGCCGCACCGATGACCGCGGAGGGCTGGCTCTGCACGAGCTGCGCTGCCGAGGCGTTGCCGACCGAGGCGTCGGTCGCGTCACCCGAGTCGCGGATGTCGTGGCACGCGTCGGCGCCGCCGACGCCGCCCGCAGCGTTGATGTCGGACACGGCGAGGCCGACACCGGCGATCTCCGGCGGGCCGAGGAAGGCCAGGTTGCCGGTCAGCGGCAGGATGCCGCCCACGCGCAGCGTGTCGGCGCTGGTCTGCGCCTGGGTGCAGACGTCGTTGGTGAAGGTCTCGTCGGCAGCGGGCGCGGACTCCGAGGAGCCCTCGCTCGGCTCGTCCGCGGCCTCGTTGTCGGAGTCGGAGCTGCCGCAGGCGGCCAGGCTGAGCGTGAGGGCGGCGGTGCCGGCCATCACCTTCAGCCAGGAAGCGGTGCTGGTTCGGTTCACAGGGTGGACCTTTCGGGGTGTGGGTGACTTCGCCGCGGCCCCGACCCCCCGGAGGGCCGTGGCTGTGGTGCGGATCACCGTAGGACCGATCGACACCCGCAGCGCTGCCCGCACCATGTCGTTGCCGAACCGTTACGTCAACGACCGCGCAGCGTGTCCTGCGAGGTCGGGACCTCCGGCGGACCCCGGGGAGTCCCGGGGCTGCGGCGGCTCAGGCGAGCGCGGCTGCCAGCTCGACCAGCACCGGGGCCACGAGCAGCGCCGGCAGCAGGTCGGCGACCGGCACCTCGCGGATGCGCAGGAGTCGGAGCGCGACGCCGACGAGCAGCAGCCCGCCGACGGCCGTCACCGCGGCGAGGTGGGCCTCGGGCAGCACGTCGCCGAGGCCCACCCCGACCAGCGTGAGCCCGCCCTGCACGACCAGGATCGTCACGACGCTCGCGCCGACGCCCCAGCCGAAGGAGGCCGCGAAGGCGATCGCGGCGAAGCCGTCCAGCGCCGACTTGAGGTAGAGCTGCTCGGCGCCGCGGCCCAGGCCGTCCTCCAGGCTGCCCAGGATGGTGAGCGGCCCGGTGCAGAAGACCAGCGAGGCCACCACGAAGCCCTCGACGAAGCGCTGCCGCTCGGGTCCGCCGGCGTCGCCGCGCGACAGCCGCGCTTGCAGCGCGCCGCCGAGGTCCTCGACGCGCCGCTCGAGGTGCAGCAGCGACCCGGCGATGCCGCCCAGCAGGACCGACCCGAGCACGACGAGGGTCGGCGCGCTGCTCCCGACGTACGCCTCGAGGACGTCGTCACCGACCGCGACGGCGCTGCCGGCCGCGATGAGCAGGGTCACGAGGCCGAGGCCGTCGGTGACGGCGTCGCGGGTGCGCTCGGGCAGCCGGTGGCCGAGCAGCGTGCCGACCAGGGTGCCGAGGAGCACCGCGAGGGCGTTGACGGCCGTGCCCAGACCGGGGACCACCGGCGCTCCTCCCGCGGCCGCGGGCGGCCGGACTCCTGCCACCCCTCGCGGGCGGGCGCCGGAGAGCGTAGTCTCAGCCGGCGGCGCCGCACCTCGGGCCCTCGGCGCCGCCCCCGCCCGACCCCCCTCGGGCGCCCCTGCGACACCCCTTCACGGCACACCCCTGACACGTGCCGGCCGCGGCCGGCACGACCCCCTGCGGAGGCGACTGCATGACCCGGCCCTCGGTCACCTTGCGTGAGGCGCGACCCGACGACTCCGAGGACGTCGGCTTCCTGACCGAGGTCTGGGCCGAGGTCATGCGCCGCTGCGACGCCGAGGACCGCGCCGGCGACGTGGTGAGCCTGGCCGCCCGGGCGGCGGCCTCGCCCGACGAGCGGCTGATCCTCGCCGAGTACGACGGGCAGCGGGCCGGCGCGGTCCTGCTGCGGCTGGCGACGCTCACCCCGCTCAACCTCGAGCCGGTCGTGCAGAGCCTCTCGCCCCACGTGCACCCGGCCTACCGCCGCAAGGGTGTCGGGAAGGCGCTGGTGGAGGCGGCCGCGGCCTTCGCGGAGGAGCGGGGCGTGGCGCACGTCATGACGGCCTCGTCGAGCGGCTCGCGCGAGGCCAACCGCTTCATGGCGCGCCTCGGTTTCGGCCCGCTCGCCACGCTCCGGGTGGCCCCGACGGCCGTCGTGCGCGCGCGCACGGGTGCCCAGCGCGCGCCCCTGCGCCAGCCCGGCCAGACCCGCCAGCTCGGCCAGGTGCTGGCCGCGCGGCGCGCCGTGCGCCGCGAGTCGGCCTGAGTCGGCCTGAGTCGGCTCGGCGCTAGCGGGTGGCCGGCACCAGCGCGCAGGTGATGCGCGAGGTGCACAGGCGCCGGCCGTCCTCGTCGGTCAGGACGACCTCCCAGCTCGCCGCCGTGCGGCCGAGGTGGAGGGCGGTGGCGGTGCCGGTCACCCAGCCGCTGCGTGCGGAGCGGTGGTGGGTGGCGTTGATGTCGACGCCGACCGCGAGGCGGTCGGGGTGCGCGTGGAGCGCGGAGCCCACCGACCCCAGCGTCTCGGCCAGCACCACCGACGCACCGCCGTGCAGCAGGCCGTAGGGCTGGGTGTTGCCCTCGACCGGCATCCGCCCGACGACGCGGCCGGGCTCCACCTCGAGCAGCTCGATGCCCATCCGTTCGTTGAGCGCGCCCATCTGCGCGCGCATCCGCGTCAGCGGGTCGGTGCCGTCCGTGGCTGCCGAGGTGGCCCCGTCCGGGGTGGTCTGCTGCTCGCTCGCGTCGCTCACGCGGCCATCTTGCCGGACCGGCCCCGGCGCCGGGCGGGGGTGTCGCCGCCGCGGGCTAGAGTCGCCGGGTGCCTGAGCCGGTGACCCCCAGCGCCCCGTCCGAGCCCCGTCCGCGGCTGCTGCTGCTCGACGGCCACTCCCTGGCCTACCGCGCGTTCTTCGCGCTGCCGGTGGAGAACTTCTCGACGACCACCGGCCAGCACACCAACGCCGTCTACGGCTTCACCTCGATGCTGATCAACGTGCTGCGCGACGAGGAGCCGACCCACCTCGCGGTCGCCTTCGACAAGTCGCGCCAGACCTTCCGCCTCGCCGAGTACCCGGACTACAAGGCCAAGCGCAACAAGACGCCCGACGAGTTCTCGAGCCAGCTGCCGCTGATCCAGGAGGTGCTCGACGCGCTGCGCATCCCGCACCTGCAGCTGGAGGGCTACGAGGCCGACGACCTGATCGCGACCCTGACGACGCAGGCGCTGGCCCAGGGCTTCGAGGTGCTCATCCTCACCGGCGACCGCGACTCGCTGCAGCTGGTCACCGACGACTCCACCGTGCTCTACCCCATGCGGGGGGTCAGCGAGCTGGCGCGCATGACCCCGGCGGCGGTCGAGGAGCGCTACGGGCTGCCGCCCCACCGCTACCCCGAGCTCGCCGCGCTGGTGGGGGAGGACTCCGACAACCTGCCCGGCGTGCCCGGCGTCGGCCCGAAGACCGCGGCCAAGTGGATCTCCACCTACGACGGCCTCGACAACGTCGTGGCCCGCGCCGACGAGGTCAAGGGCAAGGCGGGCGACAACCTGCGCGCCCACCTCGGCGACGTCATCCGCAACCGCCGGCTCAACGCCCTGGTGCGCGACCTGGTGCTGCCGGTCGAGCCGAGCGACCTCGCGCGCCGCCCGTGGGACCGCCAGGAGGTGCACACGCTCTTCGACGGCCTGGAGTTCCGGGTGCTGCGCGACCGCCTCTTCGAGACCCTCGAGTCGGTCGAGGAGCTCGACGACGCCGGCTTCGAGCTCGACACCACGCGGCTGGCCGCCGGCACGGTGCGCGCCTGGCTCGACGAGCACGCGCGCACCGCGGGCCAGCGCGTCGGCGTCGCGGTGCGCGGCGCCTGGCGTGCCGGCACGGGCGAGGTCACCTCGGTCGCGCTCGCGGCCGCCGACGGCTGCGCGGCGTGGGTCGACGCGGCCGAGGTCGACCCCGACGACGACGCCGCCCTGGCCGACTGGTTCGCCGACCCCGGCGTCGCCAAGGTCCTGCACGACGCGAAGGGCCCGATGCTGGCCCTCGCCGCCCGCGGGTGGCCGCTCGACGGACTGGTGAGCGACACCGCGCTCGCGGCCTACCTCGTGCGCCCCGACCAGCGCTCCTACGACCTGGCCGACCTCACCGTGCGCTACCTCAAGCGCGAGCTGCGGCAGGAGACCGGCGACGGCGAGCAGCTGGCCTTCGACACCCTCGGCGACGAGACCGCCTCCGACACCGCGATGCTGCACGCCCGGGCCGTGCTCGACCTGGCCGAGGCGCTCGACGCGGCGGTCGAGGAGCACGGCGGCACCGCCCTGCTCGCCGAGGTGGAGCTGCCGCTCGTGCGCAGCCTCGCCGCGATGGAGCAGGTCGGCATCGCCGTCGACCTCGACCGGCTCGAGGCGCTGGAGCAGGAGTTCGCCGCGGGGGTGCGGCAGGCGGCCGAGGAGGCGTTCGGCGTCATCGGCAAGGAGATCAACCTCGGCTCGCCCAAGCAGCTGCAGGTCGTGCTCTTCGACGAGCTCGACATGCCGAAGACCAAGCGCACCAAGACCGGTTACACCACCGACGCCGACGCGCTGCAGGCGCTCTACGAGAAGACCGAGCACCCGTTCCTCGTGGCGCTGCTGCGCCACCGCGACGTGAGCCGGCTGCGCCAGACCGTCGAGGGCCTGCTCAAGACGGTGCAGCCCGACGGCCGCATCCACACGACCTTCAACCAGATGATCGCGGCGACCGGGCGGCTCTCGAGCACCGACCCCAACCTGCAGAACATCCCGGTGCGCACCGAGGAGGGGCGGCGCATCCGCGAGGCCTTCGTCGTCGGCCCCGGTGGCGAGTGCCTCATGACGGCCGACTACAGCCAGATCGAGATGCGCATCATGGCGCACCTCTCCGAGGACGCGGGCCTCGTCGAGGCCTTCCGCTCCGGCCAGGACTTCCACTCGATCACCGCCGCCCGGGTCTTCTCGGTGCCGGCGGAGGAGGTGGGCACCGAGGAGCGCGCCAAGATCAAGGCGATGAACTACGGCCTGGCCTACGGCCTGTCCGCCTACGGCCTGTCCCAGCAGCTGCGCATCGACAGCTCCGAGGCGCGCGGGCTGATGGACGAGTACTTCGAGACGTTCGGCGGCGTGCGCGACTACCTCGGCGGGATCGTCGACGAGGCGCGCCGCTCCGGGTTCACCGAGACCATCCTCGGTCGTCGCCGCTACCTGCCCGACCTCTCCAGCGACAACCGACAGCGCCGCGAGATGGCGGAGCGGATGGCGCTCAACGCCCCCATCCAGGGCTCGGCTGCCGACCTCATCAAGGTGGCGATGCTGCGCACCGAGGAGGCGCTGCGCGACGCCGGCCTCGCCTCGCGGATGCTGCTGCAGGTGCACGACGAGCTCGTCTTCGAGGTCGCCACCGGCGAGCGCGACCGGCTCGAGCAGCTGGTGCGCGAGCAGATGGGCGGGGCGGCCGAGCTCGCCGTGCCCCTCGACGTCTCGGTGGGCACCGGTCGCAGCTGGCACGACGCAGCGCACTGACCCCGGGCGCCGGCGACGAGCCGGCGGCGACGGCCGGGCTCAGCCCCGCGCGAGGAACTCCTCGACGGGCAGCGGCCGCCGCTCGGCGTACCCCTCGGGCAGCAGGACGTCACCCGCGGTGCTGACGTAGTAGACCTGCCAGTGCCAGTAGCCGCGGTAGGCCCGCGGGTTGCGCTGCAGGACCCGCGCGAGGCGGTCGACACCGCGGACGTAGCGCGTGGAGTTGTTGTAGGCGTAGAGGGCCCCGGCCACGCCTCCGGGCTCGGTGTAGCCGCGGGCGCGCAGGTAGCGCGCGGCGGCCGTGATCGCGTCGCGCGGGTCGTCGACGTCGCCGCGGCCGTAGCGCGCCCAGGTCTCGGGGATGAACTGCATCGGGCCGCGGGCGCCCGCGACGGAGTAGCCCACGATGCGCCCCATCGCGGTCTCGACCAGGTTGATCGCCGCCAGGTGCTCCCACCCGACGCCGAAGCGTCGCTCGGCGGCGCGGTAGTGGCCGAGGAGGCGGGCCGGCGGCTCGGGGCGGACGATGCGCCACGCGGGCAGCTCGTCGCTGCGGTAGTCGCCCTGCAGGGCGGCGAACTCGCGTCGGGAGGCGACGTTGTCGGCCACCTCGGCGTGCAGGCGGCGGGGGAGCGCGGCGCGGACCCGCGCGTCCCAGCCCGGCCTGCGCCCGAGGGTGCGGTAGGTGACCTGCTGCTGGTGGGCGGCGGCCGCCAGCACGCGGCGCGGGGTCGCGAGGTCGGAGACCGCGTCGGTGGTCACGCGCAGCTGGGTGGCGGCCTCCGCCGGTCCGCGCGGCGGGCGGGGCCCGTCCTGGAGGGCGGCGGCGAGCACCGGGTGCAGGCCGCCCGGCGCCGCCGGCTCGACACCGGCCGATCCGGCCCCGGGGGTGCCCGAGGGCGAGACGCCGGGGGCGCCCGAGGACGGGCCGGTGGTCGGGGCGGCACCCGGGGTGCCGCACGCGGTCAGCGCCAGGAGGACGACGAGGGCGAGGAGGATGGCGGGGACGCGGCCGACGAGCGGGGTGGGCGCAGCCGGTCGCCGCGAGGCGTCGGGGAGCACCCGGTCGAGGCTACGGGGTGGGGCCAGGTGGGGCTGCGGACGTCGGCTCGCGCCGGAGTGCGGTCGCGAGGAGGGCCAGCAGCACCGCCGCGTTGACCGCCAGCGCCACGCTCACCAGGGCGGCGACCGACCCCGCGAGACCGGCGAGCGCGGCGACGAGCACCAGGCCGGCCCACACGACGTGCACCGAGGCGGCGTGCTGGCGCGCGACGACCTCGTAGACCATCAGCTGGACCATCGCGAAGACGGTGCCGAGGGCGGCGAAGAGCCACAGCGTCGGCCCGACCCCGGCGTAGTCCTCGCCCCCGACGAAGAGGAGGGCGAGGTCCTCCAGGAGCGCGGTGACGGCGGTCGCGAGCGCGCCCAGCGCAGCCACCACGACCAGCCCTCGCAGGTAGACCCGCTGCTGCTGGTCGGCGCGCGACATCGACGGGAAGGCGACGACCACGACGAACTGCGGCAGGAACAGCACCGCCTTCGTGAGGATCAGCCCGGCGGCGTAGAGCCCGGCGTCCTCGGGCGCGAGCACGATGCGGGCGGCCACCACGTCGGCGCCGGAGAGGGCGAAGAAGGCGAGCAGGGCGTGGGAGTTGCCCGCCACCTCGCGCAGCACCTGCGCTCCCCGTGCCCGGCCGGGCGGAGCGGTGCGTGCCACGCGTCCGGTGCGGGGGACCCGGATCCCCGGGCGCAGCGCCAGTGCGCCCACCAGGGCCGGCAGCACGGCGGCCACCGCCACCCCGAGCAGGGCGCCGAAGGCGGTCGGCAGCACGAGCACGACGACGCCCCCGACCACCACGCGGCCCAGACCCATCGCGAGGTAGACCCCGGCCAGCGGCAGCCAGCGCTGCTCACCCTGGAGGATGCCGGCGTAGCCGCCCATGAGCGTGAGCGGGAAGGCCGCGGCGGCGAGGGTCAGCGCGGTCCACCAGTCGTCGAGGTCGAGGGCCCAGCCCACCAGGGGTGCCGCGACCAGGCAGGCGAGGGTGAGCCAGGTCGCGGAGCGGTAGGTCGCGGCCAGCACCTCGGCCTCGATCAGGTCCCGCTCGCCGGGGTGCGCCGCGACGCGTCTCGCGCCGGTCGCCTGCAGGCCGAGCGACAGCACGTTGACCACCAGCAGCAGGCCCATGAGGGAGCCGAACGCGCCGTACTCGGCCGGGCCGAGGAGTCGCGCCGCGACGATGGTGAAGGCGTAGGTCGCGACGTTCATGACCGCCATCGCCACCGCGAAGCCCCCGGCGGTGCGCAGCAGGCCCCGCAGGGACGGGCGGGGTGCCGCGCCGTCCGCTGCGTCGGGTGCCGGCGCGGGCGACGACGGGGGCGACGACTCGGGGTCGGTCACACTTCAGACCCTAGGTCGGCCAGTCTTGCGCCGATCCAAGGGGTTGCTGTGGCCGATCTCTCGTTACCGGCGGTTAGCATTGCCCGACCGTCCTCGCTCCGAGGTGGTCCGCGGTCTGGGAGGGCCGCGTGGGAGGGAGGACCTTTCTGCATGTCTGCAACCACGTCAGGGGCGACGCGACGAGGCGTGCGCCCACCTCAGGCACGGCTGCTCGCAGCCGGTGCCGTCCTGGCGGTCGGGGCCGCCGCGACGATGCTCCTCAGTGACGCGCTCGACCTCGGCCTGGAGTCGGTCGTCCTGCTCGGCGCCGCCCTCGGTGCCGTCCTCGCGCTCGTGCCCGACGCCACCCCGGCCCGCCGACTCGGCGGCGCCGCCGCCGGCTTCGCGGTGGCCTTCGTCGGCTACGTGGTGCGCGCGGGCTTCCTGCCCGACAGCGCCGCGGGCCGCGCCGTCGTGGTCGCGGTCGTCGTGCTCGCCTGCACCCTGGTCGCCGTCGCGACCGCCAGCCGGCTGCCGCTGTGGAGCGTCCTGCTCGGCAGCGCCGGCTTCACCGGCGCCTACGAGCTGACCTTCGCCGCCGCGCCTGCGCGCGTGCTCGAGACCTCGGTCAGCACCGCCTCGTCGCTCGCGCTCGCCGCGGCGCTCGGCTTCGCCCTCGCGCTGCTCGCCGGGCCGTCGGCCGGCGTCCGCACCGCTGCGCCCACCCGGGCCGCGGAGCGCGGGGAGACCGCGCCCGCCGACGAGCCCACCACCCCCCTCGACCAGATCCTGGAGACCCGCGCGTGACCGCCGCCCGCTCCCGCCGCGTCCGGCGGACCACCACGCTCGCGCTCGCCGCGGGCGCCCTGACCCTGATGTCCAGCTCGACCGTGCCCGGTGCGCTCGCCGCCGGCGCCGGCTCGGCCGAGGGCGGCTCCACCGGCGCCGTCGACGTCGTCAACACCGAGACCGTCCAGGCCTTCCTCGACCCCGACGGCACCGTCAGCAGCTCGCGCGTCTACGAGCAGCTCGTGCTGAGCGGCACCGGCCGCGCGTCGGTCGAGAACCCCGTGTCGACCGAGGGGCTGCGCAACCTCGACGGCTTCTCCGGCTGGAGCGTGCAGGACGGCGCCCAGCGCCTCGACCTCGAGGTCGACGGCGTCGAGCGCCTGCGCAGCGTGAGCGACTTCGACGGTGACCTGCCCGTGACCGTCGAGGTCGAGTACCGCCTCGACGGCGAGCGGGTCGAGCCCGACGACGTCGTCGGTGCCAGCGGCCTGCTCGAGGTCACCTACCGCGTGCGCAACGGCACCGGTCGCGAGCAGGAGGTCGAGGTCCCCGACGGCCGCGGCGGCACCACCACGCAGACCGTCGAGGTCGCGGTGCCGATCGTCGCCTCGCTCGAGGCCACCCTGCCCGCGGGCTTCGCCGAGGTCGTGAGCGAGGGCGCGCAGATCGCCGGCGACGGCCGCGGCGGCATGCTGGTCAAGCACACCTTGACCCTCTTCCCGCCGGTCGGTGCTCCCGAGGCCGAGGTCACCTGGTCTGCTCAGGTGACCGACGCCGTCGTGCCGGGCGCCAAGATCACCGCGTTGCCGATCAACCCCTTCGCGAACCCCACGCTGAAGAAGGCCAGCGACAGCTACACCGCGGGTGCCGAGACCGGCGCCACCCTGGCTGCGGGCGCCACCGAGATCGACACCAACCTGCTCAAGCTGCGCGACGGCGCCGGCGAGCTGCTCGCCGGGCTGATCCAGCTCAGCGACGGCGCCGACCAGCTCTCCGCGGGTCTCGTCGACTCCGCCGCCCCCGGCTCGCGCAAGCTCGCCGACGGCGCCGCGGAGCTCTCCGCCGGCCTGCAGGGCCGGGCGCTGCCGGGTGCGGGCAAGCTCGCCGACGGCGCGCAGCAGCTCTTCGCCGGCCTCTTCGAGGACGCCGCACCCGGCGCCCGGAAGATCGCGGCCGGTGCGCGCGAGCTCGCCGCGGGCCTCGGCGACCTCGACGCGGGTGCGGGCAAGCTGCAGGCGGGTCTCGGCACGCTCGAGGCCGGCACCGGCTCCGCCGCCGAGGGTGGCCGCAAGCTCGAGGCGGGGCTGCAGCAGATCAGCGGCGGCCTCGGCCAGCTCGCGAGCGCCGAGGCGGGCCTCCCGGCCGCCGAGGCGGGCATCACCCAGCTCAAGGCGGGCGTCGACCAGCTGCTCGCGGGCTTCGGCTCGACCTCGCAGGCCGACACGCTCCTCAACGGGCTGGCCCGCCTCTCCGGCGGCCTGACCGAGCTGAAGAACGGCGCCGGCACGCTGACCGGTGGCCTGCAGCAGCTGCGAGGCGGCTCCACCAGCGGTCTCGGACTCGCCAAGGGCGGCGTCGACCAGGTGCAGTCCGGGCTGGCTGCCGCTGCGAGCAGCACGACGCTGCCGAACCTCATCAAGGCTGTCAAGAACGCAGCCGCTCTGCCGGACTGCGGCGCCACGTGCAACGCCACCCTCCTCGCGATCGTCACGAACTTCGAGACCTACGCGGCGGGCAGCGCGAACAGCCTGACGACGGCGGCCACCGTGCTCGGCCAGGTGTCCGCGGGCCTGGGCCAGGCGATCGGCGGGCTCGACACCCAGCTGATCCCGGGCGGTCAGAAGCTCGCCGGCGGCCTCACCACCGCCGAGACCGGCGCGGGCGCCGCACTCGCCGGTGCGACCAAGCTCCAGGCCGGCACCCAGCAGGTGGCCGCAGGCCTCGCGCAGCTGCAGGGCGCGATGGCGAAGGCCGTCGCCGGCGTGCTCCAGCTCTCCGGCGGATCGAGCGCAGCGCTGACCGGCGCGAGCGACCTGGCCGCGGGTCTCGAGCGGCTCGACGCGGGTGCGGGTCAGCTCGCCGCGGGCAGCGGCGACCTCGCCGACGGCACGGGCAAGGCCGCCGCGGGCGGCGACGCCCTGGCGGCGGGCACGGGCACGCTCGCCGAGGGCCTCGACGGTGCCGCGGACGGCTCCGGCCTCCTCGCGGACGGCGCGCGGACGCTGGAGGAGGGCCTCGCCGACGCGGCGGACGGCTCCGGCCTCCTCGCCGACGGCGCCGACGAGCTCGCCGACGGCCTGGGCACGGCGGCCGACGGCTCGGGCCGCCTGGCCGACGGCCTCGAGAAGGCGGCGGCCGGGGCGCCGGCGCTGCAGGACGGCGCGCAGCGCCTGTCGACCGAGGGCATGAGCAAGCTCGTGGCCGCCGGTGAGGACACCGCGTCCGACTACGGCGTCCTCGCCGCCACGATCGCGGCGAGCGCCGAGCGCGCCGAGACCGAGACCATGGCGTACGGCGCGCCCGAGGGTGCGCAGGGCCTCACGGCGTACAGCCTGGAGCTGGTCGCCGACACCGGTGACGACGAGCGCACCGCGATGCGGGGCCTCGGCGCCGCGCTGGTGCTGGCGTTGGCACTGGGCTCGCTGGCCCTGCGCCGCCGGTTCCTGCAGGTCTGAGCCACCGCCCTCCGGGGCACGTCGACAGGGGAGGGTCCTCGGCACCAGGTGCCGGGGACCTTCCCCTGTCCCGTCCGGTCCGCGGCGCCCGCCCGCCCGCCTCAGTGCAGGTCGGCGACGAACAGCGCCGTGCCCGGCGTGAGCAGCCCGCGCGTGCGCGACCACCCGCCCCAGGTGCGGTCGTGGTCGGCCGGCCACTCGGGCTCGAGCAGCGCGCGCAGGCAGAAGCCGTGCCGCGCCAGCACCGTCACCCAGTCGCCGAGCGTGCGGTGGTGCTCGACGTAGGAGACCCGGCCGCTGGCCTCGTCGACCTCCACGTAGGGCGTGCGGTCCCAGTAGGACTGCGCGACGGTGAGGCCGTCCTGGCCGGGGTCGTCGGGGAAGACCCAGCGGGTGGGGTGGGTGATCGAGAAGGCGAAGCGGCCACCGGGCCGCAGCACCCGCGCGGTCTCGCGCACGGCGTCGTCGAGGTCGGCGACGAACTGCAGCGCCCCGAAGGAGCAGAAGACGACGTCGAACGCGGCGTCGGCGAAGGGCAGGTGCGTGGCGGTGCCGCGCACCGACGGCACCGCGACGCCCGTCTCCGCGTCGAGGCGGCGCGAGTGCTGCAGCTGGCGGTGCGACAGGTCGAGGCCGACCACCTCGCCGCCCTGGGCGCGGACCCAGCGCGAGCACTGACCGGCCCCCGAGCCGACCTCGAGCGTGCGCTTGCCGCGCACGTCGCCGAGCGCGCCGGCCTCGGCCTCGGTGAGCCCCTCCGGTCCCCACACGAAGCCGACGTCGCCGAGGAAGGCGCCGTGCGTGGCTTGGTACTCGTCGGCGTAGCGGTCCCAGTCGGGGCCGTTGGCCGCGCGGGAGGAGGCCTCGTCGACGACGCGCCGCTGCGCCCGCACGGGCGGCAGGACGTGGCCGTCCGACCCGGGGGCGGAGCGGTCCGGCTGGCCGCTGACCGGGCCGGGAGGGGTGGTCACCACGCGCTGAGGCTAACGGCGCCCCGGTCAGCCACCGGCGGGCAGCGCTCCGGCTCGGCGGCCGCGCAGCGGGAAGCGGCCGGCGAGGTCACCCAGGGGGCCCACCGCACGCTGCAGAGCGTCGGCGCTCTCGCCCAGGGTCGGGACGAGCGTCGCGAGCTCGACCAGCCGCGGCTGGATCTCCTCGAGGGTGTCGCCCAGGGCCACGAGCTGGTCGAGGGTGCCGCCCTCGGCGACGAGCTTGTCGACGAAGCCGTCCTCGCTCAGCACCCGGTCGAGGAGGCCGCCGGGCTCGAGCAGCCGGTCGAGGACGCCGCCCGGGGTGGTCACCCGGTCGACGGCGCCGCCGGCGGCGAGCAGCCGGTCGAGCACGCCGTCGGGCGCGACGACCTGGTCCAGGGGACCGCCGGGGGAGAGGATCCGGTCGAGGGCCCCGCCGGGCGCCAGCAGCCGCTCCAGCGGACCACCGGCCTGCAGCACGGGCAGCAGCGGGCCGTCCTCGGCGAGCAGCCGGTCGAGCGCGCCGTCCTGCTCCAGCAGCCGTCCGAGCGGGCGGTCGGGCGAGGTGAGCGCGTTGAGCGTGGTCACGAGGCGCACCGGGCCCTGCTCGTCGGTGGCGAGGGCGGTGAGCCGCTCGGCGTAGCCGCCGTCGCCGATCGCGCGCGTCACCATCTCGGCGTAGCCACCACGGCGTCGCACCGGCCCGTCCGGTGCGACGAGGGCCGCCAGCGCGAGGGTCACCTGCGCGGCGGCGGCACCGACCCGCACGGGGAGCGTGACGGTCTCGACCACCCGGGCCGGCACGAGCGCGGTGAGGGCGGCGAGCGAGGCGGCGGGGCCGGCGAGGCGCGCGGCGCCCGGGACGGGCAGCGACATGGGCCCACCGTAGTCGTGCCCGGGCCGCCGCGGGGCCGCTCTGGCAGCATGCCCGGGGTGAGCGTCCCCGACCCCGACGACCTCCTGACCGGGGGACTGGTGCCGCTGGCGGGTGGCTGGTCCGGCGAGACCTTCCTCTCGGACCTCACCGCGCTGGGCGGCGAGCGCACGGTCGTCCGGGTGTACGCCGCCCGCGGCCGCCCCGCGGAGGCACCCGAGGTGGACGCGGCCGTGCTGCGGCTCGTGCGCGGCCTGGTGCCCGTGCCCGACGTGCTGGAGGTGCGACGCGGCCGCGCGGACGCGCCCGGCCTCCTCGTCACCTCCTGGGTCCCGGGGGACCGCCTCGACGAGGTGCTCCCGGCGCTCGACGCCGACGGGCAGGCACGCGTCGGTGCGGCGGTGGGCCGCGTCGCGGCCGACCTCGCCGGCATGCCGCAGCTGGAGCGCGGGTGGTTCCTCGACGCCGGCCTGCGGGTGCAGCCCTGGCGCCCCGACCTCCCGGCGTACGTCGACGAGGTCGGCGCGCGGCTCGTCGGCTGGACCCCCGACGAGCGGGGCGGGCTGCTCGCCGTGGCCGAGGAGGCGCAGGACCGGCTGGAGACTCTCGCGCGCGCCAGCCTGGTGCACGGCGACCTGAACCCGAAGAACGTGCTCGTCGACCCGGGGTCGCTCGAGGTCACCGCGGTCGTCGACTGGGAGTTCGCGCACGCCGGGCTGCCGACGGCCGACCTCGGCAACCTGGTGCGGTGGGACCGCGCGCCCGGGTGGGTCGAGGCGGTGGTGGGGGCGTGGGCGGAGCGCCACGGTCACGCGGTCGCCGACGCGCTCGACCTCGCGCGCAGCGCGGACCTCTTCGCGCTGGTCGAGCTGGCGGTGCGGGGCGGCTCCCCGCCCGCGCGGCGTGCCGCGGAGCAGCTGCGGGCGGTGGCGCGCGCCCGCGACGTGCACGCCTGCTGACCTCGGTTGGACCCGACGGGCGGCCCGCCGGTAGTCTTCACAAGATTGCGCCGGAGGTCTGCCTGCGTCCCGGACGGAGCGGATGCTCGCCCCCGTCGCCACGGCTCGCGCCGGGCGGCGAGGAGAGAGGGCCCTCGGCGTGCCCGCACGACTCCACCCACCCACCGAAGGTTCCCCCTACCACATGACGAGCAGCACCTACCTCGAGACCGACGCCCCGCAGGTCGCGGTCAACGACATCGGCTCCGAGGCCGACTTCCTCGCCGCGATCGACGCGACCATCAAGTACTTCAACGACGGCGACATCGTCGACGGCACCATCGTGAAGGTCGACCGCGACGAGGTCCTCCTCGACATCGGCTACAAGACCGAGGGCGTCATCCCCTCGCGCGAGCTGTCGATCAAGCACGACGTCGACCCGCACGAGGTCGTCGAGGTCGGCGACAAGGTCGAGGCCCTGGTCCTCCAGAAGGAGGACAAGGAGGGTCGCCTCATCCTGTCCAAGAAGCGCGCCCAGTACGAGCGCGCCTGGGGCACCATCGAGCAGGTCAAGGAGGAGGACGGCGTCGTCGAGGGCACCGTCATCGAGGTCGTCAAGGGCGGCCTCATCCTCGACATCGGCCTGCGGGGCTTCCTGCCCGCCTCGCTGGTTGAGATGCGCCGCGTGCGCGACCTGCAGCCCTACGTCGGGCAGACCCTCGAGGCCAAGATCATCGAGCTCGACAAGAACCGCAACAACGTGGTCCTGTCGCGCCGCGCCTGGCTCGAGCAGACGCAGTCGGAGGTCCGCCAGGGCTTCCTGACCCAGCTGCAGAAGGGGCAGATCCGCAAGGGCGTCGTCTCCTCGATCGTGAACTTCGGTGCGTTCGTCGACCTCGGCGGGGTCGACGGCCTCGTCCACGTCTCCGAGCTGTCCTGGAAGCACATCGACCACCCCTCCGAGGTCGTGGCCGTGGGCGACGAGGTCACCGTCGAGGTGCTCGACGTCGACATGGACCGCGAGCGGGTCTCGCTGTCGCTCAAGGCGACGCAGGAGGACCCCTGGCAGCACTTCGCCCGCACCCACCAGATCGGCCAGATCGTGCCGGGCAAGGTCACCAAGCTGGTGCCCTTCGGCTCGTTCGTCCGCGTCGAGGAGGGCATCGAGGGCCTCGTGCACATCTCCGAGCTGGCCGAGCGCCACGTGGAGATCCCCGAGCAGGTCGTGCAGGTCAACGACGACGTCATGGTCAAGATCATCGACATCGACCTCGAGCGTCGCCGGATCTCGCTGTCGCTGAAGCAGGCCAACGAGACCGCCGCCGCCGCCGACGTGGAGGAGTTCGACCCGACCCTCTACGGCATGACCGCGACCTACGACGAGCAGGGCAACTACGTCTACCCCGAGGGCTTCGACCCCGAGACGGGCGAGTGGCTCGAGGGCTTCGACGAGCAGCGCGCGGCCTGGGAGGAGCAGTACGCCAAGGCCCACGCCCGCTGGGAGGCCCACGTCAAGCAGCAGGCCGAGGCCGCCAAGGCCGAGGTCGAGGCCGGCGAGGCCACGTCGTACTCCTCCGGGGGCACCGACGCCGACGACACCGCGGGCGACACCGGCGGTTCGCTGGCCAGCGACGAGGCGCTGCAGGCGCTCCGCGAGAAGCTGACCGG
Source organism: Nocardioides perillae (assembly GCF_013409425.1). Taxonomy (NCBI): domain Bacteria; kingdom Bacillati; phylum Actinomycetota; class Actinomycetes; order Propionibacteriales; family Nocardioidaceae; genus Nocardioides; species Nocardioides perillae. The sequence continues at coordinate 2,682,316 of NZ_JACCAC010000001.1, read as the reverse complement.
CGGGGGCGCCTGATCCCTGCAGGCAGCCGCCTGGGCTCCGCCTGAGCACGCACCGAGGCCCGGTCACCGCGAGGTGACCGGGCCTCGGTGCGTCCGGGGGAGCGGGGCGGGGTCAGCGGAAGGACGAGCCCGAGCGGGCGAAGGCGTCGTCAGGGTGGCTGCGCGGGGGGTGGTACGACGGGGCGTCGCGGGGGTCGTCACCGAGCACGTCGCGCAGCACGGCGCCGCCGACGGCGACCAGCAGGACCAGGGACCAGTGGTGACGCCTCGGCCGGGGCGCGTCACGGGCGCCGCGGGCTACGACCTGCACGTCGAGCGGGGGCTCGCCGACGCGGCCGACGCCGACCTGCTCTGCATCGTGCCGAAGCGCGACTTCCTCGCTCCCTCGCCCGAGGTCGTCGAGCTCGTGCAGCACGTGCACGGCCGCGGTGGTCTGGTGCTCGCGCACTGCACGGCCGCCTTCGTGCTGGGCGAGGCGGGGCTGCTCGACGGACGTCGCTGCACGACCCACTGGCGCCACGCGGCCGCTCTCGCGGCGCGGCACCCCGAGGCGGAGGTGGACCCCGACGTGCTCTACGTCGAGGACCGCGGCATCACGACCGGGGCCGGCTCGGCGGCGGGGCTCGACGCCTCGCTCCACCTCATGCGCGAGCAGGTGGGGGCCCGCCACGCCGTGGCGGCGGCGCGGCGGATGGTGGTCCCGCCGCACCGCGACGGCGGGCAGGCGCAGTTCATCGCCCGGCCCGTGCCGGCCTGCGACGCCGAGACCCTCGGCCCGCTGCTCACCTGGATCGTCGGCCACCTCGACGACGACCTCGACGTCGACGCGCTGGCCCGGCGAGCCCACATGTCACCGCGCACCTTAGCGCGGCGCTTCTGCGCCGAGACCGGCGCGACGCCGCACGCGTGGGTGACCGCGCAGCGGGTGCTGCGCGCCGAGCAGTTGCTGGAGCAGACCGACCGTCCCGTCGAGTGGGTCGCAGCGGAGGTCGGCTTCGGCGGGGCGGCGGCGCTGCGACACCACTTCACCCGGGTGCGCGGGGTCAGCCCGCAGCAGTACCGCCGTCAGTTCGCCTGCTGAGCGTCCGCTGACGCGGGGGCGACCCCGGGCAGGTCGAGGCGGCGCACCTTGCCGGTCGGGGTGCGCGGGAGCGCCGAGAGGCGGTGCCACTCCTTCGGCCGCTTCGGCGGTGACAGCCGCTCGCGCGCCCACGCGTCCAGCGCCGCCTCGCCGGCCGTGCCCACGACCGCCGCGCAGACCCGCTGTCCCCAGCGCTCGTCGGGCACGCCGTAGACCGCGACGTCGTCGACCCCGTCGAGCTCGGCCAGCGCCTGCTCGACCTCGAGCGGGTAGACGTTGACGCCGCCGGTGATGACGAGGTCCTCGCGGCGCCCGTCGAGCCAGAGGTAGCCGTCGTCGTCGAGCCGGCCGAGGTCGCCCACGCTGAACGCCGGCCCCTGCGGGGTGCTGCGCCACGCCGCGGCGGTCTTCGCCGGTGCGTGGAGGTAGGTGAAGCGCGCGTGCTCGGGCACGACGCACCAGATGGTGCCGTCCGGGTCGGTCGACAGGTGCCGGCCGGGGCGCGCGCGTCCGACGGTGCCGGGTCGCTCCTGCCACTCCTCGCTGCGGCAGGCGGTGAACTGGCCCTCGGTGGAGCCGTAGAACTCCCAGGTGGAGCCGGGCGGGAAGGCCGCGACCAGTCGGCGCTTGACGGCCTCGGGGCACGGCGCGCCGGCGTGGGCCACGAGCCGGAAGGACGAGAGCTCGGGCCAGCCCTCGGTGTCCCAGTGCGCGAAGAGCCGCTGCAGGTGCGCCGGCACGCAGAACACCGTCGTCGGCCGCTCCCGCGCGATCGCCGCGGTCGCCGTGGCGGGGTCGAAGGGGCCCGGCACGACCACGCGCCCGCCCGCCAGCAGGGTGCCGCAGGCGAAGCGGAGCGGTGCGGAGTGGTGCAGCGGGCTCAGCACCAGGTGCACGTCGTCGGCACGGAAGCCCCAGAGGTCGCGCTCCTCGGTCAGCAGCGCGCGGGCGTCGGCGACGTCGAGCAGGCCGCTCGAGACGCCCTTCGGGACACCGGTGGTGCCGGAGGTGCAGTGGACGGGGCGCGCCCGCGGGAGCAGCCGGCGCGGCTCGTCGGGCAGCGTGCCCGCCACGGCGTCGCGCAGCCGGGCGAGGTCGGCCGGGGCGTCGACCACCAGGTCGGGCCGCACGGACCCGAGCAGCACCTCGCGCTCGCGGGCGGTGAGGCGCGGGTCGAGCGGCACCGGCAGGACGCCGACGGCGAGCAGCCCGAGCACGAGGTCGACGTACGCCGCGTCCGCCGGCACGAGCAGGGCCACCAGCGAGCCTGGGGGCAGGCCGGGCAGGCCCGGCAGCGGGTCGGGCAGGGCCTGCGGGAACGGTGCGGTGCCGGCGGCAGGGCTCACGCGGCCGACCCTAGGCGACCGGCGGGGCGCTAGCGTGACCCCGTGCGCGTGGGACTCACCGGCGGGATCGCCTCGGGCAAGAGCACGGTGTCGGCGCTGCTGCGCGAGCTGGGCGCCGTCGTCATCGACGCCGACGCGCTGGCCCGCGAGGTGGTCGCGGCCGGCACGCCCGGTCTCGCCGCCGTGGTGGCGGCCTTCGGCAACGAGGTCCTGACCCCCGGGGGGGAGCTCGACCGCCCGGCCGTCGGTCGGCTGGTCTTCGCCGACGCCGAGCAGCGCCGGCGCCTCGAGGCGATCGTGCACCCGCTGGTCTTCGAGCGGGTGGTCGCGCTGGAGGCGGAGGCCGGCCCCGACGACCTCGTGGTCCACGACGTGCCACTGCTCGTCGAGTCGGGACGGGCCGCGACCTTCGACGCCGTCGTCGTGGTCGAGGCGCCCCACGACCTGCAGGTGCAGCGCATGCTGGAGGACCGCGGCATGACCCGCGAGGACGCGGAGGCCCGGATCGCGGCCCAGGCGACGCCCGAGCAGCGGCGTGCGGTCGCCACCCACCTCGTCGTCAACGACAGCACCCGGGAGGCGCTGGCAGCCCGGGTGCGCGAGGTCCACGCCGACCTCGCGGGGCGGCTGCCCGCCTGACCACCTCGGCGCGGGTCGGCTGGTGCGCGCGGGTTAGCGTGGCGGGGTGCTCCGCTCCCCGCGCCGCTCGCCCTCTCGCCCCCCGCTCGCCCCCCTCGCGCTCGCCGGCCTGCTGACCTCTGCGCTCCTCGCCGGGTGCGGTGCCGCCGACGACGCGGCCCCGGCGCGCTCGGAGTCGTCCCCCGCGGCGCCCGCCTCGGACCGCGCGACCGGGGCCGACGGGGCCGACGAGGCCACCGGCGCCGAGCCCGACCCCGACGCTCCGACGGGCTGGGGCCCCACCGAGGGCGAGCTGGCCCAGGCTCGGGAGACGGTGGCGGGCTGGGACGCCGCCCGCCTGGCCGGTCAGGTGGTGGTCGGGCGCTACCGCGGCACCGACCCCGCCGAGGCGGCCGCGCTCGTCGGCGACCTCGGCCTCGCCGGACTCTCGGTGACGGCCGAGAACGTCGTCGACGCCGACCAGGTGCGCGCCCTCACCGCAGCGGTCGGCGAGGCCCACGCCGCGACCGGCCGGGCCTGGCCGCCGGTGCTGGGGGTCGACCAGGAGGGTGGTGTGGTCTCGCACCTCGACGGCGTCGCGACCGACTTCCCGTCCTTCGCGACCGCCGGCACGGTCGTCGAGACGGACGGCCGCGCCGGCCAGCGCGTCGTGCGCGACGCGGCGGAGGCGTTGGCGCTCGAGCTGCGGGCCCTCGGCTTCACCTGGGTGTGGGCACCCGTCGGCGACGTCACCGTGGGGGCGGCCGACCCCACCATCGGGTCGCGGTCGCCGTCGGAGGAGCCGCAGGTCGCCTCGCGGGCCGTCGCCTCGGCGCTGCGCGGCTACCGCGACGCGGCGCTGGCCTCCACCGTCAAGCACTTCCCGGGCCACGGCAGCGTCACCGCCGACAGCCACGAGGTGCTGCCGCTGCTCGACGCCAGCCTGGCCGAGCTGCAGGCGCGCGACCTCGTGCCGTTCCGCCGTGCCGTCGAGGTCGGGGCGCCGGCCGTCATGGTCGGTCACCTCGACACCCGCGCCGTCGCACCCGGGGTGCCGTCGAGCACCGCGCCCGAGGTCTACGACCTGCTGCGCGACGACCTGGGCTTCGAGGGCGTGGCCGTGACCGACTCGCTCGGGATGGGCGCGGTCGCCGCCGTGCCGAAGCCGGCGGTCGCCGCGCTCGCGGCGGGTGCCGACCTGCTGCTGATGCCGGTCGACACGCGCCGCACCGTCGGCACGCTCACCGCCGCGATCGAGGACGGCACCGTGCCGCGCGAGCGCGCGGAGGAGGCCGCGGCCCGCGTCGTCGCGCTGCAGCTGTGGCTGGCGCGCACGACGGGTGAGGTCGCGGTCCCCGAGGACGCCGACGCCCGCGCAGCCGAGGCTGCGCGGGCGCTGGAGGAGGCGGCGTACTGAGCGGTCGCGGACTGCTGCGCGACCGGTCCGCTCAGGCGGCGAGGTCGGGGTCGGCGAAGCCCCGCAGCTTCTGCAGGGCCTCGCGCTCGAGCTGACGCACCCGCTCGGCGGAGATGCCGTGCTTGGCGCCGATGTCGGCCAGCTTGTGCTGGCGACCGTCGGCGAGGCCGTAGCGCGAGCGGATGATGTCGGCGGCGCGCTCGTCGAGGCGCGAGACCAGCAGGTTGAGCCGGTCGCGGGATTCGTGGTCGAGCACGTTGACGTCGGGACCGGGGGCGGTCTCCTGCGCCATCAGGTCGCCCAGCGAGGTGTCGCCGTCCTCGTCGACCGGGGTGTCGAGGCTGACGTGCTCGCGGCCCCAGGCGATGAGGTCGAGCACCCGCTCGAGCTCCATGCCGAGCTCCTCGGCGATCTCCGCCGGCTCGGGCTCGCGCCCGAGCTGCCGCTCCAGGGTCCGGCGCGCACCGCCGACCTGGTTGAGCTCTTCGACGACGTGCACGGGCAGCCGCACCACGCGGGCCTGCTGGGCGATGCCGCGGGTGATGGCCTGGCGCACCCACCAGGTGGCGTAGGTGGAGAACTTGTAGCCCTTGGCGTAGTCGAACTTCTCGACCGCGCGGATCAGGCCGGTGTTGCCCTCCTGGATCAGGTCGAGCATCGGCATCTGCGCCCGGCCGTACTTGCGGGCGATCGAGACGACGAGGCGCAGGTTGGCGGTGATGAAGGTGTCCACCGCCTTGCGGCCCTCCTCGGCGAGCCACTCGAGCTCCTCCTGCGAGGCGGTCATCGGGGCGCCGCCCTTGCGGCGGCCGACGCGGCCCTCGCGCAGCAGGTGCTCGGCGTAGAGCCCCGCCTCGATGGTCTTCGACAGCTCCACCTCGGTGGCGGCGTCGAGGAGCGGGTTGCGCGCGATCTCGTCGAGGTAGAGGCCGACGCTGTCGCGCCCCTCGATCTCGCGGGCACCGGTCGCGCGGGGGGCGGGCACCTTGGGCGCGGTGCTGGGCGCCGGGGTGCTGGACGTGGGGGCGGTGCGTGTCGCCGTGCTCGTGGCCATGGAGCCCTCCTCCTTCGCGGGTACGCTGCGGGTACCCGATCGTCTGCAACGCATACGCAGCCGGGAGGCTTCCCGGATGGGTCGTGGCGTCTGACTGTTCCGACGCCTCGCAGCCCGGGAAGATTCCGCCGTGGCGGAACTCTCAGGGACTTCTCAGTCCCCCTGCGGCAGGCCGGGTCCCCGGTGGTCCGGGTCGACGTCGGCCAGGCCCATCCGGTCGAGGATCCACGCGAGCGAGAACGCCCGGTCGTGCCAGGCCTGGTAGCGCCCGGAGACGCCGCCGTGGCCCGCCGCCATCTCGGTGCGCAGCAGCACGTCGGGGCGACCGCCGCCGGTGGGGTCCGTGGCCCGCAGCTTGGCCACCCACTTCGCGGGCTCGACGTACAGCACGCGGGTGTCGTTGAGGGACGTCTCGGCGAGGATCGGGGGGTAGGCCTGCGCACCCACCTGGTCGTACGGCGCGTAGCCGGCCATCGCCTCGTAGACCTCGGGGTCTGCCTCGGGGTTGCCCCACTCCTCGTACTCCCCGACGGTCAGCGGCAGCGACGCGTCGAGCATGGAGGTGAGCGCGTCGACGAACGGCACGTTGGCCACGATGCCCCCGAAGAGCTCGGGCGCACGGTTGGCGACCGCGCCCACGAGCAGGCCGCCGGCGCTGCCGCCCTCGGCCACCATCAGCTCGGGGCGGGTCCAGCCGGTCTCGACGAGGTGGCGGGCGCAGGCGGTGAAGTCGTCGAAGGTGTTGGTCTTCGCCAGCAGCTTGCCCTGGTCGTACCACCGCCGGCCCATCTCGCCGCCGCCGCGCACGTGGGCGATGGCGAAGGCCGCGCCACGGTCGAGCAGCGAGAGACGGGCGACGGAGAAGTAGGGGTCGATCGACATCTCGTAGGCGCCGTAGCCGTAGAGCAGCAGCGGGACCGGCCGCGAGCCCATGGTCTCGTCCTCCCGGGCGCCGCGGCGGCACACCACCGAGATCGGCACCTGCGTGCCGTCGTCGGCGGTCGCCCAGAGCCGGTGCTCCTCGTAGTCGGCCGGGTCGTAGCCGCCGAGCACGGGGGTGCGCCGCAGCAGCGTCAGCTCCCGGGTGCGCACGTCGTAGTCGTAGACCGAGCTGGGCACGGCCATCGTGGTGTAGCCCAGGCGGACCGTCGGCTGGTCGAAGGAGGGGTTCGAGCCCGAGCCGATCGTGTACAGCGGCTCCGGGAACTCCACGAGGTGGTCGTCGGACACGCCGGTCTCGTCGAGGTCGAGCACCCGCAGCTGGGTGAGGCCGCCGCTGCGCTGGTGCACCACGAGGTGCGTGCGGAAGGCATCGACGTCCTCGAGGCGCACCGCTGGGTCGTGGGCGATGAGCGGGCGCCACTGCTCGGGCGGGGTGGGGGCGAGGGGCGCGACGCCGAGCTCGTGGTCGGGGCCTGCGGCGTTGTGCAGCACGAGGAAGACGTCCTCGCCGCCCAGCACCGCGTGCTCGAGGTGGTGCTCGAGGCCCTGGCGGCGCTCGCAGAAGACCTGCCAGGTGGCGGTGGCGGGGTCCTCGTGGGTGTCGAGGTAGCGGTACTCGGTGGTGGTCTTGGAGCTGCTCGCGATGACCAGGAAGCGGTCGCTGCGCGTGCGGCCGAGCCCGCTCCAGAAACGCGCGTCGGTCTCGTGGAAGACGAGCTCGTCGTCGGCCTGCGCGGTGCCGAGCCGGTGGCGCCACACCTTGTCGGGACGCCAGGTCTCGTCGACGGTGGAGTAGTAGCAGTCGGTGCCGGAGGGGTGCCAGGTGACGCCGCCGAGCACGCCCGTGAGCTCGTCGTCGAGCAGCCCGCCGGTGGTGAGGTCCTTGAACCGCACGGTGTAGCGCTCGTCGCCGACGGTGTCGACGGCGTAGGCCAGCAGGTCGCCGTCGGCGGTGATCGAGGAGCCGCCGAGGGAGAAGAAGTCGTGGCCCTGCGCGAGCGCGTCGAGGTCGAGCAGCACCTGCTCGCCCGGCAGCGCCGGCTCGTCGGGAGCGCAGTCGGCGGCCGGTCGCGGCGGGGTCCAGTCGTCGGGGTCAGTGACCGGCACGCGGCAGGACGCGCCGTACTCCTTGCCCTCGAACGAGCGGCCGTAGTACCACCAGCCCCGGTTGCGGGTCGGCACCGAGAGGTCGGTCTCGAGGGTGCGCGAACGGATCTCCTCGAAGATCCGCTGCCGCAGGCCGGCGAGGTGGGCGGTGCGCTCCTGGGTCCAGGCGTTCTCGGCCTCCAGGTAGGCGGTGACCTCCGGGGAGCCCTTGTCGCGCAGCCAGTCGTAGTCGTCGACGCGCACGTGGCCGTGGTGGGTCTCCTCGACGGGTCGCGCCTCGGCGCGGGGGGGCTGCTGGGGGCCGGTCGTCATGTCGGTGACGATAGGGGCTGGGTCGTGACCTCCCCGGGGTCGGGCTCGGTCGACGTCCACCGCTGCAGGGCGGGATCGTCCTCGGCGAAGCTGCGCACCGGACCGGAGGGCGACGCCGCGGTCTCGAAGCGCACCGTGACGACGCCGCGCCCCGAGCCCCACACCCAGCCGCGCCCGTGCTCCTCGTGGACCACGTCGGCCCCCGGCGGCCAGGTGCGCCGGCGGGGGAAGGCGGCCTCGAGGTCGACGGGCGCCACCTCGTCGGCGGCCTCGTCGCCGAGCGCGGCGTCGTCGGCGAAGAGGTCCTCCTGCACCCAGTCGGCGAGGCCGGAGACACCGACGCCCAGCAGCCGCACCCCGCCCGAGGTGTCGAGGTCGGCGAGCAGGGTGCGGGCGGTGCGGGCGACGACGCCGGCGGCGTCGGTGGGGGAGGGCAGCGTCGAGGAGCGGCTCAGGGTGGTGAAGTCGTGCAGGCGCACCTTGATCGTCACCGTGCGCCCCGACAACCCGTGCGCGCGCAGCCGGGTCGCCACCTCCCCGGCCTGGCGGGTCAGCAGGCCCTCCATCAGGCGTCGGTCGGTCAGGTCGGTGTCGTAGGTGCCCTCGACGCTCACCGACTTGGCCTCCCGCTCCGCCACGACGGGGCGGTCGTCCTGGGCGCGGGCGAAGGCGTGGAGACCGTGCCCGTGGGCCTTGCCGAGCAGCCGCACCAGCTCGTCGAGGGAGAGCGCCTCGAGGTCGGCGACGGTGTGCACGCCGGCGCGACGCAATCGCTCGGTGGTCTGCGGTCCCACGCCCGGGATCACGCGCGCCGGCATCGGGCGCAGCAGCTCCTGCTCGGTGCCGGGCGGCACGACCGTGAGGCCGTCGGGCTTGTCCAGCTCGCTGGCGACCTTGGCGACGAACTTCGAGCTCGCCAGCCCGACCGAGGCGGTGAGTCCGCCGGTGACCTCGGCGACCCGGGCGCGCAGCCGCTGCGCGACCTCCGTGACGGTCGGCAGCGTCAGGTCGGGCAGGCCGGCGGCGGCCAGGTCGACGAAGGCCTCGTCGAGCGAGAGCGGTTCCACCAGGGGGCTGACCGCGCGGAGCTCGGCCATCACGAGCTCGCTGGCGGCGCGGTAGGCGGGGAACCGTCCGGAGAGGAACGCGGCGTGGGGGCAGCGCGAGCGCGCCTCGCGGGTGGACATCGCGGAGCGCACGCCGAAGCGGCGCGCCTCGTAGGACGCGGTGGCGACCACGCCGCGGCCGCCGGTGCCGCCGACGACGACCGGCTTGCCGCGCAGCGACGGCTTGTCGCGCTGCTCGACCGCCGCGAAGAACGCGTCGAGGTCGAGGTGCAGCACGGAGGCGGTGTCGCGCACCGCCGCACGGTACCCGGGCCACGGCGCGTCCACAGGCCCGCGGCGAGGCCCGCCCGTCCCCAGGCGGGGCCGCTCCGGGCCCACCCGTGCCCGGCGCGCGGCAGCGTGCGGGCATGACGACACCGACCCCCAGCCCTGCGCCCACCTACACCGTCCGCTCACCGGAGGACCTGCTCGCCCTCGTGCCGGTCGTGCTCGGCTTCGAGCCCGAGGAGTCCGTGACGCTGCTCGGATTCCCCGACACACGTGGCGTGCGCCAGGGACGGTGCTTCCACGGCCGCGTCGACCTGCCCGACGGGCCCGACACCGCCACGCCCGACGCCCACGAGGTGCACCGGCTCGTCGAGGCGATCACCGAGCCCGTGGTCCGGCACGCGGTGCCCCGCGTCGTGCTGGTGGTCCACTCGACCCGACCCGCGCTCGCCGGGGTCGTGGTCGACGCACTGCTCGCCGCGCTGGCCGAGCGGGCTCCGGGCGCGGTGGTGCCCGGGGTCGTGCTCGCTGACGGTCGACGGTGGTGGACGCTGCCCGGCGGCGGCCCGCCGCGAGCGGGGTGCGCGTACGACGTCGCGCACCACCCGCTGCGCCTGCAGGCCGTCGTCGACGGACGTGTGACGCACCCCTCCCGCGCCGCCCTCGCGGCGACGCTGGACCCGGAGCCCTCCGCGGTCGCCCGGGTCGCCGAGGCGGCTCGGTCGCGGCCGTGGCTGGTGCCGGCGGCGGGACCGGGACGGCCGGGGGACCCGGGGGAGCCGGGGGAGCCGGACGGGGCCGCCACGGCGGCAGAGCGCGACGCCGCGTTCGTGGGGGAGGCGGTGCGCGGCGCGATGCGGCCGCCGACGGAGCGGCCGGTGCTCGACGACGACGCCGCGGCGCGGCTGCTGCTGGCCGTGCGCGAGCCCGCGCTGCGCGAGGTCGCCTGCCTGCTGCTGACCCGTGCCACCGCCGAGGCCCACACCACGCTGTGGCGCGACCTGGTGCGCCGGGCGCCCGACCACCTGCGCGGACCGGCCGCCACGCTGCTGGCGCTGAGCGCGTGGGTGGCCGGCGACGGCGCGCTGGCCTGGTGCGCGCTCGACCGCTGCGGTGCGGGCGGCCCCGCCGCCACCCTGGCCGACCTCGTTGCCTCGATGCTCGAGCGGGCCGTGCCGCCCGAGGTGTGGGAGCGCTGCGTGCAGGCGGCCTGAGCCCGCGGGCCGGGGCGGAGTCGGGGCGGAGTCGGGGTCACCCCGGCGGCACCGCATCGCCGCGGCCCGCGCTGGCTACTGTGCGGCCATGGGTGAAGAGGTCGAGGCACAGGAGTTCAGCCGCGCCGACCGCACGCGCCACCGCGAGAAGGTGCGGCGCTGCCTCGACGTCTTCGCGCGGATGCTGCGCGACGCGCGCTTCGACACCGACGACCCGATGACCGGCCTCGAGGTCGAGCTCAACCTCGTCGACGATGCGGAGGACCCCGCGCTCAAGGGCACCGAGGCGCTCGAGGCGATCGCCGACCCCGACTTCCAGACCGAGCTCGGCCAGTTCAACGTCGAGATCAACGTCGAGCCGGCCCGGCTGCGGGCGCGGGGGCTGTCCGGCTTCGAGGAGTCGCTGCGCCGCAGCCTCAACGACGCGGAGGAGAAGTCGGCCGCCGTCGGCGCCCACCTCGTCATGGTCGGCATCCTGCCGACGCTGGGGGAGGGGCACCTGACCCGCGACAGCCTCACCCCCAACCCTCGCTACGACCTGCTGAGCCGGCAGATCCTCGCCGCGCGCGGCGAGGACATCGTCATCGCGATCGCCGGGGAGGAGAGCCTCGAGACCACGGCCGACTCGATCGTGCCTGAGGCGGCCTGCACCAGCACGCAGCTGCACGTGCAGACCTCGCCGGACCAGTTCGCCTCCTACTGGAACGCGGCCCAGGCGATCGCGTCGGTGCAGCTCGCCGTCGGGGCGAACTCGCCGTTCCTCCTCGGCAAGGAGCTCTGGCGCGAGACGCGCATCCCGCTCTTCGAGCAGGCCACCGACACCCGCAGCGAGGAGCTGAAGGTGCAGGGGGTGCGACCCCGGGTGTGGTTCGGCGAGCGGTGGATCACCTCGGTCTTCGACCTGTTCGAGGAGAACGTCCGCTACTTCCCCGCCCTGCTGCCGGTCACAGACGACGAGGACCCGATCGAGGTCCTCGAGCACGGCGGCACGCCCAGCCTCGCCGAGCTGCGCCTGCACAACGGCACCATCTACCGCTGGAACCGCCCCGTCTACGACATCGCGCACGGCACCCCGCACCTCCGCGTCGAGAACCGCGTGCTCGCCGCGGGCCCCACCGTCGTCGACACCCTCGCCAACGGCGCGTTCTGGTGGGGCCTGGTGCGGCGCCTCGCCGAGGACGAGCGCCCCCTGTGGTCGCAGATGTCCTTCAGCGCCGCCGAGGAGAACTTCCACGCCGCGGCCCGCCACGGCATCGACGCCACCGTCTACTGGCCGGGCGTGGGGCAGGTGGGCGCCACCGAGCTGGTGCTGCGCCGTCTGCTCCCGCTGGCCCACGAGGGCCTCGAGGCGTGGGGCGTGGATGCCGACGAGCGCGACCGCTACCTCGGGATCGTCGAGCAGCGCTGCCTGACGGGCACCAACGGTGCCTCCTGGTTCGCGCGCCGCTACCACGAGCGGGTCGGGGACGCGGCCGGCGCCGGCTCGCGCGGCGACGCGCTGCGCGCCACGCTCGGGGAGTACCGCACCCGCATGCACACCAACGAGCCGGTGCACACCTGGGACTGAGGCCGGCCTCGGGCCCGGGGGGAGGCCGAGGTGCTGGGTTGCCGATCCCGGCCGTGGTCAGCGTCGCGCGCGGAGCCGGCGCCAGGTGCGCTCCTCGCCGGTGCGCGGGTCGCGCCACCCCTGGCGGGTGACGACGACGAAGGTGAGCGGCACCCCGAGCTCGCGGTGGGCGCAGTCCGCAGCGGCCAGCCAGGCCCGCTCGCAGTCGGGCTCGTCCCACACCGCGGGTCGCGCCAACCAGGTGATCGGTGCCGGGCAGGCGACGTCGTCGGGCAGGGCGCGGCCCAGCATGATGGCGACGAGGTCGCAGCGCAGCGCGTGGTCGAGGACGACCGGCGCCGCCCGCGCGTGGCCGCGGGGCCCGGTGGTCCCGCCGGTCCCCGCGCCGTGGTCGGCGACGCGCGACCACCGGCCCCGGGGGTCACCGACCGAGACCGTCGGCGTGAAGACGGTCGGCAGGCCGCGGCCCGCGAGGTCGAGCACCGCGGCGCGCAGCACGTCCTGGCGCCAGCGCGCCGGGTCGGGGCGGATGGGCCTGCTCATGCGGGCAGCCTGCCCGGGCGACCGTGCCCGCGCGAGCGGCTCTCCACAAGCCTCCCGCGGCGCCCCTCGATGGGCTAGCGTCACCAGCACGTCGTCCGACCCGCGGCCTCGGGCCGGGGCACGGGCGGCACCGCAGCGTGCGGGTGCTGGTCAGCAGTCGCCAGCAGTGGTCACCAGCGGTCAGCAGTGAGCACCACCGTTCCGGACCGAGCAGCAGGAGGGTCGATGGGCACCGTCGTCGTCGGGTACGTCCCCAAGCCGGAGGGCGAGGCAGCCCTCCAGCGCGCCATCGCGGAGGCGCAGCTGCGCCGCACCCGCCTGGTGGTGGTCAACTCCCACCGCGGCGGCAGCGACTTCGACCGCGACGCCGCGGCGCAGGCCGAGGAGGAGATGGGCAAGGCGCGCGCCGTGCTCGACGCCTCCGGGGTCGACTACGACGTCCGTCAGCTCGTGCGCGGTTTCGAGCCCGCCGAGGACCTCATCTCCATCGCCGAGGCCAACGACGCCGAGCTCATCGTCATCGGGCTGCGCCGCCGCTCGCCGGTCGGCAAGCTCATACTCGGCAGCAACGCGCAGCGCATCCTGCTCGACGCCCACTGCCCCGTGATGGCGGTCAAGGCGGGCGACTGACCCAGCCGGTGGGGGCGGCGGCTCCTGCAGGTGCGGCACGATGGGCGCATGGCCCTGCAGATCACTGGTGACCCCGCCGCCGACCGGGTGCTCGAGGAGTCCCCGTTCGCCCTGCTCGCGGGGATGATGCTCGACCAGCAGTACCCCATGGAGCACGCCTTCCGAGGGCCGCACAAGGTGCTCGGACGACTCGGCTCGTTCGAGCCCGCGGCCGTCGCCGCGGCCGACCCCGAGGAGTTCGCCGCGCTGTGCGCCGAGACCCCGGCCGTGCACCGGTTCCCCGGATCGATGGCCGCGCGCCTGCAGGAGCTGGCGCGCATCGTCGAGGACGAGTACGCCGGTGACGCCAGCCGGTTGTGGACCGAGGCGGCCGACGCCCGTGACCTGCTGCGCCGGGTCCAGGCGCTGCCCGGCTTCGGCAGGCAGAAGGCGCAGATCTTCGTGGCCCTCCTCGCCAAGCAGCGAGGCGTGCGCCCCGACGGCTGGGAGCAGGTGGTCGGCGACTACGCGCTCGAGGGCCACCGCTCGGTGGCCGACGTGGTGGACGAGGCCTCGCTGCAGAAGGTGCGCGAGCACAAGAAGCAGGCGAAGGCAGCCGCGAAGACGGCGCGCCCGGGGGCCGACGCAGCGCGCGCCTGAGGCCGCCCCGTGGTCGAGCCGCGCCCACCGGCGTGGCACACTGAGGGGGCGGCCTTGACGTATCCGGGCCTCGCCGCGCCCCCATGTCGCTGACGAGAGGTGTTCGTGTCCTCGAACGCACGCAAGCTGCTCCCCGCCGAGGTGCTCGCGCACCCGGCCGTCGCCGCCCTGGTCGCGCAGGGAGGCCCGACGGGCACCCTGACGCCCGACCAGGTGCGCCAGGCCAGCGAGGACGCGGCGATCGAGCCCCGGCACCTCAAGGCGCTGCTGGGGCACCTCAGCAGCCTCGGGATCTCGGTCGACATCCCGGTCGGCACCGGGCGGGCGGTCGCGGCCACGAGCACGCGCCGCACGACGACCGCCAAGACGACCGCGAAGGCCGCCCCCGCGAAGAAGGCCGCCGCGAAGAAGGCGCCGGCCAAGAAGGCTGCCGCGTCCGCCGCCGCGGCCGACGAGCTCGCGCCGCTGGCACCGACGAGCGGTGTGGCCCCCGACGGCACCGTCGAGGTCGCGGTCCCGGTCGACGGCGTCGCCCCCGCCGCGGTGGGCCCCGACGGCAAGAAGGTCCTGCCCGACATCCCCGACGAGCAGTTCGAGAAGGACGTCGCGACCGACCCGACGATCAAGCAGGACGAGAAGGAGGGCACGTTCGTCGTCAGCGCCGCCGACGACACCGACGAGCCCGAGCAGCAGGTCATGGTCGCCGGCGCGACCGCCGACCCGGTCAAGGACTACCTCAAGCAGATCGGCAAGGTCCCCCTCCTCAACGCCGAGATGGAGGTCGAGCTCGCCAAGCGCATCGAGGCCGGCCTCTTCGCCGAGGAGAAGCTCGCCAAGGGCGGCAAGATCACGGCCAAGGTGCTCGAGGAGCTCGAGTGGATCGCCGAGGACGGCCGCCGCGCGAAGAACCACCTGCTCGAGGCCAACCTGCGCCTCGTCGTCTCGCTGGCCAAGCGCTACACCGGGCGCGGCATGCTCTTCCTCGACCTGATCCAGGAGGGCAACCTCGGCCTGATCCGCGCGGTCGAGAAGTTCGACTACACCAAGGGCTACAAGTTCTCGACCTACGCCACGTGGTGGATCCGCCAGGCGATCACCCGCGCCATGGCCGACCAGGCGCGCACCATCCGCATCCCGGTGCACATGGTCGAGGTCATCAACAAGCTCGCCCGCGTGCAGCGGCAGATGCTGCAGGACCTCGGTCGCGAGCCCACCCCGGAGGAGCTCGCCAAGGAGCTCGACATGACCCCCGAGAAGGTCGTCGAGGTCCAGAAGTACGGCCGCGAGCCGATCTCGCTGCACACCCCGCTCGGCGAGGACGGCGACTCGGAGTTCGGTGACCTCATCGAGGACTCCGAGGCGATCGTGCCGGCCGACGCGGTGTCGTTCACGCTCCTGCAGGAGCAGCTGCACGCGGTCCTCGACACCCTGTCCGAGCGCGAGGCGGGCGTGGTGTCCATGCGGTTCGGGCTGACCGACGGCCAGCCCAAGACGCTCGACGAGATCGGCAAGGTCTACGGCGTGACCCGGGAGCGGATCCGCCAGATCGAGTCGAAGACGATGTCGAAGCTGCGTCACCCCTCGCGCTCCCAGGTCCTGCGCGACTACCTCGACTGACGCGTCACGCGCCACGCGGCCCCCGACCGGTGCTCCGGCGGGGGCCGCGGTGCGTCCAGGGACACCTGCGGCAGATCTTCAAGAATGCCTCAAGGAAGACCGGAGATCGCCGATGATGAGGGCACGGCCGCCGGTGGGGGCGGCCCGGACCCCCCAGGAGCAGTCGTGCAGATCCGTCGCCACCTCGCGGCCGCCCTCGCCGTCCTCGTCGCCGCCTCGGTGGTCGCCGTGACCCCCGGGTCGGCCTCGGCCCGCCCGACCTCCTCCACGGGGCGCGTCGTGAAGGCACCGACGACCACCGCGACCTCGCCGAGCAGCGCCACGACGGTCTCGCTGCCCGGTCGCGCCTTCGGTGTCGCGGCTCCGGGCCTGCCGTGGGACACCTCGGTGCTGGAGCAGGTGGCGGCGCAGACGGGTCGCATGCCGAACCTCGCGATGTGGTACGTCGCGTGGTCCGACGGCGGCGACTTCCCCGCGCAGGCCGCGGCGCGGGTCGCCGCCCTCGGCGCGACCCCCGAGGTCACGTGGGAGCCGTGGAACCCGGCGTACGGCGTCGACCAGCCGGCGTACGCGCTCGACCGGATCGCGGGTGGCGCGTTCGACGCCTACGTGACGAAGTGGGCCAAGCAGCTCAAGGCCTACGCCGGGCCGGTCGTGCTGCGCTTCGCCCACGAGATGAACGGCAACTGGTACCCCTGGGCCGAGGGCGTCAACGGCAACGGCGCCGGCGACTACGTGGCGGCCTGGAAGCGCGTGCGGGGCATCTTCACCAAGCAGGGCGTGACCAACGTGATGTGGAAGTGGTCGCCCAACGTGCCGTTCCCCGGCACCCCCGCGCTGAAGGGCCTCTACCCCGGTGACGGGCTGGTCGAGCACGTCGCGCTCGACGGCTACAACTGGTCGACGCTGCTCCCCGGCACCCGGTGGACCGGCTTCGCCGACATCTTCTTCGCCGGCTACCAGGAGATCCGCTCCTTCACCGCCAAGCCGTTCTACGTCGGTGAGGTGAGCTCGACCGAGGTCGGTGGCGACAAGGCCTCCTGGGTCTACGGCATGTTCGCCACGCTCGCGGAGGTGCCGGACTGGCGCGGCTTCACCTGGTTCGAGTTCGACAAGGAGTCCGACTGGCGCATCGCCAGCTCCGGCACCTCCCGCTCGGCCTTCGAGGACGCGCTGCGCACCTACCGCTGACGGCAGGCCCTCGGGAGGGGGCCGCTCGACCAGACCGTGTGCCACTCCAGCCACACCCGTTCGTGACCCCGAGCCCGTCGGCTCGTTGGGGGGACGACCACCCCCTCGAGAGGGTGGCCCGCCCGCGGCCCCGGCCGCACGTCTCGTGAGGTCTGCATGCGCGTCCCCTCCCTGCGTCGCCTGGTCGCCCCGGCCACGTCGCTCCTGCTCGCCGCCACGCTGGTCGGCGCCCTGCCGAGCGGCCCGGCCGCGACCGCCGCACCCGGTGACCCCCTGGGTCCGCTCTTCGAGCCGCTGACCGACCTCGTCCTGCCCGCGGGCGACGAGGCGCGGGTGCGGCCGAGCGACTTCAGCGCGTTCGCGGTCGACCTCGGCGCGCTCGGCGCGCAGCTGTCCGCCGCGCCGAGCCCGGCGCAGGCCCGGCGCGGTGCCGCCCCGGCGGTGGTCTTCGTGCCCGACCCCGACGGCGACCTCGTGCGCTTCGCGGTCACGCAGACGCCCGTGATGGAGCCGCGGCTCGCCGCAGCCCACCCGGAGATCCGCACCTACGCCGGCACCGGCGTCGACGACCCGCGCCTCAGCGTGGCCCTCGACCTCACCCCCATGGGCTTCCACGCGAGCGTGCGCGAGGCCGGCGCCCACGAGTCGTGGCTGGTCGACCCCGTGCGCAACGAGCGCGGCACCGTCGAGCACGTCAGCTACCACGGCGAGGACTCCGCCGCCCCGGAGCTGCCCTTCGACTTCCAGCCGCCGCTGCCCGAGCTCGGCCCGGGCGAGCGGGAGCGGGCCGCCCAGCGCCCGGGACCGGGCGAGGCCGTGCCGCTGCGCACCTACCGGCTCGCGCTCGTGACCGACCCGAGCTACGCGACCTACTTCGGCACCCAGAACGTGCTCGCCGAGAAGGCGACGCTGATGAACCGCGTCAACCAGGTCTACCGCGACGACCTCGCCATCCGGATGCTGCTCGTCGACGGCACCGAGAGGCTCAACCTCGACACGGTGGAGAAGGCCACCGGGGCCGACGGGCCGTGCGGGGCCAACGGCTGCTACACCCCGGCGCAGCTCGAGGGCTGCAGCAGCGGGCTGCTGACCCGCAACACCTTCGTGCTCGGGCAGCTGATCGGCGCCGACCGCTACGACATCGGCCACATCGCCCTCGGGCTCAACGGTGGCGGCATCGCCGGCCTCGGCGTCGTCGGCGAGGACCGCAAGGCGGCCGGCTGCACCGGCCTGCCGAAGCCGCAGGGCGACTTCTTCGCCATCGACTACGTCGCCCACGAGATGGGTCACCAGTTCAACGGCAACCACACCTTCGACGGCAACCAGGGCAACTGCTCGCTGACCAACCGCAACGCCGGCACCTCCGTCGAGCCGGGCTCCGGCTCGTCGGTCATGGCGTACGCCGGCATCTGCGACCGCGACGACCTGCAGCCGCACACCGATCCGTACTTCTCGCAGCGCTCGCTCGACGAGGTCGACACGCACGTCACCGCCGAGCCCCTGAGCTACGCCGAGGAGCAGACCGTCACGCTGCGCGGCTTCGACACCGACGGCGACCTGGTCAACCTGACCTACCGCGGGCGGACCACCACGGTCGAGCGTGGTCTGGCGACCTACAACCCGCTCGAGCTGCAGCGGCGCATCTCGGCCCTCACCGGCGGGGAGAGCGTGACGGTGACCGGCTTCGACGGGGCGACCTTCCCCGACGACGCCGGGTTCACCGTGACGTGGAACGACGACGTCGACCACGCGCGGATCGCGGTCGCGAGCGTGCAGGACGAGGGTGGTCAGCCGGTGTCCGCCGCCGTGGGCGTGCTGGTGCAGGGTGGCCCCGGCACCAACCAGGGCGCGGTCAGCGCCACCGGCAACCGCGCCCCGGCCGTCACGGCCCCGGCGGACAAGACCATCCCGGTGCGCACCCCCTTCACCCTCACCGGCAGCGGCACCGACGTCGACGGCGACGCCCTGGTCTACCTGTGGGAGCAGAACGACGTCGGCGTCGACGAGACCGACGGCACCGCCCTCTACGACGCGGCCAAGTCCTCCGGCCCGCTCTTCCGGGTCTTCGGCACCGCCGCCGACGTCACCGACGAGGCTGCGCTGCTCTCGCCCTCGCCCGGCCAGAACGTCGCCGGACGTTCGCCGAGCCGCACCTTCCCCGACCTGGCCCAGGTGCTCGCGGGCAACACCAACGCCGCCACCGGCACCTGCCCCGCGCCGCCCGCCGACGGCGAGGCACCGGTGCCGCCCGCGACGGTCGAGTGCTGGTCGGAGTTCCTGCCGACCGCGGCCTACACCGGCGACCCGCTGCTCGGCGGCGGGGGCGAGCTCAACTTCCGACTGACCGCGCGCGACCAGCGCACGGGCGGTGGCGGCACCGGTGCCGACGACGTGACCCTCACGCTCGACACGGCCGCCGGCCCCTTCCTCGTCACCTCGCAGGCGACCCCCGGGTCGGTGCGGCGGGCGGGCGCGCTCGAGACCGTCACGTGGAGCGTCGCGGGCACGGCGGCCGCCGGCCTGGCGCCCCAGGTGCGCATCGTGCTCTCCGAGGACGGGGGCGTGACCTACCCGCACGTGCTCGCCGGTCCGACGGCCAACGACGGCCGCGAGCAGATCGTGTGGCCCGACGTCATCACCGACCAGGCCCGCCTCAAGATCGAGGCCGTCGACAACTACTTCTTCGACGTCAACGACGCGGCACTCTCCATCACCGCGCCGCTGACCGCCACGAGCGACCGGGCCACCTCGGCAGCGGCGTTCAGCGACGAGCTCGACAACCCCGTGGTCGTGACCGCGCGCAGCGGCGAGGTCGACGCCGACCAGCTGTCGGCCGTGGTGGCCGGCGTGGCCGGCCTCGAGGCGGTGCGCACGAGCGCGACACCCGACGGCCAGCGTCCCGCGGTCGCCACCTTCGAGCTGCGCGGGGCGGTCCGTGCGCTGCCCGGGGACCGCACGGCCACCGTCGCCGTCAGCGAGCCGAGCGGTGCCGCCGCCGTCGTGCGGGTGCCGGTCGCGGTGCGCCCCGAGGCCGCCGTGCTGGACTACACCGGCCCCACGCAGGCGGCGCCCGGCACCGTGCGGCTCAGCGCCACCGTCGCCGACAGCGGCGACACCACCCCCGGGGACGTGGAGCAGTCGGAGCTGACCTTCGTCGACCGCGCCACCGGCGAGGCGCTCTGCGGCCCGGTCGACGTCGAGGGCTCGGCGGCCTCGGGCACCGCGTCCTGCGACGCCGTCCTCACCGCGACCACCGTGGTCGGGCTCGTCCTCGACGGCGCGCACGCCCGCGACGACCGCGCCGACGACGCGCGGGTGAGCGTCGCCGCGGCCGACGACCGGGCACCCCAGACGCGGGTGAGCGGTGGGCCGGCCGACCGGGCGCTGCTGGCCGCCGGCACGGTCCGCTTCCGCTACACCGCGGACGAGACCGCGTCGTTCACCTGCCGTCTCGACGGGCGCCAGGTGGCGTGCGGCCGTGGGTCTGTGGTGCTGCGCGGCCTGCGCGCGGGTCAGCACACCTTCACCGTCGCGGCCCGCGACGCTGCCGGCAACGTCGACCGCTCCCCGGCCTCCCGCCGCTTCGCGGTCGCCTTCGACGACCGGCAGCTGCAGCGCCGTGGCGCCTGGCGCCCGCTCGGCTCGGAGCGCAGCTTCCGCGAGACGCTGCTGCAGACCTCGCAGCGCGGCGCGGCGCTCTCGCTCGGGGTGCGCGGCGTCAGCCGCATCGGCGTCGTGGTCTCCACCGGACGCGGCTACGGCACCGTGCTGGTGCAGCTGGGCGGTCGGACCCTGGGTCGCGTCAGCCTGGCCGGGCCCGCCCGCACCCGGGTGGTGCGGGTCCTGCCCGACGTCGCCGCCCCGGTCAGCGGGCGGCTCACCCTCCGCACGACGTCGGGTCGGACCGTGCGCGTCGACGGGCTCGCGGTCTTCCGCGGCTGAGCGACCGGACCCGCCCGGCCACCTGGCCGGGCGGGTCCGCCCTCCCGCTCCTGGCGCACCGGCCCCGTCAGGGGCCGGGCTGGCAGCGGGGGCACCAGTACGACGCCCGCTCGCGGCCCAGCGGCCCGCGCATCGCCACCTGGACCGTCGTGCCGCAGCGGCGGCACGGCTCGCCGTCGCGCCGGTAGACCCACGTCTGCTGCCCCGGGCGTTGGTCGCCGGTCGTCGCCTGCACGGCGTGGCGGGTGCCGAGGGCGAGCATGCGACGCGCCGTGCGCACCAGCCGGGGCAGGTCGGCGACGGACGCCACGGTGGCCTCGGGGTGGTGCCCGGTGACGAAGCAGAGCTCGGCGAGGTACATGTTGCCGATGCCGGCGAGGACCCGCTGGTCGAGCAGGGCGTCGGCGAGGGTGCGCGCCGGCTCGGCGCGCAGCCGGCGCAGCGCCTCGTCCTCGTCCCAGTCGGGACCGAGCAGGTCGGGCCCGAGGTGGGCGACGAGGTCGGCCTCCGCGCTGCGAGGCACGAGCTCGACCACCCCGAGGGAGAAGCCGACCGCGGTGGTGTCGGCGGTGCCCAGCACCGCGCGCACCTGGTGGTCAGGGCGTCGCCACCGCCCGCCGGTCGGGTAGAGGTGCCAGCTGCCCTCCATCTTGAGGTGGGTGTGGAGGGTCCACTGCTCGGCACCGGGGCGCTCGAGCCGCGTCACGAGGTGCTTGCCGCGCGCGTGGGTGCCGGTGACGGTCGCGCCGACCAGGTCGGCGGTCGCGTGCTGCGGCACCCGCAGCTCGGCGCGCACCAGCACGTGACCGGTCAGGGCGCGGTGCAGCGCCCGGGCCGTGCGCCAGACGGTGTCGCCCTCCGGCACGTCAGCTCCGCGACCGCAGCCGCAGGCCCTGCGGGGTGGCGACGAAGCCGGCCGCGTCGAGTGCGGCGCGCAGCGGGGTGTCGTGGGCCCCGAGGATCGCGGCGCCGTCGGCCTTCTCGACCGTCAGCCGTCCCAGCGCGCCCTCCTGCGCGGCCTCGGCCAGGGCGCGGGCCGCCGCGGTGAGGCGCGCCGCGTCGTCGGTCCAGGTGAGCAGGGTGCGCCCGCCGCGCTCGACGTAGAGCGTCAGGCGGCCGTCGACCAGCACCACCAGGGCGCCGGCCTTGCGGCCGGGGCGGTGGCGGGTGCCCGCGGCCCCGGCGCCGCCGGGGGAGCTGCCGGAGGAGCTGCCCGGAGCGCTGCTCGAGGCCTCGCCCACGTCGTCGCGCTCGGGCCACGGCAGGGCGGCGCCGTAGGGGTTGGCCGGGTCGGTCGCCGCGAGCGCGACGGCGACCGGCTCGGCGTCGGGGGCGAGCTCGGCGTAGGTGCGCAGGCGGTCGACGGCGCCGCTGGTGCCGAACTGGGCGGCGCCCAGGCCCTCGACGAAGTAGCCGCGACGGCACCGCCCGGTCTCCTCGAGCCGGCTGAGGACCTTGTAGACGGCGGCGAAGCCGCCGGGGACCCGCTCGCTGACGACCGCGCCCCGCGTCACGACCCCGTGCCGCTCGAGGAGGCCCTCGGCGGCGGCGTGGGCACGCCGGGTCGGGTCGGTCTCGACCTCGGGCAGCAGCGCCCAGCGGCCGCCGGTCTCGGGCGGGCCGCTGCGGGAGGGCATGCGCGCCCGGGCTCCGCCGCCGCGCAGCCCGGCGCCGCGCAGCGCGGCTCCGCCGGTGCGGGCGCGGGGCGGTGGCCGCCTCGTGCGGTGGGCCGTGCCCCCGCCGCGCAGCAGCGCCCGCAGCGGCGTCAGGGTGTCGTTGCTCAGGTGACCGGCCCAGACGAGGTCCCAGAGGACGGCCGCGAGCGCCTTGTCGTCGGTGGCGCCGACCGCGTCGGCGAGCTGACGGAAGAACCAGGCTCCGCCGGGCTCGAGCGCGGCGACCACGGCGCGGTGGAGGTCGCCGCCCAGCTCTCCCTCGAGCGGCTCGGGCACCGGCAGGGTGAGCGGACTGGTGTCGGCGAGGTGCAGGGAGACCCAGCCGTCCTGACCGGGCAGGGTGCCGTGGCCCGACCAGACGACCTCGCCCGACGCGGTCAGCTCGTCGAGGTAGGCCGGGGTGTAGTCGCGCACCCGCGCCGGCAGCACCAGCGACTCCAGCGCTGAGGCGGGCACCGGACAACCGGCGAGCTGGTCGAGCACCGTCAGCACACCGTCGACGCCGCGCAGCCCGCCGCGCGCGGGGCGCACGTGCTGCCACGCGGTGGCGAACCGCCCGAGGGCGGTCGGCTCGACCGGCTCCACCTCCTTGCGGAG
This sequence comes from Nocardioides perillae, assembly GCF_013409425.1. Taxonomy (NCBI): domain Bacteria; kingdom Bacillati; phylum Actinomycetota; class Actinomycetes; order Propionibacteriales; family Nocardioidaceae; genus Nocardioides; species Nocardioides perillae. The sequence continues at coordinate 2,659,489 of NZ_JACCAC010000001.1, read as the reverse complement.
CCGGGCCAGGGAACGTCGCCGCAGCCGCCGCAGCACCTCGGCGTCGCACCACTCCTGCCCGGAGCCGCTGGGGCGGAACTCGCCCTCGAGGACTCGGCCCTGGCCACCGAGCCGCTGCAGCGTGTGCCGCACGACGGCGGCACCGAGACCGAGCCGCGCGGCGACGTCGTCGGTGGTGAAGGGCCCGTGGGTGCGGGCGTAGCGGGAGACGAGGTCGGCGATCGGGTCGTCGACGGGGTCGGTGAAGGCGTCGGGGGTGCCGGGCGGGACCGGGACGCCGAGGCCGTCGCGCAGCCGGCCGACGTCCTCGACCGCGGCCCAGCGCTCCTCGCCGCCCATGCGCACCGCGACGACGCGGCGAGCGCGCGCCAGCTCGGTGAGCGAGGCCAGCGCGTCGACGGCGTCGGTGGTGCGGGCGTCGACCTCGTCGACGCTGAGCGGCCCCACCTGGCGCACGAGGTCGGCCACGCCCTCGGTGTCGCGGGCCCGCCGGTCCTCGGCGAGGCGCTGCAGCTCGGCCTCGACCTCGGCCAGCACGTCGGGGTCGAGCAGCTCGCGCAGCTCGGCGCGCCCCAGCAGCTCGGCGAGCAGGCCCTGGTCGAGCGCGAGCGCGGCGGCGCGCCGCTCGGCGATGGGGGAGTCGCCCTCGTAGACGAACTGCGCGACGTAGCCGAAGAGCAGGCTGCGCGCGAAGGGCGAGGGCGTGGTGGTCTCGACGTCGGTGACGGTGACCTCGCGCCGCTCGAGACGGCGCATCAGGCCCACCAGCGAGGGCAGGTCGTAGACGTCCTGCAGGCACTCGCGGACCGCCTCGAGCACGATCGGGAAGGAGGGGTACTTCGAGGCGACCTCGAGCAGCTGCGCGGCCCGCTGCCGCTGCTGCCACAGCGGGGAGCGACGACCCGGGTCGCGGCGGGGAAGCAGCAGCGCCCGTGCGGCGCACTCGCGGAAGCGGGAGGCGAACAGCGAGGAGCCACCGACCTCCGAGGTGACGAGGTCCTCGACCTCGTCGGGCTCGAAGACCACGACCTCACCCGTCGGCGGCTCCGCGTCGGTGTCGGGGACCCGGATGACGATGCCGTCGTCGGAGGCCACCGCCTGCCCGTCGATGCCGTAGCGCTCGCGCATGCGGGCGTTGATGGCCAGGGCCCAGGGTGCGTGCACCGGTGTGCCGTAGGGCGAGTGCACGACGAGGCGCCAGTCGCCGAGCTCGTCGCGGAACCGCTCGACCAGCACGGTGCGGTCGGTGGGCAGCGCCGAGGTGGCCTCCTGCTGCTCGCGGAGGTAGGCCACCAGGTTGCCGGCGGCGAAGTCGTCGAGCCCGCGCTGCGCCACCTGGGCCTCGGCGCGCTCCTGGGGCAGCGCGCCCAGCTCGCGCACCAGGGCGCCGACGGCCTCGCCGAGCTCGGCGGGACGGCCGAGGCTGTCGCCGCGCCAGAAGGGCAGCCGGCCGGGGATGCCGGGCGCCGGCGTGACGAGGACCCGGTCGTGGGTGATGTCCTCGATGCGCCAGCTGGTCGCGCCCAGCGCGAAGACGTCGCCGACCCGCGACTCGTAGACCATCTCCTCGTCGAGCTCGCCGACGCGGCGGCCGGGCCCCTCCCCGCCGGCGAGGAAGACCCCGAAGAGGCCGCGGTCGGGGATCGTGCCGCCGCTGGTGACGGCGAGGCGCTGGGCGCCGGGGCGGGCGGTCAGCGTGCCGGCGACCCGGTCCCACACGACCCGCGGTCGCAGCTCGGCGAACTCGTCGGAGGGGTAGCGGCCGGAGAGCAGGTCGAGGGTGGCGTCGTAGGCCGAGCGCGGCAGGGACGTGAAGGCCGCGCTGCGCCGGACCAGGGCGTAGAGCTCCTCGACGTCCCACTCGTCGAGCGCGGTCGCCGCGACGACCTGCTGGGCGAGCACGTCGAGCGGGTTGGTGGGCACCCGCAGCGATTCGATGGCACCGGTGAGCATGCGCTCGACCGCCACCGCGGTCTGGGCGAGGTCGCCGCGGTGCTTGGGGAAGAGCACCCCGCGCGAGACCTCGCCGACCTGGTGGCCGGCGCGGCCCACGCGCTGCAGGGCGCTCGCGACCGACGGCGGCGACTCGATCTGCACGACCAGGTCGACGGCGCCCATGTCGATGCCGAGCTCGAGGCTGCTGGTGGCCACCACGCAGGGCAGCCGCCCCCGCTTGAGGTCGTCCTCGATGAGTGCGCGCTGCTCCTTCGACACCGAGCCGTGGTGGGCCTTGGCGATGACGACCGCGCCCGGCCCCCCGTCGTGGGGACCAGGGCCGGCGTCCGCCCCGCCGCCCCGGGTGCTGCCGGACTGGCCGGCGACCTCGGCGGGCGGTCGCTGCTCCAGGCGCCAGCGGCTGCCGGGCTGCTCCGGGGCGGCGTCGGGCGCGGCCGCCTCGGCCCGCTCGGTGGCGATCTCGTTGAGGCGGGCCGTCAGCCGCTCGGCGAGGCGGCGCGAGTTGGCGAAGACGATGGTCGAGCGGTGCTGCTCGACGAGGTCGACGACGCTCTCCTCGATGTGCGGCCACAGCGACTGCGCGCGGCTGGGGTCGCCGACCGGTTGCGCGACCGTGCCGCCGAAGAGGTCGGCGAACGGGTCGTCGTCGTCGGGTGCCACGTCGGCCGCAGCAGCGTCGCCCGGCTCGACGGGGTCGCCGGCCTGCGGCGGGGGCCCACCCTTGAACCGCTGCACGCCGTTGCCCGAGGCCGGCCCGCCGCGGGGGAGCCGGCTGTCGTCGTAGGCCTCGGGGGCGGTCATGTCCTCGACGGGGACGACCACGCGGAGGTCCCACTCCTTGGCGGACGGTGGCGCCACGACCTCGACCGGTGCGCTGCCGCCCAGGAACCGGGCGACCTCCTCGAGCGGCCGCACGGTCGCCGACAGCCCGATGCGCTGGGCGGGCCGCTCGAGCAGGGCGTCGAGACGCTCGAGGGTCACGGCGAGGTGGGCGCCGCGCTTGGTGCCGGCGACGGCGTGCACCTCGTCGAGGATCACGGTCTGCACGCCCCGCAGCGACTCGCGCGCCTGCGAGGTGAGCATGAGGAAGAGCGACTCGGGCGTCGTGATGACGATGTCGGGCGGGTCGGTCACCAGCTTGCGGCGGTCGGCCGCGGAGGTGTCACCCGAGCGCAGCCCCACCCGCACCTCCGGCACCCGGGTGCCGAGCCTGGCCGCGGTGTGGCGGATGCCGGCCAGCGGGGCGCGCAGGTTGCGCTCGACGTCGACCGCCAGCGCCTTCAGGGGGGAGACGTAGAGGACCCGGCACCGGGTGGTGCGGTCCTCCGGGCGCTCCGTGGTCAGCAGCTGGTCGAGCGACCACAGGAAGGCCGACAGGGTCTTGCCCGACCCGGTGGGCGCCACGACCAGCGCGTGGCGCCCCGCGCCGATCGCCTCCCACGCCCCGGCCTGGGCCGGGGTGGGTGCGGCGAAGGCGGCCTCGAACCAGGTGCGCGTGGGCGTGCTGAAGCGCTCGAGCACCGAGGAGGTCGCGGCCGTGGTCACCCCACCATCCTGGCGGAGGCCACCGACACCGCGCCTCGCCCGGCGCGGATCGACCGACCTCAGCGCAGCGTGCGGCCGAACCAGCTGCTGGTCCAGATGCGGTCGCGCTTCACGTCCGTGCCCGGCTTCGAGGCGTGGACGAGGTAGGCGCGACCGTGCTTGCGGCCGGCGAAGACACCGGCGTGGTAGACCCCGCCGCCGTCGTAGAAGAACACCAGGTCACCGCGTCGCACGGCCCGCTTCGGGATGCGGCGACCGAGGGTCCGGGCCTGCTCGCGCGAGGTGCGCGGCACGTCGAAGCCGGCGCGGCCGTAGGCGTAGCGGATGAGGCCGGAGCAGTCGAAGCGGTGCGGCCCGGCCGCGCCGTAGCCGTAGGGGTCGCCCTTCTGGCGGCGCGTGATGGCCATCGCGGTGTCGACCTTGCGCTCGCGACGCTCGGCCCCTGCGGCCCCTGCGGCCTCGGCGGCCGGGGCGCTGACCGCGACCAGGCCGAGGCTGACCACCAGGGCCAGCAGGGCGGTGGCGGGCACCGCGACGAGGCGCCGCAGGGCGTGGCTGTGCGTGGACATGCGGGTTCCCTTCCCGCGCCTGTGAGGTGAGCTGTCGGGTTCGAGCGGGTAGGTGCTCGGCCACTGCTGGTGGCTTCACCCCGAGTCCGGTCCGGCCCGTGGGCCGGCGGACGCCGTGCGGTGGGTCCCCCACTCCTGCCCTGGTCGTGTGTCAGGGGAAGCGCGGGGCGGGCAGGACTCGGCGTGCTCCGCGCTCGGTGCCGAACGGCCCGACGACGGTAGGCACGACCCCGCCCCGGAGTCGAACCCGCGGCTGCTCCACGACCCCCCGTGGGGGTGGGGCGGGGCAGCGCGAGCCCGGAACGACGCGGGATCCGCGCCGGCCGACGTGGTGCACGACACGCGGCCGACGGGGCGTGCTCCAGCCCGGCGGGTGCATCACGGCATCGTGTGCAGCATCTTCTGGAACCACGCCACGTCGATCCACTGGTCGAACTTGTAGCCGACCTCGCGCAGCTGCCCGACCTTCTCGAAGCCCACGGCGAGGTGGAGGCGCTCGGAGGCGGGGTTCGGCAGGGCCACCAGCGCGACGGCGGTGTGCACGCCGGAGACGGCCATGGTCTCCAGCAGGGCGGGGTACAGCAGCCGCCCGACGCCCTTGCCGCGCACGCTGTCGTCGAGGTAGATCGAGGTCTCGCGGGTCGACTCGTAGGCCGGGCGGGGCCGGTAGGACCACGAGTAGGCGTAGCCCACGACGTCGTCGTCCCCGTCGACCGCGACGAGCAGGTGGTCGCCGGGGTGCTGCCCGTCGAGGCGGGTGACCCAGTGGTCGAGGTCGGGGGGCTCGAGGTCGAAGGTCGCGTGCGAGTGCTCGACGGCGTGCGCGTAGATCCCGGCGATGGCAGGCAGGTCGTCGGCGGTCGCGGAGCGTGTGGAGTACTCGACCGTCGAGGGCATGGCGGCAGTCTCCCAGACCCGGGGCCGGGCCCCGGCGCTGGTTCAATGGCGGCGTGCAGCTGCCCGACCCGCCTCCCGACACCCAGGACTGGACGTGGGTGCTGGATCGTCCGTGCCCCGACTGCGGCTTCGACGGCGCCGACCTCGGCCCCCACGACGTGGCGGACGGGCTCGCGGCCACCCGGGACCGGTGGTCGGCGGTGCTCGGGCGCGTCGACGTGCGCGAGCGGCCCGCCGCGACGACCTGGAGCCCGCTGGAGTACGCCGCGCACGTGCGCGACGTCCACCGCGTCTTCGACGGCCGGCTCGCCCGCATGCTGGAGGAGGACGGGCCGACCTTCGCCGACTGGGACCAGGACGCCACCGCCCGCGAGGACCGCTACGCGACGCAGGAGCCGGCGGTCGTCGCCGCCGAGCTGGCGGACGCGTGCGACGCCGTGGTGGCGCGCTACCGCGGGGTCGGCGAGGCCGATCGGCACCGGCCCGGGCTGCGCTCGAACGGCAGCGCCTTCACCGTCACCACCCTGGGGCGCTACCACCTCCACGACGTCGTCCACCACCTGCACGACGTGGCCCGCCGCGCAGCTGCCGCCGGGCGGGCCGACGCCCAGGCGGTGACGGTCGGCTCCTACGAGGAGTCGGCCGCGGCCTTCGCCGCCGCCACCGCGGAGCCGACGGCCCTGCTCCGCGAGCAGGTCGACGCCTTCGCCGCGCGCGTCGGCCCGGGCGCCCGGGTGCTCGAGGTGGGCTCCGGCGGCGGTCGCGACGCCCGGCTGCTGGAGCAGCGCGGCGTCTCGGTGCGGCGCACCGACGTCAGCGCCGCGTTCGTCGCGCTGCTGCGCGCTGCCGGCCACGAGGCCGACCAGCTCGACCCCCTCGTGGACCCGCTCGCGGACCCGCTGGCGCCGGACACGGCGTACGACGGGGTGTGGGCGGCCGCCTCCCTCCTCCACGTCGCGCGCGGCGACCTGCCGCAGGTGCTCTCCCGGCTGGCGGCCGCCACCCGGGAGGGCGGCGCACTGCACCTGTCGGTCAAGGAGGGCGACGGCGAGCGCTGGTCGACGCACGGCGCGGTGGGCGGGCCGCGGCTGTTCACCCTGTGGCGCGAACCCGCGCTGCGCAGCGCGGTCGAGAGCGCCGGGTGGGTGCCGACGGCCGTGCTGCGGCAGCCGGGTGCGCGCGGGGAGCGGTGGTTGGCGCTCTCGGCGCGTCGCGGTCGCACCGACCCGCCCGCCGCTGACGCGACCGCCGGCCCGCAGGGGGACGGTGCGTCGTGCGGTTGACGGAGTTCTGGTCGCGGATGGAGGCGGCCCTGGGCGACGGCTACGCCCGCTACTGGGCCTCGGCCCACGTGCTGGGCGAGCTCGGCGACCGCACCGTCGAGGAGGCGCTCGGCGCGGGTGTGCCGGCGAAGGACGTCTGGCGCGCCGTGTGGCGCGAGCTGGACCTGCCCGCGAAGGAGCGCTGACGCCGTGACGACCGAGCCGACGACCCCTCCCACCCCCTCGACCCCCTCGCCGCCCGTCCCGACCGCCGGCCTGCCCGCCGGCGGCGTCGCCGCGGTGCAGCGCCGCACCGTCGCGGTGCTGGTGCTCACGCAGGCGGTGGGCGCGGTGGGCATCACGATCGGCATCGCGACCGCACCGCTGCTGGCGCGCGACCTCTCGGGCTCCGAGAGCCTGGCCGGGCTCGCGCAGACCGCGCAGGTGCTCGGGGCCGCGGTCGCGGCCTACCTCCTGGCGCGGTTGATCACCCGGCGCGGCCGGCGGCCGGGCCTGCTCACGGGCTACGCCGTCGGTGCCGGCGGGGCGGCGCTCGCGGTCGTCGCCGCAGCGGTCGGCTCGATGGCGCTGCTGCTGCTCGGCGCCACCCTGCTCGGTGCGACGACCGCGGCCAACAACGGTGCGCGCTACGCCGCCACCGACCTGGCCGAGCCGCGCGCCCGCGGGCGGGCGCTCTCGGTCGTCGTCTGGGCGACCACGGTCGGCGCGGTCGCCGGCCCCAACCTCACCGGGCCGGCCGCCGCGGTCGCCCGCTGGCTCGGCGTGCCCGAACTGGCCGGCCCCTTCGTGCTGGGCTGCGCCGGCATGCTGCTCGCCGCGGTGCTGGTCGGCCTGCTGCTGCGCCCCGACCCGCTGCTGCTCGCACGCGCGGTGGCCGGGCACGGCGCGGAGCCGCCCGCCGGCACCTCGTGGGGCCGGGTGCGCCGCGTCCTCGCCGAGCGGCCCGTGGTGGCCGTGGCGGTGGTCGGGCTGTCGGGTGCCCACGCCGCGATGATCGCGGTGATGGTCATGACGCCGCTGCACATGGAGCACGGCGGCGCCGAGCTCGACCTCATCGGGGTGGTCATCAGCATCCACGTGCTCGGCATGTTCGCCTTCGCCCCGCTCGTGGGCGCCGCGGCCGACCGCTGGGGCCGGCCGCAGGTGCTGGGGGCGGGCGGCGTCGTCCTCGGCCTCGCCCTCGTGCTGTGCGCCCTGGCGCCGGAGGGTGGCTCCTGGCAGATCACCGTCGGGCTCTTCCTCCTGGGTCTCGGCTGGTCGCTGGCCACCGTGTCCGCCTCGACGCTGCTGGTCGACGCCACCCCGCTCGACGCCCGCGCCGACGTGCAGGGCGCCTCCGACCTGGTGATGGGGCTCACCGCCGCGACCGCGGGCGGACTGGCGGGCCTCGTCGTCGGTCTCGCGGGCTTCCCGGTGCTGGCTGCGACGACCGGCGCGCTGGCGGCGGCGGTGCTCGCCGCCGGGGTGCTCGCGGGGCGGCTGGCAGAGTGACCCCGTGACGCACACCTCCCACCCCGTCCCGCCCGAGCTGCGCGCCGACGTCGCCGTCGTGGGCGGCACCGGCTTCTACTCCTTCCTCGACGACCCGACCCACGTCACCGTCGAGACGCCCTACGGCGCACCCTCCGCCGACCTCGCCGTCGGGGAGGTCGGGGGTCGCCGGGTCGCCTTCCTGCCGCGCCACGGCACGGGGCACGAGCACCCGCCCCACGCCATCCCCTACCGCGCCAACGCGTGGGCACTGCGCTCGCTCGGCGTGCGCCAGGTCATCGCACCCTGCGCCGTCGGCGGCCTGCGCGACGAGGTCGCGCCGGGCGACGTGGTGGTGCCCGACCAGCTGGTCGACCGCACCTTCCGCCGCGTCGGCAGCTTCGTGGAGCGCGGCGCGGTGCACCTGCCCTTCGCCGACCCCTACTGCGCACGGGTCGGCGACGCGGTCGCCGCCGCCGACGTCACGGTGGGGCGCGGCGGCACGATGGTGGTGATCGAGGGCCCACGCTTCAGCACCCGGGCGGAGTCGCTGCACCACGCCGCGCAGGGGTGGACCCTGGTCAACATGACGGGGGCGCCCGAGGCGCAGCTCGCCCGGGAGATGCTGATGTGCTACGCCGCCGTCGCCCTGGTCACCGACATGGACGCCGGCGCGCAGAGCGGCGAGGGCGTGGGCCAGGAGGAGGTCTTCGCGCTCTTCGCCGCCAACACCGAGCGGCTCAAGGGCATCCTCGCCACCGCGATCGCGGCCCTGCCCGACCCCGACGGCTGCACCTGCGCGTCGTGGGCCGACGGCCTCGAGCTCACCTACGAGGTGCCTGGCCTGTGAAGGTCCTCCTCACCGGCTCGGCGGGGTTCGTCGGCGGCGCCGTCGGCCGTCTGCTCGAGGAGCGCGGCGACGAGGTCGTCCGCGTCGACCTGATGCTGCCGCAGGCGCACGGCTCGACCGAGGTGCCGCCCGGCACCCACCGCCACGACGTGCGCGAGGCCGAGGGCTGGGACGCGCTGCTGCGGGGCGTCGACGTCGTGTGCCACCAGGCCGCGATGGTCGGCGCCGGGGTGCAGGTGGCCGACCTCCCGCTCTACGCCTCGCACAACGACCTCGGCACCGCCGTGCTGCTGGCGGCGATGCACGAGGCGGGGGTGCGCCGGCTCGTGCTCGCCTCCTCGATGGTGGTCTACGGCGAGGGCCGCTACGCCTGCCCGGTCCACGGTCGCCAGGTGCCGGGGGTGCGGCCGACCGCCGCCCTCGACGCGGGCGACTTCGAGGTGCCGTGCCCGGTGTGCGGCGCTCCGTTGGCCTGGGAGCTGGTGGGCGAGGACGCCGTGCTCGACCCCCGCAGCTCCTACGCCGCCTCGAAGCTCGCCCAGGAGCACTACACCTCGGCCTGGTGCCGGCAGGCCGGCGGCGCGGCGGTCGCGCTGCGCTACCACAACGTCTACGGGCCCGGGATGCCACGGGACACGCCGTACAGCGGGGTGGCGGCGATGTTCCGCTCCTCCGTCGAGCACGGCCGCCCGCCGACCGTCTACGAGGACGGCGGGCAGGTGCGCGACTTCGTGCACGTCGACGACGTGGCGCGGGCCAACCTCGCCGCGCTCGACGCGGTCGCGGCCACCGACCCGGTGCGGGCTCCGGGGCTCGAGGCCTACAACGTCTGCTCGGGCACCCCCCTCACCATCCGCGAGGTGGCCGAGCTGGTCGTGGCCGGCACCGGCTCGTCGCTGGTGCCCGAGGTGACCGGGCAGTACCGCCCCGGCGACGTGCGCCACGTCGTGGCCTCGCCGCAGAAGGCGGCCCGCGAGCTCGGCTTCCGCGCCCAGGTCACGCCCGACGAGGGCCTGCGGGCCTTCGCCCACGCACCGCTGCGCGCCTGAGGGCACACCGCGGGCGCTTCACCAGCTCGTGTAGAGCAGGTGCTGCACCAGCAGCGCCAGCACGAGCTGGGCCGCGAGCGCCCGGGCCCGCCACCGCGGCGGCAGCAGCACCGCGGCCAGGCTCAGCCACGGCACGAACGGGATCCAGATGCGCTCGACCTCCGACTTGCTCATGCGGGAGAGGTCGGCGACGGTCACGGCCAGCGCGGCGCCGAGCGCGAGCAGCACGACCGGGCGCAGCCCGTCGACGGCTGACGGGCGCAGCAGGGGGCGGGCGCGCGCCGTGAGCACCCCGAGCCCACCCCACACCGCGGGTCCGGTGACGAGCGCGAGGGCGGCGAGGTTGCCCCACAACCAGTACGACGCGGGGCGGTCCTCGGCGATGCCGTCCCAGTAGCGGTCGTGCAGCACCGGGTAGGCCTCCCACCAGGCGTAGCCCGCGGCCGCGAGCGCGAGCACCGGCACGAGCGCGGCGCCCACGGCGACCGGGAGCGGGCGCCACGACCGACCGGCCGCGAGCACGGCCAGGGCGACGAAGCCGAGCAGGGGCACGCCGTAGGCCATGCAGGTGGCGGTCCCGAGCAGCAGCCCCGCGGGCACCGCCCACCCCCACCGCCGGGTCGCCAGCGCCAGGCAGGCCAGGCCCCACGCGGCGACGGTCGCGGCCAGGGCGTCGGCCGAGACCGCGACGAAGACGGCGACGGGGGAGAGCGTCAGGACGGGGAGTGCCGCGCGCGCCGCCGCCTCCGCACCGAGCGCCCGGAGGGCGACCGCGGCGGCCACCGGCAGCGAGGCCGCGAGCACCGTCACGACCACCCCGGCGGCGAGGTCGCCCCCGAGTCCCAGCCGGACGAGGCCGACGAAGAAGAGCAGCATCAGCGGCGGGTGACCCGCCACGTGCGTCGGCCAGGCGCCGGGGGAGTCGATGGGGATGCGCTCGACGTAGCCCTCGAGCAGCGCGCCCACGTCGTCGACCTCGCGCGCGGTCGGGAGGTACTCGTAGTCGCCGCCGAGCACGCGGGAGAGCCCGCTGGCGCCGTCCACCAGGGCGAGGGAGAGGCACCACGCCAGCGACAGCGCGCTCGCGGTGGCGAGCAGGCGCGCCCACGGCTGGTCGGCGACCCGCGTCCTGGCCCACCGCCAGCCCAGCACCGCGACGACGAGCGCCGGCACCGTGCCGGGCCCGAGCAGCTTCGGCTCCCACCAGCCGTGCAGGGGCGGCGAGAGCACCTCGTCGACCTCCGAGCGGGGCGCCCGGGTGGCGACGTCCCAGCCGGTCAGCGGTGGCACCACGAAGGCGAGCACGACGAGGGCGGCGGCCACGAGCGTGCCCGTCCAGGCGGCGCGGGTGCCGGGGAGGGCGCCGCGGGTCGGCTGCGGATCGCTCACGCCTCGACCCTAGGCAGTCGCCCCCGGCGCGCCCACCCGGGTGACGGGCGGGCGACGACGGGGTGGGAGCGGGAGGGTGGCCCCGCCCGTGGCCTGGCTACGGTGACGGCATGGAGCCGCACGGGGGTGGGAGCGCCGGTGGAGCCGGGCACGTCGCGGAGGCGGTCTGCGACCTGGTGCTGCCCTGCCGCGACGAGGGCCCGGCCCTGCGCGACCTGCTGCCGCGGGTGCCGTCGGCGTTCGCCGTCGTCGTCGTCGACAACGGCTCGCGCGACGACACCGCGGAGGTGGCGCGTGCTCTCGGCGCACGGGTGGTGCGCGAGGAGGTGCCGGGCTACGGCTCGGCCGTGCACGCCGGTGTCGAGGCCGGCACCCACGAGTTCCTCGCGGTGATGGACGGTGACGGCTCCTTCGACCCCGACGACCTGCTGCCGCTGCTCGACGACGTGCGCTCCGGGCGTGCCGACATGGCGGTGGGACGCCGGCGCCCGGCCGCGCGCGGCGTCTGGCCGTGGCACGCCCGCGCCGGCAACCGCCTCGTGGTCGCGTGGCTGCGACGCCGCATCGCGATGCCGGCGCACGACATCGCACCGATGCGGGTGTGCCGACGCCAGGCGCTGCTCGACCTCGGTGTCGAGGACCGGCGCTTCGGCTACCCGGTCGAGCTGCTGCAGAAGGTGACCCTCGCGGGGTGGCGGGTCCGCGAGCACGACGTGGCCTACCACCCGCGGGCCGCCGGCACCCGCTCCAAGGTGTCGGGCTCGGTGCGCGGCACCGTGCGTGCCGCCCGCGACTTTTACCGGGTCCTGTCGTGAGCGGCGGGCCGGGGCTGCGGGCCCTCGTCGTCGCCAAGGCGCCGGTGCCGGGGCTCGCCAAGACGCGCCTCGCCGCGGTGGTGGGCGACGTGGCGGCCGCCGACCTCGCCGCGGCCGCGCTGCTCGACACGCTGGCCGCGTGCGAGGCGGGCGTCGGCTCCGACCGGCTGCACGTCGCGCTCACCGGCGAGCTGGCCGACGCGGCGCGCTCGACGGAGCTGCGGCGCACCCTCGCGGCGTACGACGTCTTCGAGCAGTGCGCGGGCGGCTTCGACCGCCGTCTCGCGCACGCGCACGGCGAGGTGGCCCGCCGCGCGCCCGGCGACGCCGTGGTGCAGGTCGGCATGGACACCCCCCAGCTGACCGCGCACCTGCTCACCGGCCTGGGGGAGGCGCTGGCCGTCCACGACGCCGTGCTCGCGCCGGCCGACGACGGCGGCTGGTGGGCCCTCGGGCTGCGTGACCCGCGGGCGGCGGAGGCGCTGGTGGGCGTGCCGATGTCGACGGGGGAGACCGGTGCGATGACGCGCGCCGCGCTGGAGCGGGCGGGGCTCTCGGTGGCGGGCGCCCCCGCACTGCGCGACGTCGACGAGGTCGACGACGCGGCCGCGGTGGCGGCGGGCCACCCGCACACGCGGTTCGCCCGTGCCTGGGCGGCGACGAGCCCCGCCGGCCGCCGGGCGGAGGCATGACGAGCCCCTTGCCAGGGCACCTGGACGTCCACGACCCCGGCAGGACCACGGAGGACCCGGTGCACCTGCAGGCCGCCGAGCGCCGAGCCGCGGTGCCGCCCCCGCCCGTGCCTCGCCCGCGCCTGTCGTTCACCGACGCCTTCACCGCCGCCCTGCGCGGCAGCGCGGTGGAGGTGGTCGGTCCCGACGGGCAGGTGAGCGCCCTGCCCGTGCAGTCCTGGCGCCGGGTCGACGCGGCCGACGAGGCCATGCTCGCGCACTGCGTCGGGCCCACCGTCGACCTCGGGTGCGGGCCGGGCCGCATGGGCGCCCGCCTCGCCGAGCGCGGCGGACACGTCCTGGGCGTGGACGTGGTCGACGAGGCCGTCCTGCAGACCCGCCAGCGCGGGGTGCCGGCCCTGCGGCGCGACGTCCTCGGTCCGCTGCCGGGCGAGGGACGGTGGGGCAGCGTCCTGCTCGCCGACGGCAACCTGGGCATCGGTGGCGACCCGCTCGCGCTGCTGCGGCGAGCGCGGGCGCTCCTCGCCCGCGGTGGGCGGGTCGTCGTCGAGCTCGACGCTCCCGGCACAGCGACGCCTCCCTTCTGGTCGCGGCTGCGGCTCGACGGCGTCGAGAGCCGCCCCTTCCGGTGGGCCCTCGTAGGTGCCGACGCGGTGGGCGACCTGGCGCGGCGGGCCCGGCTCGAGCTCGGCCTGCTCGACCACGTCGACGGCCGCTGGTTCGCCGTGCTGCACCGCCCCGACCGCCCCGACCGCCCCGACCGCCCCGACCGCCCCGACCGCCCCGACCGCCCCGACCGCCCCGACCGCCCCGACCGCCCCGACCGCCCCGACCGCCCCGACCGCCCCGACCGCCCCGGCCGCCCGGGGCGCTGAGGTCGGGGTGGGACGCGAGCGCACCACCGACCGCTCCTCCGGGCGCCCGCGCCTGCTGCCGCGGGAGGACGACTTCACCTCCCCGCTGCACTCGCACCGGGTCGCGGCCCGGGTGGGGGTGTGGCTCGCGGCCGCCTTCGGCGTCTGCTTCCTCACCGGCCTCGTGAGCCACTACGCGCAGGAGACGTCGCACCCGGTGCCGTTCCCGACCTCGCCGGCCTGGGGTTACCGCGTCACCCAGGGCCTCCACGTGGTCACGGGAGCCGCGACGGTGCCGCTGCTGCTGGTCAAGCTCTGGACCGTCTACCCGCGCTTCTGGCAGCGCCTGCCCCGGCCGGGCCCGCACCGCACCCGCCGGCTGCTGCTCACCGGGGTCGAGCGCGCCTCGGTGGCGGTGCTGGTGGCGACGGCGGTGTTCCAGCTCGCCTCGGGCCTCGCCAACTCCGCGCAGTGGTACCCCTTCGCCTTCTCCTTCCGGCCGACCCACTACGCCGTGGCCTGGGTGGCGGTGGGCTCGATCGTGCTGCACGTGGCGGTCAAGCTCCCGCTGGTCCGCGACGCCTTCGCGGGCCCGGTCGACGTCGACGAGGACCCCGGGCCCGGCCCGGAGCGCCCGACCCGCCGCGGTCTGCTGCGCGCGACCGGGGTCGCGGCGGGCCTCACGGTGCTGGCGACGGCGGGCCAGTCGGTGCCCGGCCTGCGGCGGATCTCCGTGCTCGCCACGACCGACGGTGACGGCCCGCAGGGCCTGCCCGTCAACACGACGGCGGCCGAGGCCGACGTGGTCGCACGCGCGACCAGCGGCGGGTGGGTGCTCGAGGTCGTCCGCGGCGAGCGGTCCGTGCGGCTCACCCTCGCCGAGCTGGCCGCGCTGCCGCAGCGCACCGAGACCCTGCCGATCGCCTGCGTCGAGGGGTGGAGCGCCTCCGGCACCTGGACCGGGGTCCGCGTGCGCGACCTCGTCGCGCTGGTGGGGGGCTCGCCCGAGGAGGCGGTCACCGTCACGTCCCTGCAGCCCGAGGGGCCCTTCCGCACGAGCGTGCTGCAGCCGGGCTTCGTCGACGACGGGCGCACGCTGCTCGCTCTCCGGCTCGAAGGTGCCCCGCTGGCCCTCGACCACGGCTTCCCGGCCCGGGTCATCGCGCCCAACCGCCCGGGCGTCCTGCAGACGAAGTGGGTCGGCCGGCTCGAGGTGCAGGCGTGAGCCGGGCAGGGTCCTCGACGCGCGGGGCGCCGGCGGGCGGGGGGACCGGGAGGCTCGCGCTCGGCTGCGTCGGCGTCGCGCTCGTGGCGTACGGCGGGTGGCTGCTCGCCGCCGAGCTGCTCGGCGACCGCGCCGCCTCCACCTCCGCGCTGCTCTGGCTCGCCGGCGGCGCGCTCCTGCACGACCTCGTGCTCGTGCCGGCGACCGTCCTGGTCTCGTGGCTGGCCGCGCGGGTGCTGCCCGGGCCGTGGCGAGCTGCGCTGGCCGGCGGGCTGGTGGTCCTGGGCTCGACGACGCTGGTCGCGGTGCCGCTGCTGGTGGGCATCGGCGGCTACGAGCCCAACACGACGCTGCTGAGCCGCGACTACTGGCAGGGGTGGTGGGCGCTCGCGGTGGCGACCGGCCTCGGGGTGGTCGTGGTCGGCCTCGTGCGTCAGCGGCGGTCGGCGCGACACGCCTGACCGCCTGCGCTGCTCGAACACGTGTTCGGGCTAGGCTGCGTCCACAGGCAGGTCGGGGAGGTGGTCCCTCCACAGCCCGGGGCCGCCCGCAGGTGCTTGTCGGTGGCGTCGCCTAGCGTCCGCGGTGATGGCACCCAAGAGCAGCACCCCACGACCTGACAAGACCAAGCGACGGGCCGCAGGCCCGGACGGGACGGAGAGATCCATGGCTGGTGGAGACCGCGACAAGGCACTCGACGCCGCACTCGTCAACATCGAGCGGCAGTTCGGCAAGGGCTCGGTGATGCGTCTCGGCGACGAGACCCGTGCCCCCCTGGAGGTGATCCCCACCGGGGCCATCGCCCTCGACGTGGCCCTCGGCCTCGGCGGACTGCCGCGCGGCCGCGTCGTTGAGATCTACGGCCCGGAGTCCTCCGGCAAGACGACGGTCGCCCTGCACGCGGTGGCCAATGCCCAGGCGGCCGGCGGCATCGTCGCCTTCATCGACGCCGAGCACGCGCTCGACCCCGACTACGCCAAGGCCCTGGGCGTCGACACCGACGCCCTGCTGGTCTCCCAGCCCGACTCCGGTGAGCAGGCGCTCGAGATCGCCGACATGCTCGTGCGCTCCGGCGCGCTCTCGCTCATCGTCATCGACTCCGTGGCCGCGCTGGTGCCCCGCGCCGAGATCGAGGGCGAGATGGGCGACAGCCACGTGGGCCTGCAGGCCCGGCTCATGAGCCAGGCGCTGCGCAAGATGACCGGTGCGCTCAACAACTCCGGCACGACCGCGATCTTCATCAACCAGCTGCGCGAGAAGATCGGCGTGATGTTCGGCTCGCCGGAGACCACGACCGGTGGCCGGGCGCTGAAGTTCTACTCCTCGGTGCGCCTCGACGTGCGCCGCATCGAGACGCTCAAGGACGGCCAGGACATGGTCGGCAACCGCACCCGCGTCAAGGTCGTCAAGAACAAGGTCGCCCCGCCGTTCAAGCAGGCGGAGTTCGACATCATGTACGGCAAGGGCATCTCCCGCGAGGGCGGGCTGATCGACGTCGGCGTCGAGGCCGGCCTGGTCCGCAAGGCCGGCGCTTGGTACACCTACGAGGGCGACCAGCTCGGCCAGGGCAAGGAGAACGCCCGCACCTTCCTGCGCGACAACCCCGACCTCGCCAACGAGCTCGAGAAGCGCATCCTCGAGAAGCTCGGTGTCGGTCCGACCGTCGACGCCGAGGCCCCCGCCGACCCGCTGGGCGTCGACGATTTCTGATCGGTGGTCGAGCTCGCGAGGACACGATCGTCGGTGGTCGAGCAAGCGGCGCGGCGAGCTCGCGAGGCCGTGACCCGCGTGTCGAGGCCCGGTGAGACGCGCGTCGGCCGCAACCCCGGAGGAGCACATGCAGCCCGAGCAGCGACCGGCGCCCGACTGGGTCGGTGACGTGACGGCCGGGGTCGACGCGTGGACCGCGTCGGCCCCGCCCACCGAGGTGGCGTCGCAGCGGCGCGCCCGAGGGGCGCGCCGCTCCGCGCCGCCGCCCGACACGGCGGCGCTCGGTCCCGACGCCGACCCCGAGCAGGTCGCCCGCACGATCCTGCTCGACCAGCTGACCGGTCGGGCGCGCAGTCGGCACGAGCTGGCGGAGCGGTTGGCCCGCAAGGGTGTGCCCGACGACGTCGGGTCGCGGCTGCTCGACCGGTTCGAGGAGGTCGGCCTCGTCGACGACGAGGCCTTCGCCCGGGCGTGGGTCGACCAGCGGCAGTCCGGGAAGGGCTTGGCGCGCCGGGCGCTCGCCCAGGAGCTGCGACGCAAGGGCGTCGACGACGAGGTGGCGCGCGAGGTGCTCGACGAGGTCGACCCCGAGGCCGAGCACGACGCGGCGCGCCGGCTCGTGCAGCGCAGGCTGCGCAGCGTCGCCCGGCTCGACCGGGCCACCGCGACCCGCCGGCTGGTCGCGATGCTGGGTCGCAAGGGGCACCCGCCCGGGGTCGCCTTCGCGGTGGTGCGCGAGGAGCTCGACGCGGCCGGCCACGGCAGTGACGAGGTCGGTGACCTCGGGGACACCGACGACCTCGGCGGCACCGGCGACCTGGTCGACTGACCGCGCAGCGGCCATGATGGCCCCGTGATCGAGGAGCTGCTGCGCGTCCCGCCCGGTCCCGTCGACCTCACCGCGGTCCCGACCGGCGACACCCCCGGCTTCGAGGGGAGCAAGGCCGAGGGCAAGCAGGCCCTGGCCGACCTCGGGCCCGACCTCGCCGACCTGCAGGAGCGGCTCTTCGCCGAGCGCAGCCGCGACGACGTGCCGGCGCGGTCGGTGCTGCTGGTGCTGCAGGGCATGGACACCTCGGGCAAGGGCGGGGTGCTGCGCCACACGGTCGGCCTCGTCGACCCCCAGGGCGTGCGCATCACGTCCTTCAAGGCGCCCACGCCCGAGGAGCTGCGGCACGACTTCCTCTGGCGCATCCGCAAGGCGCTGCCCGGCCCGGGGCAGATCGGCGTCTTCGACCGCTCGCACTACGAGGACGTCCTCATCGGCCGGGTCCGCGCGCTGGCCGACGAGGCCGAGCTCGAGCGCCGCTACGACGCGATCAACCGCTTCGAGGCCGAGCTGGTCGCCTCGGGGACGACGGTCGTGAAGTGCCTGCTGCACATCTCGGCGGACACCCAGAAGGAGCGCCTGCTGGCGCGTCTCGACGACCCGACCAAGCACTGGAAGTACAACCCGGGCGACGTCGACGAGCGGCAGCGCTGGCCGGCCTACCGCGAGGCCTACGAGCTGGCGGTCGAGCGCACCAACGCCGAGGCCGCGCCGTGGTTCGTCGTGCCCTCGGACCGCAAGTGGTACCGCAACCTGGCCGTGGGGATGCTGCTGCGCGACACGCTCGCCCGGATGGCGCCGACCTGGCCCCCGGCCGACTTCGACGTCGACCACGAGCGGGGGCGCCTGACCGGCGAGGTGCCGATCTCCTGACGCCCCCGCGCGGGCCGGTCGCTCAGTAGCGCGTCGTGTAGTAGACGCCCGAGCGCGTGGTCGCGAACTGCGTGCTCGGCTTGACCTGGAGCCGCCAGTAGAAGCGGGCGCCCCGCTTCTTGGGGGCGGGCAAGCCGGCGAAGAAGCGGCCGCGGGCGTCGCTGCGCACCGTCTTGACGTTCTTCCAGGTGCCGTTGACCTTCTTCTGCACGACCACCGGGAGCTTGGCCCGGGGGGCGATGGTGCCGGCGAGCCCCAGCGGGCGGTTCTTCGCGGTGACGACCAGGTCGCGCTGGACGGCGACGGCGAGGCTCGACACCGACGCGTCGTGGGTCTCGGTGCCCGAGTAGGTCACGCGGTAGGTCGCGTTGGCGACCGCCTGCACGGTGTCGTAGAGGTAGGCGTTGGGCGAGGAGGCCACCGGCTGCCAGGCATCGGGCGCAGCGCCGCGCATGAGCCGCTCGACGACGAGCGACCCGTCGTAGACCCGCTCGCCGGTGGCCGGGTCGACCACCGTGATCGACAGCGCGAGGTCGTCGCCGCGCACGACGGCACCGGGCTGGTCCGAGAAGCTGCTCGCGCGCTGCAGCCACGGCGCCCCGTCGGGGCCGGTGATGGTGGTGGGGGTGGCCGCTGCCGCCGGCGAGGCGGTGAGCGCCACGCCCGCGGTGGTGGCGAGCAGGGAGGCGGTCAGCACGGAGGTGAGCAGGCGTCGTACGCGCACGGTGTGGCTCCTGAGGGTGGTAGGGCATCGACAGCGGCGCGCCGTGGACGGGTCCCCCCGGCCGCCACGACCCTGCAACGACCCCCGGGCTCCGACGGCACGCCGTGTGCGGGGTGGTCTGGTCCAGTGGCGGGGTGCCGCCCGAGCGCTGCGTCCAGGCAGCCGTAGGGTGGCGCGGTGCTCCCGACCGTGGCCGTCACCCGCTACGTCACCCCGCTGCGCGAGGGCGGGTCGCTCCCCGGTGTGGTGGAGGCCGACGACCTCGGCACCTACGTCTGCAAGTTCCGCGGAGCGGGCCAGGGCGTGCGGGTGCTGGTGGCGGAGGTGCTCGCCACGGGCGTCGCGACCCGGCTCGGCCTGCGGACGCCGCGGCTGGTGGCCCTGGAGCTCGACGCCGCGATCGCGCGCTACGAGGCCGACGAGGAGGTCCAGGACCTGCTGAGCGCCAGCCTGGGGCTCAACCTCGGGGTCGACTTCCTGCCCGGCGCCTTCGGTCCGGACACCGAGCTCGCGGTGCCCGACGACGTGGCCGCGCGGGTGCTCTGGCTCGACGCCTACCTCGCCAACGTCGACCGCTCGTGGCGCAACCCCAACCTGCTCGTGTGGCACGGCGACCTCTGGGTGATCGACCACGGAGCGTCGCTGTGGTTCCACCACGCCTGGTCAGGCGGTGTGGGCGACCCCGCGCGCTTCGCCGCCCGCCCGTGGGACCCCCGCGACCACGTGCTGGGCGACCGCCTCGACCTGCTGGCGGGTGTCGACGCGGAGCTGCGCGCCCTGCTCGACGACGCGACGCTCGACGCGGTCGTCGCCGACGTGCCGGCCGACTGGCTCGAGCCCGTGCCGGGCGCGTCGGACGAGGCGTCGCTGCGCGCGGCGTACACCGCCTTCCTGCGGGCGCGCCGCGACAGTCGCGCGTGGCTGCCCGGTGCCGGCGGAGGCGCGGCGTGAGCCTGCTGCCCTACGAGTACGTCGTGCTGCGCTGCGTGCCGCGCGCCGACCGCGAGGAGTTCGTCAACGTGGGCGTGGTCGTCCACTGCCAGGCCGCCGACCACCTGGCCGTCGGCTGGCACCTCGACCCCGACCGCCTGCGTGCGCTGGCGCCCGGCGTCGACCTGGGTCGGGTGGAGGCGGCGCTCGTCTTCGCCGAGCACGTCGCCTCCGGGTCACCCGCGGCGGGTGGTGCGGCCACGGGGTCGCTCGGCACCCGCTTCGGCTACCTCAAGGCGCCGCGCAGCACCGTCGTGCAGCCCGGCCCGGTGCACGGCGGGCTCACGAGCGACCCGGCCCGGCAGGTGGCGCACCTGCTCGACTGCCTCGTGCGCTGAGACATGCGGTGACCGGTCAGACCGGCACGAGCTCCACGGCACCGACGGCGTAGCGCGCGAGGACGGCACGCGCGACCTCCGGGTGCGCCCCGAGGGGGTCGGAGACGGCGACGGCGCCGGCCTCCAGGGCCAGCTCGGCGGCCCGGTCGGTCATCGCACCCGGGGCCAGGAACATCGAGGCCACGGCGATGTGGCGCCGGCCTTCCCCGCGGAAGGCGCGGACGGCCTCACCGGTCGCCGGGGGCGCGGCGGAGGCGAAGGCGGCCGTGACCGGGAGCCGGTGGCGCGAGCCCCACACCCGCGCGAGGCGGGCGACGGCCTGGTTGGCGAGCGCGTCGCCGGAGCCGGCGGCGGCCAGCACCAGGGCGTCGAGCTCGCGCACCCGGGCGTGGCGCAGTGCGTCGCGCAGCCGCTCGTCGAGCACCTGCAGGAAGGCGGGCTCGAGGCCCAGGATGCGCGAGGCGCGCACCCGCAGCCCAGGGTGGCGCTCGCTCGCGGCGGCCACGGCGGCGGGCACGTCGACCTGGGCGTGGTGGGCGTCGTTGAGCAGCAGCGGGACGACGACGACCTCCTCGTGCCCGGCGCGCACGAGCTTGTCCACCACCTGCTCGAAGCTAGGTCGGCTGGCGGAGAGGTGGGCGGCCTCGATGCGCAGGTCGGGGCGCTGCGCGCGGACCTCGCCGACGAGCGCCCGCACCGTCGCGGCGGCGCGGGGGTCACGCGACCCGTGGGCGAGGGCGATCAGGGCAGGAGCAGCCACGGCAGCGGCCTCCTCGTCTCCTCGTGCGGCGTGCGGGTCACGTGTGGATCCCGCACTCGGTCTTCGCGGTGCCGGCCCAGCGGCCGCTGCGGGCGTCCTCGCCCGGGGCGACGCGTCGGGTGCAGGGCCAGCAGCCGATGGAGGGGTAGCCGTCGTGGACGAGCGGGTTGAGCAGCACGCCGTGCTCGTCGACGTACGCCGCGACCTGCTCGTCGCTCCAGCGCGCGAGCGGCGAGACCTTGACCTTGCCCTTGCGAGCGTCCCAGCCCACGACGGGGGCGATGATGCGCTGGTGGGTCTCGGCGCGCCGCAGCCCGGTCGCCCAGGCGTCGTAGCCCGCCAGCGCGTCGGCCAGCGGCTCGACCTTGCGCAGCCGGCAGCACAGGTCGGGGTCGCGCTTGTAGAGCTCGGGGCCGTGCTCGGCGTCCTGCTCGGCCACGCTCTGCACGGGCGTGATGGTGAGCAGGTTGACCGGCAGGGTGGCCTCCACCGCGTCGCGGGTGCCGATGGTCTCGGCGAAGTGGTAGCCGGTGTCGAGGAAGACCACGTCGACGCCGGGCGCGACCCGCGAGACGAGGTGTGCCAGGACAGCGTCGGCCATCGAGGAGGTCACGCAGAAGCGCGACCCGAAGGTGGCCACCGCCCACTCGACGATGTCCTCGGCGGGGGCGAGCTCGAGCTCGGCCCCGACGTGGGAGACCAGCTCGCGCAGCTCCTCGGGGCTGCGGCCCTCGGTGTGGCTGCCGCGGCGGTTGCGGGCGGCGGTGGTGGTGGCGGCGGTCACGGTGCTTCCTTCCCTGCTCCGGGGCGCACGAGGCCCAGGAGCTTGAGGGAGAAGGCCCGGACGCAACCGCGGCATTCCCACGACCCGTGCGGCGAGCTGACCTCGCCGTCGGCGTCGACCACCTCGTGGGGGCGCAGGTCCTCGCTGCCGCAGTAGGGGCAGTGGAAGGGCACGGCCCGCTCGGACATCAGAGCGCCCGCCCCTCGAGCACGTGGCCCCCGGTGAGCAGGGTCTCGTCGGCGCGGTGCACCCATGCGGCGAAGGCCTCGCCCTCGGTGCGGTCGGCGAGGTAGTTCGTGACGACGGCGGTGACGTAGTCGTCGAGGCCGGCGCTGGTGACCTTGTGCGCGCGCAGCTTGCGACCGAAGTTGGCGCCGAGGCCGGTCGCTCCGCCGAGGTGCACCTGGAAGCCCTCGACCTGCTCGCCGTCGTGCATGACCAGCTGGCCCTTGAGGCCGATGTCGGCCGTCTGCGTGCGCGCGCACGCGTTGGGGCAGCCGTTCATGTTCACCGAGATCGGTGTGTCGAGGTCGGGGAAGCGGCGCTCGAGCTCGTCGACCAGGCGACGGGCGCGGTCCTTGGTCTCGACGATGGCGAGCTTGCAGAACTCGATGCCCGTGCAGGCCATCGTGCCGCCGCGCCACGGCGAGGGGCGGGCCTGCAGCCCGATCGCGTCGAGCTCGGCGACGAGCTCCTCGACCACGTCGGGGTCGACGCCGATGAGCACGAGCTTCTGGTACGCCGTGAGGCGCGCGCCGCGGACGCCGTGGCGCTCCATCGCGTCGGCGAGCGCGACCAGCATCGTGCCGGAGACCCGGCCGACGACCGGGGCGAGCCCGACGTACTTGGTGCCGTCCTTGGCGTCGTGGACGCCGAGATGGTCACGGTGGGCGAACGGGGTCTCGGGGGAGGGGCAGTCCACCAGGCGTCGGTGGAGGTACTCCTCCTCGAGCACCTGGCGGAACTTCTCGACGCCCCAGTCGGCGACGAGGAACTTGAGGCGGGCGCGTGAGCGCAGCCGGCGGTAGCCGTAGTCGCGGAAGATCGAGGCGACGCCCGCCCAGGCGTCGGGGACCTCGTCGAGCGGGATCCACACCCCGAGCTTCTGCGCGAGCATCGGGTTGGTCGACAGCCCGCCGCCGACCCACAGGTCGAAGCCGGGCCCGTGCTCGGGGTGCACGGTGCCGACGAAGGCGACGTCGTTGATCTCGGGGGCGACGTCGTGGCTGGGGTGGCCGGTCAGCGCGGTCTTGAACTTGCGCGGGAGGTTGGAGAACTCGGGGTCGCCGATGTAGCGGCGCTTGATCTCCTCCAGCGCGGAGGTCCCGTCGATGATCTCGTCGGCGGCGATGCCCGCCACGGGGGAGCCCAGGAAGGGGCGGGGCGAGTCGCCGCACGCCTCGGTGGTGACCAGCCCGCCATGCTCGAGCCGCTCCCAGATCGCGGGGACGTCCTCGATGCGGATCCAGTGGTACTGGATGTTCTGCCGGTCGGTGATGTCGGCGGTGTCGCGGGCGTGGTCGCGGCTGACCTCGCCGAGCGCGCGCACGGTGGCCGGCGGCAGGAGGGCCCCGTCGGAGCGGACCCGCATCATGAAGTAGCGGTCGTCCAGCTCCTCCTCGGGCACCGTCGCGGTCTTGCCGCCGTCGAAGCCCGGGGCGCGCTGGGTGTAGAGCCCCATCCAGCGGAAGCGGCCGCGCAGGTCGGCCGGGTCGATCGAGTCGAAGCCGCGCTTGGAGTAGGTGTGCAGGATGCGCGCCCGCACGTTGAGCGGGTTGTCGTCCTTCTTCGCCTGCTCGTTCTTGTTCAGCGGCTCGCGGTAGCCGAGCGCCCACTGGCCCTCGCCGCGCTTCGGGCGGGGGCGAGGCGTGCGGGCGGGGCGCGCGGCAGGGGAGGCGGCCTGCGGGGAGTCGCTCACGTCGGGTCAGATCCTTTGTCGAGCATGCGGGAGCACGGGGACGAAGGTCCGACGCCGGTGTCGGGTCGGTGCCTGCGACCGTGCGTCCGTGGGCGGGGGCCGGGGGGACGGTGGGTCAGCGGGACCGACAGACCATGCTGCGGGTGCGCCCGTAGTCCACGTGGCGCCGGGCCACGAGGCAGACGTGCGTCGCCGCGCTGATCACGGGGTCGAGTCTCACGGGGCGGACACCCCCGCCACAACCGCGAATCTCGTGATGTGGGACGCATGTCCGCATGTCGGACGGCGCGGCCCCGGCGAGGCCGTGGTCCCGCGGTCGTCCCGCGCCCCGCGAGGCGCAGGTCACACCCGACGGGGGGCCGGCGCTCGCCTAGGCTGGGGCCCATGAGCGACCACCTCGTCAGCAGCGCGTACAGCCAGGCCCTCGAGGTCATCGCCTCGGTCGAGCCGCGGATCGCGGAGGCCACCCGCCAGGAGCTGGCCGACCAGCGCGGGTCGCTCAAGCTGATCGCCTCGGAGAACTACGCGTCCCCGGCCGTGCTGATGACGATGGGCACCTGGTTCTCCGACAAGTACGCCGAGGGCACGGTCGGGCACCGCTTCTACGCCGCCTGCCAGAACGTCGACACCGTCGAGTCGCTCGCCGCCGAGCACGCCCGCGAGCTCTTCGGCGCCGAGCACGCCTACGTGCAGCCGCACTCGGGCATCGACGCCAACCTCGTCGCCTTCTGGTCGATCCTGGCCCACCGGGTCGAGGGCCCGTGGCTGGAGAAGTTCGGCGCCAAGGGCGTCAACGACCTCTCCGAGGCCGATTGGGAGTCGCTGCGCGAGGAGATGGGCCGTCAGCGGCTGCTCGGCATGAGCCTCGACGCCGGTGGCCACCTCACGCACGGCTTCCGTCCCAACATCAGCGGCAAGATGTTCCACCAGCAGCAGTACGGCACCGACCCCGAGACCGGCCTGCTCGACTACGACGCGGTCGCCGCCAAGGCGCGCGAGTTCCGCCCGCTCGTGCTCGTGGCCGGCTACTCCGCCTACCCCCGCCGCGTCGACTTCGCCAAGATGCGCGAGATCGCCGACGAGGTCGGTGCCACGCTGATGGTGGACATGGCGCACTTCGCCGGCCTGGTCGCCGGCAAGGTGTTCACCGGCGACGAGGACCCGGTGCCCCACGCCCACGTCGTCACCTCGACCACGCACAAGTCGCTCCGCGGCCCGCGCGGCGGCATCGTGCTCGCCACCCAGGAGTACGCCCCCTCGGTCGACCGCGGCTGCCCCATGGTGCTCGGTGGCCCGCTGTCGCACGTGATGGCCGCGAAGGCCGTCGCGTTCGCCGAGGCCCGCCAGGACTCCTTCCGCACCTACGCCCAGCAGGTCGCCGACAACGCCCAGACGCTCGCCGAGGGGTTCAACCGGCGCGGTGCGCGCCTGGTCACCGGCGGCACCGACAACCACCTCGTGCTCCTGGACGTCTCCGGCTACGGCCTCACCGGTCGTCAGGCGGAGTCCGCGCTGCTCGAGGCCGGCGTCGTGACCAACCGCAACTCCGTGCCGGCCGACCCCAACGGCGCCTGGTACACCTCCGGCATCCGCTTCGGCACGCCCGCGCTCACCACCCGCGGTTTCGGCCACGACGAGTTCGACACGGTCGCCGAGCTGGTCGTCGACGTCCTCACGCACACGCAGGCCGGCACCACCAAGGCGGGCGGGCCGTCGAAGGCGTCCTACGTGCTCGAGGACGGCGTCGCCGAGCGCGTGCGCGCCCGGTCCGCCGAGATGCTGGACCGCCACCCGCTCTACCCCGGCCTCGAGCTCAGCTGACCCGTCGCGCCGGACCGCGGGGGACTGCGCTCACCCGCGCCAGCGGTACTCCACCTCGGGGCGCCCCGTCCCGCCGTAGCGCGGGGCGCGCTCGAGGAGCCCCGTGTCGGCGAGGTGCTCGAGGTAGCGCCGGACCGTGACGCGGGAGGCGCCGACGACCTCGGCGACCTCGCTGGCCGACCGGCCACCACGCCCCGGCGCCGCCGCGCGCACGGCCTCGGTCACCTGCTGCAGCGTCTCGGCGCTCATGCCCTTCGGCACCGCGGTCGAGCCCGCGGGGACCCGCAGGCTGCCCAGGAGCTGGTCGACGTCGTCCTGGGCGACGCCGCCCTCTGCCGCGGCGGTCGCCACGAGCCGCGCGCGGTAGGCGGAGTACTGCTCGAGCTTGCTGCGGAAGCCCGCGAAGGTGAACGGCTTGAGCAGGTAGAGCACGACGCCCTGCGCGACCGCGTGCCGCACCACGTCGGCGTCGCGCGCCGAGGTGACGGCGATGACGTCGCAGAGGTGACCGGCCGCGCGCATGCGCTGCAGCAGGCCGAGCCCGTGGCCGTCGGGCAGGTGCATGTCGAGGAGCACCAGGTCGACGGCGGGGTCGGCCGCGAGCGCCCGGGCCGCCTCGGCCGCGGCGCGCGCCACGGCGGCGACCTCGAAGCCGGGGACGCGCGCGACGTACGCCGCGTGGGCCTCCGCCGCGGCCGCCTCGTCCTCGATGACCAGCACCCGCACGCTCACCGCGCCGCTCCTGTGCCGGGCAGGTCGACCCGCAGCTCTGCGCCGCCGAGCGGGGAGCGCCCGACGCTCACGGTGCCGCCGTGGCGACGCGCGACCTGGCCGACCAGGGCCAGGCCGATGCCGTGCGCCCCGTCGCGCGCGGGGCCGCCTGCCTTGGTGGTCCAGCCCCGCTCGAGCACGCGGGCACCCGCGTCGGGCGGCAGCCCGGGACCGGAGTCGCCGACCACCACGGACAGCCCGGCGCCGTCCGGCCCGGGGCCGAGGGAGACCGACACCCGCCGCACGTCGCGACCCGCGACGGCGTCGAGGGCGTTGTCGACGAGGTTGCCGAGCACGGTCACCAGCTCGCGCGAGGTCAAGGCGCTGCGCTCGCCGCCCACACGGCCGTCGCCGCCCGCGTCGACGAGGCCCGGCGGCAGGTCGCCGTCGAGCACGAGGTCGGTGCCCCGCTCGGCGGCTTCGGCCGACTTGCCGAGCAGCAGGGCGGCCACGACGGGGTCGCCGACGGCCCCGACGACGCGGTCGGTGAGCAGCTGGGCGAGCTGCAGCTCCTCGGTCGCGAAGTCGAGCGCCTCCTCGGTGCGGCCGGTCTCGACCAGGGAGACGACGGTGTGCAGCCGGTTCGCCGCCTCGTGGGCCTGAGCGCGCAGGGAGTCGGTCAGGCCGCGCACCACGTCGAGCTCACCGGTGACCGCCTGCAGCTCGGTGTGGTCGCGCAGCGTCACCACCGCGCCGACGTCGCGCCCGGCCCAGGTCGCGGGCGAGGAGCTGACGACCACGACGTGCTCGCCCGCGACGTAGACGTCGTCGAGCTCGGCGCGCCGCCCGCGGGCGGCGGCCACGAGCCCCGGTGGCAACCCGAGCTCGTCCACCGAGCGGCCCCCCGCGTCGTCGGGCAGGTCGAGCAGCCGCCGCGCCTCGTCGTTGACCAGCTGCACGCGCCCGCGGTCGTCGAGCAGCAGCAGGCCCTCGCGCACGGCGTGGAGGACGGCGGAGTAGTACTCGAACATCCGGGTGATCTCTCGCTCACCCAGGCCGTGGGTGGCCCGGCGCAGGCGCCGACTGACCAGCGCGGCCCCGGCGACGCCGAGCGCGAGCACGAGGGCGGCCACCAGCCCCACGAGCAGCAGGTCACGGCGCAGCGACGCGTCGATGCGGTCCACGGTGATGCCGACGGAGACCAGGGCCTCGACGTCGTCGGGGGAGCGCCCGCCGGCGGCCGACCACACCGGCACGACCGCACGCATCGAGGGCCCCAGCGTGCCGGTGTACTCCTGCACCAGGGTGCCGCCGCGCGGCGCCGCGCCCGTGTCGCCGATGAAGGACTCGCCGATGCGCGCGGGGTCGGGATGGGTGTAGCGGGTGCGGTCGGTGTCCATGACGACCACGAAGTCGACGCCGGTGTCGGCGCGCACCGCCTCGGCGTACGGCTGGAGGACGGCCGAGGGTGCGGCGGCGGTGACGCCGGAGGCGACCGTGGGGAGTCGGCGACGGTGCGGGCGATCGCCAGCGCCCGCTCGCCCGCGGTCTCGCGCGCGTCGCGACGCGCGTCGAGGGCGACCAGGACGACCGAGACCAGGACGAGCGCGAGCACGAGGACGACCTAGAGCAGCAGCACCTGCCGGGCGACCGACGGCTCGGAGCGGCGGGTCGGCACCGCCCCATGCTGCCAGACCGCGGAGCACCGGTCGCGGGTGCGAACACAACGACCACAACGGTGACCGCCGTCACAGGCTGCGCGACGGTGGGCGGCACCGCCGGCGAGACCGGCCCACCCCCAGGAGGACCCGCATGAGCAGCAGCACCCAGGCGCCCGGCCCCGGCCGCACGCCCGATCCGGCGGACGGCACCGACACCCCCACCGCCCGGACGGCGCCGCGCAACCGGACCCACTACCTCTACCTCGCGGTGATCGCGGCGGTGGCGCTCGGCGTCCTCGTCGGCCTCGTCGCCCCCGACGTCGCGGTCGAGCTCAAGCCGCTCGGCACCGCCTTCGTGGCGCTGATCAAGATGATGATCCAGCCGGTCATCTTCTGCACGCTGGTGCTCGGTGTCGGCTCGGTGCGCAGCGCCGCCCGCGTGGGCAAGGTCGGCGGCCTCGCGCTCGGCTACTTCCTCACGATGTCGACCTTCGCCCTGGCGATCGGCCTGGTCGTCGGCAACCTGCTGACCCCCGGCTCGGGCCTCAGCCTGACCGAGGAGACCGCCGCCGTCGGCGCCGAGCAGGCGGCCTCCGGCCACGGCTCCACCACCGACTTCCTCCTGGGGATCATCCCGACCTCGCTGTTCTCGGCGCTCACCTCGGGCGAGGTGCTGCAGACGCTGCTGGTCGCGCTGCTCGTCGGCTTCGCGGTGCAGGCCATGGGCCGGGCCGGCGAGCCCGTGCTGCGCGGTGTCACGCACCTCAGCGGTTGGTCTTCCGGGTGCTCGCGATGATCATGTGGGTGGCCCCGATCGGTGCCTTCGGCGCGATCGCCGGCGTGGTCGGCGAGACCGGCGTCGAGGCGCTGAAGTCGCTCGCGGTGCTGATGCTCGGCTTCTACGTCACCTGCGCCCTCTTCGTCTTCGGCATCCTCGGCCTCGTCCTCAAGCTGGCCACCGGGGTCAACCTCTTCAGCCTGCTGAAGTACCTCGGGCGGGAGTTCCTCCTCATCGTCTCGACCTCCTCCTCGGAGTCGGCGCTGCCGCGCCTCATCGCCAAGATGGAGCACGCGGGCGTGGACAAGCCGACCGTGGGCGTCGTCGTGCCGACCGGCTACTCCTTCAACCTCGACGGCACCGCGATCTACCTGACGATGGCCTCCCTCTTCATCGCGCAGGCCCTCGGCGACCCGCTCAGCATCGGCGAGCAGGTCTCGCTGCTGCTCTTCATGGTCATCGCCTCGAAGGGCGCCGCCGGCGTCACCGGCGCCGGACTGGCGACGCTGGCCGGCGGGCTCAGCTCGCACCGACCCGAGCTGCTCGACGGCGTGGGCCTCATCGTCGGCATCGACCGCTTCATGTCCGAGGCGCGCGCGGTGACCAACTTCGCCGGCAACGCCGTCGCCACCGTGCTGATCGGCGCGTTGACCGGTGGGCTCGACCGGGCGCGCCTCGACCAGGTGCTCGCGGGCGACGCCCCCTTCGACGAGACCACGATGCTCGACGACGGCCACGGCGACGCCCCCGAGGACGTGGCCGGCCCCGTGGTGCCGACCCAGACCTCCGGCGCCGCCGCGACCGAGCAGCTGACCGGCACGCCCCGGGTCTGAGCGGACCCTGCCGACGACGGCCCGGCAGCCCCGCGACGGGGCTGCCGGGCTGCGGCGTCGGTGAGGACTAGCGTGGGCCCATGTCCTCGGCCGCCTCCGCCCCGCCGGCGTGGGCGGTCCTCGCCCGGCGGGTGAGGCACCGTGCCTGGCGGCTGCTGGTGACGACCGTCGGGTCGTGCATGCGCTACCGCGTCACCGGGCTGGCGGCGGAGGCGGCGTTCTTCGCGATCCTCTCGATCCCGCCGCTGGTCTTCGCGCTCGCCGGCGCCATCGGCTACGTCACCGACCAGTTCACGACCGCGCAGGTCAGCGACGTGCGGGCCGCGGTGGTGGAGGTGAGCCAACGCGCGCTCACCGACCGCGCGGTCGACTCGATCGTGGTGCCGACGATCGACGACGTGCTCGAGGGCGGGCGCTACGACGTGATCTCGATCGGCTTCGTGCTGGCGCTGTGGTCGGGCTCGCGTGCGCTCAACGTCTTCGTCGACACCATCACGATCATGCACGGCCTCGGCGGGCACCGCGGGATCGTGCGCACGCGTGCGCTGTCGTTCCTGCTCTACGTGCTCGGGCTGCTCACCGGGATCGTGACGCTGCCGCTCGTGGTGGCCGGCCCCGGGCTGGTGGGCGAGCTCGTGCCCGACCGCCTCGCCTTCGTCGAGCGCCTCTACTGGCCGGTCGTCGTGCTGCTGTGCGTGTGCTTCCTCGCCACGCTCTACCACGTCTCGGTGCCGGTGCGGACGAACTGGTCGTTCAACCTCCCCGGGGCCGTCTTCTCCCTCGTCAGCTGGATCCTGGGGTCCTACGCCCTGCGCTGGGTGCTCACGGTGACCGCGGCGGACTCGCGCTCGATCTACGGTCCGCTGGCGGCCCCCATCGCCGTGCTGCTGTGGCTCTACGTCGTGGCGATCGCCGTGCTCATCGGCGCGGCCGTCAACGCAGCCTTCGACGAGGTCTTCCCGCAGAAGGCGACGACGCGCGCCCGGCTCGAGATGGTGCAGCGGCTGCGCACCCGGATGCGCATGGGAGACTCGTGAGCGTGGCCACCACGAGTCTCCCCACGCCCGTCCTGGTCGCCGGTGCCGCGATGTGCCTGCTCGGGGGCTACGTCCTCGGCGTGGTCGCCGGGCCCGACGGTCCGGACCGCGCCACCGCGACCGTGACGTCGTACGACCCCGGCACGCGGGCCCTCTGCCTGTCCGGCGACGCCGCGGCGCAGGCCGAGGGCGCCGACGACGAGGGCGTGCTCTGCGGCACCTGGCGTCGCACCCCGGGCCAGGACGCACCGCGCGAGGGCGACACCTTCCGCTTCGTCTCGGTCAGCACGGCCGACGACCCGGGGGTGGCCGACGACCGGGCCCGGGTGCTCATCTACGGCGACGTCGAGCAGGGCTGACCGGGGTGGCGCAGGTCGAGACCGGCGAGGGTGCCGGCACCGGGCGGATCAACCTGCCCGCAGAGGTCCGCTCCCCGTGGTGGGAGCTGACCCGCCGCCTGCTGATGGCGCTCGGCGTGCTGGCGGCGTCGGTGGCGATCGTGTGGTTCGACCGCGAGGGCTACCGCGACGGCACCGACCCGACCAACACGTTGTCCTTCGTCGACTGCCTCTACTACGTGACGGTCACCTTGAGCACCACGGGCTACGGCGACATCACGCCGTTCACCCAGCAGGCGCGCGTGGTGAACGCGTTCGTCATCACGCCGCTGCGCATCGCCTTCCTGGTGCTGCTCATCGGCACCACCCTGGAGGTGCTCGCCTCCCAGGGCCGCGACATGCTGCGGGTCGCCCGCTGGAGGAAGAAGCACATGGGAGACCACATCGTCGTCGTCGGCTACGGCACCAAGGGGCGCCGCGCGGTCGACACGCTGGTCAACAACGGCCTCGACAAGGGCTCGATCGTCGTGGTCGACCCCTCGACCGCAGCGCTGGAGGACGCCCACGCCGACGGCCTGGCCGTGGTGACCGGTGACGCCACCCGCCGGGAGGTGCTGCGGCGCGCCGGCGTCGGCGGGGCGAGCCAGGTCATCATCACCACCGACCGCGACGACTCCAACGTCCTCGCCACGCTCACCGTGCGCCAGCTGAACCCCGACGCCTACATCGTCTCGGCGGTCCGCGAGCAGGAGAACGTCCCGCTGGTCAAGCAGTCCGGCGCCGACTCGGTCATCACCTCCTCCGACGCGGTGGGCCGGCTGCTGGGCCTCTCCACCCTCTCGCCGACGCTGGGCTCGGTGATGGAGGACCTCCTGACCTACGGCGAGGGGCTCGAGGTCGCCGAGCGCGACCTGCTGGTGAGCGAGGTCGGCAAGCCGCCGCAGTCGCTGCCCGACCAGGTCATCGCGGTGGTGCGCGACGAGAAGGTCTACCGCTACTTCGACCCGGTCGTCACGCTGCTGGCCCGGGGCGACCGGCTCGTGGTGGTGCGTCCCGCCCGCGAGCTGCCCTGGGCGCCGCGCCCCGGCACGCACGGCGAGGACGCGGCGGACGACGACTGAGCCCGTCGGTGGGCGGTCGGGTCGGTCCCGACCGCGGTCAGCCCCGCGCGGCGGGTAGCGAGACCACGAAGCGGGAGCCGCCCGGCAGCGCCTGGTAGGCGACCGCGCCCTGGTTGGCCTCGGTCAGCTGCCGCACCACGTGCAGCCCCAGGGCGGTGCCCCGCGCGGCCGTGGCGGGGTCGCCGGCACGGGTGAGCTTGCGGAAGAGCTGGCCGCGGCGGGCGTCGGGCACGCCGTCGCCGGCGTCCTCGACGTCGACGAGCACGTGGTCGCCGGCCAGCGAGGCGCGGAGCACGGTCGGTCCGCCCGCGTGCTCGTCGGCGTTGGAGACCAGGTTGGCCAGCACCTGGTGCAGGTGTTCCGGCTGCACCCAGGCGCGCAGGTCCTCGGGGCACTCGACGCGCACCGAGCCGGGGTCCTGCGCCAGCGCGGCCGCCGCCCGCAGCGCGGGGGCCACCGGGGTGGCGCTGGGCTGGGCGACCAGACGACCGGTCTCGAGCGCCACCAGCGACCACACGTCGCGGTGCAGCCCGTCGAGGCGCTCGACGGCGCGTCCCACGACGGCCAGGGCCCGCAGCAGCGCCTCGTGCTCGCCGGGGTCGCCTGTGTCTGCCGGGCCACGGTGGCTCCGGGCGACCTCGAGGCCCCACCGCACCGCGTCGAGCTGCTGGTCGACCCGCCAGCCCAACGACTGCCGGAGCTCGGCGGTGAGGCGGTCTGCCGGGCCGCTCCCCGATCCTTCCGGGGCGGCCGACGCCTCCGCGGTGACCTGCGCGTCCACGTGCAGGTCCGCCTCCGGGTCGAGGTCGGGGCCCACGCCGAGGCCGGCGTCGTGCGGGCCGCCGAGCAGCGCACCGACGTCGCGGGCCGACACCACGGCGCCGAGCACCTCGCCCGCCTCGGAGGTCAGCCGGCGGCCGTCGACGACGAGGCGCCGGCGGGGGAGACCGGCGGGCGCGAGGTCGACGCGCACCCCGTCGACGGACTCGCCGGCGAGCGTGCGCCGCAGCGGGGTGCGGTCGTCGGGCACGGGCGCACCGGTGGTGGGGTCGACCAGGTCGTGCGCCGCGCCGCGGTGCGGTCCCGTCCCGGTGCTGCCGTAGAGCCGGTGGGCGGCGTCGTTGAGGTAGGTCACCCGGCCCTCGGCGTCGCAGGCGACGACCGCCTGCGAGAGCGAGGCCAGGGCGGCGTCGAGGATCGCCTGCTCGCGCTCGAGGCGGTCACCCTGCTGCGCGATCGTGCGCGCCGCGTCGGCCTGCTCGGTGCGGTCCTCGACGACTCCGCACCACTCGGTGGCGCCGCCGGGCTGCAGCGTGGGCCGCGAGGTGATGGCCACGTGCCGCACGGTGCCGTCGCGGTGCACGACGCGCCCGCTCCACCGCAGCTCCTCCAGGGCCGCCCCGGAGATCCACGTGGCGCGGCGGAAGGAAGCGCGGTCGTCGGGGTGGACGGCTCCCGGCATCAGCGAGGCGTCGGCGAGGGCCTCTTCGGCCGTGAAGCCGTAGACCTCGGCGCAGGCGGGGGACACGTAGTCGTAGCGGGCCTCGCCGTCCTCGTCGAGGACGAAGGTGTAGACCACGCCCGGCACGACGCGCGCGAGCCGCTCGAAGCGGGACTGCTCGTGCTCGACGGCCCGCCGCGAGGCGGCGTCGGGACGGGCATCGCGCAGGTGGGCGTGGAACCGCAGGCCGTCGGGGCCGTCGGAGGGCCAGATGGTGACGGTCAGCGGGATGCGCTCGCCGGAGCTGGTCATGCCGGGCAGCGCCAGCTCACGGCCCCGCAGCTCGGAGCGCCCGGTCTGCGCCACCCGCGCCACGCCGGCGAGGTGGTCGTCGCGGTGCTCCGGTGGCACGATGGTCTGCGCCAGGGCGCGGCCGAGGACCTCCGTGGCCGTCCAGCCGAAGAGGGCCTCGCTCGCGGCGTTCCACCCGGTGATGCACCCCGCGCCGTCGATCGAGACGAAGGCGCCGGGCGCGGTCTCGACCGCGTGCGCGAGCAGGGCGTCGTCGACACCGAGGCGGGGGTGCGTGCCGCCGGCGTGTCCGGTGCGGTGCGGAGCGTCCACGAGCTGCCTTCCGGGTGGGTCGGGGCGCACGCGACCTCCGGTGTCGCCCCGTCTCGTCACCCAACGGCCGCCGGCGCGCGGCGGCCACCACGACGCCCTGGCCGCGTGGGGCCATGTCCGGATGCGGCCGATCGGGGACCTAGGTCCGGACAAGACCAGGACCGCAGCAGGGACCACCGATCCGCAAGAAATCCGCAAGCCGGCCGTCGGGTTGCCGACCAGGGGTGCCTCCCGCTGAACACGGATGTTCGAGGAGGCCCCCGATGGACCAGCGCACCACCGCACGCAGCACCGCACGCAGCAGCGCGCAGCGGGTCGTCCGGTCGCTCGTGGTGGGCCAGGTGCTCGGCGGTGCCGTCCTCGCCACCGTCGTCGCCGGTGGGGTAGGGCCCTTCGACACGCTGGCGTCGGCCGCCGGCGACGTCGAGGTGCTCGCCGCCGGCCCCGGAGGCGCGTCGGCGTCCGCGGCCGGTCCGGCGCGCTGGGGCGCGTGCCGCCCCGTGGAGCTCTTCGTCGACACCGACGGCACGCCCGCCGGCTGGGACGCGGTCGTCGAGGCCGCCACCGAGCGCGTCGCCGCCGAGAGCGGCCTGCAGCTGCGCTTCGCCGGCGCTGTCGACGTCGAGGCCGTCACGACACCCGCGGAGGACGAGCCCGCCGCCGCGGTGCTCGCCTGGGCCGGCGCCGACGAGCAGCCGCAGCTGACCACGGAGACCGCCCTGACCACCCACGTGGCCCACGGACCCGCCGGCGGCCCGCGCCACGTCGTCCTGGCGTGGTCGGTGGTGCGCACGGGCGCGTCGACCCCGGTCGACCACGCTCTCGCCGAGCTGTTCAGCGAGCGCCACGTGCCGTCGCCCGGCGCGGTCGCCGGGTGCTGACGTGCCGCCGGTGGTCTCGACCACCGGGTCACGACTGCGGTGAGAGCCGGCGCGCGCGCCGAGCCCGACGTACGGTCCCGGCATGGCCCTGGTGAGGTGCACCTGCGTGGTGACGGTGCGACGCGTCGAGGAGACGTGGCGCACCGACGTCGTGGTCCTCGACCCCGGGTGCGACTACGCCGTGCACCGCGCCGGCGCCGACCTGGCGCTGGTCGAGGACTGAGCCGGGCCGGACGCGACGAGGCCGCCCGCACCGGTCGGTGCGGACGGCCTCGAGGCGCGGGGTGACGCGTCAGATGCGACCCGTGCCGGCGGTGCCGCCCTCGACGTCGCCCTCGACCTCGATGTGCTCCTTGCGCACCTCGTCGGTCACGGTCTCCTCGTCGCGCACGGTCTCCTTGCCGAGCCGCACGCGCTCGACCGCCTCGGCCGTCTTCTCGACGACCGGGCGCTCCTCGCGCAGCACGACCTCGTGCTCCTCCTCCGAGATGGTGGGGCCGTCGAGGGCCTGGTCGACGTTGGTGGCGTCGACCGGCTCGCGCTCCACGACCGCGCGCTCGTGCTCGACCGGCACTGTGCGGGTCTCGGTCTCGGTGGTGACGTACTTGCGCAACCGCGCGCGGCCGGCCTCGCGCGAGGTCGTGCCGACCTCGAGGTGCTCCTCCGAGCGGGTCATCGCGTCGTCGGTGGTCGGGCCCGAGGTGTCGTGGCCCACCGTGCCGTGGGCGTTGCCCGTGTCGTAGCCAGCGGTGTCGTAGCCGGTGCCGGTCCCGGTGGTGCCCAGGTCGCCGATGCCGTAGTAGGCGTAGAGCTGGTCCTCGAACTGCTCGTCGAGGTGACCACCGTCGGCGGGCACGTTCGGGGCGTCCTTGACCTTGTCCTTGCTGTAGGGCAGGACGAGGCGGTCGCCCTCGAAGGTGGCCTCGCGCACCGGGACGAAGGACTCGCTGGTGCCGAAGAGGCCGGTGTTGACCGTGACGAAGTCCGGCTGGCCGGTGGCGTCGTCGAGGTAGAGCTGCCCGACCTTGCCGATCTTGTCGCCGTCGCTGGCGTAGGCCGTGGTGCCGACGATGTCGCGTGCCTGGGTCTCGGTGATCACAGGGAATTCCTCCACTCGTGTGCTGTGCTTCTCGGACGGCCCTAGGTAGCCCCCGGACGGTCCAGCCCCTCCTGCTCGGGAGCAGAACCACCCTTCAGGGCGACAGGTCAGCCCAGGCCGTCGCGGACCTCCACGTCGCCCTCGGCCTCGACCTCGATGTGCTCGCGCCGCAGGTCGGTGCGCAGCTGGTGCTCGTCGACGACCGTGCTCTTGCGGACGACGACGCGCTCCTTCACGACCAGGCGCTTGGTGACGACCAGGACCTCCTCGAAGACGGGGATGGACACCGAGCCGTCGGGCAGCGTCTCGACCTCGCCGGAGTCGTCCTCGGCCGCGGCGACGCGCTCGGTGCCCTCGACCTCCTCCACCTCCCGCGGCACGGTGTGCTCGACCGGGTAGGTGCTCACCGACTTGCGCACGCGCACCCGTCCGGACTCGTGCGCCTCGGTCGTGACCGCGGCGCGCTCCTCGTGGCGGACGGTCTCGACCGGTGCGGTCGCGTCGGCGTCCGAGGCGTACGACGTGGGGTCGGGGGTGCGGTCGTTCACCGGTTCTCCTCGCGGGTCGTCGTGGCGGTCGGGGCAGTCGTGGCGGTCGTGGTGCCGGTGCCGGTGCCGATGCCGCCGTCGTGGTGGCGGACGCCGCGGCGGGTGGTCACGACGCGCACGTCGGTGTCGACGGTGGCGCGCTGCGCGGAGCGCTCGCCCAGCTTCCCGCCCAGCCAAGCGGCCAGCGGCGCGAGCAGCAGCGCGGCGATGCCGCCCACGATCGCGGCGGTGCGGAGGTCGTCGCCGACGTCGTCGGTCGACCAGGAGCCGAGGCCGAGGCGCTCGACGACGTCGAAGCGGTCGCCGAGGGCGGCGGCCAGCGCGGCGAGGGCGACGAGCAGCAGGAGCAGGCCGAGCGCGGTCAGCAGCCCGTGCACGCCGCCGCGGTGGCGGGCGGCGCGGCCGGCGACCCAGCCGCCCACCAGGCAGGCGAGCGCGACGGCGAGGACGCCGCCGACGATCCCCGCGACGGAGGAGTCGGCCGCGCCGAGCAGCGCGCCGGCGAGCGCGGCCAGGATCACGAGGGCGCCGAAGGCGGCGAGCACTGCGCCGAGCACGGCCGGCAGGTCGAGCCCGCGGTGGCGGTCGGCGTCGGCCCCCGCGCGCACGACGACGGCGTCGTCCTGGCGGGCCTCGACGTCGTGGTGCAGCGGTGCGCCGTGCCGCCGCGGCGCGGGCACGGTGGCGCCGGACGTGCCGGCGGCACGGGTGTCGGGGTCGACCTCGGTGCTGCCCGAGGCGTGCCGGCCGAGGGCCGGGTCGCGCTGGTCCATGGTTCCTCCTGCGGGATCGGTGTCGCGGATCCCGCGGGGTACCCGCCAGCCCCGCCAGCCCCGCACCCCCGGGGCCGCTTCCACCCCTGGGGGCCGTGCCCACCCCGGCGCCGCCGCGGCTCGGTCATGCTCGAGGGGTGGAGTGCTGGGGGAGGGGGCGGCTGGTCGCCGGTGCCGGCCTGTGGGCGGTGCGCCCGGCGTACGTCGTCGTCGAGCTGCTGGTCGCCTCGGTCGCGCGTGGCCACGACCTCTGCGACGACGCGGTGAGCCGGCTCGGGGCGGTCGGGTGCACGGCGTCGGTCTGCTCGCCGGGCCACGAGGTGCTGAACGCGACCTTCGTGGTGGTCGGGGCGCTGCTGGCCGTCGGCACCGTGCTGCTGGCCCCGCAGCTGGGGCGCCTCGTGACCGCGCTCCTGGTTGCCGCCGGGCTCAGCACCGCCCTGACCGGTCTCGTGCCCGTCGACGTCGCGCCCGCGCGCCACGCGCTGGCGGCGACTCCGCTCTTCGTCGCACAGCCGCTCGCGCTGGGGCTGCTCGCGGCACGCGTGCGGCGCGCGCACCCCCGGCTCGCTGGTCTGCTGGCCACCACCGCGGTGGGCGCCGGTGCTGCCGGGCTCGGCTTCGTGCTGCTCGACGGCGCCGCCGGCACGGGGCTGGCGGAGCGGGTCGCGCTCTGGCCCGTGCTCGTCGCCCTCGCCGCCGCCGGGGCAGTGCTGGTGCGCGGCGGCCCGTACCGGACGATCGCCTGAAGGGGGACCGGGAATGCGGAAGACCCCGGTCCACGAGGGAGCGGGGTCTGCCGACGGTGCTGGTGGGCGATACTGGGTTTGAACCAGTGACCTCTTCCGTGTCAAGGAAGCGCGCTACCACTGCGCCAATCGCCCGGGTCTGGAGTTGTGGTGGAGTGGCGTGAGAGGTGGGTACGGGATTTGAACCCGTGTACACGGATTTGCAGTCCGTTGCCTCGCCTCTCGGCCAACCCACCGTGGAGGCCCAACTTGTGGGAGAGACCTCTCCGAGCGGACGACGAGGCTCGAACTCGCGACCTCAACCTTGGCAAGGTTGCGCTCTACCAACTGAGCTACGTCCGCTTGCGCACCGCGGTCCGGGTGACCCCGGGCCGTGCTGGCGTGCAGAACAGTAGCCCACGCCTCCGGGGGTGCAAAATCAGGGGGGCGGGAGCGTGTCGCCCTAGGGTGCGGCCATGCGCGCGTGGATCGACGGAGCCCTGCTGGAGGACCCCACGGCCGCGGCCGTCCGGGTCGACGACCACGGCCTGACGGTCGGTGACGGCGTCTTCGAGGCCGTCAAGGTCGTGCAGGGGCAGCCCTTCGCGCTGACCCGGCACCTCGACCGGCTGGCACGCTCGGCCGCCGGCCTCGGGCTGGCCGGGCCGGACCCCGACCTCGTGCGCGCCGGCGTCGCGGCGGTGCTCGAGGGCCAGGACCTGCCGCTCGGCCGGCTGCGCATCACGCTGACCGGCGGCCCCGCGCCGATGGGCTCAGGACGCGGCGACGGTGCCCCGACGCTCGTCGTGGCCGCCGGCCCGATGGCCCCGTGGGAGCCCACGACCGCGGTGGTGACCGTGCCCTGGCCCCGCAACGAGCGGGGGGCCACCGCCGGCCTCAAGACCACGTCGTACGCCGAGAACGTCGTCGCGCTGGCCCGCGCGCAGGCGCACGGGGCCACCGAGGCGGTGTTCACGAACACCCGCGGGCACCTGTGCGAGGGCACGGGCAGCAACGTCTTCTACGTCGTCGACGGCGAGCTGCGCACGCCGACGCTGGCCAGCGGCTGCCTCGCCGGCGTGACCCGCGGGCTCGTGCTCGAGTGGTACGGCGCGCGTGAGGTCGACGAGCCCGTCGCGGTGGCCGCCGAGGATGCCTCCGAGGTGTTCCTGGTCAGCACCACGCGCGACGTGCAGGGCGTGCACCGCTGGGGCGGGCGCGAGCTGCCCGCACCAGGACCCGTGACCGCCGAGGTGGCGCGGGTGTGGGCCGAGCGCGAGGCCGCCGACCTCGACCCGTGAGCCGCCTCGGGTCGGCTCAGCTGGCGAGCAGCGCGTCCAGCACGGCGTCGAGGTCGAGCAGCGCGCTCTCCGTGCCGGCCGGCACGGAGCGCAGCGTGCGCGCGGCGAAGCGGCGCACGGCCCAGCGCGGGGCCTGGGCCAGCAGCTGGCCGTCGTCGGACTCGAGCTCGATGACGACGACCGGGCGGCCGTCCTCGTCGTCGGAGGGCCACACGTGCACGTCGCCGTCGCCGGCGGGGGTGTCGATGCCCTCGAGCAGCAGGTCCCGGGCGAAGGTCCACGCGACGTCGCCGTAGGCGGTGCGGAAGGTGACCGTGATCGCGAACGGGTCGGCCGGGTCGTAGTCGAAACCGGCGTCGAGGCGGTGGAGCGTGCCGAGGGCGTCGACCGAGTGCATCGCGATGTCGGCGTGGACGGTGCCGTGGGCGGCTGCGGTCATGGTGACCTCCTCGGGTCGCTCGGCGGTGCCGCTCCTGGCTCGGGCTCCGCTGGGGTGTGACCACACCTTCCGTCCTGCGATCGCGCAGATCCAGGTGATTCGGCGTTTCGCAGCCCTTCCTTGCAGAAGTCAGGACCCGCTGCCCGGGTCGGCGCGGGCCCAAGGTCCCGGCGGGTCGTCCGGACGGGGGAGCGCACCCCGTCCGGCGGTGCGAGGAGGCCGATTCGAGCAGCCCGGCGGGTGTGCGCTACGGTTCATCGCGCAGCGGGCGATTGGCGCAGTGGTAGCGCGCTTCGTTCACACCGAAGAGGTCACTGGTTCGAACCCAGTATCGCCCACCCAGCACTGCCGAGGCCGGTCCCTCCTGGGGCCGGCCTCGTGCGTCCTCCGGCCCGTCGCCCCCGCGAACCGGGGAGAGCGGCGGGCCTGCCGGTCGCTACCATCGCCGGGTCCGGCCCGGGCGCACCGCGCGGGCCCACCCGAGCTGCAGAGGAGCCGGTCGTGCCCGACCTGTCCGTCGTCCGAGTCCACGCCGACGCGCGCGAGGAGCGGACCGTCACGACGGGCACGAAGGCGTGGGAGCTCTTCGCCGACGACCCCGAGGTCATCGCCGCGCGCGTCACCCGCGACGGCGAGTCGGCGCTGCGCGACCTCGCCCACGAGCTCGCCGACGGCGACGTCGTCGAGTCGGTCGCCATCGACAGCGCCGACGGCCGCGACATCCTGCGCCACTCCACCGCGCACGTCATGGCGCAGGCGGTGCAGGACCTCTTCCCCGAGGCCAAGCTGGGCATCGGCCCGCCGGTCGTCGACGGCTTCTACTACGACTTCGACGTCGAGACCCCGTTCGTGCCGGAGGACCTCGAGAAGATCGAGACCCGCATGCGCAAGATCGTCAAGGAGGGCCAGCGCTTCTCCCGCCGGGTCACCACCGACGCCGACGCGCTCTCCGAGCTGGCCCACGAGCCCTACAAGGTCGAGCTGATCGGCCTCAAGGGGTCGGGCAGGTCCGACGACGCGGCCGAGGGCGCCGCCGTCGAGGTCGGCGCGGGCGAGCTGACCATCTACGACAACGTGCGTCGGGGCGGCGACGTCGCCTGGTCCGACCTGTGCCGTGGTCCGCACCTGCCGACCACGAAGCGCATCCCGGCCTTCAAGCTCATGCGCTCCGCTGCGGCGTACTGGCGCGGCGACGAGAAGAACAAGCAGCTCCAGCGCATCTACGGCACCGCGTGGGAGTCGAAGGAGGCACTCGAGGCGCACCTGCACCGCCTCGAGGAGGCAGAGCGCCGCGACCACCGCAAGCTGGGCCGCGACCTGGACCTCTTCTCCTTCCCCGACGAGATCGGCTCGGGCCTGCCGGTCTTCCACCCCAAGGGCGGCGTGATCAAGCGGGTGATGGAGGACTACGTCCGCCAGCGCCACATCGAGGAAGGCTTCGAGTACGTCGGCACGCCCCACATCGCCAAGGAGGGGCTCTTCTACACCTCCGGGCACCTGCCCTACTACGGCGAGGGGATGTTCCCGGCCCTCGACGTCGACGGCATGGACTACCGCCTCAAGGCGATGAACTGCCCCATGCACAACCTGATCTTCCGCTCGCGCCAGCGCTCCTACCGCGAGCTGCCGCTGCGGCTGTTCGAGTTCGGCTCGGTCTACCGCCACGAGAAGTCCGGCGTGGTCCACGGCCTCACGCGCGTGCGCGGCTTCGCCCAGGACGACTCGCACTCCTACGTCACCCCGGAGCAGGCACCCGGAGAGATCCAGCACCTGCTCGACTTCTGCCTCGGCCTCTTCCGCGACTTCGGTCTCGACGACTTCTACCTGGAGCTGTCCACGCGCGACGACTCCAAGCCCGACAAGTTCATCGGCTCTGACGAGGACTGGGAGATGGCCACCGCGGTGCTGGCGAAGGTGGCCACCGACTCCGGGCTCGAGCTGGTCCCCGACCCCGGCGGCGCGGCCTACTACGGCCCGAAGATCTCGGTGCAGGCGCGCGACGCCATCGGCCGCACCTGGCAGATGTCGACCATCCAGTACGACTTCAACCAGCCCTCGGCAGACCGCTTCGGCCTGGAGTACGTCGCGGCCGACGGCAGCCGGCAGCAGCCGGTGATGATCCACTCGGCCAAGTTCGGCTCCATCGAGCGCTTCGTGGGCGTGCTCGTCGAGCACTACGCCGGCGCCTTCCCCCCGTGGCTCGCGCCCGTGCAGGTGCAGGCGATCCCGATCGCGGAGCGGCACGAGGACTACCTGTGGGACGTCGCGAAGCGGATGCGCGCGCAGGGCCTGCGGGTCGAGGTCGACGACTCCTCGGACCGGATGCAGAAGAAGATCCGCAACGCGCAGCTGCAGAAGGTGCCGTTCATGATGATCGCCGGCGACGACGACGTCGAGAAGGGCGCGGTCTCCTTCCGCTACCGCGACGGCCGCCAGGACAACGGCGTCCCGGTCGAGGAGGCCGTCGAGCGGGTCCGGGCGGCCATCGCCTCGCGCGAGCAGGTCTGACGGGTCCGCTGGTGGGAGCCCGGCGCCGTCGGCCGCTGCGTCGGCTCGTCGTCGCGGCGCTGCTCGGCGCGGGCCTGCTCGCCGGCTGCGGTGGTGCGTCCGCGCCGACGGCTGCGCCCACGCCCACCGCCCCGCCTGCCTCCGCTCCGACCGCAGGACCCACCTCGGAGCCGCGGCTGCCCCAGGACCTCGAGCAGCAGGCCGCGATGGCGGCGCTGGCCCGCGAGGCCGAGCGCGCGGCGGGACAGGTGGCACCGCGCGTCGTCGGCCCGCTCGAGGGCGGCGACGTGAGCTGGCCGCAGTGCCCGCGGGGGAGCGGCATCCCCGAGCGCCGGACGCTGGGGCTGCCCATGCCGTTGCCGAGCGCTCGGTTCGTCGTCGTCGGCCTGACCAACGGACCCGCGTTCTTCCCCAACCCCTGCCTGGCCGACCAGGTCGCCTGGGTGCGCGAGCGCGGGCTGCTGGCCGGTGCCTACGCCGTCGCGAGCTTCCCCGACGACCGCACGCGCGCGGCGTACGCCGAGGAGGGACCCTTCGGGGGCGACGAGCACGACGACCTGCGCAACGTCGGCTACCAGCAGGCCCTGTTCAACCTCGCGCAGCTGCGCGAGGCGGGGCTCCCGGTGCCGCTGGTGTGGGTCGACGTCGAGCCCGTGCGCGACTGGGAGTGGTCGGCCGACCCGGGGGCCAACGCGGCGGTCGTCGAGGGGATCGTGCGCGGCTACCGCGACCACGGCTTCGCCGTCGGCGTCTACTCCACGCCCGCGCTGTGGGAGGCGGTCGTCGGCGACCTCGCGCTCGGCGTGCCGGAGTGGCGGGCGGCGGGGGAGACGTCGCGTGCCGAGGCGCTGTCGCGGTGCGGTGAGGACTGGTCGATCGGCGGTGGACCGGGCGCGATGGGGCAGTGGCTGGAGGCCGACCGCGACCGCAACGTGACCTGCCCCGGCGCCGAGGACGACGTGGCGGGGTGGTTCCACGACTTCTGAGCCCACCGACCGGGCTCCGACGGGTTGTCGCGACACGGTGTCGCGGAAACCCTTGATATGCGACATGGTGTCGCACTAACCTCGCGCCATGACCGCGACGACGAGCCCCACGACGTACGAGCAGACCCTCCGCACGCTCTCGGAGGCCTCGGTCCACCAGCACTTCGACGCCTTCCTCGACATCGACTGGGACCACCCCGACTTCGCCGTCGACCCGCGCGACCCGCGCTGGGTGCTGCCGGAGGGCGACGTGCTCGGCGCCCACCCGTGGTACCGCTCGCTCCCGCTGGAGCGCCAGGTCGAGATCGGCCTCTACCGCCAGGCCAACGTGACCAAGGTGGGCCTGCAGTTCGAGCAGATCCTCATCAGCGGCCTCATGAACTTCTCCTTCGGCCTGCCCAACGGCTCCCCGGAGTTCCGCTACGCCACCCACGAGGCGACCGAGGAGTGCCACCACACCCAGATGTTCCAGGAGTTCGTGAACCGCTCCGGCCAGCCGGTCTCGGGCGGCAGCCTCCTCTTCCGCACCCTCGCGCCGTTCCTCCCGCTCGCCGCGCGCTGGGTGCCCTTCGGCTTCTTCGTCGGGGTGCTGGCCGGCGAGGAGCCGATCGACCACGTGCAGAAGGCCGTGCTGCGCGCGGGTGAGGACATGCACCCGCTGCTGCGGCGGATCATGCAGATCCACGTCGCGGAGGAGGCCCGCCACATCGGCTTCGCCCACCAGTACCTGCAGCACCAGGCGCCCAAGCTGAGCCGGACGCAGCGCACGGTCCTGGCCCTCGCGACGCCGGTCATCATGCGGTGGCTCTGCGACGAGATCCTGCGCCCCAGCCGCCGGGCGCGCCGCGACCTCGGCATCCCGCGGTCGGTGGCGCGCGAGGTGTGGTGGTCGCGGGCGGAGTCGCGCCGCTTCCTGCGCGACCTCTTCGGCGACGTGCGGATGCTGGCGGAGGAGTGCGGGCTGATGACGCCGACGGCGCGCCGGGTGTGGCGGCTCATGGGCATCGACGGTCGACCGTCGCGCTTCCGCAGCGAGCCGGCGTCGGCGTCCGCGTCGGCCGCCTGAACGGCGACGGGCGTGCCCTACGTCGTCACGCAGTCGTGCTGTGCCGACGCCTCGTGCGTCGTCGCCTGCCCGGTCAACTGCATCCACCCGGCCCCTGGTGAGCCGGGTTTCGCCGAGGCCGAGATGCTCTACGTCGACCCGCGCTCGTGCGTGGGCTGCGGGGCCTGCACCACGGCCT
This sequence comes from Nocardioides perillae, assembly GCF_013409425.1. Taxonomy (NCBI): domain Bacteria; kingdom Bacillati; phylum Actinomycetota; class Actinomycetes; order Propionibacteriales; family Nocardioidaceae; genus Nocardioides; species Nocardioides perillae. Next base: position 2,615,097 of record NZ_JACCAC010000001.1, on the reverse strand, counting down.
GCCCGGTCGGCGCCGTCGTGCCCGACACCGCCCTGAGCGAGGCCCAGCGGCCCTTCGCCGACCTCAATGCGGCCTACTACGACGCCTTCCCGCACGCCGACCGTGCGCCGCTGGCGCCCGTGCCCCCGCAGCGCCGGCTCCGGGAGCCCCGACCGGTGCGGGTCGCGGTGGTCGGGGCCGGCCCCGCCGGGATGTACGTCGCGGACGACCTGCTGCGCCACCCCGAGGTGCGCGTCGACGTGCTCGACCGCCTCCCCACGCCCTACGGCCTGGTGCGGGCCGGCGTCGCCCCCGACCACCAGCACACCAAGGGCGCCGCCGGGCTCTTCGCGTCGGTCGAGTCGCAGCCGGGGTTCGACTACCTGCTCGGGGTCGAGGTGGGTCGCGACGTGGCGCCGGAGGAGCTGGCTGCGCACTACGACGCGGTCGTCACCTGCACAGGCGCGTCCGCGGACCGCCGGCTGGGCGTGCCGGGCGAGGACCTGCCCGGCTCGCTGGCGGCCACGGCGCTGGTGGGGTGGTACAACGGCCACCCCGACCACCAGGGCCTCGACGTGCCGCTCGACCACGCACGGGCGGTCGTCGTGGGCAACGGCAACGTCGCGCTCGACGTCGCCCGGGTGCTGACCGCCGACCCCGACGACCTCGCGCTCACCGACGTCGGCGACCCCGCGCTGGCCGCGCTGCGCGGCAGTGCCGTCCGCGAGGTCGTCGTGCTCGGGCGGCGTGAACCTGCGCAGGCGGCCTTCACGACCCCGGAGCTGATCGGCCTGGCCGGGCTGCGGGGCGTCGACGTCGTCGTCGACGCCCCCGACCTGCCCACCGGCGACGACCCGCGCGCCCGGGTGCTGCGCGAGCTCGCCGCGCGGCCGCTCGACCCGACGCTGCCCACCGTCGTGCTCCGCTTCTGCGCGCAGCCCGTGCGGGTCCTGGGCGAGGACCGCGTGCGCGGGCTCGAGGTGGAGCGGACCCGCCTGGTCGTCAGGCCCGACGGCGTGGCGCGTGCTGAGCCGACCGGCGCGACGGAGGTGCTCGAGACCGGGCTCGTCGTGCGCTCGGTCGGCTACCGCGGGCGCCCGGTCGCCGGGCTGCCCTTCGACGAGGCGACCGGCACCGTGCCGCACGAGCGCGGCCGCGTGCGCCCGGGGCAGTACGTCGCGGGCTGGGCCAAGCGCGGCCCGAGCGGCTTCATCGGCACCAACAAGTCGTGCGCCCAGGAGACCGTCGCCTCGCTGCTCGACGACCTCGACGCCGGGCTGCTGCAGCGGCCCGCCGCCGGGGCAGGTGCTGCGGGCGGCGGCGGGCTCGCGGCGCTGCTGCGAGCGCGCGGCACCGCGGTGGTCGACCTGGCCGGGTGGCGCGCCGTCGACGCCGAGGAGCGGCGGCGGGGTGCCGCTCAGGGCCGCCCTCGGGTCAAGGTCACCGACCTCGCCGAGCTGCACGCGATCGCGGCCACCGCGCGTCCGGCGCGTCCGGCGCGGCGGGGCCGGGCCCGGCTCGGCAGGTACGCTTCGCGTCGCGAGGACGACGTGGCGGCGGTGGTCGCCCGCTGAGGCGAGGAGGTGACGGCGGCGTGGTCGACGACGCGCGCGCCGGCACCCCGGCGCCGGCCGGCACCCGGCCCGACGGCCGGCAGGCCCGGTGGGACCGCCACAACCAGGAGCGCCGCCGGCGCATCCTCGACGCCGCGGTCGCGGTCATCGAGGCGCACGAGCCCGGCGCCGAGGTCCACGTGCAGCAGATCGCCGCGGAGGCGGGGCTCTCGCGCACGGTGGTCTACCGCCACTTCGCCGACCGCGCCGACCTCGACCGCGCCGTGCAGGAGGCGGTGCTCGAGCAGCTGTGGGCCGAGCTGCTGCCCTCGATCACCCTCGACGGCACGATCCCGCAGATCATCGAGCGCGTCGTCGCCACCTACGTCGGGTGGGCGGTGGCGCACCCCTCGCTGCACCGGATGGCCGAGCGCGACGCGACCGGCGCCGGCCCCGGACCGCTCGAGCAGGGCCTCGCCCGCATCGCCGAGCAGGTCGTGGGCCTCATCACGACCGCGGTGGACATCCTGGGCCTCGACCTCGCCGAGGACGAGCAGGCGGCGCTCGACCCCCTCGTCTTCGGGCTGGTCGGCGCGGTCTTCAGCGCCGTGCGCCGCTGGATCGCGCGCCCGGTGCGCGAGCCCGACGCGCCCCGGCTCGTCGAGCTGGTCACGCACTCGGTGTGGTTCACGGTGCAGGGCCACGCCCGCGGCCTGGGCATCGAGCTGCACGCCCGCCAGCCCGTCGAGGAGCTGCTCGCCGCTGCTGCCGGGGCGGCCTCGTGAGCGACGACGGGCCGCTGCGCCAGCAGGGCGTGGGGGAGGCCGACGACCTCGAGCGGCTGTGGACCCCGCACCGGATGGCCTACATCCGCGGCGAGAACAAGCCCGACGACGCCTCGTCGGGCGCGTGCCCCTTCTGCCGCGTCCCCGGCCTGCCCGACGACGAGGGCCTGGTCGTGCACCGCGGCGAGCTGGCCTTCGTGGTGCTCAACCTCTACCCCTACTCCCCGGGCCACCTCATGGTCTGCCCCTACCGCCACGTCGCCGACTACACCGAGACCACCGACGCGGAGGCGGCCGAGATCGCCGACCTCACGCGCACCGCGATGCGCACGGTGCGGGCGGCGTCGCGGGCGGCCGGCTTCAACGTCGGCATGAACCAGGGCGCGGTCGCCGGGGCCGGGATCGCGGCGCACCTGCACCAGCACGTCGTGCCCCGCTGGCCGGGCGACCAGAACTTCATGCCGATCATCGGCCGCACCAAGACGCTGCCCGAGCTGCTGGGCGACACCCGCGCGCTGCTCGCCGGGGCGTGGGGCGACGCCTGAGCGTCGCCGCGGGGCGGTAGCCTCCCCGCCGTGCTCGAACGCTTCCGCGCCTTCTGGACCCGGGTCGTCTCCCCGGTCGCCCACCTGCTGATCCGTCTCGGGGTGAGCCCCGACGCGGTCACCGTCGTGGGCACCGCCGGCGTCGCGGCGGGGGCCCTGGTGTTCTTCCCGCAGGGCATGCTGCTCACCGGCGTGCTGGTGATCACCGCCTTCGTCTTCAGCGACCTCGTCGACGGCCACATGGCGCGCCTCACCGGACGCACGTCGCCGTTCGGTGCGTTCCTCGACTCCACCCTCGACCGCATCGGCGACGGCGCGATCTTCGCGGGCCTCGCCCTCTACTTCGCGGGCCCCGGCGACTCCACGCTCTACCTCGTGCTGTCGCTGGTGTGCCTGGTGATGGGGTCGGTCACCTCCTACGCCCGCGCCCGTGCCGAGGGGCTGGGCTACACCGCCAAGGTCGGCATCGCGGAGCGCGCCGACCGGTTGGTCGCGATCCTGGTGATGACCGGCCTCGGCGCGATCTTCGACGCACCGGTGCTGATGTGGGTGACGCTGTGGGCCCTCGCGGTCGCCAGCACGGTGACGGTGGTCCAGCGGGTCTGGGTCGTGCGCCAGCAGGCCCTCGCGGGGCACGGCGACCTCGGCCGGTCCGCCCCCGGATCCGGCACGGGGACGCCGACCTGAACGCCGTACGCTTGAGGGCATGACCACCCCCCTCACCCCTGAGTCGAGCACCACCACCGAGACGACCACCGGCACCGGCACCGTCAAGCGCGGCATGGCCGAGATGCTGAAGGGCGGCGTCATCATGGACGTCGTCACCCCCGAGCAGGCGAAGATCGCCGAGGACGCCGGCGCCGTGGCCGTCATGGCCCTCGAGCGGGTCCCCGCCGACATCCGCGCCCAGGGCGGCGTCTCGCGCATGAGCGACCCCGACATGGTCGAGGGGATCGTCGAGGCGGTCTCGATCCCGGTCATGGCCAAGGCCCGCATCGGCCACTTCGTCGAGGCGCAGGTGCTGCAGTCGCTCGGCGTGGACTACATCGACGAGTCCGAGGTGCTGACCCCCGCCGACTACGCCCACCACATCGACAAGTGGGCCTTCACGGTGCCCTTCGTGTGCGGTGCGACCAACCTGGGCGAGGCGCTGCGGCGCATCGGCGAGGGCGCGGCGATGATCCGCTCCAAGGGCGAGGCCGGCACCGGTGACGTGTCCAACGCCGTCACCCACATGCGCACCATCCGCGGCGAGATCCGCCGGCTGTCCTCGCTCTCGCCCGACGAGCTCTACGTCGCCGCCAAGGAGCTGCAGGCGCCCTACGCCCTGGTGAAGGAGGTCGCCGAGTCGGGCTCGCTGCCCGTCGTCCTCTTCACCGCCGGCGGCATCGCCACCCCCGCCGACGCCGCGATGATGATGCAGCTCGGCGCCGACGGCGTCTTCGTGGGCTCGGGCATCTTCAAGTCCGGCAACCCCGCCCAGCGCGCCGAGGCGATCGTCAAGGCCACCACGTTCTACGACGACCCCGACATGGTCGCCAAGGTCTCCCGCGGCCTCGGCGAGGCCATGGTCGGCCTCAACGTCGAGGAGATCCCCCAGCCGCACCGGTTGGCCGAGCGCGGCTGGTGACCGCTGTCGGAGTCACCGGCTGACCGGTGACTCCGTCACTTGTGGCCCGAGAACTCGGGCCACAAGTGCAAGACCTGGGCCACAAGTGCGGCTGTGGACGTCCGCGAGGGGCGCCCACCCGGCGTACGTCGTGGCGCGCTGTCGTGGGCAGGTCGTCCCTGTCGGAGTCACCGGCTGACCGGTGACTCCGTCACCTGTGGCCCGAGAACTCGGGCCACAAGTGCGGGACCTGGGCCACAAGTGCGGCGGCGGGCCGGTTGCGGAGGGCGCCCGCCGGCGTACGCCGCTGGGCGAGGTCGGGGGCGCCTCGCCGCCGCGGCCGGCTTCCCCAGCGTCGTGGTCGCTTCCCCAGGTGTCGACGCCTGGGGGAGCAGCGCGAGCACTGCCTTGCACGTCGGCAGTCAGGGGCCAGGTCCGGGGTCGGGAGCCGGGCCGGGTGGTCGGCGCATGGCCCGGACGGGCCATGCGGCCCGACCGATCGGGCAGACCTGCGCCCCTGCCCGTGACGCCCGCCGTCCCCTGCGGTTGGTCGGTGCACAGACCACCGAGGGGGAGGACCCACGATGAAGAAGACCACCAAGGGCGCGCTCGCCGCCGGCACCGCCGCCTTCATGATGCTGGGCGGGGCGGGGACGTTCGCGATTTGGACGGACGACGCGACGGCGGACGCCGGAGTCATCGAGTCGGGCTCGATGAGCATCGCGCCCGTGATCGACGAGGCGACCGGGTCCGCCTGCAGCAGCTGGACGCACCAGAACGGTCGCGCAGCAGCCGCCGAGCCGCCGCTCGCGGTGTCTCGAGTCGTGCCCGGCGATGTCATCGAGAAGACGTGTTCTTTCACGGTGCGCGCCGAAGGTGAAAATCTCGAGGCAGTGTTGACCACTCCGGCGTCCCTTGGCTTCACGCCGAGCAAGACCGACGGCACTGTCGTGCCGGAGTCCGCTGCCATCTCGTTGCCGATCACCGCCACCTACGAGCTCGACGAAGGTGCCGTCCAGACGGTCACTCAGGACGACGACGGTGAGGTCCTGGTGGCCACCATCACGGCGTCGTTCCCCCTCGGCACTTCGGTCCTCAACGGGAACAACACCCAGAACCTGCTTGCCGACCTGGACGCTCTGACGGTCCAGCTCGACCAGGTCCGTCAGACCCCCTGACCATGACCACCCGCCTGCGTGAGGCGGCCGGGTGGGTGGGGCAGGTGCTGGCGTGGTCGGCGGTGTTCGCGACGACCGCGGTGCTGCTCGCCGCGGTGGTGGTGCCCCGGGTCGCCGGGGCGACGCCCTACACCGTGCTCACCGGCTCGATGAGCCCCACCTACCCGCCCGGTTCGCTCGTCGTGGTCCGCCCGGTCGACCCCGCGTCGGTCGGGACGGGCACGGTCATCACGTTCCAGCGCGAGTCCGGTCGGGCCGAGGTGGTGACGCACCGCGTCACCGCGGTCGGCATGACGACGGCCGGCGAGCTGCGCTGGACCACCCGCGGCGACGCCAACGGCGCCGAGGACGCGACGGCCGTGCAGCCCGAGCAGCTGCGCGGTGCGGTCTGGTACGCCCTGCCCTGGCTCGGCCACGTCAACAACGCGGTCACGGGTCGCACCCGAGCGCTCCTGGTGCAGGCCGCGTCGCTGGGCCTCGCGGCGTACGCCGTCTGGGCGCTCGCCTCGGCAGCCCTCGACCGGCGCCGGGCCACCCGCCCGGTGCGACCCCGCGGTGGGGCCCGCCGCGCCACCACCTGACCCGCACCACCCGACCCGCACCACCTGACGCTCCCCACCTGACGCCCGCCACCGACCACACCAGAGGACCGGAGACCCCCGTGACCCGCCCCGACCCGCGTCGCCCCCTCGCGAGGGTGGTGGCCGCCGGCTGCCTCGCCCTCGCGGGCGCGGCCGGGGCCGTGGCGACGGCCGGTGCGGCGGGGGCGCAGGAGCTGGACGGGGTGCTCGAGCTGAGCACGGACCGGGTCACGTGGGCGGAGTCGCTCGACGCGCCGCTCTTCGACCCTGCCGTCCGGTGGGTCCCGGGGGACCGCCGCACGACCGGTTTCTGGCTGCGTCACCGCGGCCCCACGGGCGCGGACGTCGACGTCGACGTCGTCGGGCGCGGGCTGACCGCGCTTTACGACACGGGCACCCTGCTGCTCGAGGGCCGCTCGGCCGGCGGCGCCTGGCTCGACCTGTCCGACGCCCGCACGTCGCTGCTCAACGCGCGCGAGCTGCCCGCCGGGCGGCCCGTGCGGGTCGAGCTGCGCGCCACGCTGCTCGGCAGCGCGCCCAACGCCACCATGGTGCTCGCCACCGACGTCGACCTGCTGGTGCGCGTCGGCGACTCGGTCTTCTCCGAGGACGTGTCGGTCCCCGGCGACGGCGGGGACGGCCAGGGCGACGGCGGGGACGGCGACGGCGGCGGTCCAGGCAGTGGCGACGGAGGCCAGCAGCCCGGGACGGCCGTGCCCGGCGTAGGCAGCGACGCGGACGGCGGGGCGGTGCCCTCTGCCGTCGACGCCGGCCTCGCCGCGCTCGGCGACCTCCTGCCCGGCGCCGACGGCGTCGTCCGCCCCGCGACCCTGCTCCCGCTCGCCCTCGTGCTCGGCCTGCTCACCACGGTCGTGCGCCGCCGCACGGCCCGCCAGCGCCGGGAGGCGTCGTGAGCCGCCACGCCGCGCCGCGCCGTCGTCCGCGCGGCGGCCGCGTCGTCCTGGGCCTCGCGGCGCTGGCCGGTGCGGTCGCGCTGGGCATGGGCGGGGCGAGCACGGCCGCCTTCTGGACCGACACCGGCACCGTCACGCCGGGCACCATCACCTCCGGCACGCTCGACCTGCAGGTCGACGCGCAGCAGGGCAAGCCCGAGGCGTACGTCAGGACCGACCTGACCCTCGACCGCATGCTCCCCGGCGAGAGCGTCGCCCGCACCCTCACCGTGACCAACGCCGGCGACGCGCCCTTCACCTTCACCCAGACGACGCAGAAGGCGGACGACGCGCTGTCGCGCGCCCTCGAGGTCGAGGTGTACGCCGGCGGCACGGCGTCCGGGAACGGCACCACCTACCCCCGGACGGGCACGTGCACCGGCACGCGGGTGGAGAACGGCCAGCAGGCGGGCGGCCGGCTCGAGCCCAGGGACGGCTCCACCACGCTCTGCGTCCGGGTCTCGCTGCCGCTGACCGCACCCGACGCGGTGCAGGGCCAGGCCGCCGGGCGGCTGACGCTGCGCCTCGACGCCACCCAGGTGCTGCCGTGAGGCTCACCGCACGACTCGTCGGGCTCGCGCTGGCGGCCGTGCTGGCCTTCGCCCTGGCCGCGCCGCCAGCGACCCTCGCCGCCTTCACCGACCGCGCGACCGCGTCCTCTCCCGACGTGCTCGCCACCGCAGGCACCCTGGCCACGCCGGCGGCCCCCACGGTGGGCCCGACCGTCACGGGTCGGGCCGAGGTGAGCTGGCAGCAGACGACTGCCGTCGGCGGCGCCGGTGCCGTGCCGGCCACCGGCTACCAGGTGTTCCGCTACTCCGGAGCGACCGGAACGGCGGGTCAGGTGCAGGTCTGTCCCACGACTCCCGGTCTCGCGCTGGACGACGCGGCACGCCGGTGCACCGTCGACCTCCCGCAGGGCTCCTACGTGAGCGTCGTCGCGCGGTTCGGCACGCAGTGGCGACAGGAATCGGCGCGCTCGACCGCGCCCCTCGCCCTCGACCTGGTGGGCCCGACCCTGGTGTTCACCGCACCCTCCAACGGAGAGGAGGCAGGGGCGGGTCCGGCCTTCCGCAACGCGGTGGCGCCTCGCTGCCCCGCGTCGAGCGTGGCCTGCGGGACCGTCGCCGACCCCTCCGCCCCGGTCACGGTGCAGTACGCCCTGACCCGCCGGGCGTTCGCCGCCGGCGTGCCCACGGTCCCCAACGGCTGCTGGACGGAGAGCGGCTGGTCGGGCACCGTGCCCACCACGGGCTGCGCGCTGGCGCCGGCCGTGGTGAGCGGGGGCGTGTGGCGGGTCCCCGGTTCCCTGGTGGCGGCCTACGACGGCAACGAGGGTGCGTTCGTGCTCCGGATCCGCGCCGTCGACGGTGCAGGCAACGCCACCGACCGGACGATCACCTTCGGCTACTAGGCCGCACGCCGGCCGTCGGCGACCGCTCCGTACGATCCACCCCGTGCAGAAGGTCGGCGTCCTCGCGCTCCAGGGCGACGTGCGGGAGCACCTCGCGGCACTGACGGCCCTCGGGGTCTCGCCCATGAGGGTGCGCCGCCCCGAGGAGCTCGACGACCTCGACGGGCTGGTCCTGCCCGGCGGGGAGTCGACCACGATGATCAAGCTCGCCCGTGCCTTCGACCTGCTCGACCCGCTGCGCGAGCGGCTCGCAGGCGGGATGCCCGCCTTCGGCACGTGCGCGGGGATGATCCTGCTGGCCGACCGGATCCGCGACGGCGCGCCCGGACAGGAGACGCTCGGAGGCCTCGACGTCACGGTGCGCCGCAACGCGTTCGGCCGGCAGGTCGACTCCTTCGAGACCGACCTCGACGTGAGCGGGGTCGAGGGCCCCGTGCACGCCGTCTTCATCCGCGCCCCCTGGGTGGAGGAGGTGGGCGACCGCGTCGAGGTGCTCGCCGAGGCGGCCGACCACCCGGTCGCGGTGCGGCAGGGGCCGCTGCTGGCGACGTCGTTCCACCCCGAGGTCGGGCACGACCTGCGCCTGCACCGCCTCTTCCTCGACCTCCTGGGCTGACGGTCGCGGTCCGGTCGCGGTCCGGTCGCGGCGCGGTCGCGGCGCGGTCGCGGCGCGGTCGTGGCCGGCGCGGCGCCCCCCGGCGCCGCCGGTAGGATCGACGACCGGCACTCGGCACACACCGAGCAGGCACCCAGCAGGCACCGAGCGGGCACCGAGCGAGTCGGAAGAAGAGGGACGCATGTCAGGCCACTCCAAGTGGGCGACCACGAAGCACAAGAAGGCCGCGATCGACGCCAAGCGCGGCAAGATGTTCGCCAAGCTGATCAAGAACGTCGAGGTCGCGGCCCGCATGGGCGGCGGTGACCCGGCCGGCAACCCCACGCTCTACGACGCGATCCAGAAGGCCAAGAAGTCCTCGGTCCCCAACGACAACATCGACCGCGCGGTCAAGCGCGGCTCCGGTGCCGAGACCGGTGGCGCCGACTACTCGACGATCACCTACGAGGTGTACGGCGCGCAGGGCGTCGGCATCCTCGTCGAGTGCCTCACCGACAACAAGAACCGGGCCGCGATGGAGGTGCGCACCGCCGTCACGCGCAACGGCGGCACGATGGCCGACCCGGGCTCGGTCTCGCGACTCTTCCACCGCAAGGGTGTCGTGGTGGTCGCCAAGTCGCAGGACGGCAAGGACGTCAGCGAGGACGACGTCCTCGAGGCCACCCTCGACGCCGGCGCCGAGGAGGTGGAGGACCTCGGCGAGCAGTGGCAGGTCGTCTCCGAGGCCACCGACCTCGTGGCCGTCCGCACCGCGCTGCAGGCCGCCGGCCTCGACTACGACTCCGCCGACGTGCAGTTCGTCGCCACGATGGACATCCCCGTCGACGCGACCGCCGCGGGCAAGGTCTTCAAGCTCGTCGACGCCCTCGAGGACCTCGACGACGTGCAGGACGTCTACAGCAACGTCGACGTCTCGGCCGAGGTCATGGCCGAGCTCGAGGACGCGTAGCGGCGACGCGCCAGCGGAGCCGCCGGCGGTGGTCGAGCGAGCCGCGTGGCTGAGCCTGCGAGGACGCGATCGGCGTGTCGAGACCGGGTGGACCGGTCACCGCCGTAACGTCCCGTGTCGAACTGACGTTCGAGCCGAGGAGCGACGCGTGCGCGTGCTGGGGATCGACCCGGGCCTGACCCGCTGCGGGATGGGCCTGGTCGAGGGCGACGTCGGGCGGCCCCTGCGCCTGGTCGACGTCGGCGTGCTCCGCACCTCGGCCAGCGAGCCCGTCGCGGTGCGCCTGGTCACCATCGAGCGCGGCATCGACGCCTGGATCGACGAGCACCGCCCCGACGCGGTCGCGGTCGAGCGGGTCTTCGCCCGCTCCGACGTCAGCACCGTCATGGGCACGGCGCAGGCCAGCGGCATCGCCCTGGTCGCCGCGGCGCGCCGCGGCCTGCCGGTGGCCCTGCACACGCCGAGCGAGGTGAAGGCGGCCGTCTCCGGCAGCGGCCGCGCCGACAAGGCGCAGGTCGGGGCGATGGTCACCCGCATCCTGCGCCTCGACGCCGCACCGAAGCCCGCCGACGCCGCCGACGCACTCGCGCTCGCGATCACCCACATCTGGCGCGGCGGGGCCCAGGCACGCATCGACGCCGCCGTGGCCGCGAGCCGGAGCCGGACGCCCGCCGGCACCCGACCCAGGACCGTCACCGGGCCCGCCCCGGCGAGGAGGAGAGCATGATCGCGTTCGTCCGCGGCCGGGTCGCCGAGGTCGGCCTCACCAGTGCCGTGCTCGAGGTCGGCGGCGCCGCCGGCGGGGTCGGACTCGAGCTGCTGTGCACCCCGGGCACCCTCGCCGCGCTGCGCCTCGGCGCGGAGGCGTCGCTGCCCACCAGCATGGTGGTGCGCGAGGAGTCGCTGACCCTCTTCGGCTTCGCCGACGACGACGAGAAGCAGGTCTTCGAGCTCGTGCAGACCGCCTCGGGCGTCGGCCCCAAGCTGGCCCAGGCGATGCTCGCCGTGCTCAGCCCCGACGCCGTGCGCCGCGCCGTCGCCGACGAGGACGTCAAGACCCTCACCCGCGTCCCCGGCATCGGCCAGAAGGGTGCGCAGCGCATCATCCTCGAGCTGCGCGACCGCATCGGCGCCCCGGTCGGCGCCGCGCCCCTCCCCGGCGCCCCCGCCCCGGGCGCCGCGCCCTGGCGCGACCAGGTCGCCCAGGGCCTCGTCGGTCTCGGCTGGTCGGCCAAGGAGGCCGACAAGGCGGTCGAGGCCGTCGCCGACCAGGCCGGGGACCGCCCCGACGTCGGCGCCCTGCTGCGCGCCGCCCTCCAGACGCTGAGCCGGGCCTGACGTGCCCCACTCCGACGACGACCTCGACACGGCCGCCGACGGCGCCTCCACGGCGTACGCCGGTCCCGACGCCCGCCTCAGCGCTGCGGAGGACGCCCACCTGCGCACCCTGACCGCGGCCGAGGCCGAGGGCGACGAGCGGGCCGTCGAGGCCGCGCTGCGCCCGCGCACCCTCGACGAGGTGGTCGGGCAGGTGCGGGTGCGCGAGCAGCTCGGGCTGGTCCTCGAGGCCGCGCGTCGCCGCGGTCGCGCTCCCGACCACGTGCTGCTCTCGGGCCCCCCGGGCCTCGGCAAGACGACGCTGGCGATGATCATCGCCGCCGAGATGGGCAGCCCGCTGCGGCTCACCAGCGGCCCCGCGATCACCCACGCCGGCGACCTCGCCGCGATCTTGTCGGGCATGGTCGAGGGCGACGTGCTCTTCGTCGACGAGATCCACCGGATGTCGCGACCGGCCGAGGAGATGCTCTACCTCGCCATGGAGGACTTCCGCGTCGACGTGGTCATCGGCAAGGGCCCGGGTGCCACCGCCATCCCGCTGGAGATCCCGCCCTTCACGCTGGTCGGCGCGACGACCCGTGCGGGGCTGCTGCCGGGGCCGCTGCGCGACCGCTTCGGCTTCACCGCGCACCTGGAGTTCTACGAGCCCGACGAGCTCGAGCTCATCGTGCGGCGCTCCGCCGACCTGCTGGGCGTCGAGCTGGCCGGGGGAGGCGCGGCCGAGATCGCGTCGCGCTCGCGCGGCACTCCCCGCATCGCCAACCGGCTGCTGCGCCGCGTGCGCGACTACGCCCAGGTGCGCGCCGACGGCGTCGTCACGCAGCCGGTGGCGCGCACCGCGCTCGACCTCTACGAGGTCGACTCCTCCGGTCTCGACCGGCTCGACCGGGCGGTCCTCGACGTGCTGTGCCGCCGCTTCGGAGGCGGGCCGGTGGGCGTCTCGACGCTCGCGGTGGCCGTGGGGGAGGAGCGCGAGACCGTCGAGGAGGTCGCCGAGCCGTTCCTCGTGCGCAGCGGGCTGCTCGCCCGCACCCCGCGCGGTCGCGTCGCGACGCCCGCGGCCTGGGAGCACCTCGGCCTGCCGGTGCCGGCGGCGAGCGCGTGGGGCGCCTGGGTCGGCGGACAGCCCGGCGGGGCAGGAGAGCCGGGTGACGCCGCGCTCTTCGACGACGACCCGTCGACGTAGACTCCGCGGCGGGCCGGCCGCGCCGGCCCGACGCCCTGCCCGCGAGCGGCCGGCGCCGACCCCCACGGTGCGCCGCTCACGTCGAGAGGTCCTCCGTGGAGTTCCTGCCCATCATCGCCATCGCCCTGCTCTTCTGGCTGCTGCTGATCCGGCCGCAGGCCAAGCGGCAGAAGGAGCTCTCCCGCATGCAGTCGTCGCTGCGGCCGGGCGACGAGGTGATGATGGGCTCGGGCATCTTCGCCACGGTCACCGCCATCGACGACGACCGTGCCCGGGTGCACGTCGAGGTCGCCCCGGGCGTGCAGCTGCAGGTGGCCCGTGGCGCGATCGCCCAGGTGGTCGAGCAGGCCGACCGTCTCGACGAGGTCGACGGCACCACGGCCCCCGACGACGCCAGCGACCTCGTCGACCCGACCGACCCGACCTCGCGCCGCGACGAGCAGGGCCCGCGCGGGGACCACTGACGTGGCCCGGGGCTCGCGCCCGGGACGACTCCTCGCCGTCGCCGGGCTGGTGCTGGCCGTCCTCTACGGCCTGGTCGCGCTCGGCGGCGAGTGGACGCCCCGGCCGGGGGTGGAGACCGGCGGTGGGACCCGGTTGGTGGTCCCGGTCACCGACGCCGGTGCCGCCGACCTGGCCCGGGCGCGCGACGTCCTGGCCGAGCGGCTCGACGACGCCGGCGTGCCCGCGGCGCGCGTGCGCACCGCCGCCGACGGCCTCGTGGTCGAGGTGCCGCCCCGCACCCCGCGGTCGGTGCTCGACTCGGTCGTGCGACCCGCCGAGCTGAGCGTGCGCGTCGTGGCCCGCTCCGGTTTCCCCGCCGCCGCCGAGCCCACCGCTAGCCCGTCGGCGAGCCCGTCCGCGAGCACCTCCGCGAGCCCCTCCGCGGAGTCCTCCGCCGACCCGTCCGCCGACCCGTCCGCGGGCCCCTCGACCGAGCCGTCCGCGGGCCCCTCGACCGAGCCGTCCGCCAGCCCGACGCCGCTCGACGGCGGGGAGCTGGTCGACGACCCCGTCGCCTGGGCCGCGCGCCCCGACGTGGCCTCGGGCGAGGCGTTCGACGCGGCACGCTGCCCGACCCGGGGCGCGCCCGGCGAGGACGACCTCGACCGGCCGGTCGTCGCCTGCGACGCGAACGGCCTGGCCTACCTGCTCTCCGCCGCCGTGGTCGACGGCTCCGCGGTCGACGGGGTCGAGGCAGTGCTGCCCACCGGCCGCACCACCTGGGGGCTGGCCCTCGACCTCGACGGCGACGGCACCCGCGCCTTCGGCGCGATGACCCAGCGCCTCGAGGGCACGGGTCGCCAATTCGCCCTGGTCGTGGACGGCCAGGTCGTCGCGGCGCCCCAGACCAGCGCCGTCACCGACGGGCGCCCGCAGATCTCCGCCGACCTCACCGAGGCCGAGGCCGAGGCGCTGGCCGCCAGCCTGCGCTCCGGGTCGCTGCCCGTGGCGCTCGCCGGCGAGCCGGAGTCGACGACGGTGCCCGCGTCGCTGCCGGCCGGCGCCCTCGGCACCGGTGTCCTGGTGGGAGGCCTCCTCGCGCTCGTCGCGACCTTCGCGGCCGTGGTGCGCCTGGGGGTGCTGGGCCTGCTGGTGCCGGCCGCCCTCCTGACCGGCACCGCGCTCACCCACGCCGGCCTGCTGCTGCTCGCGCGCGGGCTCGACCTCGCCCTCACGCCGGCGGCGTGGGCCGCGCTCCCGCTCGGCCCCGCGCTCGCCGCCGGCTCCGCTGCCCTGCTGCTCGCCCTGGCCCGCACCGAGCGTGCCGCCGGGGCCTCGGCGGGCGCCGCGGTCGACACCGCGACCCGCCGCACCCAGCGCCTCGCCCTGGCCGGCGACGCGGTGGTGGCAGCGGCCGGCCTGGCGCTGCTCGTCCTCGGCCGTGGTGACGCCCTCGACGGGGTCGGCGTGCTCCTGCTGCTCGCCGCCGCGGTCGGCCTGCTCACGCGCGTCGGCGTCGTCGCCCCGCTGGTGGAGCTGCTGGTCGCGCGGCCCGCGACCCGGTCGAGCGCCCCCGCGGGTGAGCGAGCCCTCGCCGCGCGGCCGCGGGAGCGTGTCGGCGCGCTCGCCGTCCTGGGCGTCGCCGCGCTCGCCACGCTCGGCCTGCTGGTGCGCCCGCTCGACGCCGGCGTCGACCTCGCCGGAGGTCGCCTCGGCGGGCCCGGTGCGGCCCTCGGTGCGGTGGGTGCGACCTGGGACGCCACCGACACCCGCTGGCTCGTCGCCGCCTGCGCCGTGCTCGTGCTCGTCGTGCTGGGCGCGCTCGCAGGCTGGGCCGGTCGCCGGCAGGTCGTGCCGGCCGCCCTGGTGCCTCCGGCCCTGGCCGTCGCCACCGCGCTGGGCCTGGCGGCCTGGACCGGCGTCGCCGTCGGTGCGGCCACGGTCGCCGCGGTCGTGCTCGTCGGCGTCGTCGCCCTCGCCGCGGGCGCGGTGGTGCTCGGCGCCGTCACCGGTCGCGGTCCGCAGGGTGCCGCACGTGCCCGCACCACCCGACGGCAGGCCGCCGAGCTGGCCGCCGCCCCCGCTGCTGCCTGGCCGACCACGGTCGCCGCGGTCGTCGCGGTGCCTGCCCTGGCCGTCCTCGTCGCCGCCCTCGTCGCCGACGGTGGCTCCGGCGAGGTCGCCCCCGCCTCGCTCGCCCTCGCCGGCGGCACCGTCCTGGCCGCGGCCGCGACCGTCCTGCTCGCGGTGCCCGCGCTCGTCGCCCTCGACGAGCGCGACCCCGCGATCCGCGAGGCCGACCGCCGCGTGCTGGCCCGCCGTCGGCACGACAGTGAGGCGCCGCGCCCGTCGGCCGGGACGGCCAAGTCGGCCAAGTCGGCCAAGTCGGCCAAGCGGTCCGGCGCGTCGACGGCGAGCGGTGGGTCGGGGGCCGTCCGTCCCGCCCCGGCCCGCGGTCCGGTGGCCCGCTCCGCCTCGGCCGGACGCCAGCAGCCCACCCGCAAGACGCGCGCGAAGCGCGGGAAGAAGTGAGCACGCCCGTGACCCCGCCTCCGACGTCCCCCGCGGACGGTCCCGCCCACGACCCCGCCGCCACCGCGCGCGAGGCCCTCGCCCGGCTGGTCCGCGACGTCCCGGACTTCCCGGAGCCGGGGGTGCTCTTCAAGGACATCACGCCGCTGCTCGCCGACCACGCCGGCCTGCGCGCGGTGGTCGACGGCCTGGCCGCAGCCGGCCGCGACGCCGAGGGACGCCCCGTCGTCGACGCGGTCGTCGGGCTCGAGGCCCGCGGCTTCGTGCTCGCCGCGCCGGTGGCCCTCGCCCTCGGCGTCGGCTTCGTGCCGGTGCGCAAGGCGGGCAAGCTCCCGGGGGAGACCCACGAGGTCGCCTACGCCCTCGAGTACGGCGAGGCCGTCCTGCAGGTCCACCGCGACGCCGTCGCCCCCGGTGCCCGGGTGCTCGTGGTCGACGACGTCCTCGCCACCGGCGGCACCCTCGCGGCGGCCCGTGCCCTCGTCGAGGCCTGCGGTGCCCACGTCCACGCGGCCTCGCTGCTCATGGAGATCAGCGCGCTCCCCGGGCGCGCTGCGCTCGGCGACCTCCCGCTGCACGTGCTCACCACGGTCTGACGCCTCACCCCGCACGCCCGCAGAGCCCCGCCCGCCGAGCACCGCCCCTACACTGGGCGGGTGGCGGAGCGCACGGACGAACGCACGGGCCCCACGGCCCCGGCGGAGCCGCGCGAGCGCGCGCTCGACCCCGTCGCCTCGGCCCGGGGCATGCGGGCCCGCCTGGCGCGCATCGGCACCCGCGCGCCGTCGGCCAACCCGGTCCTCGAGCCGCTCTTCCGGGCGGTGCGCGCCAACCACCCGAAGGCCGACCTCGCGCTGATCGAACGGGCGTACGCCGTCGCGGAGCGCATGCACGACGGGCAGATGCGCAAGAGCGGTGACCCCTACATCACCCACCCGCTGGCCGTGACCACGATCCTCGCCGACATCGGCATGACCGAGCCGACGCTGTGCGCGGCCCTGCTGCACGACACGGTCGAGGACACGCCCTACACCCTCGAGCAGCTGCGCACCGACTTCGGCGACGAGGTCGCCCTGCTCGTCGACGGCGTCACCAAGCTCGACAAGGTGCAGTACGGCGACTCCGCCCAGGCCGAGACCATCCGCAAGATGATCGTCGCGATGAGCCGCGACATCCGCGTGCTCGTCATCAAGCTGGCCGACCGGCTGCACAACATGCGCACGCTGCGCTACGTCAAGCAGGAGACCCAGGAGCGCAAGGCCCGCGAGACCCTCGACATCTACGCCCCGCTGGCGCACCGGCTCGGCATGAACACCCTCAAGTGGGAGCTCGAGGACCTCGCCTTCGCCACGCTCCACCCCAAGATCTACGACGAGATCGTGCGGCTCGTGGCCGAGCGCGCGCCGTCGCGCGACCAGTTCCTCGCCGAGGTGATCCAGCGCGTGGAGTCCGACCTGCGCGACGCCCGCATCAAGGCCAAGGTCACCGGGCGGCCGAAGCACTACTACTCGATCTACCAGAAGATGATCGTCGGGGGCCGGGAGTTCTCCGACATCTACGACCTGGTCGGCATCCGCATCCTCGTCGACGAGGACCGCGACTGCTACTCCGCGCTCGGCGTGCTCCACTCGCGGTGGAACCCCGTGCTCGGGCGGTTCAAGGACTACGTCGCGATGCCGAAGTTCAACATGTACCAGTCGCTGCACACGACCGTCATCGGGCCGCAGGGCAAGCCGGTCGAGGTGCAGATCCGCACCTTCGCCCAGCACCGCCGCGCGGAGTACGGCGTCGCGGCGCACTGGAAGTACAAGGAGGACGGCCGCGCCGGCGTCGACACCGAGCGCCGCGGCGACATGGACGACATGTCGTGGGTGCGCCAGCTGCTGGACTGGCAGTCCGAGGTCGAGGACCCGGGCGAGTTCCTCGAGTCGCTGCGCTTCGAGATCAACCGCGCCGAGGTCTACGTCTTCACCCCGCGCGGCGACGTCATCGCGCTCCCGGTGGGTGCGACCCCGGTCGACTTCGCCTACGCCGTGCACACCGAGGTCGGCCACCACACGATCGGCTCGCGGGTCAACGGGCGGCTGGTGCCGCTCGAGTCGACCCTCGACAACGGCGACGTCGTCGAGGTGTTCACCTCGAAGGCCCCCACGGCGGGGCCGTCACGCGACTGGCTCGCCTTCGTCAAGTCGCCGCGCGCCCGCAACAAGATCCGCCAGCACTTCACCAAGGAGCGGCGCGAGGAGGCGGTCGAGCGCGGCAAGGACGCGATCGCCCGGCAGATGCGCAAGGAGGGGCTGCCCCTCAAGCGGTTGCTGAGCCACGACACGCTCACCCAGGCGGCCGTGCACTACAAGCTCGCCGACATCACCGCCCTCTACGCCGCCGTCGGCGAGAACAACCTCTCGGCCCAGGCCGTCGTGCGCCACGTGCTCGAGCTGCACGGCGGCAGCGAGGGGGCGGCGGAGGACCTCGCCGAGGCCGTCACGATCACCGGTCGCCGGAGCCGGCGCAGCGCGACGCCGCGGAGCACCGACTCCGGCGTCGTGGTCAAGGGCGTCGCCGACCTGTGGGTCAAGCTCGCGAAGTGCTGCACTCCCGTGCCGCCCGACCCGATCCTCGGCTTCGTCACCAAGGGCGGTGGTGTCTCGGTGCACCGACGCGACTGCACCAACGCCACCCACCTGCAGGGCCAGCCCGAGCGGCTCCTCGACGTCGAGTGGGCGCCGACCTCGCAGTCGACCTTCCTGGTCAACATCCAGGTCGAGGCGCTCGACCGCGCCCGCCTGCTCTCCGACATCACCATGGCGCTCAGCGACGCGCACGTGAACATCCTCAGCGCGACCCTCAGCACCACCCGCGACCGGGTCGCGAAGTCGCGCTTCTCCTTCGAGATGGGCGACGCGATGCACCTCGACACGGTGCTCAAGGCCGTCCGTGCCGTCCCCGGCGTCTTCGACGCCTACCGCGTCACGCAGTAGCCGACGACGAGGGACGTGTCGGCGGGCACTCCACCTCGCGCGACCTCGTCCCTCGATCGCGGGTTCGCGGGTCGGGCTACGAGAAGTCGGCGGCGGCCTTGCGGGCCATCTCGAGGAAGGTGCGGCGCGACTCGAGGTCACCCCCGAGGCGCGAGACCCTGCCGGCGTCGCCGGCGGCGCGGGCCCGCTCGAGGTCGGCCTCGAGGTCGGCGATGCCGCGCTCGAGCTTGGCCACCATGTCGTCCGCGCGCGCGGACTTCTCGGGGTCGCTGCGCCGCCACTGCTCGTCCTCGACGGAGCGGATGGCCTGCTCGACCTTGCGGATGCGGCCCTCGAGCTCCTTCATCCGGTCGCGCGGCACCTTGCCGGCGGCGTCCCACTTCTCGGCGATGTCGCGGAAGGCGCGCTTGGCCGCCTCGACGTCGGTGACGGGCAGCAACGCCTCGGCCTCGACGAGCAGCCGCTCCTTGACCTCGGCGTTGCCGGCGAACTCCTGGTCGAGCTCGGCGTTCGCCGCGTCGCGGGCGGCGAAGAACTGGTCCTGGGCGCCCCGGAAGCGCTTCCAGAGCTTGTCGTCGACCTCGCGGGGGGCGGGGCCGGCGGCCTTCCAGTCGCGCATCAGGTCGCGGAAGCGGCCGGCGGTCGGGCCCCACTCCGTGGAGCCGGCGAGGGCCTCGGCCTCGCTGGCCAGACGCTCCTTGACCGCGCGGGCGCCCTCGCGCTTCTCGTTGAGCTCGGCGAAGTGGGCCTTGCGGCGCCGGGTGTAGGAGGTGCGCGCGGAGGAGAAGCGGCGCCAGAGCGCGTCGTCGGAGGGACGGTCGAGGCGGGGGAGCGCCTTCCACTCCTCGAGCAGGTCGCGCAGCCGGTTGGCGCCGCTGCGCCAGTCGCTGCCCTCGGCGATCGACTCCGCCTCGACGACGATGCGCTCCTTGGCCTGCTTGGCGGCCGCGACCTTCTGGGCGCGCTCGGCCTTGCGGGCCTCGCGCTGGACCGCGATGACGGGGCCGAGGGCGTCGAGCCGGCCGGCGAGGGAGTCGAGGTCGCCCACCGCGTGGGCGTCGACCACCTGCTCGCGCACGGTCTTGACCGACGTCGCGGCCTCGTCGGGGCTCAGCTTGCCGCCGTTGACACGCTTCTCGAGCAGCTCCACCTCGAAGGCGAGCGCGGCGTAGCGCTCGGTGAAGAAGTGCAGGGCCTCCTCGGGGGTGCCCTCGGGGTAGGAACCGACCGCGCGCTCGCCGTCGGCGGTCCGCACGTAGACCGTGCCGTCCTCGGCGACCCGTCCCCACTCATGTGCCGTCACAGGCTCGTCCTCTTCGCTCGCGTCGTGCTGGTCGGTGCTGCGTCCGCCTTCGCGCCCGCACGCCGCGCGGGGCGCGCCCATGCTAACCAGGGGGTGAGCGCGAGCCGGGGCCGCGCGAACCGGTTCGTCGCCGGGGGTGTCGCCTCGCTAGTGTGCGGGGGTGCTGATCGCCGGATTCCCCGCAGGTCCGTGGGGCACCAACTGCTACGTCGTGGCCACGGGCCCGGGCAGCGAGTGCGTCGTGGTCGACCCCGGCAAGGACTCCGCCGACGGGGTCGCCCAGGTGGTGCGCGAGCACCGCCTCAAGCCGGTCTCCGTGCTCGTCACCCACGGCCACGTGGACCACGTGTGGTGCGTGGCGCCGGTCGCCGGCACCTACGACGCGACCGCGTGGGTGCACCCCGCCGACCGCCACCTGCTGAGCGACCCGATGGCCGGGATGTCGCGCGAGACCACCTCCATGCTGCTGGGCGGCTCCTACGAGTGGGCCGAGCCCGACGACGTGCGCGAGCTGGCCGACCTGCAGGTGCTCGAGCTGGCCGGGCTGCGCTTCGTCGTCGACCACGCGCCGGGCCACACGGAGGGCTCGGTCACCTTCCGCACGCCCTACGACGTGCCGGAGGTCTCCGAGGTGATGTTCTCCGGCGACCTGCTCTTCGCCGGGTCGATCGGGCGCACCGACCTGCCGGGGGGAGACCACCCCACGATGCTGCGCAGCCTGCGCGACAAGGTGCTGCCGCTGGCCGACGACGTGGTGGTGCTGCCCGGCCACGGCGAGCAGACCTCGATCGGCCGCGAGCGCGCCACCAACCCGTTCCTGCTCGACCTGGAGGACACCCCTCCCGTCACCCGAGGGCTGTGAGTCCGTGCCCAAGCACCAGCCGCTGAGCGGCTTCCCCGAGCTGCTGCCTGCCGACCGCGTGGTCGAGCGCGCCGTCGTCGCCTCGCTCTCGGACACCTTCGAGCTCCACGGCTTCACCAACGTCGAGACCCGTGCCGTCGAGCCGGTCGAGGTGCTGCTCGGCAAGGGGGAGACCTCGAAGGAGGTCTACCTGCTCGAGCGCCTGCAGCAGGAGGAGGGCGGCGCCGGCACCGGACTGGGGCTGCACTTCGACCTCACCGTCCCCTTCGCCCGCTACGTCCTCGAGCACGCGGGCCACCTGGAGTTCCCGTTCCGCCGCTACCAGGTGCAGCCGGCGTGGCGCGGCGAGCGACCGCAGGAGGGCCGCTACCGCCAGTTCACCCAGGCCGACGTCGACGTGGTCGGCAAGGGCGAGCTGCCCTTCCACCACGACGTCGAGGTGATGCGGGTGATGGTGGAGGCGCTCGACGCACTGCCCCTGCCCGCGCTGAGCTTCCAGTTCAACAACCGCAAGCTGATCCAGGGCTTCTACCAGGGCCTCGGCGTGCCCGACGTCGTCGCGGCGATCCGCACGGTCGACAAGCTCGACAAGCTCCCGGCCGACGAGGTGGCGCGGCTGCTGGTCGCCGACGCGGGCGCCACCCCCGAGCAGGCGCAGCGCTGCCTCGACCTCGCCACGATCCGCACCGCCGACACCTCCTTCGTCGCGCGGGTGCGGGCCCTCGGCGTGGCCGACCCGCTCCTCGACGAGGGGCTCGCCGAGCTCGAGGCCGTGGTGGCCGGCTGCGCGGCGGGGGAGCGGCGCCACGTCACGGTCGAGGCCGACCTGCGCATCGCACGCGGCCTCGACTACTACACCGGCACCGTCGTGGAGATCTTCATGGCCGGCTACGAGCGGCTGAAGTCGGTGGGCGGTGGCGGGCGGTACGACGCGCTGGCCAGCGACGGCCGGACCACCTACCCGGGCGTGGGCGTCTCCTTCGGGGTCTCCCGCAGCCTGGTCCCGCTGCTGGCCGACGGCGTCCTCGCCGGCAGCCGACCGGTCCCGAGCGCGGTCCTCGTCGCCCTGGCCGACGAGGACTCCCGCCACGCCAGCGATGCGGTGGCCGCCTCGCTGCGCGCGCGCCGCGTGCCGTGCGAGGTGGCCGCCTCCGCCCAGAAGTTCGGCAAGCAGATCCGCTACGCCGAGCGTCGGGGCATCCCGTACGTCTGGTTCCCCCAGGCCGACGGGACCCACCAGGTCAAGGACATCCGCAGCGGGGAGCAGGTCGACGCCGACCCGGCCACCTGGACCCCGCCGCCCGCGGACCTGCGCCCGCAGGTCGTCGCGGTGAACCTCGAGGAGACAACCCCGTGATCCGCACCCACGACGCCGGCGCCCTGCGCCCGGAGCACGTCGGCCAGACCGTCACCCTCGCCGGCTGGGTCGCGCGCCGCCGCGACCACGGCGGCGTCGCCTTCCTCGACCTGCGCGAGGCCAGCGGCGTCGTCCAGGTCGTCGTCCGCGACGAGGAGGTGGCCCACGCGCTGCGCAACGAGTACTGCCTCAAGGTCACCGGCGAGGTGGCCCTGAGGCCCGAGGGCAACGCCAACCCGGCCCTGCCCACCGGCGAGGTCGAGGTGATCACCGACGAGCTCGAGGTGCTCAGCGCCGCCGCGCCGCTGCCGTTCCCCATCGACGACCACGTCGACGTGGGGGAGGAGGCGCGGCTGCGTCACCGCTACCTCGACCTGCGCCGCAGCGGCCCCGGCGCCGCGCTGCGCCTGCGCAGCAAGGTCAACAAGGCCGCCCGCGACGTGCTCGACCGCCACGACTTCGTCGAGGTCGAGACCCCGACGCTGACCCGCTCGACCCCCGAGGGCGCCCGCGACTTCCTGGTGCCCGCCCGGCTGCAGCCCGGCAGCTGGTACGCCCTGCCGCAGAGCCCCCAGCTCTTCAAGCAGCTGCTCATGGTCGCCGGCATGGAGCGCTACTTCCAGATCGCCCGGTGCTACCGCGACGAGGACTTCCGCG
This sequence comes from Nocardioides perillae, assembly GCF_013409425.1. Classification (NCBI taxonomy): domain Bacteria; kingdom Bacillati; phylum Actinomycetota; class Actinomycetes; order Propionibacteriales; family Nocardioidaceae; genus Nocardioides; species Nocardioides perillae. Next base: position 2,592,275 of record NZ_JACCAC010000001.1, on the reverse strand, counting down.
CCGACCGCCAGCCCGAGTTCACCCAGCTCGACCTCGAGATGAGCTTCGTCGAGCAGGACGACGTCATCGCGGTCGCCGAGGAGATCCTCACCGCGCTGTGGGCGCTGGTCGGCCACGAGGTGCCCACGCCGCTGCCGCGCATGACCTACGCCGAGGCGATGGCGCGCTACGGCAGCGACAAGCCCGACCTGCGCATGGGTCAGGAGCTGGTCGAGTGCACCGACTACTTCCGCGACACGCCCTTCCGGGTCTTCCAGGCCGACTACGTCGGCGCGGTCGTGATGCCGGGCGGCGCCGGCCAGCCCCGCAAGCAGCTCGACGCGTGGCAGGAGTGGGCCAAGCAGCGCGGCGCCCGCGGGCTGGCCTACGTGCTGGTGCAGGAGGACGGGACCCTCACCGGCCCGGTCGCCAAGAACATCAGCGAGACCGAGGCGGCCGGGCTCGCCGCGCACGTCGGCGCCGAGCCGGGGGACTGCGTGTTCTTCGCCGCCGGCGCCGCCAAGCCGAGCCGGGCACTGCTCGGCGCGGCGCGCCTCGAGGTCGGGCGCCGCTGCGGGCTCATCGACGAGGACGCGTGGAGCTTCCTGTGGGTCGTCGACGCCCCGCTCTTCGAGCCGACCGGCGACGCCACGGCCGCCGGCGACGTCGCGGTGGGCTCGGGTGCGTGGACCGCGGTGCACCACGCCTTCACCTCGCCGAAGGACCTCGAGACCTTCGACTCCGACCCCGGCAGCGCCCTGGCGTGGGCCTACGACATCGTCTGCAACGGCAACGAGATCGGCGGCGGCTCCATCCGCATCCACCGCGAGGACGTGCAGAAGCGCGTGTTCGCGGTGATGGGGATCGAGGAGGAGGAGGCGCAGGAGAAGTTCGGCTTCCTCCTCGACGCCTTCAAGTACGGCGCGCCGCCGCACGGCGGCATCGCCTTCGGCTGGGACCGGATCGTGGCGCTGCTGGCCGGCAGCGACTCCATCCGCGACGTCATCGCCTTCCCCAAGTCGGGCGGCGGCTTCGACCCGCTCACCGCGGCCCCGGCCCCGATCACCGCGCAGCAGCGCAAGGAGGCCGGCGTCGACGCCCGTCCGCAGCAGGCCGGCGCGCCGACGGCCTGACCTGCGGCACGTCGCGCCGCGGCCGGGTCCCCTCGCGGGGCCCGGCCGTCGGCGTCCCACCCCGCGGTGGGGCCCGGTCGTCGTGTCCGGATCGTTACTCGCGAGTGATCGTCCCCGGGGTCGGCAGCACCTAGAGTCGCCGTCGGCGCGGGCTGCGCCACGACGTACGACGCCCCTCTCGGGGCGCCTCGCGGGGCCACCCGCCGAAGTGATGGGGAGAGCATGTCGACACCGGCTGGAGGCACACCGCTCGAGCGTGAGAGCGGCGCCACCGGCGCCGAGCCGCCCACCAGCGGCCGGGCCGGCCGTCGCGACCGGAAGAAGGAGGCCCGCACGTCTGCGGGTGTCGAGGGCCGCTCCCCGCTGCGCATCGCCGCCGACCGGCTGCTGCACGACAAGGTCGCGCTGCTCTGCCTGGTCATCGTGGGGATCTTCGTCTTCCTGGCGGTCTTCGCCGGCGTCATCTGCGACCTCGTGGGCGTCTCGCTCGAGCGCGGCCGGCCCACCGAGGTCCTCGACATCACCACGCTGCTGCCGCTGGAGGGCCCGCCCAACGGCGGATTCGACCCCGACCACCCCTTCGGCCTGGCGCCGCAGAGCGGCAACGACAACCTGGCCTTCTGGCTCTACGGCGCGCGCACGTCGCTCAGCGTCGCCGGCATGGCGACCCTCTTCGCCACCCTCATCGGCGTGACCCTGGGCCTGCTCGCCGGCTTCCTCGGCGGCTGGGTCGACCGGATCGTGTCCTTCGTCATCGACTTCTTCCTCACCATCCCCTTCCTGCTCGCCGCGCTGGTCCTCGCCCCGATCATCAACCAGCGGTTCGCGATCAACCCCGAGCTCTACGCCCGGGTGCAGTTCTGGGGGCTCGTGGCGATCCTGGCCGGCTTCGGCTGGATGAGCGTCGCCCGCCTCGTGCGCGGCGAGGTGCTGTCGCTGCGCGAGCGCGAGTTCGTGCAGGCCGCCCGCGTGCTCGGCATGCCGACCCGGCGCATCCTGACCAAGGAGCTGCTGCCCAACCTCGCCGCACCGATCGTGGTCTCGGTCTCGCTGATGCTGCCGGTCTTCGTCGCCTCGGAGGCGGCCCTGGCCTACCTCGGCCTCGGCATCACGACGGGGCAGTCCTGGGGCCAGACCATCCTCCGCGCCACCCAGTACTTCGAGCTCTACCCGCTCTTCCTGTGGCAGCCGCTGATCGGCATCGTCGTGCTGGTCATCGCGCTCAACCTCCTCGGCGACGCCATCCGCGACGCCCTGGACCCCAAGACCCGCCGCTGAGCCGGCGACAGACGTGACTGGTCGGCGCACCCGGCCGCACGACACAACCCAGAAAGGCTGGACACGATGAAGCGAAGCAAGCCTCTTGCCTTCGTCGTCGGTACCTCCATGCTCGCCCTCGCTGCCTGTGGCGGCGGCAACGGCGGCAGCGGGACCACGACGGAGCGCGAGTTCGGAGAGCAGGACGGCGGCTCGAAGGACGCCGAGGCCACCGGCCCGGTCGAGATCGAGGGCGCCACCGAGGGCGGGACCGTCACGGTCTACCTCCCCGGCGACCCGGGTCCCGACACCCTCGACCCGACCGAGGGCTGGTCCGTGACCGGCAACTCGATCCAGCAGGCCCTCACCACCCGCTCGCTGACGCAGTACAAGCGCAACGACGACGGCGAGATGGTCCTGGTCCCCGACCTGGCGACCGACCTCGGCACGCCCAACGAGGACTTCACGCAGTGGACGTTCACGATCCGTGACGACGCGACGTGGGAGGACGGCAAGCCCGTCACCGCCGAGGAGGTCGCCTTCGGCATCAAGCGCTCGCTCGACGTCGAGACCTTCCCCGGTGGCCCCGGCACCGAGTACTCCGCCGCCTACTTCGCCGGCGCCGACGAGTACCAGGGCCCTTACACCGAGCCCAACGAGGACTACGAGTCCGTCCGGGCCGAGGGCAACGACGTCATCATCGAGATGTCCAAGCCGTTCCCCGACATGGACTACTGGGGCGCCTTCATGGCCATGGGCCCCGTGCCCACCGGCAAGGTCTCGAACCCGCCGGCCTACGGCCAGAAGCCGCTGTCGACCGGTCCCTACAAGATCGAGTCGTTCCGGCCCACCGAGGAGCTCGTGCTCGTCCGCAACGAGCAGTGGGACCCCGCCAGCGACCCGGCCCGCACGCAGTACCCGGACCGCTACATCTTCAAGTTCGAGGCCGACCAGAACACCGTCGACCAGATCTTCCTGAGCGGCAACACCGACTCGCAGACCGCGGTCTCGACCGGTGCCGGCTCGGCGAACTACGCGCGCATCAGCCAGGAGCTCGAAGACCGCCTGGTCCAGCAGTCCTCGCAGTGCACGAGCTTCCTGTACCCCGTGTACGAGAAGACCACCCTCAACATCCGCAAGGCGATCGCCTACGGCTACGACTACGAGAACGTCTGGCTGACCTCGGGTGAGGTCCCCGGCGTGACCCGCGTCCCCGCCAACTCGATCATGCCCCCGGGCATGGCCGGCAAGCCGGACTACTTCGTCGACGGTGAGCAGATCACCTACCAGCCCGAGCGGGCCAAGGAGCTGCTGGCCGAGGAGGGCTACGAGCCCGGCGAGTACGAGCTGCGCATGATCTACTTCGAGTCCGACCCGCTGCAGGTCGAGGCCCAGAAGCAGCTGACCGCGGGTCTCGAGGAGGCCGGCTTCAAGGTCACCGCGATCCCGACCCAGGACTCGCCCTACAACACCTGGCTCGACCCCGACAACAAGGTCAACCAGAGCCTCAACCTGCGCGGCGTCAACTGGTGCTCCGACTGGCCCTCCGGCCTGACGATGATCCCGCCGCTGACGAAGACGGACGCCACCTACAACACCGGTGGCTTCTCCGAGCCCGCGCTCGACGAGCGCATGGAGAACGTCGTCAACCTGCCGCTCGAGGAGCAGGCCGCCGAGTGGGGCGCGATCGACGAGGAGATGCAGACGGAGTACTTCCCGATCATCCCCACGGCCTTCCGCAACGACCTGTTCATGTTCGGCGAGAAGATCGGCAACGGCGTCGGCGACGGCGCGATCGGTGCCCCGTACTACAAGGGCCTCTTCGTCACCCAGTGACGCACGCCCGGTGACCGGCTCGACCTGAGCCGGTTCACGACCACCGCTGTCGGGTGGGGGCCTCCCGGACCGGGAGGCCCTCACCCGACAGCCACGAAGGACCCGAGAGCAGGAGCAGATGTTCGCCTACGTCGTGAAGCGGGCGCTCGCCGGCTTCCTCGTCATCCTGCTGATGTCCCTCGCGATCTTCGCGCTGTTCTGGTACGGGCCGTCGAGCCCGGCACAGCCGATCTGCGAGCGCGACACCAGCAACCGGTGCTCACCCGAGGCGCTGGAGCGCTTCGAGCGGGCGCTCGGCTACGACCAGCCGATGCTCGACCAGTACGGCCAGTTCCTCAAGGGCGTCGTCGCCGGGCGCGAGATCGCCTTCAGCGAGCAGCTGGTCTACCAGTGCGACGCGCCCTGCCTGGGCTACGCCTACACCACCCGCGCCCCCGTCTGGGAGGAGCTGAAGTCCCGGCTCCCCGCGACCGCCTCGGTCGCCATCGGCGGTGGGGCGCTCTACCTGCTCTTCGGCGTGCCGATCGGCGTGGCCGCGGCGCGGCGCCGTGGCACCCTCGCCGACAAGGCCCTGGTGAGCTCGTTCCTCATCTTGAACTCGGTGCCCTACTACCTCTTCGCGCTGCTGATCTTCCTCTACGCCACCGTCATCAACGAGGTGCCGGTCATCAGCGACACCGGCTACTTCCCGATCACGGAGAACCCTGCCAGGTGGTTCACCGGCATGTTGCTGGCCTGGGTGGCGCTGGGCATCTTCGGTGCGACGCAGTACACCCGCTTCACGCGCGGTGCCATGGTCGAGACCCTGGGCGAGGACTACATCCGCACGGCGAAGGCCAAGGGCCTCCCGACGCGCACGGTGGTCTACAAGCACGGCCTGCGCGCCGCGCTGGTGCCGGTGGTCACGATCTTCGGCATCGACATCGGCGTGCTCTTCGCCGGCACGATCTTCACCGAGCGCATCTTCGACATCAACGGCATCGGCCTGTGGGCCCTCGCCGCCGTCGGCACGCGCGACCTGCCGATCGTGCAGGCGGCCGCCCTCTTCGGCGCCGTCATCATCATCACCAGCAACCTGCTGGTCGACGTCGTCTACAGCATCCTCGACCCCCGTGTGAGGCTCTCGTGACCCAGCTGGACCGCCAGCCCACCTCGGCGGGCGCCGCGACCCGGCGCCCCTCGGGTGACCCGTTCCTCGTCGTCGAGGACCTGACCGTGCAGTTCCCGACCGGCGACGGGTGGCTGACCGCCGTCCAGGGCCTGTCCTACACCGTCGAGAAGGGCAAGACCCTCGGCATCGTGGGGGAGTCCGGCTCCGGGAAGTCCGTGTCGTCGATGGCGGTCATGGGGCTGCACGACCCGAAGCGCTCGCGCATCACGGGCTCGATCAAGGTCGACGGCCAGGAGGTCGTGGGCCTGGGCGAGGACCGGATGCGCACGCTGCGCGGCAACGCGATGGCGATGATCTTCCAGGACGCCCTGGCGGCGCTGCACCCCTTCTACAAGGTGGGTGGCCAGCTCGCGGAGGCCTACCTCGCCCACCACCCGAAGGCCACGAAGCGCGAGGCGCGCCGCCGCGCCGTCGAGATGCTCGACCGGGTGGGCATCCCGCAGCCCGACCGCCGCGCCGACGACTTCCCGCACCAGTTCTCCGGCGGCATGCGCCAGCGGGCCATGATCGCGATGGGCCTCATCAACGACCCGTCGCTGCTCATCGCCGACGAGCCGACCACCGCGCTCGACGTGACGGTGCAGGCGCAGATCCTCGACCTGCTGCAGGACCTGCAGCGCGAGTTCGACTCCGCGATCATCATGATCACCCACGACCTCGGCGTCATCGCCGAGGTGGCCGACGACGTGCTGGTGATGTACTCCGGGCGCTGCGTCGAGTACGGCGCGGGCAAGGAGATCCTGACCCACCCCGAGATGCCCTACACCTGGGGCCTGCTCTCGAGCGTGCCCGACGTGACGGCCTCGACCGACTCGCGCCTGGTGCCGATCCCCGGCAACCCGCCGAGCCTGCTGGCCCCGCCCACGGGGTGCCCCTTCCACCCGCGGTGCGTGCACCAGGACAAGGTGGAGGGCGACCGCTGCGTCACCGAGCTGCCCGCCCTCGCCCCCGGCGGGCGCGGCCCCGGGCACCTCAAGCGCTGCCACCTCACCGACCCCGACCGGGTCTTCCTCTCCGAGGTGCTCCCCGTGATCGACCCCGACGCCGCCGCGGCCGCGTCGAAGGAGGCGTGATGTCCCAGACGTCCGACCGCAGCCCGGAGGCGGGCCCCGCAGTGAGCCCCGCCGAGCTCGACTCGGCCGAGGCGCTGCAGCACGTCCTCGAGCCGCACGCCCCGAGCCGGCTCGACCCGACGGCGCCCCCGGTCCTCGAGGTCGAGGACCTGAAGATGTGGTTCCCGGTGAAGTCCTCCGGCCTCGTGCGCCGCACGATCGGCCACGTGCAGGCCGTCGACGGCGTGTCCTTCCAGGTGCCGCGCGGCGGCTCGCTCGGCCTGGTCGGCGAGTCCGGCTGCGGCAAGTCGACCACCGGCCGGCTGATCACCCGGCTCTACGAGCCGACCGGCGGCGCGATGCGCTTCGGCGGCCACGACGGCAGCGAGGCCGTCGACCTGGCGACGCTGTCCAACCGCGGCATGAAGCCCTACCGCCGCGACGTGCAGATGATCTTCCAGGACCCCTACACCTCGCTGAACCCGCGCCACACCGTCGGCGCGATCGTCGGGGCACCGCTGCTGGTGCACGGCGTCGTGCCCAAGGACAAGGTGCTCGACCGGGTGCAGGAGCTGCTCGAGGTCGTGGGGCTCAACCCGGAGCACTACAACCGCTACCCCTCGGAGTTCTCCGGGGGTCAGCGCCAGCGCATCGGCATCGCCCGCGCGCTGACGCTCAACCCCAAGCTGCTGGTGGCCGACGAGCCGGTCTCGGCGCTCGACGTCTCCATCCAGGCCCAGGTGATCAACCTCCTGCAGGACCTGCAGAAGGAGTTCGACATCGCCTTCCTCTTCATCGCCCACGACCTCGCGGTCGTGCGGCACTTCTGCCCCGAGGTGGCGGTGATGTACCTCGGCAAGATCGTCGAGATCGCGGACCGCGAGACGCTCTACTCCCGCCCGCACCACCCCTACACCCAGGCGCTGCTGTCGGCCGTGCCCGACATCAAGCAGGCAGCGGTCGGCGGCCGGCGCGAGCGCATCCGCCTCGAGGGCGACGTGCCGAGCCCGATCAACCCGCCCTCGGGCTGCCGCTTCCGCACCCGGTGCCCGATGGCGCAGGAGATCTGCGCCAAGGTCGAGCCGCCGCTGCTGCAGATCGGGCAGCGGCACAAGGTCGCCTGCCACTTCCCGGGCGAGCTGGGCAAGCACCCCGACAAGCCGGTCACCGCGCGCCTGCTCGGTGTCGACGACCAGGGCAGCCCCGACCCCGGCGCCGGCCCGGCGACCGACCTGGGCAACAAGCCGGGTTACGACTCGACCTGGTTCGACCTCGAGCGGCGCACCATGGCGGGCGCCTGACACCCTGTCGTCGTGGTTGACGACGACGGGCTCTTCGACGCACCGGCGCCGGCCGTCCCCACGGGGGCGGCCGGGCCGCGCGCCGGTGGTGGCGCCGGGTCGCTGAGCGCCAACACCACGGCCTCCGCGCCCCTCGCGGTGCGGATGCGCCCGCGCACCCTCGACGAGCTGGTCGGCCAGGAGCAGCTGCGGGCCGAGGGCTCGCCGCTGCGCCGCCTGGTCGAGGGCGACCAGCCCATGTCGTTGCTGCTGTGGGGCCCGCCCGGCACCGGCAAGACCACGATCGCCTCGATCCTGAGCCAGCAGACCCGGCGCCGCTTCGTGGAGGTCTCGGCGGTGTCGGCCGGCGTGAAGGAGGTGCGCGCCGCCATCGACGCGGCGCGCCACGAGCTGGTGCACAGCGGCGAGGAGACCGTGCTCTTCGTCGACGAGGTGCACCGCTTCTCCAAGGCCCAGCAGGACGCGCTGCTCCCCGGCGTGGAGAACCGCTGGGTCACGCTCGTGGCCGCCACCACCGAGAACCCCTTCTTCTCGGTCATCTCGCCGCTGCTCTCGCGCAGCCTGCTGCTGCGCCTGGAGTCGCTGACCGACGACGACGTCGCCGCGGTGCTCGACCAGGCGCTGGTCGACGAGCGCGGCCTCGCCGGCGCCTTCTCCCTGGACGACGACGCCCGCGACCACCTCGTGCGGCTGGCCGGCGGCGACGCCCGCCGCTCCCTGACCTACCTCGAGGCGGCCGCCGGCGCCGCGCGTGCCACCGGTGCCGACCGCATCGACCTGGCCACCACCGAGACCGCGGTCGACCGCGCGGCGGTGCGCTACGACCGCCAGGGGGACCAGCACTACGACGTGACCAGCGCCTTCATCAAGTCGGTGCGGGGCTCCGACGCGGACGCCGCGCTGCACTACCTCGCGCGCATGGTCGAGGCGGGGGAGGACCCCCGCTTCATCGCGCGCCGGCTCGTCGTCCTGGCGAGCGAGGACGTCGGCCTCGCCGACCCCACCGCCCTCACCACCGCCGTGGCCGCGGCGCAGGCGGTGCAGCTGATCGGCATGCCCGAGGCCCGCTTCAACCTCGCACAGGCGACCATCGCCTTGGCGGTGGCGCCGAAGTCCAACGCCGTCACCCGGGCCATCGACGCCGCCCAGGCCGACGTCCGCGCGGGCCGCATCGGGCCGGTCCCGCCCCACCTGCGCGACGCGCACTACGGCGGGGCCGCGACCCTGGGTCACGGCGGCGGCTACCTCTACAGCCACGACGCGCCCTACGGCATCGCCGAGCAGCAGTACGCCCCCGACGTGGTCGCCGACGCCGAGTACTACCGACCGACGGCCCTGGGCGCCGAGGCGGCCGTCAAGGAGCGGTGGGAGCGCATCCGCCGACTGGTGCGCGGCTCGGGTCCCGGCCGGTCCGGCGGCACCCGCCCCGCGGGGTAGGGTCGGGCACCATGACGGCGCCCGGGATCCTCGCGGTCACCGCTCTCGCGGTGGCGTGCGCGTGCCTGCTCACCCTCGCCGCGACCGTCGTCACCGCCCGTCGTGCGGCCGCGCGCGGCCGGGCCGAGACCGCTGCGCTGCGCCGCGACCTCGCCGAGCTGCGCGCCGCCCTCGGGACCGCGGGCGGTGGTCGGGAGGTCCCGCCGGAGCCGGAGCCGGACCCGGCGGACGCGGCACGGCCGAGCGTGCCGGCGTACGTCATCACCGGCGTCGGCGACCGGCCTCGCGCGCCTGGCGGTCCCGCGCCGGCACCGGCGCGCCTCGAGGGCCGGCTCTTCGCCGACCTGGTGCTGCGCGAGTCGGTGGTCAAGGCCGCCGCCCTGGCCCACGGCGTACGCCGGGCGGCCGCGCCCGAGACCCGCGACCGGGTGCGCGTCGAGCTGCGCCGCGAGCTGCGGCGCGCGCGCAAGCAGCGCCGCGCCGACCTGCGGGCGGCCCGCCGGCACCTGCACGCCGAGCAGCGCGCCGACCTCGCGGCAGGTGAGGACGCCGCATGAGCCGCAGCCTCTGGTTCGTCGCGGGGGCGGGAGCGGGCGTGTGGGCGGTGCAGCGCGCCCGCCGCGCCGCCGAGGCCCTCACCGCCGGCGGCCTGCGCGACCGCCTGCAGGCGCTCGACCACGGCGCCCGACTCGTCGCCGCCGAGGTCGCCGCCGGCCGCGCCGAGAAGGAGGCGGAGCTGCGCGAGCGGCTCGGCCTCGTCCCCCCGACCACGCCCGCCCTCGAGGCCGGCCCCCCGCCCACCGACGCGAAGGAACTGCCCTGATGGACACCTCCGAGATCCGCCGGCGGTTCGTCGCCCACTTCGAGGCGGCGGGCCACACCGCGGTGCCGTCGGCGAGCGTGCTCGCGAACGACCCCAACCTGCTCTTCGTCCCGGCGGGGATGGTCCCGTTCAAGCCCTACTTCCTGGGCCAGGAGACCCCGCCCTACGAGCGGGCGGTCAGCGTGCAGAAGTGCGTGCGCACGCCCGACATCGACGACGTCGGCAAGACGACGCGCCACGGCACGTTCTTCGAGATGTGCGGCAACTTCTCCTTCGGCGACTACTTCAAGGAGCGGGCCATCGAGCTCGCCTGGGACCTCGTCACCAAGCCGCAGGCCGACGGCGGCTGGGGCTTCCCGGAGGACAAGCTCTACCCCAGCGTCTACGTCGACGACGCCGAGGCCGTCGCGCTGTGGAAGAAGGTCACCGGGCTGCCCGACGAGCGCATCGCCCGGCTCGGCAAGTCGGAGAACTACTGGTCGATGGGCGTGCCGGGCCCGGGCGGGCCCTGCTCGGAGATCCTCATCGACCGCGGGCCGGCCTACGGCGCGGACGGCGACTTCTCCGCCGAGGACCGCTACCTCGAGTTCTGGAACCTCGTCTTCATGCAGGACGAGCTGTCTGCGGTGCGGTCGAAGGAGGACTTCGACATCGCCGGCTCGCTGCCGAAGAAGAACATCGACACCGGCATGGGCCTCGAGCGCGTCGCCTTCATGACGCAGGGCGTCGAGAACATGTACGAGATCGACGTGATGTTCCCGGTCATCGAGCGCGCGATGGAGCTGACCGGGAAGCGCTACGGCGCCGACCCCGTGGACGACGTGCGCTTCCGCGTCGTCGCCGACCACGTGCGCTCCTCCATGATGCTCATCGGCGACGGCGTGACGCCCGGCAACGAGGGCCGCGGCTACGTCCTGCGCCGACTGCTGCGCCGCGCGGTGCGCTCGGTGCGCCTCCTCGGCTTCGGGGACCCGGCGCTGCCCGAGCTGATGCCGGTCAGCCGCGACAAGATGGCCGAGACCTACACCGACCTCGTGCGCGAGTGGGACCGGATCGCCCGCGTCGCCTTCGCCGAGGAGGACGCCTTCCGCCGGACGCTGCAGGCGGGCACGCAGATCTTCGACCTCGCGGCGGGCGAGGTGAAGCAGTCCGGCGGTGCGACGCTGTCGGGGGAGCGGGCGTTCGCCCTGCACGACACCTACGGCTTCCCGATCGACCTCACGCTCGAGATGGCCGCCGAGCAGGGGCTCGCCGTCGACGAGGCGGGCTTCCGCGGCCTGATGGCCGAGCAGCGGGAGCGGGCGAAGGCCGACGCGCGCGCCAAGAAGGGCGGCCACGCCGACACCGGCGTCTACCGCACCGTGCTCGACGAGCACGGCCCGACCGAGTGGCTGGCCTACGAGACCCTCGAGACCGAGTCGCGGGCGGTCGCGCTGCTGCGGGGCGCCGCGCCCGTGCGCAGCCTGGCCCAGGGCGAGGTCGGCGAGCTCGTGCTCGACCGCACGCCCTTCTACGCCGAGTCCGGTGGTCAGGCCGCCGACGCCGGCACCATCGCCTTCACCTCCGCCGCCGGTGGCGGCACGCTCGAGGTGCTCGACGTGCAGCGGCCCGTGCGCGGCCTGGTCGTCCACCAGGTGCGGGTGGTCGAGGGCGAGCTCGACGCCGACGCCGAGCTGCATGCCCGGGTCGACCCGGAGTGGCGCACCGGCGCGCGCCAGGCGCACTCCGGGACCCACGTGGTCCACGCGGCGCTGCGCGAGGTGCTCGGCCCCACGGCGCTGCAGGCCGGCTCCTACAACCGGCCCGGCTACCTCCGCCTCGACTTCGGGTGGACCCAGGCCCTGAGCCCCGCGCAGCTGCGCGACGTGGAGCAGGTCTCGCAGCAGGCGCTGCGCGCCGACCTGCCGGTCGCCTGGGACTACATGACGCTGGAGCAGGCCAAGGAGTGGGGCGCGATCGCCCTCTTCGGCGAGACCTACGACTCCGGCAAGGTGCGCGTCGTCGAGATCGGCGGCCCCTGGTCGCGCGAGCTGTGCGGCGGCACCCACGTCGAGCACTCCTCGCAGATCGGCACCGTCGTGGTGACCGGCGAGTCCAGCGTGGGCTCCGGCAACCGCCGCATCGAGGCGTTGACCGGCGTCGAGGGCTTCGGCTACCTCGCCCGCGAGCGCGACGTCGTCGCGCAGCTGACGGCCACGCTCAAGACCCGGCCGGACGAGCTCGTCGGGCGTGTCCAGGACCTCACCGAGCGGCTCCGCACCGCCGAGAAGGAGCTGGAGCGACTGCGCGTGGCCCAGCTGCTGGCCCAGGGGGCCCAGCTGGCCGAGGCGGCCACCGACGTCCACGGCGTCGCGGTCGTGGCCCACCGCGTCGACGGCGCCGGCGGCGGCGACGTGCGCACGCTCGCGCTCGACGTGCGCGCCCGCATCCCCGCCGACCGCCCGGGCGCCGTCGTGGTGCTCGGCGTCGCCGACGGCAAGGTCGCGGTCGTCGCCGCCGTCAACGACGAGGCCCGCAGCCGCGGCGTCAGCGCCAGCGCGCTCGTGCGCGCGGTCGGTCCGCACGTGGGCGGCAAGGGCGGCGGCAAGGACGACGTCGCCCAGGGCGGCGGCATCGACCCGTCCGGTGCGGAGGCGGCCCTCGCAGCGGTCACCGCCGAGGTCGCCCGCGCGGCGCAGGCCTGAGGCGGGTGCGGTGAGGCACGGCACCCGGCTCGGGCTCGACCCCGGCGACGCCCGCGTGGGTGTCGCCCGGAGCGACCCGACCGGCTTCCTCGCCACACCGCTCGAGACCGTGCGGCGAGGCAAGGGCGACCTGGCGCGGCTCGCGACGCTGACCCGCGAGGCCGAGGCGGTGGAGGTCGTCGTGGGGCTCCCGCGCTCGCTGAGCGGCGGCGAGGGGCCGGCCGCGGCCAAGGTGCGCGACTTCGCGGCCCGGCTCGCGCGACGGGTCGCGCCCGTCCCGGTGCGCCTCGTCGACGAGCGCCTCACCACCGTGTCGGCAGAGTCGGTGCTGCGCCAGCAGGGCCGCAAGGGCGCCGACCGCCGCGCCGTCGTCGACATGGCCGCCGCGGTCCTGATCCTGCAGCACGCGCTGGACACCGAGCGGAGCAGCGGCCAGGCTCCCGGAGAGATCGTCGAGGAGAACGCATGAACGAGGAGCAGCGCACCCCGGCCGAGCCGGTGGACGACGGACTGGACCTGGTCCACGACGAGGCGCAGCCCGACGTGCTCCTCGCCGCCGACCCCGACCCCGACGCCGACCCCGACCCCGGCTACACCCCGGGGGGGCGGCGCCGCCGCAAGAAGCGCGTGCCCGGCTGCCTGGCGGCGCTCGTCGCGCTCACGGTCGTCGTCGCCGGCTTCTACGTCGCGGTGACCAAGGGGGTCGACTACCTCTCCAGCGCCTTCGGCGAGGCGGAGGACTACCCCGGCCCGGGCTCCGGCTCGGTGCTCTTCGAGGTCGAGCCCGGCGACACCGTCGCCCAGATGGGCCGGGAGCTGAAGGAGCTCGGCGTCATCGCCTCCGTGCAGGCGCTCACCGACGCCGCGCTCGGCAACGAGGCGGCCAACGGCATCCAGGTCGGCACCTACGAGCTGCGCGAGGAGATGCGGGCCTCCGACGCGCTGGAGGTGCTGGTCGACCCCGCGAACATCGTGCGCAGCACGGTCACGGTGCCCGAGGGCCTGCGCCTCGAGCAGGTGCTCGACGTGCTGGCCGAGGGCACCGAGTTCCGCCGGGGCCGCTTCGAGCGGGTGCTCGAGCAGCCGGGCAGCATCGGCCTGCCCGACTACGCCGGCGGTGACGCCGAGGGCTACCTGTTCCCCGCGACGTACGACGTGGCGCCCGGCGACACCCCGCGCGACATCCTGCGCGCCATGGTCGACCGCTGGCGCCAGGCCGCCGACGAGGCGGGGCTCGAGCAGGCCGCGGCCGACCTCGGCTACACCCCCCACGAGCTCATGACCGTGGCCAGCCTGGTCGAGGCCGAGGGCCGCGGCGACGACATGCCGCGGATCTCGCGGGTGATCTACAACCGGCTCGAGGGCGAGGAGACCAACGGCCTGCTGCAGATCGACGCCACCGTCAACTACGCCGCCGGCAACGACCTCGGCGCGGTGCCGACGCTGGAGGACCTCGAGGTCGACTCGCCCTACAACACCTACCAGAACCCGGGCCTGCCCCCCGGCCCGATCGAGATGCCCGGTGCCGAGGCGATCGAGGCGGCGGCGAACCCGGCCGAGGGCGACTGGTTCTACTACGTCACCGTCGACCTGGCCACCGGCGAGACGAAGTTCGCGGAGACCTACGACGAGTTCCTGCGCTACAAGGACGAGCTGCGCGACTACTGCGCCAACGAGTCCGACCGGTGCTGAGCCGCCGGGCGTGAGCGGGTGGTGACCAGGTGAGCGCCCCGGGGCCGGGGCAGCGGCGCTGCGCCGTGCTCGGCGACCCGGTGGACCACTCGCTCTCGCCGGCGCTGCACGCCGCGGCCTACGCCGCGCTCGACCTGCCGTGGGACTACACCGCGCGGCGGGTCCCCGCGGGCACGCTCGCGGCCTTCCTGGCGTCGGCCGCGGGCGAGGAGGCGTGGCGGGGCTTCTCTCTGACGATGCCGCTCAAGCGCGAGGTGCTGCCGCTGCTCGACGAGGTCGGCGAGCAGGCACGCCGCGCGGGCGCCGCCAACACCGTCGTGCTCGAGCACGCCGCGGGTGGGGTGCGCCGACACGGGGACAACACCGACGTGCCCGGCGCGGCCGCGGCGGTGCGCGAGCGCACCGACGTCGAGCCGCGCACCGTCACGGTGCTGGGCGGGGGAGCGACGGCGACCTCCACGGCGCTCGCGCTGTGCGACCTCGGGGCGCGCCAGGTGCGCCTGCTGGTGCGGGCGGCCGCGCGGGCGGAGGAGACCGCTGCCGCCGTGGCGGCGCACCCGGCGGCGCCCCGGGTCGAGGTGCTCGACCTCGCGACCGCCCCGGTCGTGGGCGAGGTCGTCGTCTCGACCGTGCCGGCGGCGGCGCAGGACGACGCGCTGCTCGCGCGCTGCGCCGCGGCGCCGGTGGTCTTCGAGGTGCTCTACGACCCGTGGCCGACCCCGCTCCAGGCGGCGGCGGAGCGTGGCGGGCAGGCGCTCGTGACCGGCCTCGACCTGCTGGTGCACCAGGCCGTGCTGCAGGTGGAGCTCATGACCGGGCGGGCGGTGCCGCTCGCCGCGGTCCGCGACGCCGGCGAGGCCGCGGTGGCCGCCCGGTCGGCGGCGCCGTGAGCGTGGGCGACCTGCTCGACAGCGGGGCGCTGGTGCCGGCGGTCGTGACCGCGCTGGTGTGCGCCGGCCTCGCGCTGGGCGCCCCGGCGCTGCTGGCGCGCGTGCCCGAGCCCGACGAGCCCGACCCCGACAAGCCGGCGTACGCCGTGCTGGCGGCGGCACCGCGGCTGTCGCTGCGCCTGGCGGCGGCCTCCGGCGTGCTGGGGCTGCTGGTCGGCGGTGCGCTCGGGTGGGCGTGGGCGCTGCCGGTGTGGTGGGTGCTCGTGCCCGCCGGCGTGCTGCTCGCCCACGTCGACTGGCGCACGATGCTGCTCCCGACGTGGCTGGTGGCGCGCCTCTACGCCGTCGTCGTGCCGCTGGTCGTCGTCGGCACGCTGGTCGGCCGCGACCTCGACGACCTGCTGCGGGCGGGCACCGGGTGGGCGGTGGCCGGCGGTCTCTACCTCCTGCTGTGGCTGGTGCACCCGCGCGGGCTCGGCTACGGGGACGTGCGGCTCTCGGGCGTGCTCGGGATCGCCCTCGGCCAGCTCGGCTGGGCCGAGCTGCTGGTCGGCACCTACGCCGGCTTCCTGCTCGGCGGCGTGCTCGGCGGGCTGCTCTCGGTGCTGCGGGTGGTGGAGCGCAAGGGCTTCCCCTTCGGGCCGTTCATGCTGCTCGGCGCGGTCGTCGGCGCCGTCGCCGGCCCGGCGCTGGCGGGTCTCGCCGCCTGACGCCGCCGCGGGCCGCGTCGGCGCTGCGTGGGAGACTGCGAGGCATGCTGCGTTGGCTCACTGCGGGCGAGTCCCACGGTCCTGCCCTGGTCGCGATCCTCGAGGGGCTGCCCGCCCACGTGCGGGTGAACACCGACGACGTCGCCGACGCGCTGGCGCGCCGGCGGCTGGGCCACGGGCGCGGCGCGCGGATGAAGTTCGAGCGCGACGAGGTGACCTTCCTCGGCGGGGTGCGCCACGGCGAGACCCAGGGCGGGCCGGTCGCGGTGCAGGTCGCCAACACCGAGTGGCCCAAGTGGGAGAAGGTGATGGCCGCCGACCCGGTCGACGCCGAGGAGCTGGCGGCGCTCGCCCGCAACGCGCCGCTGACCCGGCCGCGGCCGGGCCACGCCGACCTCGTCGGCATGCAGAAGTACGACTTCGACGAGGCCCGGCCGATCCTCGAGCGGGCCTCGGCCCGCGAGACCGCGGCCCGCGTCGCGCTCGGCCGCGTCGCCTCCGCCTTCCTCGAGCAGGCCGTCGGTGCGCGGCTGGTCTCCCACGTCGTCGAGCTCGGCGGCGTGCCCGCACCCGAGGGCTCGCTGCCCAGCGCCGACGACGTCGAGCGGCTCGACGACGACCCGGTGCGCTGCCTCGACCCCGAGGCGAGCGCCGCGATGGTCGCCCGCATCGACCAGGCCCACAAGGACGGCGACACCCTCGGCGGCGTCGTCGAGGTCGTCGTCGACGGCCTCCCGCCGGGCCTCGGCTCCCACGTCCACTGGGACCGCCGCCTCGACGCGCGGCTCGCGGGCGCGCTCATGGGCATCCAGGCGATCAAGGGCGTCGAGGTGGGCGACGGCTTCCGCCTCGCGGCCACCCCCGGCTCGCTGGCCCACGACGAGATCGTCACCACCGACCAGGGCCTGCGCCGCACGTCGGGTCGCTCCGGCGGCACCGAGGGCGGCATGACCACGGGCGAGGTGCTGCGCGTGCGCGCCGCGATGAAGCCGATCGCCACGGTGCCCCGGGCCCTGCGCACCGTCGACGTCGCCACCGGCGAGGCGACCACCGCCCACCACCAGCGCTCCGACGTCTGCGCCGTGCCGGCTGCGGGCAGCGTCGCCGAGGCGATGGTGGCGCTGGTGCTGGCCGACGCGGTCGTGGAGAAGTTCGGCGGCGACTCGGTGGGCGAGACGCGGCGCAACGCCACCGCCTACCTCGACGCCCTGCGCTACCGGTGAGCGCACCTGTGCCTGCCGCAGACGGGTCGGCCGCCGGGTCCACCGGGCCCCGGGTGGTGCTGGTCGGCCCGATGGGCGCCGGGAAGACGACGGTGGCCGGCCTGCTCGGCGAGCGCTGGGGGCTCCCCGTGCGCGACACCGACGCCGACGTGGCGGCGAGCGCCGGGCAGAGCATCAGCGACCTCTTCGTCGACCACGGCGAGGCCCACTTCCGCGCGCTCGAGCGCGACGCCGTCGCCCTCGCCCTCGCCGAGCACGACGGGGTGCTGGCGCTGGGAGGCGGCGCGGTCCTCGACCCCGCGACCCGCGAGCTGCTCGCCGGGCACCCGGTGGTGTTCCTGCGCGTCGGCCTCTCCGACGCGGTGAAGCGGGTCGGTCTCGGCACCTCGCGACCGCTGCTCGTCGGCGGCGTGCGCGCGCGGGTCAAGGCGCTGCTCGACGAGCGCGCCCCGGTCTACGAGGCCGTCGCGACCCTGGTGGTCGACACCGACGACCGCACCCCCGACGACGTGGCCGACGAGGTCGCGCGGCGCGTCGAGGCACGCGAGCAGGAGGAGGCACGGTGAGCGGGGTGAGCCCGGCGGGTGGCAGCGAGGGTCGCGGCGGGGGCGGCGGCGAGAGCCGCGGGGACACGGTCCTGGAGGTGCGCGGCGCCTCGCCTTACGACGTCGTGGTCGGTCGCGGCCTGGCGCCGCGCCTGCCCGAGGTGCTCGGAGACCACACGCAGCGCGTCGCGGTCCTGCACCCGGCCGAGCTGACCGAGCCGCTGGCGCCCGTGCTCGACGCGCTGCGCCCGCACTTCGACGTGTTGGCCCTCGGCCTCCCCGACGGCGAGCACACCAAGACCGCCGCGGTGGCCGCGGACTGCTGGGAGGCGCTGGGGGAGTCCGGCTTCACCCGCAGCGACGCGGTCGTGACCGTGGGAGGCGGCGCGACGACCGACCTCGGCGGCTTCGTCGCCGCGACCTGGCTGCGCGGGGTGCGCGTGGTGCACGTGCCGACCACGCTGCTGGCGATGGTCGACGCCGCGGTGGGGGGCAAGACCGGGGTCAACACCGGCGCCGGCAAGAACCTCGTCGGGTCCTTCCACGAGCCGGCGGGCGTGCTGTGCGACCTCGACCTCCTCGACACCCTGCCGCGCGCGGAGCTCGTCGCCGGCATGGGCGAGGTCGTCAAGTGCGGCTTCGTCGCCGACCCGGTGGTCCTCGACCTGGTCGAGGCGCACGGCGAGGCCGTGCTCGACCCGGCCTCGCCGGTGCTGCGCGAGCTGGTCGAGCGGGCGGTGGCGGTCAAGGTCGACGTCGTCGTCGGCGACCTGCGCGAGACCGGGGGCCGCGACGGTCACCCGGGCCGCGAGGTGCTCAACTACGGCCACACCCTGGCCCACGCGGTCGAGAGGGCCGAGGACTACCAGGTGCGCCACGGCGAGGCGGTCGCGATCGGGTCGGTCTTCGTCGCCGAGCTGGCGCGGCGGGCCGGGCGCATCGACGAGGCGCTGGTGGAGCGGCACCGCCGTGCGTTCGGCGCGGTGGGACTCCCGACGACCTACGCCGGAGCCCCCTTCGACGAGCTGCTCGCCACGATGCGCGTCGACAAGAAGGCCCGCGGCTCGCTGCTGCGCTTCGTGGTCCTCGAGGGCCTCGCCCGCCCTGCGGTGCTCGAGGGTCCGGAGGAGTCCTGGCTGCGCGAGGCGTACGCCGCGATCGGCGGCCCGGCGTGAGCGCCGGCACCGCTCCCGCTCGCCGGGTGCTCGTGCTGAACGGGCCCAACCTCGGGCGCCTCGGGCGCCGGCAGCCCGAGATCTACGGCACGACCACCCACGACGAGCTGGCCGAGCGCTGCGTGGCGTGGGGCGCGGAGCTGGGCCTCGACGTCGAGGTGCGCCAGACCAACCACGAGGGCGTGCTGCTCGACTGGCTGAACGACGCCGCCGACGAGGCGGTGCCCGTCGTGCTCAACGCCGCGGCGTGGACGCACTACTCCTACGCCGTCTTCGACGCGTGCGCCCAGCTCACCGCGCCGCTCGTCGAGGTGCACCTGTCGGACCCGACCCAGCGGCCGGAGGTCTTCCGCCACACCTCCGTCGTGACCCCGCACGCCGTCGCCGTCGTGGCCGGCAAGGGCGTCGACGGCTACCGCGACGCGCTCGAGGTCGTCGCCGCGCGCCTCGGCTGACCCCGCGGGCCTGCGGGCTCGGCACCACCCGCACGGGTGGGCGGGCGTCGCGCGCCCCGGCGTACACAAGGGGTGCGGGAGCAACCCGCACCCACCACGACGAGAGGGGCCCACGTGAGCGACCAGGACAAGGTGGACGGCAAGGTCGACGGTCTGCGCGGCAAGGCCAAGGAGGGCGTCGGCAAGCTGACCGGCGACGAGGGTCTCGAGCGCCAGGGCAAGGCCGACCAGGTGAAGGGCGACCTCAAGCAGGCGGCCGACAAGGTCAAGGACGCGTTCAAGCACTGAGCCCCACCCCCCGAGCGACGCGCCCCGGCACACGCTGCCCGGGGCGCGTCGTCGCGTGCGGGGCCGCTAGACTCGCCCGTCGGCCCGGTCCCCGCGACCGCCGACCCTCAGCCCCCGAGACCGAAGGCACACGAGCGCGCGATGGCAACGACGAACGACCTGAAGAACGGCATGGTCCTCAACATCGACGGCCAGCTCTGGTCCGTGGTGGAGTTCCAGCACGTGAAGCCCGGCAAGGGCCCGGCCTTCGTGCGCACCAAGCTCAAGAACGTCGAGTCGGGCAAGACGGTCGACAAGACCTTCAACGCCGGCACCAAGGTCGAGACCGCCACGGTCGACCGCCGCACGATGCAGTACCTCTACAACGACGGCACGTCCTACGTCTTCATGGACACCACGAGCTACGAGCAGATCGAGATCGCGCCGGAGATCGTCGGCAGCGCCGCCAACTTCTTGCTCGAGAACCACGAGGCGATCGTCGCCACCAACGAGGGCCGCGTGCTCTTCATCGAGCTCCCCGCCTCGGTCGAGCTCGAGATCACCTTCACCGAGCCCGGCGTGGCGGGCGACTCGGCGACCGGCCGCACCAAGCCGGCGACGGTCGAGACCGGTCACGAGATCCAGGTGCCGCTGTTCATCAACCAGGGCGAGCGGGTCAAGGTAGACACCCGCGACTCGTCCTACATGGGGCGCGTCAAGTCCTGATGGCGGCCCGCACCAAGGCCCGCAAGCGGGCGCTGGACCTGCTCTACTCCTCCGACATGCGCGGTGAGGACGCCGTCGCGGCGCTCGACCGGGCGATCGCCGACGGCGAGGCACCGCACAACGAGTACACCGCCGTCCTCGTGCGCGGCGTGGTCGAGCACCGCACCCGCATCGACGAGCTGCTGGGCGACTACGCCCAGGGCTGGACGCTCGAGCGGATGCCGGCGGTCGACCGCAACGTCCTGCGCATGGGCGTGTGGGAGGTCCTGTGGTCCGAGGACGTCCCCGACCCCGTCGCGATCACCGAGGCGGTCGGCCTGGTCCGCGAGCTCTCCACCGACGAGTCGCCCTCCTTCGTCAACGGCGTCCTCGGCGGCATCGTGCGCGACAAGGACGCCCTGCTCGCCTGACGCGAGCCTGCGTCCGCCGGTCGAGCGGGCCCGCCAGGGCGCCGGTCGAGCAGCGAGCCCCAGCGAGCGTGTCGAGGCCCGGTGCGGGGGCGGGCCGAGGGGTCGCGCGCTGCGTTCGTGTCGAGGGGTCGGGCGTTGCTCTGCGGTCGAGGGGTCGTGCGCTGCGCTCACGTCGAGGGGTCGCGCGCTGCGCTACCGTCGAGGGGTCGCGCGTTGCTCTGCGGTCGAGGGGTCGCGCGTTGCGCTCGTGTCGAGGGGTCGCGCGTTGCTCTGCGGTCGAGGGGTCGCGCGCTGCGCTCGCGTCGAGGGGTCACGCGATGCTGTCCCGTCGAGGGGTCGCGCGCTGCACTCGTGTCGAGGGGTCGCGCGCTGGGCTCTCGTCGAGGGGTCGCGCGCTGGGCTCTCGTCGAGGGGTCACGCGCTGTTCTCGCGCCGAGGGGTCGTGCGCTGGGGCACTCGGGTGGTCGGGGAGGCACACAGTGCCGTCTCGAGACCGGAGCTCAGGCGGGCTGCGGGCCGCTGGTCGTGCACAGGTCGGCGGGCCTGGATCCGTTGTCCACAGCCGGATCCGAGCCGCCGGTGAGTGTCGGTGGTGGCTGTTTGACTCCTCTCATGACCACCCCGGCACCCGAGCTCGACACCGCGATCGCGGTGCTCGACCGCGCCGGCGAGGCGGTCTTGGCGCAGCGTCGCTGGGATGCGGAGCTGATGCGGGCTGCGTGTGCGTGGGCGGATCTGCACCCCGCCGACGCCCTCGATGCGGCGACGGTGGCCGGTACCTACGGCGACACCGCACTCAAGGTCGCTGGGTCGTATGGGCCGGGGGTGACGGAGTTCGCGGTGGCGGAGTTCGCGTCCCGGTTGGGGCGTTCCACCACCGCGGGTGCTGCCTACCTGGGTCAGGCCCTGGTGTGCCGGCACCTGCTGCCGCGGTTGTGGGATGCGGTGCAGGCGCATCGGGTGGACGGGTGGCGTGCCCGCCTCGTCGCCCGCATGGTCCTCGGCAAGGGCCTCACCCCGGAGGCAGCGGGGTGGGTGGACCGCCACGTGACACCGGTGGCGCAGAGCATCGGCGCCGCCACCCTGGAGCGTCTGGTCGCCGAAGCGCTCGCGCGGTTCATGCCGGACGAGGCCGAGCTCGCCCAAGCCGAAGCGCGGGAGCAGCGGCGGTTCGAGATCCACCTCGACGGCCGTCCCGGCGATGACTTGACGGGGACGGTGGACGCGAGTGGGTGTTTCGACCTGCCCGACGGGCTCACCATCCACGACGCCGTCGCTGAGGAGAAGCAGCGGCTGCGTGCCCTGGGCGCCACCGCCGAGCCGGGGCCGTTGTCGGCACAGGCCCTGCTGAACCTCGTGGTGCGGGGCTCTGACGGCGCGTCGGCGCAGGGCACCCTCGACCTGGTGACCGTGGACGGGGGTCGAGCAGCGGGCCCCGGCGAGCGTGTCGAGACCCCTGAGACTCCTGCGGGTCGGTCGTCGCCGCGGCAGCGGCGGAGGTATCTGCTGCACCTGCACCTGTCCGACGCGGTGCTGCGCACCTCGATGTTCCCCGGACGGCTACGGGCTGGGGACGGCGCGGTCGGGCGGGTCGAGGAGACCCGAGCGCCGGTGTCGGCGACCGCGATCCGCGACTGGCTCACCACCGCCGGGATCGACGGGGTCGCACCCCACGTCACCGTGCTGCCCGTGATCGACCTCGCGGAAGCGGTGCACACCGAGGCCTACGAAGTCCCACGCCGCCTCGCCCGCCAGACCGCTCTGACCCACCTGGCGTGCGTGTTCCCGTGGTGCGGACGCGCCGCACGCAGGTGCGACCACGACCACGTCATCCCCTACGACCCCACCGACCCGGATACGGGTGGGCCGACCTGCTCGTGCAACATCGCACCGCTGTGCCGGCCACACCACCGGTTGAAGACCCACGGCCACGCCGCCACCCGCTGGACCCTCACCCCCGCAGGCGCCGGCGCCTGGCTGTGGAAGTCACCCCACGGGGCGCACTACCTGCGCGACCACACCGGCACCCGACCACTCGACGGGCCCCTCGCCCACGACACCGGCCCGCCCGACACCGGCCCGCCCGACACCGGCCCGCCCGACACCGGCCCGCCCGACACCGCACCACCCGACACCGGGTCACCGCCCGGCGCTGGCCCGGCGCGGGTGTGCGACACCGGGCCGCCGCGCAACGATGAACAGCCGCACCACGACGACACCGGGGCGCCCGCACCCGCGGACTGACGACACGCGCGTACGTCACCGGGTCTCGACACGGGCCCGGCGGCCCTGCTCGACCAGCGAGTCGGTGCGCTCAGCCCAGTCCGATCAGCCGCTCGACGACAGCCCGCACCCCGACACCGGGGTGACGGGCTCGTCGTGCTGCCCCGACCACCGCGAACGCCCGGGTGCGGGGGTCTGGCACGGGCCGGCGGCCCATCTCGACCACCGGGGTGGCGGCGGCCCTGCTCGTCCCGCCGGGTCTCGACACCGGCCCTGCTCGACCACCGGGCTCGACCACCGCGGCCTGGCGGCCGAGCTCGAACCCCCGGGTGCGAAGGCCGCGCCGACCGCACCTCCCGGCCTCGCCGGTCTGCGCACCGGCGCGCCATGCTGGGGCCATGAGCGACCAGGAGCGACAGGCGGGCGGCACCGGCGAGCTGACGGAGGAGGTCGACCTCGTGGTGGTGGGGCTCGGCCCGGGCGGCGAGGCCCTCGCGCAGGGGGCGGCCGAGGCGGGTCTGAGCGTCGTCGCCGTCGACAAGCACCTGGTCGGAGGCGAGTGCCCCTACTACGGCTGCATCCCCACCAAGATGATGGTGCGCGGCTCCGACGCGCTGGCCGAGGTCCGACGTGCACCCGAGGTGGCCGGCGAGGCGAGCGGGACGCCGGACTGGTCGGTCGTGGCCCGCCGCATCCGCGACGAGGCCACGTCGGACTGGGACGACCGAGCGGCCGCCGACCGCCTGCGCGACGCGGGCGCCACGGTGCTGCACGGGACGGCGCGGCTCGCGGGGCCCGGACGCGTCGAGGTGGAGGGCGCCGACGGCACCACGACGACGTACCGGCCGCGGCGCGGCACTGTGCTCAACCCCGGCACCCGCCCGAGCGTGCCGCCGGTCGACGGGCTGGCGGGCACGCCGTACTGGACGAACCGGGAGGCGGTGCGCGCCACCGAGGTGCCGCGCCGCCTGGTGGTGCTCGGCGGCGGGCCGATCGGGTGCGAGCTGGCGCAGGTCTTCGCGCGCTTCGGCAGCGAGGTCACCGTCGTGGACCACGGTCCGCGGCTGCTCGGCCCGGACGAGCCGGAGGCCGGTGAGCTGCTGGGCGAGGTCTTCGCCGACGAGGGCATCACGGTGCTCCACGGGGCGTCGCTGATTGCCACGCGCCACGACGGCTCGATCTTCACCAGCACCGTCGAGGTCGACGGTGACACGCGCGAGGTGGTGAGCGAGGCGCTGCTCGTGGCCGCCGGACGTACGCCGAACCTCGACGACCTCGGGCTCGACACGGTGGGTCTCGACCCCGGCGCCCGGACGGTCCCCGTCGACGACCGCATGCGGGTGGAGGGCGTCGAGGGCCTGTGGGCCGTCGGCGACGTCGTGGGCCACGGCGCGTGGACCCACGTCTCGATGTACCAGCAGGACGTCGCCCTGGCCGACCTCCTGGGTCGCGACGGGCCGCCCGCGCGCTACCACGCCGTCCCGCACGTCACCTTCACCGACCCGGAGGTCGCCGGCGTCGGGATGACGGAGCACGCGGCGCGCGAGGCCGGCCTGCCGGTCCAGGTCGGCCGCTCCGGCCTCGGCTCGCGCGGCTTCACCCACGGCGCCGGTGCGCGCGGGTTCGTCAAGGTCGTCGCCGACGCCGACCGCGGCGTCCTCGTCGGCGCGACGGTGGTCGGGCCGGCCGGCGGCGAGGTGCTCGGGCTGCTGGCCCTCGCCGTGCACGCCGAGGTCCCGCTCGCGACGCTCCGGTCGATGGTGCTGGCCTTCCCCACCTTCCACCGCGCGATCGGCACCGCCGTGGGCGACCTCGCCTGACGTCGGCGGGCATAGGGTCCGCTGCATGGGTCCGGTCGAGGGAGCAGCGCAGCAGGCCGAGCAGGCGGGCCAGGAGGTCCGGCGCAGCGAGGGCCTGGACCGGGTGGTCCGGTTCGGCATGGCCGTCTACGGCGTGGTCAACCTGGTCGTCGCCTGGCTCGCGCTGCGCCTGGCCCTCGGCGACCGCAGCACCGAGGCCGGTGCGACCGGTGCGCTGCGCGAGGTCGCGGCGAAGCCCGCCGGTGCGGTGCTGATCTGGTCGATCGCCGTCGGCATGGCCGCACTGGTGCTCTGGCGCCTGCTCGACGCGGTGCTCGGTCACCGCGGGGAGGACGGCGCCGAGCTGTGGCGGCACCGCGCCGCCGACCTGGTCAAGGCGGCGATCTACGGCGCCGTCGCCGCCAGCGCCGTGCGGGTGGCGCTGGACGCGCCGTCCTCCGCCGGCGGCAGCGGCGGCGGCGGAGGGAGCGGGGGAGGCGAGGGCGGTCGCAGCACCCAGGAGACCCTCACCGCCCAGCTGATGCAGCTCCCGGGCGGTCAGCTCCTGGTGGGCGCGGTCGGGCTCGCGATCATCGGCTACGGCCTGGCGCAGATCCGGCTCGGGCTCTCCGGCGACCACGCCGAGAAGCTCGCCGGCGAGGGACGCAGCGGGCAGGCCGGCACGGCGTACCTCCTGCTCGGCAAGGTCGGCTACTGCGCCAAGGGGGTAGCCGTGGGGATCGTCGGCGCCCTCTTCGTCTACGCCGCCGCCACCCACAGCGCCCAGCGCACCGGTGGTCTCGACGAAGCGCTGCGGCAGGTGCTGCAGCAGCCCTTCGGCCCCTGGCTGCTCGCCGCCGTCGCGCTGGGCATCGGGTGCTACGGCCTGTTCAGCCTGGCCCGGGCGCGCCACCTCTCCCGCTGAGCGGCCGGCGCCCTACCGGGCGCCTGCCACGCTGGGGCGGTGAGCACCACCCCTGAGGACGAGGTCGGCACTCCCGAGGTCGAGGAGGTCGACGTCGTCGTGGTGGGCCTCGGACCCGGCGGTGAGACGGTCGCGGGCCTGCTCGGCAAGGCCGGGAAGGACGTCGTCGGCGTCGAGGAGCGCCTCGTGGGCGGGGAGTGCCCGTTCTACGGCTGCGTCCCCTCCAAGATGCTGCTGGCCGAGGCCCGACGGCTCGCGGAGGCGGGCCGGGTCACCGGGCGCTGCGGCGAGGCCGACGTGGTGCCCGACTTCGCGCGCGTCGCGCAGCGCATCCGCGAGGAGGCGACGCACGGCTGGGACGACGGCGAGTACGTCGAGCGGCTCACCGGCACCGGCGCCCGGCTGCTGCGGGGGCGCGGCCGGCTCGTGGGCGAGCGCACCGTCGAGGTGACGCTCACCGCCGGCGGCACCCGCACCCTGCGGGCACGCGACGGCGTCGTGCTGGCCACCGGCACCGAGCCGGCCGTACCGCCCGTGGACGGGCTGGCCACCACGCCGTACTGGACCAACCACGAGGTCTTCCAGGCCACCGAGGCGCCCGCCTCGATGGTGGTCGTCGGCGGCGGGCCGATCGGGGTCGAGCTCGCCCAGGCCTTCGCCCGGTTCGGCACCCGGGTGACCCTGGTCGAGGGAGCGGAGCGGCTGCTCTCCGGGGAGGAGCCCGAGGCCGGCCCGGTGCTGGAGGCCGCGCTCGAGGCCGACGGGGTGACGGTGCTCCTCGGGCAGCACGTCGACGCCGTGCGGCACGACGACGACGGCTTCACGGTCACCGTCGGCGAGGAGCAGCTGCGCGCCGAGCGCCTGCTGGTCGCCTCCGGTCGACGTGCCCGCGCCGACCTCGGGCTCGAGCACGCCGGGATCGAGGTGCCCGACAGTGGCCTGCTGACCACGGACGAGCACCTGCGGGTGGTGGGGTCACCGGGGCACTGGGCCGTCGGCGACCTCACCGGCGAGGGCGCCTACACCCACCTCGCGACCGCCCAGGCCCGCGTCGCGGCGCGGGCGCTGCTGGGCCGCGACGGGCCGGCCGCCGACTACCGCGCCGTCCCCCGGGTGACCTACACCGACCCGGAGGTCGCCGGGGTCGGGCTGACCGAGGAGCAGGCCCGCGAGCGCGGCCTCGACGTCGCGGTCGCCACGGGCGACCTCGGGGCCCGGGGCTGGCTCGAGCGCACCGACGGCCTGGTGAAGCTGGTCGCCGACCGCGCCCGCGGCGTGCTCGTGGGCGGCACGGTCGTCGGCCCCGGCGCCGGCGAGGTGCTCTCGATGCTCGTGGTCGCCGTGCAGCACGAGCTGCCCGTGCGCGACCTCCTGCGCACCGTCTTCGCCTACCCCACCTGGCACCGCGCGGTCGAGACGGTGCTCCACGACCTGGACCTCGCCCCCGACCTGTGAGACGCCGCGCGCTGCGGGCGCGGGGGGCGGTCCGGGACTGCTAGGGTCTCCCGCGATCGACATCCTTTAACGAGCCGTCCTGTGAGGCGGAGAAGGAGGTCCGGCACGCGCATGCCTGCCACCCCACCCGGTGCCGCGAGCGACCCGCTCGACGCCGCCATCGACGCCGCCATCGACGCCGCGTCGGCCCCCGAGTCGGCCGACGGCCGCACGGTCCTCGACGCCCGTGACGTCTCCCGGGCACTGACCCGCATCTCCCACGAGATCCTCGAGCGCAACAAGGGCGCCGCGGACCTGGTGCTGCTGGGCCTGCAGACCCGCGGCGTGCCGCTGGCGCAGCGCATCGCCGAGAAGATCGCGGCGGTCGAGGGCCACCCCGTCGCGACCGGGTCGCTCGACGTCACGATGTACCGCGACGACCTGCGCTCCCACCCGACCCGCGGTCCGCAGCGCACCGCGATCCCGGCGTCCGGCATCGACGGCAAGGTGGTCGTGCTGGTCGACGACGTCCTCTTCTCCGGCCGCACGGTGCGCGCCGCCCTCGACGCGGTCTCCGACCTGGGCCGGCCGGCCGCGGTCCGGCTCGCCGTGCTCGTCGACCGCGGACACCGCGAGCTGCCGATCCGCGCCGACCACGTCGGCAAGAACCTCCCGAGCGCGCGCTCGGAGCGGGTCGGGGTGCGACTCGCGGAGACCGACGGGGTCGACGAGGTCCGCATCAGCGGAGGTGGCCCCGCGTGAACCGTCACCTGCTCTCGGTCGACGACCTCACCGCCGACGACGTCGCCGTGCTCTTCGAGACCGCTGCGGAGATGCACGACGTGCAGTCCCGCGAGGTCAAGAAGCTGCCCGCCCTTCGCGGTCGCACCGTGGTCAACCTGTTCTTCGAGGACTCCACCCGCACGCGCTCCAGCTTCGAGATCGCCGGCAAGTGGCTCTCGGCGGACGTCGTCAACGTCTCGGCCAAGGGGTCCTCGGCCAGCAAGGGCGAGAGCCTGCGCGACACCGTGCTCACCGTCTGCGCCATGGGCGTCGACGGCCTGGTGGTCCGCCACGGCGCCAGCGGCGCCGCGCACCAGGTCAGCGGCTGGGTCGACGCGGTCGTCGTCAACGCCGGTGACGGCACCCACGAGCACCCCACCCAGGCCCTGCTCGACGCCTACACGCTCCAGCGCCGCCTCGGCTCGCTGGCAGGCCGCCACGTCGTCATCGTCGGCGACCTCACCCACAGCCGGGTCTTCCGCAGCAACGTCAAGTGCCTCGCCCTGCTCGGCGCCGAGGTCACCGTCGTCGCGCCGCCCACGCTGATGCCCAGCGGCGTCGAGGCCTGGTCGCGCGACGCCGGCTTCGCCACGTCCTACGACCTCGACGAGGTGCTGCCGAAGGCCGACGCCGTCATGATGCTGCGCGTCCAGCGCGAGCGGATGAGCGGCGGCTTCTTCCCCAGCGCGCGGGAGTACACCGTGGGCTACGGCCTGACGCGTGAGCGCCTCGGGCTGCTCAGGCCCGGCGCGCCCATCTGCCACCCCGGCCCGATGAACCGCGGCCTGGAGATCGCCGCCGACGCCGCCGACGCCGCCCAGTCCGTGGTGCTCGACCAGGTCTCGGCCGGCGTCGCGCTGCGGATGTCCGTGCTCTACCACCTGCTCGCCGGAGAGGGGGGCGCCGCGTGAGCGCGACCCAGGAGACCCGCACCCCCACCGCGACCCTCGTGCGCGGCGCCCGCCTGCTCGGCGAGGACCCCGTCGACCTCCTGCTGGCCGACGGCCGCGTCGCCGAGGTCGCCCCCGCCGGCACGGCGTCCGCCGGCGCCGGCGCGCGGGTGGTCGAGGCCGACGGCCTCGTCGCCCTGCCCGGCCTGGTCGACCTGCACACCCACCTGCGCGAGCCCGGTCGCGAGGACGCCGAGACCGTGCTCACCGGGTCCCGCGCCGCCGCCGTCGGCGGCTACACCGCGGTGCTCGCGATGGCCAACACCAGCCCCGTCACCGACACCGCCGAGGCCGCCGAGCGCGTCCACGACCTCGGCCGCGCCGCCGGCCTGGTCGACGTGCACCCGGTCGGCGCGGTCACCAAGGGCCTGGCCGGCGAGGAGCTCGCCGAGCTCGGCCTGATGGCCCGCAGCCGCGCCCGCGTCCGCGTCTTCTCCGACGACGGCCGCTGCGTGTCCGACGCCCGGGTGATGCGGCGCGCGCTGGAGTACGTCAAGGCGTTCGGCGGCGTGGTCAGCCAGCACAGCCAGGACCCCGACCTCGCCGGGCCGACCGCCTGCTGCCACGAGGGCGAGGTGTCGGGCCGCCTCGGCTTGCCCGGCTGGCCCGGCGTGGCCGAGGAGGTCATCGTCGCGCGCGACGTGGTGCTGGCCCGCCACACCCGCAGCCGCGTCCACGTCGCCCACGTCTCCACGGCCGGCTCGGTCGAGGTGCTGCGCTGGGCCAAGGCGCAGGCCGCCCGCGACGGCGGCTGGTCGGTCACCGCGGAGGTCACCCCGCACCACCTGCTGCTCACCACCGACCTGCTCGCCACTGAGGGCGGCGGTTACGACCCGACCTACAAGGTCAACCCGCCGCTGCGACCCGACGAGGACGTCGCCGCGCTGCGCGAGGCACTGGCCGACGGCACCGTCGACGCGGTCGCCACCGACCACGCACCCCACGCGCGCCACGACAAGCAGCACGCCTTCGTCGACGCCGCCTTCGGCATGCTCGGGCTCGAGACCGCGCTGCCGGTCGTGTCGACCGTGATGGTGCGCAGCGGCGCCATGACCTGGCGCGACGTCGCGCGGGTCATGTCGAGCGCCCCCGCCCGCATCGCCGGGCTCGAGGGGCAGGGCCGCGACCTCGCCGCGGGCGAGCCGGCCAACCTGGTGCTCGTCGACCCCGACGCCACGACCACCGTCGACCGCGACGCCTCGGTGTCGCTGTCGCGCAACAACCCCTGGCACGGCCGTGAGCTGACCGGCGCCGTGCACGCCACCTTCCTGCGTGGCGTCCCGACGGTCCTGGAGGGAGAGCTCGCATGAGGACGCCCGCACTGCTGGTGCTCGAGGACGGCCGGGTCTTCCGCGGCGAGTCCTTCGGCGCGACCGGCGAGACCTTCGGCGAGGCGGTGTTCTCCACCGGCATGACCGGCTACCAGGAGACCCTGACCGACCCGTCCTACCACCGCCAGGTCGTGGTGATGACGGCGCCGCACGTCGGCAACACCGGCGTCAACGACGAGGACCCCGAGTCGCGCCGCATCTGGGTCGCCGGCTACGTCGTGCGCGACCCCGCCCGCATCCCGAGCAACTGGCGCTCCGCGCGCAGCCTCGACGACGAGCTGCGCGAGCAGGGCGTCGTCGGCATCAGCGGCGTGGACACCCGCGCGCTGACCCGCCACCTGCGCGAGCGCGGCGCGATGCGCGTCGGCATCTCCACCACCGAGACCGAGGCCACCGCGCTGCTCGCCCGCGTGCGGCAGGCCGGCGAGATGGCCGGCACCGAGCTGGCCGACGAGGTCACGACCACCGAGGCGTACGTCGTGCCCGCGGTCGGCGAGCGGCGGTTCACCGTCGCCGCGGTCGACCTCGGCATCAAGGCGAACACGCCGCGGATGATGGCCGAGCGCGGCATCGAGGTGCACGTGCTGCCCGCGACCGCCACCGTCGAGGACGTCCTGGCGGTGGGCGACGACGGCCCCGACGGGCTGTTCTTCTCCAACGGCCCCGGCGACCCGGCCGCCACCACCCACCAGGTCGCGCTGCTGCAGCAGGCGCTCGAGCGCCAGGTGCCCTACTTCGGCATCTGCTTCGGCAACCAGCTCTTCGGTCGCGCGCTCGGCTTCGGCACCTACAAGCTGAAGTACGGCCACCGCGGCATCAACCAGCCGGTGATCGACCGCACGACCGGCAAGGTCGAGGTCACCGCCCACAACCACGGCTTCGCGGTCGACGCGCCCCTCGACGGCCCGACGACCACGCCCTACGGCCAGGCCCACGTCAGCCACGTCTGCCTCAACGACGACGTGGTCGAGGGCCTCGAGCTGCGCGACCCCGAGGAGTCCGGGGGCGCCCTGCGCAGCTTCTCCGTGCAGTACCACCCGGAGGCCGCCGCCGGCCCGCATGACGCGGCGTACCTCTTCGACCGCTTCTGCGAGCTGATGGCGGCTCGGAGCCAGGAAGGGAGCGCCTGATGCCCAAGCGCGACGACATCCGCAGCGTCCTGGTGATCGGCTCCGGGCCGATCGTCATCGGCCAGGCCGCCGAGTTCGACTACTCCGGCACCCAGGCCTGCCGCGTGCTCAAGGCCGAGGGCCTGCGCGTCATCCTGGTCAACTCCAACCCCGCGACGATCATGACCGACCCGGAGGTGGCCGACGCGACGTACGTCGAGCCGATCACGCCGGAGTTCGTCGAGAAGGTCATCGCCCACGAGCGCCCCGACGCGCTGCTGGCGACGCTCGGCGGCCAGACGGCCCTCAACTGCGCGGTGGCGCTCGACGCCGCCGGCACGCTGGAGCGGTACGGCGTCGAGCTGATCGGTGCCTCGATCGCGGCCATCGACCGCGGCGAGAACCGCCAGCAGTTCAAGAAGATCGTCGACGACCTCGGCGGCGAGTCCGCCCGGAGCGTCATCTGCCACTCGATGGCCGACTGCCTGGCCGGCGCCGCCGAGCTCGGCTACCCGCTCGTCGTGCGCCCCTCCTTCACGATGGGCGGTGCGGGCTCGGGCCTGGCCTACGACGAGGACGACCTGCACCGCATCGCCGGCGCCGGGCTCGCCGCCAGCCCCACCACCGAGGTGCTCCTCGAGGAGTCGATCATCGGCTGGAAGGAGTACGAGCTCGAGGTCATGCGCGACACCGCGGACAACGTGGTGATCATCTGCTCGATCGAGAACCTCGACCCGATGGGCGTGCACACCGGCGACTCGATCACGGTCGCCCCGGCGATGACGCTCACCGACCGCGAGTACCAGAAGATGCGCGACCTCGCGATCGGCATCATCCGCGAGGTGGGCGTCGACACCGGCGGCTGCAACATCCAGTACGCCGTGAACCCGGCCGACGGGCGCCTCATCGTCATCGAGATGAACCCGCGCGTCTCGCGCTCGAGCGCCCTGGCCTCGAAGGCGACCGGCTACCCGATCGCGAAGATCGCGGCGAAGGTGGCCATCGGCTACACGCTCGACGAGATCCCCAACGACATCACGGTGCGCGAGGACGGCTCGGGCACCACCGCCGCCTTCGAGCCCACCTTGGACTACGTCGTGGTGAAGGTGCCGCGCTTCGCCTTCGAGAAGTTCCCGGGCGCCGACCCGACGCTGACCACCCACATGAAGTCGGTGGGCGAGGCGATGGCGATCGGCCGCAGCTTCCCCGAGGCGCTGCAGAAGGCGCTGCGCTCGCTCGAGGCGCCGCACGCCGTCTTCGACTGGGCGCGCGAGTGGGTGGAGCTCGACAAGGACGCGCTGCTCGCCCAGGTGCGCACGCCCCACGACGGTCGGCTCAAGAAGGTCATGGACGCCCTGCGCGCGGGCGCGAGCGCCCAGGAGGTCCACGACGCCACCGGCATCGACCCGTGGTTCGTCGACCAGCTCTGCCTGCTCAACGAGGTCGCCGCCGAGGTGACCGCCGCCCCCGAGCTGACGCCCGAGCTGCTGCGCCGCGCCAAGCGGCACGGCTTCTCCGACCACCAGGTCGGCCGCATCCGCGGGATGAGCGCCGAGACGGTGCGCGGGGTGCGCCACGCGCTCGGCATCCGCCCGGTCTACAAGACCGTCGACACCTGCGCGGCGGAGTTCGCCGCCCGCACGCCCTACCACTACTCCTCCTACGACGAGGAGAGCGAGGTGGCGCCGCGCGAGCGGGCGGCGGTGATCATCCTCGGGTCGGGGCCCAACCGCATCGGCCAGGGCATCGAGTTCGACTACTCCTGCGTCCACGCCTCCCTGGCGCTGGCCGAGGCCGGCTACGAGACGGTCATGGTCAACTGCAACCCCGAGACGGTCTCGACCGACTACGACACCTCCTCCCGGCTCTACTTCGAGCCGCTCACGCTCGAGGACGTGCTCGAGGTGGTCCACGCCGAGCAGCAGGCCGGGCCGGTCGCCGGCGTGGTCTGCCAGCTCGGCGGCCAGACGCCGCTCGGCCTCGCGCGCGGCCTCGAGGCCGCCGGCGTGCCGATCGTCGGCACCTCGCCCGCCGCGATCGACCTGGCCGAGGAGCGCGGCGCCTTCGGCCGCGTCCTCGCCGCGGCCGGCCTCAACGCCCCGCAGCACGGCACGGCCACCTCGTGGGCCGAGGCCGAGCAGATCGCCCACGCCATCGGCTACCCCGTGCTCGTGCGGCCCTCCTACGTGCTCGGCGGGCGGGGCATGGAGATCGTCTACGACGACGCCGCGCTCGAGGCCTACCTCGAGAAGTACGTCGCCGCCGGCCTCATCAGCCCGGCGGCCCCCGTGCTGGTCGACCGGTTCCTCGACGACGCGGTCGAGATCGACGTCGACGCGCTCTTCGACGGCGAGGAGCTCTTCCTCGGCGGCGTCATGGAGCACATCGAGGAGGCCGGCATCCACTCCGGCGACTCCTCCTGCGCGCTGCCGCCGATCACGCTCGGAGCGCGGGAGGTCGGCCGCATCCGCGAGGCCACCGAGGCCATCGCCCGCGGCGTCGGGGTGCGCGGCCTGCTCAACATCCAGTTCGCGATCAGCGCCGACATCCTCTACGTGCTCGAGGCCAACCCGCGGGCCAGCCGCACGGTCCCCTTCGTCTCGAAGGCCACCGCGGTGCCGCTGGCCAAGGCGGCCGCGCGGCTGATGCTCGGCGAGAGCATCGCCGACCTGCGCCGGCTGGGGCTCCTGCCCGAGACCGGGGACGGCGGCACCCTGCCCTCCGACGCCCCGATCGCGGTCAAGGAGGCGGTCATGCCGTTCAACCGCTTCCGCGCGCCCGACGGCCAGCAGGTCGACACCGTGCTGGGCCCGGAGATGAAGTCGACCGGCGAGGTGATGGGCTTCGACGCCGACTTCGGCTCCGCCTTCGCCAAGGCCCAGGCGGCCGCGTTCGGCCCGCTGCCGACCGAGGGCAAGGTCTTCGTCAGCGTCTCCAACCGCGACAAGCGCTCGGTGGTCTTCCCGGTCAAGGTGCTCGCCGACCACGGCTTCGAGATCCTCGCCACCCAGGGCACCGCCGAGGTGCTGCGGCGCAACGGCGTGGCCTGCACCGTCGTGCGCAAGCACCACGAGGGCACCGGCACCGGCGACGACCGCACCACGGTGCAGCTGATCCTCGACGGCGAGGTGCAGCTGATCGTCAACACGCCGTACGGCGGGTCCGACGCCGCGGGCAGCGGCGAGCGCGGGCAGGTCCGCCTCGACGGCTACGAGATCCGCACCGCGGCGGTGCGCGCCAACGTCCCCTGCATCACCACCGTGCAGGGCCTCGGCGCGGCGGTCCAGGGGATCGAGGCGATGCGGCGCGGCACCATCGGCATCCGCAGCCTGCAGGACTGGGCAGCGGTCGTGCGCCCGTGAGCCTCTACCACCGCCTCTTCGACACCGTCCTCGTCCGCACCGACCCCGAGCAGGCCCACCACGCGGCCTTCCGGGCGATCCGGGCGGGCCGCCCGGTGGCCGCACGCGCCGTAACGCACCTGGCGCGGGCCGGCGACCCGGTGCCGGTGGAGGCGATGGGGCTGCGCTTCCCCAGCGCGCTGGGCCTCGCGGCGGGCTTCGACAAGGACGCCGTCGGGGTCGACGCGCTGGCCGCGCTCGGCTTCGGACACGTCGAGGTGGGCACCGTCACCGGCGAGCCGCAGCCGGGCAACCCGCGCCCGCGGCTCTTCCGCCTCCCCGACGACCGGGCCGTCGTCAACCGGATGGGCTTCAACAACGAGGGCGCCGAGGTGGTGGCGCGGCGCCTCGCCGCGCGCGCGGGCCACCGGCCTCCGCCGCCGACCGACGGTCGACGCCCGGTCCTGGGGGTCAACGTCGGCAAGACCAAGGTCGTGCCCGACGACGAGGCGGTCGCCGACTACCAGAAGTCGACGGGGCTGCTGGCACCGTGGGCCGACTACCTCGTCGTCAACGTGAGCTCGCCCAACACCCCCGGCCTTCGCGACCTGCAGGCCGTGGAGCGGCTCGAGCCCCTGCTGAGCGCCGTGCGGCGCCGCGCCGACGAGGTCACCGCCCACCGGGCGGCGCGGGTGCCGCTGCTGGTCAAGATCGCGCCGGACCTCTCCGACGACGACGTGCGCGCCGTCGGCGACCTCGCGGTGGCGCTCGGGCTCGACGGGGTGGTCGCCACGAACACCACGACCACCCGCGACGGGCTGACGAGCCCCGCTGCCCGCGTCGAGGCCGCGGGTGCGGGTGGGCTCTCCGGGGCGCCGCTGCGCGCACGGGCGCTCGAGGTCCTCCGCCTGCTGCGCGCGCAGGTCGGCGACGACCTCGCCCTGGTGTCGGTCGGCGGCATCACCACCGTGGCGGACGCCCAGGAGCGCCTCGACGCGGGCGCCGCGCTGGTGCAGGGCTGGACCGCCTTCGTCTACGAGGGGCCGCTGTGGCCCGCCCGGGTCGCGGCCGGGCTGCGCCCGGGGGGCTGAGTCCGTGACGTCCGCAGCCGTGCCCGGCAGCCGGGCGCCGGGGCCGTCGGTGGCCCCGGTGCACGTCGAGGCCGAGCTGCTCGCGACGCGCCGCCTCGGCGCCTACCGCCTGCTCACCTTCGCGGCGGCCGGCGTGGCCGAGCGGT
Organism: Nocardioides perillae; assembly: GCF_013409425.1. Lineage (NCBI taxonomy): Bacteria > Bacillati > Actinomycetota > Actinomycetes > Propionibacteriales > Nocardioidaceae > Nocardioides > Nocardioides perillae. Next base: position 2,556,377 of record NZ_JACCAC010000001.1, on the reverse strand, counting down.
TCCGCCCCGGCGCGGTCGTCGCCCTGTCCCTGGGACCGGAGCGGCTGGCCCGCCGCTCCTTCTGGGTGCACCGGGTGCGCCCCGTCGGCGGCCACGGCGCGAGCGTCGACGTCGTGCTCGCGCCGGGTGCCCCGGGCAGCGGGTCGGCGTGGCTGGCGGCGCAGCCGGTCGGCACCCGGCTGCCGCTGACGGGCCCGCTGGGGCGGCCCTTCGCGCTGCCGCGCGAGCCGGTCGACTGCCTGCTGGTCGGGGTCGAGGCGTCCGCGGCCGTGCTGTTCCCGCTCGCGGAGCGGCTGCGCGAGCGCGGTTGCGGCGTCCACCTGCTCCTGGGCGCCCGCGACGAGGCGCACCTGCTGAGCGCGCTCGAGGCGCGTCGCACGGCGCGCTCGGTCACCGTCGTCACCGCCGACGGCTCGGTGGGACGCCGCGGCGACGTCGGCGGTGCCCTGCCGGAACGCGTCGCCCGGCTCGACCCCGACGTGCTCTACGCCGCGGGGCCGCTGCCGACCCTGCACGCGGTCGCCGCGGCGGCCGAGGCCCACGGCGCGTGGTCGCAGACGGCCGTCGAGGTGCCCTCGCCGTGCGCCACCGGGCTGTGCCACGGCTGTCCGCTCCCGGTCGTGGGCGAGGACGGCGCCCCGCGCGAGGTGCGCGCCTGCACCGAGGGCCCGGTGGTCCGCGGCGACCGGGTGCGCTGGGCCGACCTGACCGGCGACCCGTGGGCCGGCCCGGCGGCCGACCCGGCGCCAGTCCGGGCAGCCGGCCCGGCGGGGGAGCGGCCGTGAGCGCCGGCGAGGTGCGCCTGGGGGCGCTGCGGCTGCCCGGCCCGGTCGTGGTGGCGGCCGGCTGCGGCGGCACCGGGCGCGAGCTCGCCGGCTTCGTCGACCTGTCCCGCCTGGGCGCCTTCACCACCCGCTCCGTCACCCGCGACCCCCGCCCCGGCCCGCCCGGCCCCCGCCTGGTCGAGGCGCCCTCCGGGCTCCTGCACGCCACCGGCCTCGCCAACCCCGGGCTGCAGCACTTCCTCGCCGTCGAGCTGCCGTGGCTGGTCGCCGCCGGTGCCCGCGTCGTGGTGTCGGTTAGCGGGGCCGACCTGGGGGAGTACGCCGAGCTGGGGCGCCGCCTCGCCCACGCGCCCGGCGTGGCGGCCGTCGAGGTGGCCGCCACCTCCCCGGAGGAGCCCCCGGGCCTGCTGAGCGCCCGCGAGCCCTTCCACGCCGCGAGCGTGGTCGGCGCGGTGCGCCGCGACCTGCCGGTCGACCTGCCCGTCGTGGCCAAGCTGCGGGCCGACGTGCCCCGGGTGGCCGAGGCGGCCCGCGCGGTCGTCGACGCCGGCGCGGCCGCGGTGGTGGTCGGCGGCGCGCTGCCTGCCGCCCTGCCCGACGGCCGTCCCGCGGGCCTGGGCGGGCCGGCCGCCCTGCCGGTGACCCGGCGCTGCCTGGCCGAGCTGCGCGAGCGCGTCGACCTCGGTGGGGTCGCCGTCCTGGCGGGTGCGGGCGCGACGACCGCGGCGGACGTCCGCGGGCTGCTGGCCGCGGGCGCCGACGCCGTGCAGGTCGGCACCGCTCTGCTGCACGACCCCACGGCGGCCGCCCGGCTCGTCGACGACCTGGAGGAGACCCCCGCATGACCGCACCCGAGCCCTTCGGCGCCCGCCTCGCCGCCGCCGTCGGCACCCGCGGGCCCTTCTGCGCCGGCATCGACCCGCACGCGGGCCTGCTGGAGGCCTGGGGCCTGGCCGACGACGTGGCCGGCCTGGAGCGGTTCGCACTGGGTGCGGCCGAGGCGCTGGCCCCGGAGTGCGCCGTGGTCAAGCCGCAGTCGGCCTTCTTCGAGCGGTTCGGCAGCCGCGGCGTCGCCGTGCTCGAGCGGGTCGTGTCCACCTGCCGCGAGGCGGGCGCGCTGGTCCTGCTCGACGTCAAGCGCGGCGACATCGGCTCGACCTCGCAGGCCTACGCCGACGCCTACCTCGACCCGGCCTCGCCGCTGGCCTGCGACGCGCTCACCGTGAGCCCCTACCTCGGGCTCGGCTCGCTCGAGCCCTTCGTCGCGACCGCGGCCCGCCACGGCGCGGGCGTCTTCGTGCTCGCGCTCACCTCCAACCCCGAGGGGCCCGAGGTCCAGCACGCCCGCACCACCGCCGGGGCCCACGCGGGCGGCACGGTGGCGGGCGCGGTGCTCGCCCACCTCCGGGCGCTCAACGCCGGTGCCCGGCCCCTCGGGTCGCACGGTGCCGTCGTGGGCGCCACGATCGACGCCACGCAGGAGGACCTCGACGTGCACGGCCCGCTGCTCGCCCCGGGCTTCGGCGCCCAGGGCGGCACCGTCGACGACCTGCGCCGGGTCTTCGGGCCGGCCGTCCGCCACGTGCTGCCCACCTCCTCCCGCGAGGTGCTGGGCCACGGCCCGGACCCCGCCGCGCTGCGCGAGGCGTGCCGGCGCGCCAACGACGCCCTGGCCGTGCTGCGGTGAGCGGTCCCCGGGCCGGGCTGGTCGCCTCGTCGCTCGCGGTGGTGCTCGCGGGCGCCCTGGCCGGGTGCTCCGAGGACCGGGTCGAGGCCTACTGCGAGGTGGTCGCCGAGGAGCAGTCGGCGTTGGTCGAGGCGGCCGAGGACGCCGAGGGCGGCGGCACCGGCACGCTGCTGGCCGCCTACGACTCCCTCGAGCGGATGGCCGACGCCGCCCCCGGCGACGTCGCCGCCGACTGGGACGAGGTCGTGCTCCGGGTGGGTGCGCTGCGCGACGCGCTCGCCGACGCGGGCGTCGACCCCGCGACGTACGACCCCGAGGAGCCGCCCGAGGGGCTCGGCGCCGACGAGCGGGAGGCGGTGACCGCGGCCGCCGTCGACCTGGTGGAGCCCACGACGCTGCGCGCGGTGCAGCGCGTCGAGCAGCAGGTGCTCGACGTGTGCGGTGCCCCGCTCGGCCTCTAGCCCCCGCGATTGCGGGGGGCGTGACCGGCTGACTAGATTGACCACGCCCGTCGGGGTGAGCGGGGCCGTCCCGTCCGCGCCCCCGCCCGGCGAGCGCCCCCGTCCTCCCCGGTCCGACCGGTCGACCGGGGAGCCCGCACCGCCGCCCGACCGAAGCCAGAGGAAACGCCGTGGCCCTGCCCCCGCTCACGCCCGAACAACGCGCGGCTGCGCTGCAGAAGGCAGCGGCCTCGCGCCGGGAGCGCGCCGAGGTGAAGAACCGGCTCAAGAACTCCGGCGCCTCGATCGTCGACGTGCTGCGCGAGGGGCAGACCAACGAGGTCGTCGGCAAGATGAAGGTCGTCGACCTGCTGCAGGCCCTCCCCGGGCTGGGCAAGGTCCGCGCCCGCCAGACCATGGAGCGCCTCGGCATCGCCGAGAGCCGCCGGGTCCGCGGCCTGGGCGCCAAGCAGGTCGCCGCGCTCGAGCAGGAGTTCGGCGGGCGTGACTGACGCCGGCCCGACCGGCGGTCCGGCCACCGGCGCGGCCGCCGGCCCCACCGGTGCTGCTCCGTCGCGGCTCGTCGTGCTGGCAGGTCCGACCGCGGTCGGCAAGGGCACGGTCGCCGCGCAGGTGCGCGCCGAGCACCCCGAGGTGTGGATCTCGGTCTCCGCCACCACGCGGGCGCCCCGCCCCGGCGAGGTCGACGGGGTGCACTACTGGTTCGTCGACGACGCCGAGTTCGACCGGATGGTGCGCGAGCGCGAGCTGCTCGAGTGGGCGGTGGTCCACGGCGCCGCGCGCTACGGCACCCCCCGCGGGCCCGTCCAGGACGCGCTGGCCGCCGGCCGCCCCGCGCTGCTCGAGATCGACCTGCAGGGCGCGCGGCAGGTCAAGGCCTCGATGCCCGAGGCGCTGTTCGTCTTCCTCAAGCCCCCGTCGTGGGAGGAGCTCGTGCGTCGCCTCGTCGGGCGCGGCACCGAGTCCGAGGCCGAGCGGGAGCGGCGGCTGGCCACCGCCCGCACCGAGCTGGCGGCCGAGGAGGAGTTCGACGTCACGGTGGTCAACCGCGAAGTTCACGCCGCGGTCGAGGAGTTGGTAGCCTTGATGACGCCTTCCGGGCCGCCTCCGCTCCGTGACCCGCTCCGTGGTCGTCCCGAGCACCGGCCCGACGCACCACCCACCGACTGAGAGGCTCCCGCGTGTCTGCCCCGAACACCGCCGCTGAGGGCGTGACCAACCCGCCGATCGACGACCTGCTCACCAAGACCGACAGCAAGTACAAGCTGGTCCTCTACAGCGCCAAGCGCGCCCGGCAGATCAACGCCTACTACTCCCAGCTCGGCGAGGGCCTGCTGGAGTACGTCGGCCCGCTGGTCGACACGCACGTGCAGGAGAAGCCCCTCTCGATCGCGCTGCGCGAGATCAACGAGGACCTGTTGACCTGCGAGGACGTCGACCCGGCCGAGCTGGCCGCCGAGGAGGCCGCGGCCCAGGCCGCCGCGTCCGACACCGGCTCGGACTTCCCGAGCGAGTGACGCACCCCGCGTGACGCACGACCCGCACGCCGACCAGGCCGCGCCTGCCCCGACCGGGGCGGCGCGGCCTGCTCGCGTCGTGCTCGGGGTGGGCGGCGGCATCGCGGCCTACAAGTCCTGCGAGCTGCTGCGCCGCTTCACCGAGTCGGGCCACGACGTGACGGTCGTGCCCACCGCGAGCGCGCTCGAGTTCGTCGGCGCACCGACGTGGGCGGCGCTCTCGGGCAAGCCCGTCGCCAGCGACGTGTGGACCTCCGTGCACGAGGTGCCCCACGTGCGCATCGGGCAGCAGGCCGACCTGGTGCTCGTCGCCCCGGCCACGGCCGACCTGCTCGCCAAGGCCGCCCACGGCCTCGCGGACGACCTGCTGACCAACACCCTGCTCACCGCGCGCTGCCCGGTGCTGCTCGTGCCCGCGATGCACACCGAGATGTGGGAGCACCCCGCCACCGCCGCCAACGTCGAGCTGCTGCGCTCGCGCGGCACCGTCGTGCTCGAGCCCGCCGAGGGCCGGCTGACGGGCTCCGACACCGGCAAGGGCCGCCTGCCCGAGCCCGCCGACGTGTTCGAGGTCGCGACCGGCCTGCTCGCGCGCGCCGGGGCCGGCACGGGTGCGCGCCGCGGCGAGGACGTGCGCGACCTGCGAGGACGCCGGGTCGTCGTCAGTGCCGGCGGCACCCGCGAGCCGCTGGACCCCGTGCGCTTCCTCGGCAACCGGTCCTCCGGACTGCAGGGCTACGCCCTGGCCCGCGCCGCCGCGGTGCGCGGCGCCGAGGTGGTGCTGGTCGCCGCCAACACCGAGCTGGCCGACCCCGCCGGGGTGCGCGTCGTGCGGGTCGCCACGACCGGCGAGCTGCGCGCAGCGGTCCTCGACGCCGCCCGTGGGGGCGGGGGCGCCGACGCGGTCGTCATGGCCGCGGCCCCCGCCGACTTCCGGCCCGCCTCGCAGGTGGCGACCAAGATCAAGAAGGCCGACGACGGCAGCGCCCCCAGCCTCGCGCTCGTGCAGAACCCCGACGTCCTGGCCGAGGTGGCCGCCGACCGTCCGGCCCCCGGCACGGTCGTCGTCGGCTTCGCCGCGGAGACCGGTGATGCGGCGGGCTCCGTGCTCGACCACGCGCGCGCCAAGCTCGCCCGCAAGGGCTGCGACCTCCTCGTGGTCAACGACGTCTCGGGCGGCGCCGTCTTCGGCGAGCCCGACAACGAGGCCGTGCTGCTCGGGGCCGACGGCTCCACCACCGCGGTGGCGCGCGGCAGCAAGGCGCTGCTCGCCCACGCCGTGTGGGACCGCGTCCGCGCGCACTGGGACGCCGCCGCGCCCACCGGCGCCTGAGCGTCGCGGCCGGGCCCGCGGCCACCGCGATGCGGGGTCGCGCGGGCGGCGCCGCTAGGGTCGCGGCACCAAGCACGTGCTCGGCCGGGGCGGTCGGGCACCCCGTCGCAGGACCCCGAAGGAGACCCCGCGTGACCGGACGTCTGTTCACCTCCGAGTCGGTGACCGAGGGTCACCCCGACAAGATCGCCGACCAGATCAGCGACTCGGTGCTCGACGCGATGCTCGCCCAGGACCCCCACAGCCGCGTCGCGGTCGAGACCCTGCTGACCACCGGGCTGGTCGTCGTGGCCGGCGAGGTGACCACCACCGGCTACGTCGACATCAAGCAGGTCGTGCGCGACCGGATCCTGTCGATCGGCTACGACCACAGCGAGAAGGGCTTCGACGGCGAGAGCTGCGGCGTCATGGTGGCGATCGGCGGCCAGTCCGGCGACATCGCCCAGGGCGTCGACACCGGCTACGAGTCGCGCCTGGAGTCCTCCGTCGACGCGATGGACAAGCAGGGCGCGGGCGACCAGGGCCTGATGTTCGGCTACGCCTGCGACGACACCCCCGAGTTGATGCCGCTGCCGATCAAGATCGCGCAGACGCTCTCGGAGCGGCTCTCGGCCGTCCGCAAGGACGGCACGCTGGCCTACCTCCGCCCCGACGGCAAGACCCAGGTCACCATCGAGTACGACGACGACAACCGCCCGGTGCGCATCGACACCGTCGTGCTGTCGACGCAGCACGCCGACGACGTCGACCTCGCCGACACCCTGGTGCCCGACATCCGCGAGCACGTCGTCGAGCCCGTGCTCGCCGCCTTCGACATCCCCTCCGACGACCACCGCCTCCTGGTCAACCCCACCGGCCGCTTCGTGGTCGGTGGCCCGATGGGCGACGCGGGGCTGACCGGGCGCAAGATCATCGTCGACACCTACGGCGGCATGGCCCGCCACGGCGGCGGCGCGTTCTCCGGCAAGGACCCCTCGAAGGTCGACCGCTCCGCGGCCTACGCGATGCGCTGGGTGGCCAAGAACGTCGTGGCCGCCGGTCTCGCGCGCCGCTGCGAGGCGCAGGTCGCCTACGCGATCGGCAAGGCGCAGCCCGTCGGCGTCTTCGTCGAGACCTTCGGCACCGGCACCGTGCCCGACGCCGAGATCCAGCGCGCCGTGCTCGAGGTCTTCGACCTGCGCCCCGCCGCCATCATCGAGGACCTCGACCTGCTGCGCCCGATCTACGCCCAGACGGCGGCCTACGGCCACTTCGGACGCGAGCTGCCCGACTTCACCTGGGAGCGCACCGACCGGGCGGAGGCGCTGAAGGCGGCCGTCGCCCGCTGACCCCGGCACCGTCGGCGCCCGCTGCCAGACTGCGCGCCGTGACCGATCCCGTCCAGCGCCCCGGCCCGGCCCGCGCGCCGGCCCCGGAGCCCGAGCCCGGGGAGCAGCAGCTGCCGCTCCCCGGGCTCGTGCGCGCTCGCGCGCGGGCCGGCCGGGCCGCCGCAGCGGGCCGCTCGCGGGCCCGGGCCGTCGAGGCGCAGCCGGCGGAGGTCGACCCGGTGGCCCGGGTGCTCGTCGACGTCCCGCTCGCCCACCTCGACCGGCCCTTCGACTACGCCGTGCCCGCCGCGATGGCCGACGCGGCCGTGCCGGGGGCCCGGGTCAAGGTGCGCTTCGCCGGGCAGGAGGTCGCGGGCTACGTGCTGGAGCGGGCGGCCGCCAGCCAGCACGCCGGCCGGCTCGCCCCGCTGCGGCGCGTCGTCAGCCCCGAGCCGGTGCTGGCCCCCGAGGTCGCCGAGCTCACCGCCACCGTGGCCCGTCGCTGCGCCGGCACCCGCGCCGACGTGCTGCGGCTCGCGGTCCCGCCGCGCCACGCCACCGCCGAGCGCGAGCCCTCCACCGCAGCGCCCGCCGCGCCCCGACCCGCCGGTGACGCGCCCGGCGCGGCCGGCTGGGCGGCCTACGCGCAGGGCGCCGGCCTGCTGACGGCGCTGGCCGCCGGCGCCTCCCCGCGGGCGGTGTGGACCGCGGCGCCGGGGGAGGACTGGCCGGCGCTGCTGGCCGCCGCCGCCGCGGCGGCACTCTCCGCCGGCCGCGGGAGCGTGCTGTGCGTGCCCGACGGCAAGGACGTCGACCGGCTCGACGCGGCGCTGGGCGCCGCGCTGGGCGAGGGGCACCACGTCGCGCTGCGCGCCGACGCGGGTCCGGCCCGGCGCTACCGCGACTACCTCGCCGTGCGCCGCGGCGCCCGCCGCGTCGTGGTGGGCACGCGCGCCGCCGCGTTCGCGCCCGTGCACGACCTCGGCCTGGTGGTGGTGTGGGACGACGGCGACGACCTCCACGCCGAGCCGCGCGCGCCCTACCCCCACACCCGCGAGACGCTCCTGCTGCGGGCCGCGCAGCAGGGCACGGCCGTGGTGGTCGGCGGCTTCGCGCGCACCGTCGAGGCGCAGTACCTCCTGCGCACCGGCTGGGCCCGCGAGGTCACCGCCCCCCGCGAGGAGGTGCGCCGCCGGGTCACCGTCACCGTCGCCGGCGCGAGCGAGCACGACCTCGTGCGCGACCCCTTCGCGCGCACGGCCCGGGTGCCGCGCCAGGCCCACGACCTCGTGCGCCGGGGCCTCGCGCACGGCCCGGTGCTGGTGCAGACGCCTCGGGCCGGCTACGCCGGCAGCCTCGCCTGCGAGCGGTGCCGCACCCCCGCTCGCTGCGAGGCCTGCACCGGCCCGCTGCGGCTCACCGGCTCGACGCGCCCGCCTGCCTGCCGCTGGTGCGGCCGGGCGCACCCGGCCTGGCGCTGCGGCACCTGCGGCCACCGAGGTCTGCGCGCGCCGGTCGTCGGGGAGGCGCGCACCGCCGAGGAGCTGGGCCGCACCTTCGCGCCCGTGCCCGTGCGCTCCTCCGGAGGCGACCACGTGCTCGCCCGGGTGCCCGAGACCCCGGCGGTGGTCGTGGCCACGCCGGGCGCCGAGCCGGTCGCCGACGGCGGTTACGCCGCAGTCCTGCTCCTCGACGGCTGGCTGGCGCTGGCCCGCCCCGACCTGCGCACGGCCGAGGAGGCGCTGCGCCGGTGGACGGCGGCCGTGGGGCTCGTGCGCCCCGGCGGGGAGGCGCTGCTGGTCGCCGACCCCGCGCTGCCCGTCGTGCAGGCGCTGGTGCGGTGGGACGCGGGCGGCTTCGCCGAGCGCGAGACCGCCGAGCGCCGCGAGGCCCACCTGCCCCCGGCCAGCCGGATCGCCACGGTCACGGGGCGGGCGGCGGCGGTCGAGGAGGTGGCCGCGCTGCTGCGCCTGCCGGCGGGCGCCGAGGCCCTCGGGCCGGTGCCGGTCGACCTCGCGGGGCCCGGGCCGGGCACGCCGCCGGCGGGCACGCCCGCCGTGTCGGTCGGCGACCGCGAGGTGCGGCTGGTGCTGCGCGTGCCGCGCGCGCAGGGCGCGGCGCTGTCCGACGCCCTCGGCGAGGTGCAGCGGCTGCGCTCGGCGCGCAAGCTCGAGGCCGTCCGGGTGCAGGTCGACCCGCCGTCGCTGTGACCCGGCGGCGATCGGGCGCGGAGGGGGAGCGGAGGGGGAGCGGAGGGGGAGCGTGACGGGCGAGCGCCCCCGCGCTCCTAGACTCGCCCCATGGCCATCCAGCCGATCCGCCTCTTCGGCGACCCTGTCCTGCGCCGCCCGGCGGTCGAGGTGACCGACTTCGACAAGGAGCTGCGCACCCTCGTCGCCGACCTCACCGACACCATGCTGGAGGCGCCCGGCGCCGGGTTGGCGGCCCCCCAGATCGGGGTCGGGCTGCGGGTCTTCACCTGGCACGTCGGCGGCGAGCTAGGCCACCTCGTCAACCCGCGCCTCGAGCTCTCGACCGAGGTCCAGGACGGGCCCGAGGGCTGCCTGTCGCTGCCCGACCTCACCTACGACTGCCGGCGCGCACTGTCGGTCGTCGCCCACGGCTTCGACGTGCACGGCGAGCCCGTGCGCATCGAGGGCTCCGACCTGCTCGCGCGCGCGATCCAGCACGAGACCGACCACCTCGACGGGGTGCTCTTCATCGACCGGCTCGACACCGAGGCGCGACGCGCGGCCATGCGCGAGATCCGCGAGTCCGAGTGGTTCGGGCTCGAGAAGCCGGTGGTCAAGGTCTCCCCCCACGCCACTCGCGGCCTGGGGCTCTGAGGCGTGCGGCTCGTCCTGGCCGGCACGCCCGAGGTGGCGCTGCCGTCGCTCGAGGCCCTCGTCGCCTCGCGTCACGAGCTGGTCGGGGTCGTCACGCGCCCCGACGCGCCCGCCGGCCGCGGCCGGCGGCTCGTCGCGAGCCCCGTCGCCGCGCGTGCGGAGGAGCTCGGCCTGCCCGTCCTCAAGCCCGACCACCCGCGCGACCCCGACTTCCAGGCGCGGCTGCGCGACCTCGCGCCCGACTGCTGCCCGACGGTCGCCTACGGGGCGCTGCTGCCCACCTCGGCCCTCGAGATCCCGCCGCACGGGTGGGTCAACCTGCACTTCTCGGTCCTGCCGGCGTGGCGCGGCGCCGCGCCGGTCCAGCACGCGCTGCGGGCGGGCGACGAGGTCACGGGTGCGACCACCTTCCGGATCGTGCGCGAGCTCGACGCGGGCCCGGTCTTCGGCGTGATGACCGAGCGGGTGCGGCCCCGCGACACCGCGGGCGACCTGCTCGGCCGCCTCGCGGAGGGCGGGGCCGGCCTGCTGGTGCAGACCCTCGACGGGATCGAGGACGGCACGCTGGAGGCCCGCGAGCAGCCCAGCGACGGCACGAGCCTGGCGCCGAAGGTCACCGTCGAGGACGCCCGCGTCGACTGGCGGTCCCCGGCGGTGGCCGTCGACCGGCTGGTCCGGTCCTGCACGCCGGCCCCCGGCGCGTGGACCACCTGGCAGGGGGAGCGCTTCAAGCTCGGCCCGGTCGAGCCCGACCCCGACCACGAGCGGCTGCCGCCGGGCCGCCTCGCGGTGACCAAGTCGACGGTGCACGTCGGCACCGGCACGGTCCCCGTGCGCCTCGGCCGGGTCAAGGCGTTCGGCAAGAAGGAGCTCGCGGCCGCCGACTGGGCGCGCGGCGTCGCGCTGCCGGCCCAGGCGGCGCTCGGTGGCTGACCCCCGCGCCCGTGGCGGGGGCCGCCCCGGTGGCCGGCCGCCGCGGCGGGCGACGGTCGACCCCGCCCGGCTCGCGGCGTACGACGTGCTCCGCGCCGTCCGCGTCGAGGACGCCTACGCCAACCTCGTGCTGCCCCGGGTGCTGCGCCAGCACGGGCTGACCGGGCGCGACGCCGCCTTCACCACCGAGCTGGTGTCGGGTGCGGTGCGGCGGCAGGGCACCTACGACCTCGTCGTCGACGCCTGCCTCGCCAAGCCGCGGCTCGAGGCCAAGGTGCGCGACGTGCTCCGGCTCGGCGTGCACCAGCTGTTCGCCATGCGGGTGCCGACGCACGCCGCGATCAGCACGAGCGTCGACCTCACCCGTGCCCGCGTCGGCGTGGGGCCGGCCGGGCTGGTCAACGCCGTCCTGCGCCGCGTGGCCGAGACCGACCACGCCGGGTGGGTGCGTCGGCTCGCGCCCGACCCCGGCACCGACCCCGACGGCTTCTCGGCGGTGGCCCACGCGCACCCGCGGTGGGTCGTGGCCGCGCTGCGGGAGGCGCTGGCGGCCGGTGGGCGCGGTGACGAGCTCGAGGCGCTCCTCGACGCCGACAACGCCCCGCCGCGCGTCGTCCTGGTCGCCCGGCCGGGCCACGCGGGCGTCGACGAGCTCCTCGCCGCCGGGGGAGAGCGGGGCCGCTGGTCGCCGCACGCCGTCGAGCTCGCCGGGGGCGAGCCGTCGGCCGTGTCGGCCGTCGCCGAGGGCCGCGCCGGGGTGCAGGACGAGGGCAGCCAGTTGGTGGCCCTCGCCCTCGCCGCCGCGGACACCGCCGGCGGCGACGAGCGCTGGCTCGACCTCTGTGCGGGCCCGGGCGGCAAGGCCGCACTGCTGGCGGCCCTGGCGCCCGCGGCCGGTGCCCGGCTGCTGGCCTCGGAGCGGCAGCCGCACCGCGCCGCGCTGGTCGCCCACGGCACCCGCGCGGTGCGCGACGGCCTGGTCGGCGTGGTTGCTGCCGACGGCACCGCGCCGGCGTGGCGGCCCGGCGCCTTCGACCGGGTGCTGGTCGACGCCCCCTGCTCGGGCCTCGGCGCGCTGCGGCGCCGACCCGAGTCCCGGTGGCGGCGCACGGCCGACGACCTCGACGCGCTGGTCCCGCTCCAGCGGACGCTCCTCGGCTCCGCGCTCGACGCCACCCGCCCCGGCGGGGTGGTGCTCTACGCCACCTGCTCGCCGGTGCTCGCGGAGACGGCCGGGGTGGTCTCGGACGTGCTGGCCGCGCGCGACGACGTACGCCTGGAGGACGCCGCGCCGCTCCTGCCGCAGCTGGCGGACGCCGCCGGACCGCTCGCCGGCACGCTGCAGCTGTGGCCCCACCGCCACGGCACCGACGCGATGTTCCTCGCCCTGCTGCGCCGGGGCTGACGCCCACCCCGGGCCGCCGTGGTGACCGTAGGGTCGGGCCATGGCGTCCAAGAGCCCGTCGGTCGAGGTCGAGGTGGACGACCGGGTCGTGCGGGTCAGCAACCCCGACCGGGTCTACTTCCCCGAGACCGGGGCGACGAAGCTCGATCTCGTCGAGTACTACCTCGCCGTGGGCGACGGCATCGTCAACGCGCTGCGGGAGCGGCCGTGCATGCTGCACCGCTTCCCGAAGGGCCTCGCCGGCGACAAGGTCCACCAGAAGCGGCTGCCCGCCGGTGCACCGCCCTGGGTCGAGACCGTCGAGCTGTTCTTCCCCCGCTGGTCGCGCACCGCCGACGAGCTGTGCGTCACCGAGGTCGCCCAGGTGGTCTGGGCCGTGCAGATGTCGACCGTCGAGTTCCACCCCTGGAACAGCCGGCGAGCGGACACCGAGAAGCCCGACGAGTGGCGCATCGACCTCGACCCCGGCCCCGACTGCGACTACGCGCGGGTCCGGCGGGTGGCCCACGTGGTGCGCGAAGTGCTCGACGAGCTGGGCGCGGTCGGCTTCCCGAAGACCAGCGGCAGCAAGGGGATCCACGTCTACGTGCGGGTGCCTGCCCGCCACGGGTTCAAGGACGTCCGCCGCGCCGCCCTGGCCTTCGCCCGCGAGGTGGAGCGCCGCGCCCCCGACGACGTCGACCTCACCTGGTGGCGCAAGGACCGCGACCCCAGCGCGGTGTTCGTCGACTACAACCAGAACGCGCGCGACCACACCATCGCCGCGGCGTACTCCGTGCGCGGCCTGCCCGACGCGCGCGTGTCGACGCCGATCCGGTGGGACGAGGTCGACGACGCCGATCCGCGCGACTTCACGATCGCCACGGTCCCGGCGCGCTACGCCGAGCTCGGCGACCTCCACGCCGACATCGACGACCACCCCTTCGACCTCGCGCCGCTGCTCGCGTGGGCCGAGCGGGACGAGCGGGACGACCCCCGCGACCCGGGCGACCCCGACGCGCCCGCGGGTGAGGAAGGTCCCCCCGGGCCCGGCGCGTGAGGCGGAGGCGGCAGGGGAACCTGCGCGCCATGACCACCCTCGACGTGCGCGCCGCGGCCCGCACCCACTTCGGCCACGACGCGCTGCTCGAGGGCCAGCTCGAGGCGGTCACCGGCCTCCTGGAGGGCCACGACGTGCTCCTGGTGGCACCCACCGGGGCGGGCAAGTCGCTGGTCTACCAGCTCGCCGGCCGGCTCCTCGACGGCCTGACCGTCGTCGTCTCGCCGCTGCTCGCGCTGCAGCAGGACCAGGTGGAGGCCATCGAGGCGGCGCCCACGGCGGCCGGTGCGGCCCGGTTGAGCTCGGCCGAGTCGGCGACCCAGCGCCGAGACGCGCTGGAGCGGGCGGCAGCAGGGGAGGTCGGCTACCTCTTCTGCTCCCCGGAGATGCTGGCCGACCCCGACCTGCGTGCCGAGCTGGCGCGCCTCGAGCCCGCGCTGGTCGCCGTCGACGAGGCCCACTGCGTCTCGGCGTGGGGTCACGACTTCCGCCCCGACTACTTCCGCCTGGGACCCCACGTCGCCGACCTCGGCCGGCCCCGGGTCGTCGCCATGACGGCGACCGCCGCAGCGCCCGTGCGCGAGGACCTCGTCACCCAGCTGCGGCTGCACGAGCCGCTCACCGTGGTCACCGGCTTCGCCCGACCCGAGCTCACCTTGCAGGTCGAGCGGTGCCACGACGCCGCGGGCCAGCACCGCCGCACCGTCGAGCTGGCGGCGCAGTCCGCCGAGCGCGGCACCGGCATCGTCTACTGCCGCACCCGCCCGGCCGCCGAGGAGCTCGCCGACGAGCTCGGCGAGCAGCTCGCCGAGAGCGGGCGGCGGGTCGCGGCCTACCACGGCGGGCTGGGGCGGCGGCGCCGTGAGGAGGTGCAGCAGGCCTTCATGGCCGGCGACCTCGACGTGGTGGTGGCGACCTCGGCCTTCGGCATGGGCATCGACAAGCCCGACGTCCGCTGGGTGCTGCACGCGCAGGCGCCGGAGTCGCCCGACACCTACTACCAGGAGGCGGGCCGGGCCGGCCGTGACGGCGAGCCCGCCACGGCCACGCTGCTCTACCGGCCCGAGGACCTCTCCCTGGGCCGCTTCTTCTCCGCGGGCGTGCCCAGCAAGGCCGACGTCCGCCGGGTGGTCGACGCGGTGCGCGAGGTCGGCTCCGAGCCGTCCGCGGTGGTCGAGCAGGTGCCGTTCGGGCGGCGCAAGGCCGGCCGCATCCTCAACCTGCTCGACCTCGCCCGGGTCGACGGCGCGGCCGAGGGCGGGGTCGACGCGCTCGTCGCGGGCGCGGTCGAGGTCGCCGAGGCCCACCAGCGCCTCGACCGCTCACGCGTCGAGATGGTCCGGGCCTACGCCGAGACCGACCGGTGCCGCGCCGACTTCCTGCTGTCCTACTTCGGCGAGCGCCTCGACGCGCCCTGCGGGCAGTGCGACACCTGCGTGGCCGGCACCGCGGCGGACCGCGTCGACGAGCGGCGGCTCGCCTTCGTGCCGCAGCAGCGCGTGCGCCACGAGGAGTTCGGCGAGGGCACCGTCACCGACGCCGAGGAGGACACCGTGACCGTCCTCTTCGAGGACGTCGGCTACCGCACCCTGGCCGTGGCCGTCGTGCAGGAGCACGGCCTGCTCGAGCCGGCCTAGGACCGGCCGCGACGGTCGGGCGGGGCGCCGCCTACGATCGTCGCCCGTGGGCATCCAGATCACGCCGAGCATCCTCAACGCCGACTTCGCCGCCCTGGGCGCGGAGGTCGGGCGCATCCCCGGCGCCGACTGGGTGCACGTCGACGTGATGGACAACCACTTCGTCCCGAACCTCACCTTCGGCCCCACCATGGTCGAGGCCCTCGCGCGCGGCACCACGACCCCGCTCGACGCGCACCTGATGATCGCCGACCCCGACCGCCACGCACCGGCGTACGCCGAGGCGGGCGCCGGGTCGGTCACCTTCCACGTCGAGGCGGCAGCGGCCCCGGTGCGCCTGGCGCGCGAGATCCGTGCGGCGGGGGCGCGGGCGAGCATGGCGCTGCGTCCGGCGACGCCCGTCGAGCCCTACGAGGACCTGCTGCCCGAGCTCGACATGCTGCTGGTGATGACGGTCGAGCCGGGCTTCGGGGGCCAGGCCTTCCTCGACCTGTGCCTGCCGAAGATCCGTCGCGCGCGTGCGCTGCTGGACAAGCACGGCGTCGAGACCTGGCTGCAGGTCGACGGCGGTGTCTCGCTCGAGACGGTCGAGCGGTGCGCGGAGGCGGGGGCGGACGTCTTCGTCGCCGGCTCCGCCGTCTTCGGTGCCGACGACCCCGACGCCGTGGTGGCCCAGCTGCGGGCGGCGGCCGAGGCGGCCTCCGGGCGCTAGGCGACGTCCGGGTCGGCGTCCGGGTCGGCGCCCGGGTCGGCGCCCGGGTCGGCGCCCGGGCCAGCGGTCGGGTCGGCGGTCGCGCCGGCCCTTTCCGCGGTCCTCGGCAGGGGCCGCTGGGGGAGCAGCGCGACGAGCACCCGGACCGCCTGCGCGACCGGCACCGGCCGCACCCGACGCGTGCACAGCAGGCGCAGTCCCTCGACGAGGGCGAGTCGCAGCACGTCGTGGTCGGCCAGCGGCTCGTCGCGCGCCCAGCCGTCGAGACGGTCCCACGGCGTCGGAGCGACCCGCACCGGGCTGAGCCGGTGGGCGTGGGCGAGCGTCACCAGGTCGTGGCGCCGGACCACCGCGGCGACGTCGTCGTCGCCCAGGGCCACCGCCTGCACGCCGAGCCACGCCTGCCGGCGCTCTCGCGAGCCGGGCAGGGCGTCGTGGGGGAGCAGCCCGACGTGGTCGCCGACGGCCACGACCCGCTCCGCCTCCATCTCGAGGCGGTCGGCCAGGACGGCTGCCACGACGTGCCGCAGCCGCCTCTGGGTGCCGAGGTGGTGCAGCAGCGTGCTGGGCGCGACCTGGACCCCCGCCGCGAGGGCACGCACGGACGGGCCGCGCACACCGTGCTGCGAGACGAGGCCCACGAAGACCTCGGTGACGAGGCGGGCACGGTAGTCGGCGTCGAGGAGGTGGGGCACCGGGCCAGCGCACCACCTCGGCGAGGTCGGCGCGGGCGTGCTCCACAGCTGCGGCCCGGTCCGGCTTCCTCCACAGGCGCCGCGCCCGCCACCGGCCCGCCCCGACCGCCACCGGCCCGCCGGGTCGCACCGCGGAGCGCGAGCACCCGGTCATCGGGTGAAGACTCCGGCGCATGCTCGAACGTTCGTGCAAGACGTGGTCGGACGTTCGACTCCCGGCGGGCCTGCTCGAACGTCCGAGCACGGTGTGCACGAACGTTCGAGCACGTCCCAGACTCTTCCCCGGGGAGGCCGGGAGGGCCGGGGAGGCCGGGGAGGCCGGGCAGGCCGGGCAGGCCGGGGACGGCCGGGGGGAGGCCGGGGAGGCCGGCGAAGTCGGGCTGCCGGGAAGGCGGGGAGGCGCGCCGCCGAGACCAGCCCCGCCACCGCCAGCGCACCGCAGCCCCGCCACCGTGCGCGACGTCACGCCGGTCCCCGGCGCGCGCTGTGGCAGACTCGAGCCCGACGAGTCCACGACTCGCGTGCTCTGGGGTCGGTGCAATTCCGAGCCGGCGGTGACAGTCCGCGACCCGGCCACAGCCAGTGGCCGGTTGACCAGGTGCAACTCCTGGACCGACGGTGACAGTCCGGATGGGAAGCGCACGCAGCCGGCCCGGACCCGCGCCCGCCCACCGGCGGGTGCGTGCCGAGCCCGCCGACCGCCTCCCGCACGCCGCCCCCGGGCCGCGACCGGCCGGGAGAGGCGAGATGGCCACCAGCGCAGCCGAGCGAGCCGCCGTGCAGCGCGCCCTCGCGCTCGCGGCCAGCGACGGCGTGCCGCTCGGTCCGAACCCCCGCGTGGGCTGCGTGCTGCTCGACGCCGCGGGCCGCACCGTCGGCGAGGGGTTCCACCGCGGCGCGGGCACCGCCCACGCGGAGGTCGACGCGCTGCGCCGAGCGGGCGAGGCGGCGCGCGGGGCCACCGCGGTCGTCACCCTGGAGCCGTGCGACCACACCGGGCGCACGGGGCCGTGCACGCAGGCCCTCCTGGCCGCCGGCGTACGCCGGGTGGTCGTCGCCCAGCGCGACCCGAACCCCGTCGCCGCCGGCGGCGCCGACACACTGCGCGCCGCGGGTGTCGAGGTCGAGCTGCTCGACGGCGAGCTCGCCGCGCAGGCCCGGGCGCTCAACGCCGCGTGGACCTTCGCCGTCGAGCGCGGACGGCCCCTGGTGACCTGGAAGGTCGCCACCACCCTCGACGGTCGCAGCGCCGCCGCCGACGGCACCAGCCGCTGGATCAGCGGCGCCGCCAGCCGGCGCGACGTCCACCGGATGCGCGGCCTCGCCGACGCCGTCGTCGTCGGCACGGGCACCGTGCTCGCCGACGACCCGCAGCTCACCGTCCGCGACGCCGACGACCGGCCGACGGCCGTGCAGCCGCTGCGCGTCGTGGTCGGGCTGCGCGACCTGCCGGCCACGGCGCGGGTGCTCGACGACGCGGCCGAGACCGTCCACCTGCGCACCCGCGACCCCCACGAGGTGCTCGCCGCGCTGCGTGCCCGCGACCGCCAGCACGTCTTCCTCGAGGGCGGGGCGCACCTCGCCGCCGCCTTCGTGCGCGCGGGCCTCGTCGACGAGCTCGTCGTCTACACCGCCCCGGTCCTGCTCGGCGCCGGGACCCCGGCCGTCGCGGACCTCGGCATCACCACCATCGGCGCGGCCCTGCGGCCGCGCGTCACCGACGTCACCGTCCTGGAGGGCGGCGACGTGCGCACCACCGCAGCGCTGGAGCCCACCGGGGCGGCGCAGGAGAGGGAGGCCTGAGATGTTCACCGGCATCGTGGAGGAGCTCGGCACGGTCGCGGCCGTCGAGGACCAGGGCGACGCGATCCGCCTGACCGTGCGCGCGGCCACGGTGCTGGAGGACGCCGCGCTCGGCGACTCCATCGCCGTCAACGGCTGCTGCCTCACGGTGGCCGAGCGCACCGCGGACACCTGGACCGCCGACGTCATGCAGGAGACGCTCGACAAGACCAGCCTGCGCGGCGTGCAGCCCGGCGACCGCGTCAACCTCGAGCGCGCCGTGACGGCCGCGACGCGGCTCGGCGGCCACATCGTCCAGGGCCACGTCGACGGCGTGGGCCAGGTGCTCAGCCGGACCCCGAGCGAGCACTGGGAGGTCGTGGAGGTCTCGCTGCCGCCCGACCTCGCGCGCTACCTGGTCGACAAGGGGTCGGTGACCGTCGACGGCGTGAGCCTCACCGTCGTCGGGGCCGGCGCCGACCGCTTCACCGTCAGCCTCATCCCCGAGACGCTGGCCCGCACCACGCTGGGCCACCGGGCGCCGGGGGAGCGGGTCAACCTCGAGGTCGACGTCATCGCCAAGCACGTGGAGAAGCTCGTGCGGGCCTACACCGGACAGGAGCACCAGTGACCACCCCCCAGCACGGAGGAGTGCGGCTCGACAGCGTCGAGCGCGCCATCGCCGACATCGCGGCCGGCAAGGCGGTCGTCGTCGTCGACGACGAGGACCGCGAGAACGAGGGCGACATCATCTTCGCCGCCAGCAAGGCGACGCCGGAGCTGATGGCGTTCACCATCCGCCACTCCAGCGGCGTCATCTGCGTGCCGATGCCCGGCGAGGTGCTCGACCGGCTCGAGATCCCGCTGATGACGCCGCACAACAAGGACAAGCTGCGCACCGCGTACACCATCTCCGTCGACGCCCGCGACGGCGTCACGACCGGCATCTCCGCGGCCGACCGCGCGCACACCGTGCGCACGCTCGCCGACTCCGCGACCGAGCCGTGGGAGCTGACCCGGCCGGGCCACTGCTTCCCGCTGCGCTACCGCGAGGGCGGGGTGCTGGTGCGCCGCGGCCACACCGAGGCCGCGGTCGACCTCGCGCGGCTGGCCGGCCTGACCCCGGTCGGCGTCCTCGTCGAGGTGGTCAACGACGACGGCACCATGAAGCGGGGCCCCGAGCTGCGCGCCTTCGCCGACGAGCACGACCTCGCGATGATCTCGATCGAGGACCTCGTGCGCTACCGCCGCCGCCACGAGCGCCACGTCGAGCGCGTGGCCGAGACCCGGCTGCCGACGCGGTCGGGCGACTTCACGGCCGTGGGCTACCGCATCACCGTGGACGGCTCCGAGCACGTCGCGCTCGTGCACGGCGACGTCTCCGGCGACGCGCCGGTGCTGACCCGCGTGCACTCCGAGTGCCTCACCGGCGACGTCTTCGGCAGCCACCGGTGCGACTGCGGCCCGCAGCTGCAGGAGGCGATGGACCGCATCGTGGCCGAGGGCCGCGGCGTCGTCGTCTACCTCCGGGGCCACGAGGGTCGCGGCATCGGCCTGGTCGCGAAGCTCCAGGCCTACCAGCTGCAGGACGGCGGTCGCGACACGGTCGACGCCAACCTCGACCTCGGCCTGCCCGCCGACGCCCGCCACTACGGCACCGCCACCCAGGTGCTGCGCGACCTCGGCGTGACGTCGGTGCGGCTGCTCACGAACAACCCCGAGAAGGTCCGCAGCCTCGAGGACTTCGGCATCACCGTGACCGAGCGGGTGCCGCTCACGCTGCACCCCAACGACCACAACCTGGCCTACCTGCTGACCAAGCGCGACCGGATGGGCCACGACCTGCCCCACCTCGACGCCCCCCTCCCGGGGCTCGCGGACGACACCGCGGACGTCACCGCGGACGACACCGCGGACGACACCGACCACCAGGAGGCCACCCGATGAGCGGCGCCGGAGCACCCCAGGCCGACACCTTCGACGCGGGCGACCTGCGGGTCGCCGTCGTGGCGTCGAGCTGGCACACCGTCGTGATGGACGGCCTGCTCGCCGGCGCCGAGCGCGCCCTCGACGAGCACCGCGTCACCGAGCGCACCGTCGTGCGCGTGCCCGGCGCCTTCGAGCTGCCGGTCGTCGCCGGGGCGCTCGCGGCGCAGGGGTACGACGCGGTGGTCGCGCTCGGCGTGGTCGTGCGGGGCGGCACGCCCCACTTCGACTACGTCTGCTCCGCGGCGACCGAGGGCCTCACCCGCGTCGCGCTCGACCACGGCGTGCCGGTCGGCTTCGGCCTGCTGACCTGCGACGACGAGCAGCAGGCGCTCGACCGCGCCGGCCTCGAGGGCTCCTCGGAGGACAAGGGCCACGAGGCGGTCGCCGCGGCGCTGGCCACGGCCCGGGTGCTCCGCGGACTCGCCGCCGGCGCGGCCGCGGCCACGCCGTAGTCTTGCCACCCGTGAAGACCTTCGAGGACCTGTGGGCCGAGCTCAGCGAGAAGGCCGCCACCCGGCCCTCGGGCTCCGGCACCGTCGCCCAGCTCGATGCCGGCGTGCACGCCATCGGCAAGAAGCTGGTCGAGGAGGCCGCCGAGTCCTGGATGGCCGCCGAGCACGAGGGCCCGGAGCGCGCGGCGGAGGAGATCAGCCAGCTGCTCTACCACGCCCAGGTCCTGATGCTGGCCTCCGGCCTGAGCCTCGACGACGTCTACGCCCACCTGTGAGCGGCCGCCCGGCGGCCGCGCCCTCGAGCCGCCTCCTGAGGAGCACCCCGTGAGCACCCCCACCGCGACCGGCCTGCTGCGGATCGCCGTGCCCAACAAGGGCGCGCTCTCGCAGGCCGCGTCCGACATCCTGCGCGAGTCCGGCTACCGCCAGCGCGACGACAGCAAGCAGCTGACGCTGGTCGACGCCGAGAACGGTGTCGAGTTCTTCTACCTGCGACCCCGCGACATCGCGCTCTACGTCGGCGAGGGCACGCTCGACGTCGGCATCACCGGGCGCGACCTGCTCCTCGACTCCGGTGCGCAGGCCGAGGAGGTGCTGCCGCTGGGCTTCGGCCGCAGCCGCTTCCACTTCGCCGGCCCGGCCGGTCGCTTCGACTCCCTCGAGCAGCTCGCCGGCACGCGCATCGCCACGTCGTACGTCGGGGTGGTCGAGGCCTTCCTCGCCGAGCGGGGGATCGAGGCCACCGTGACCCGGCTCGACGGGGCGGTCGAGACCTCGATCCAGCTGGGGGTGGCCGACGTCGTCGCCGACGTGGTGGAGACCGGCTCGACGCTGCGCCGCGCCGGGCTCGAGATCTTCGGCGAGACGCTGCTGCGCTCCGAGGCAGTGCTCGTCGCCCGCCGCGGCGGGGGGATGCCTCCCGGCCTGGAGGTCTTCCGGCGCCGCGTCGAGGGCGTGCTGGTGGCGCGCAGCTACGTGATGATGGACTACGACATCGCCGAGGACCGGGTCGACGACGCCGTGGCGCTCACCCCCGGCATCGAGAGCCCGACGGTCTCGCCGCTGCAGCGCGCCGGCTGGGTGGCCATCCGCGCGATGGTCCCGCGTGCCGGTGCCCAGCGGCTGATGGACGAGCTGTGGGACCTCGGCGCCCGCGGCATCCTGCTCACCGACATCCACGCCTGCCGGCTGTGAGCAGGTGACCCCGTGAGCCCCGAGCCCAGCCACCCGGCCCCCGCGTTGCCCCGCACCTGGCGCCCCCTCGGCGTCCGGATCGCCGGGGTCGCCTTCAGCCTCATGCTGGTGGTGCTCTGCGCGGTCGTGTGGTTCTCCTGGTCGCCCGAGATCCGCGGCCGCTTCGACTGGTTCCAGCGCGGCACGCTCGTCGTGCTCGGCCTGGGCTTCCTCAGCCTCTACCTCTCCCTGGTGCGCTCGCGCGTCGTGGCCACCGCCGAGGGGCTGCGGGTCGTCAACGGCTTCCGCACCCGGGACTTCTCCTGGCCCCAGGTGCTCGCGGTCAACCTGCCCCCCGGCGCGCCGTGGGCGGTCCTCGACCTCGCCGACGGCACGACCGTCTCCGCGCTGGGCATCCAGGGCTCCGACGGCACCCGCGCGCGCACGGCGGTGCGCGAGCTGCGCGCCGTGCTCGAGGCGCAGGGACCGGCCGAGCCGCGCTAGCGCGTCGGGCCCCGCCGGCGCGCCCGGGCCGACGTCGCGCCCGTGCCGTCCACCAGCACGTCGGCGCGCTCGCGGGTGCGGTCGGCCGACTGCACGGCCTCCTCGTCGCGCGCCCACGCCTCCCAGTGCGGTGCGAAGGCCTCGCCGTCGCGGGCCAGGCCGCGCGCGAGCCGCAGGTCGCGGGGTGCCTCTACCCACACCAGGACCGACCGCCACCCGTCGAGCAGGGGAGTGCCGCTGCCCACCCCCTCGACCACGAGCAGGTCGACCACGGGCACCGCCACCTCCTCCGCCCAGCGGTCGGCCACCCAGTCGCGGCGGCGGTAGGCCCCCGGCCGGCCCTCGGCGAGCGGCGCGAGCGCCGTGGCCAAGGAGCCCGCGAGCCCGGGCAGCCCCGACCACCCGGCCAGCAGGTCGTCGCCGTGCACCACCCCCGTCGTGAGCCCCACGGCGCGCGCCGCGGTGTCCAGGGCCGCCGCGAGCGTCGTCTTGCCCGAACCCGCGGGCCCGTCGACGCACACCAGGCGCGTCGCGCCGAGCCGCGGCGGCTGCGCGGTCGCGACCGCGAGCACGAGTCGCGCGGTCCGCGGCAGCTCCTGACCCGCCTGACCCTGACCCTGACCCGCCTGACCCTGACCCGCCTGACCCTGACCCGCCTGCCCCTGTCCCGCCTGCCCCTGTCCCGCCTGACCCTGACCCGCCTGACCCTGACCCGCCTGACCCTGACCCGCCTGCCCCTGTCCCGCCTGCCCCTGTCCCGCCTGCCCCTGTCCCGCCTGCTCCCGACCCGACCGCACCCACCCAGCCTGGCACGTCGGAGCCGGCTGCGAGGATGGGCGGGTGAGCGCACCTCAGGACCGGTTCGCGGGCCGGGCGATCCCCGACCCGGGGTTCGCCGGCGACCGCGGCGAGGTCGCCCCCGAGGTGCGCGACGCGCTCGCGCGCCACGCCGCCGGGGAGGCCGGCGCGGCCGCGACCCTCGCGGTCCTCCAGCACGCACGCGTGCTGGTGCCGGTGGTGGCGGTGGCCGACGAGGTCGAGGTCGACGAGCACGGCCTCGCCCACGACAAGTCCTCCGACATGGCGGCGGTGCTGATGCGCGGGCGCGACGGCCGTCTCGCGCTGCTCGCCTTCACCGGCACCGCCGCGCTGCAGGCCTGGGACCCCGCCGCCCGCCCGGTCCCGGTGAGCCTGCGCGACGCCGCGCGGGCCGCGCTGCAGGACGACGCGGCCGCGGTGGTGCTCGACGTCGCCGGCCCCGCGACGTACGTCGTGCAGGGCGCCGACCTCGAGGCCCTCGCCGCCGGTCTCCTGCTCGCCTTCGCCGGCGACCGCGCGGTGTGGGTCGCCCCCGACGATTCGCGTCCGGGGGACGAGGTCGGCTAGTCTCGTCTGCTGACCGATCAGACCTGCCTGAGCCTCGCGGCGAGGGCGGGCCCGATCACAAGCGGAGGCCGGGCACGTCCCGCCTTCCACCCGCACCGACCGCACCAGGTCGTCGGGTCCGGTCCGCGCCTCGTCGCGCGTGGTGCCTCGGCACCGCTGACGGCGGGCGTGACCCGTCCTCCACCCTGGGGGAGGCGGGTCGTGACTGGCTTCCGCTGCGATCAGCGGAAGCCTTTTCCCATTCCCCAGGAGGACACATCAGCACCGAGCTGCGCATCAACGACCGGATCCGGGTCTCCGAGGTCCGCCTCGTGGGCCCCAACGGCGAGACCGTCGGCATCGTGCCGACGGCCGACGCGCTGCGTCTCGCGCAGGAGGCCGACCTCGACCTGGTCGAGATCGCCCCGCAGGGCAAGCCGCCCGTCTGCAAGCTCATGGACTACGGCAAGTTCAAGTACGAGAACGCGCAGAAGGCCCGCGAGGCCCGGCGGAACCAGACCAACGTGGTCATCAAGGAGATGAAGCTCCGACCCAAGATCGACCAGCACGACTACGAGACGAAGAAGGGCCACGTGGTCCGCTTCCTCCGTGCCGGCGACAAGGTGAAGATCACCATCATGTTCCGCGGCCGCGAGCAGCACCGCCCCGAGCTCGGCTTCCGCCTGCTCCAGCGCCTCGCCGAGGACGTCACCGACCTGGGCTTCGTGGAGACGACGCCGAAGCAGGACGGCCGCAACATGACGATGGTCCTCGGCCCGCACAAGAAGAAGGCCGACGCCAAGGTCGAGATGGAGGCCGAGAAGGAGTCGCGCATGGCCGAGCGCGCCGCCGAGGCCGAGGCCGACCGGGCCGAGCGCGAGGAGCGCAACGCCGCGCGACCCGGTGGCACCGTCCGCAAGGAGCGCGGCCGCTCGGAGAACCTCGACCCCGACATCGAGGCCTGACCCGCCTGATCCCGGTCCGACCCCGGTCGGACCCGCCCCGGCCCCGCCGGTGGCGCAGACCACCCGACGACCGGTCCCGGCACCCCGGGACCGCACGGACACCCCGCCGCGGGTGCACCACCAGGAGAGAGAGCTACAGATGCCGAAGAACAAGACGCACTCGGGCGCCAGCAAGCGCTTCCGCGTGACGGGCTCGGGCAAGATCCTGCGCGAGAAGGCCGGCAAGCGGCACAACCTGGAGAAGAAGGCCTCCAAGGTCACCCGCCGCATGACGGGCACCACCGAGGTGGCCAAGGCCGACGTCAAGACGGCCAAGAAGCTCCTCGGGCTCTGAGCCCCTTCCCCCACCCGAACCTCGGTGTGCGCCGGTGACCCGGTGACCACCACGCAGCAAGGAGAACGACAGTGGCACGCGTCAAGCGGGCAGTGAACGCCCAGAAGAAGCGCCGGACGACCCTCGAGCGCGCCAGCGGCTACCGCGGCCAGCGCTCGCGGCTCTACCGCAAGGCCAAGGAGCAGGTCACCCACTCCCTGGTCTACAGCTACAACGACCGCCGCAAGAACAAGGGCAACTTCCGCCGCCTCTGGATCCAGCGGATCAACGCCGCGGCGCGCGCGCAGGGCCTGACCTACAACCGCTTCATCCAGGGCCTCGGCCTGGCCGGCGTCGAGGTCGACCGCAAGATCCTCGCCGAGCTCGCCGTCAACGACGTGGCCGCGTTCAACGCCCTCGTCGAGGTCGCCAAGGCCGCGCTGCCCGAGGACGTCAACGCGCCGAAGACCGAGACGGCCTCGGCCTGACCGGCTCCGCGCTCCCCGGCCCGGGTGCCCCGCTCGCCGCGGGCAACACCCGGGTCAAGGACGCACGCAGGCTCAGCCGCCGCTCGGTGCGCACCGAGCGGCGGCTGTTCCTCGCCGACGGCCCGCAGGCCGTCGAGGGGGCCCTCGGGGTCCCGGGCTGCGCGGTCGAGGTCTTCGCCACGACCGCCGCCACCGCGCGGTACGCCGCGCTGCCGCCGGCCGCCGCCGCCGCGGGCGTGCCGTGGACCCTCGTCGAGGACCGCGCCGCCGCCGGGCTCTCCGACGCCGTCAACCCCGCCGGCGTGGTCGCGGTCTGCCGCAGCGTCGACCGGCCCCTCGAGCACGTCGTGACGAGGGGCCACCGCCTGGTGGCGCTGCTCGCCGACGTGCGCGACCCCGGCAACGCGGGCACGGTGGTGCGCACCGCCGACGCCGCGGGCGCCGACGCCGTCGTGCTCGCCGGGCACGCGGTCGACCCGCACAACCCCAAGACCGTGCGCGCCAGCGTGGGCAGCCTCTTCCACCTGCCGCTGGCGCTCGCGGCCGAGCCGGCCGCCGCCGTCGCCGCCGCGCAGGCGGCGGGCCTGCAGGTCCTCGCCGCCGACGGCGCGGGCGAGGACGACGTCGACGACCTCGCCGACGCCGGCGTGCTCGCCGCGCCGACCGCCTGGCTGCTGGGCAACGAGGCGTGGGGCCTGCCGGCCGAGCTCGCCGCCCTCGCCGACCGCCGCGTGCGCATCCCGATCCACGGCCGCGCCGAGAGCCTCAACCTCGCCACCGCCGCCGCGCTCTGCCTCTACGCCTCCGCCCGCGCCCAGCGCCGGGGCCGGGCGCCCGGGCACCGCTAGGGTCGCGGGGGTGGGGACCCCCGACCTGGCGCAGGTGCTCGACCGGCTCGCCGACGGCGTCGTGCTCGCCGGGCCCGACCGCCGCGTGCAGGCCGTCAACACCGTCGCGGCCGCCCTCCTCGGCACCACGCAGGCACAGGCCCTCGGGCGACCGCTCGAGGAGGTGGTCTCGCTGCGCGACCGGGAGGGCCGCGCGTGGGCGGCGTGCAACACGCCGTACGACGGGCTGAGCACGCGCCGCGCGGTCCCGGAGCAGTCGTGGACCGCCGCGGACGGGGCGGAGGTGCTCGTCACGGCGCGCCTGCACCGCGACGGGCCCCGCGGCCCGGTCACCGCCGTGGCGGTGGGGCTGCGCTCGGGGCGTGCCCGCGCCCGGCTCGACCGCGACCGCTCCGACCTGGTCGCCACGGTCGCCCACGAGCTGCGCTCGCCGCTCACCGGGGTCAAGGGGTTCGTGCAGACGCTGCTGCACCGCTGGGACCGGCTCAGCGACGACCAGCGCCGGCTCATGCTGACCACGGCCAGCGTCGACGCCGACCGGCTCGCCCGGTTGGTCACCGAGCTGCTCGACGTGGCCCGCATCGACACCGGGCGGCTCTCGCTGCACCCGCGCCCGGTCGACGCCGTCGTCGTCGCGGAGCGGGTGGTCGCCTCCGTGCGCGCCGGCACCAGCCGCGCCGTCGCGCTCGACCTGGACGCCGTCGGCGGCGGCCCCGCGACGGTGCACGCCGACCCCGACAAGCTCACGCAGGTGCTGACCAACCTCCTCGAGAATGGCCTGCGCCACGGCGCGGGGTTGGTCACGCTGCGCCTGGCACCCACGCCGCCCGGGGTCTCGCCCGACGGCGTCCGCGCGGTCGTCGACGACGAGGGCACGGGCATCCCCGAGGAGGTGCGCCGCCGGGTCTTCACGAAGTTCTGGACCCAGGGCACGGGCGGCGGCTCGGGCCTGGGGATGTACGTCGTGCACGGCCTGGTCCGCGCCCACGGCGGCACGGTGACGATCGGCGACGCGCCGGGCGGCGGCGCCCGCGTCGTCGTCGACTGGCCCGCGCGGGCCACCGGTGCGCGCGCGGGGTCCGCGCCTTCCTAGACTGACCGGCATGTCCGGGCCCAACACCGAGTACGACCCTGTCGAGGTCACCCCCCTGCAGACGGCCGAGGTCGAGGCGGCGCGCGACGCCGCGCTCGCCGCGATCGCCGCGGCCAGCGACCTCGAGCAGCTCAAGCAGGTGCGGCTCGACCACGCCGGCGACCGCTCGCCCCTCGCGCTGGCCAACCGTGAGATCGGCGCGCTGCCGCCGCAGGCGCGCAAGGAGGCCGGCCAGCGGGTCGGGAAGGCCCGCGACGCCGTCGCCCAGGCCCTCGCCGCCCGGCTCGAGGTGCTCGAGGCCGAGCACGAGGAGCGGATGCTCGTCGAGGAGACCGTCGACGTCACGCTGCCGACCGACCGGGCGCTGCGCGGTGCGCGCCACCCGATCACGACGATGTCGGAGAAGCTCGCCGACGTCTTCGTCGCGATGGGCTGGGAGGTCGCCGAAGGCCCCTGGGTCGAGGCCGAGTGGCTCAACTTCGACGCGCTCAACATGGGCGCCGACCACCCCGCGCGCACCATGCAGGACACCTTCTGGCTCGAGCCGGCCGACGCGGCGCTGGTGCTGCGCACCCACACCTCCCCGGTGCAGGCGCGCACCATGCTGACCCGGGAGCCCCCGATCTACGTCGTGTGCCCGGGCCGGGTCTACCGCACCGACGAGGTCGACGCGACGCACAGCCCGGTCTTCCACCAGATCGAGGGCCTCGTCGTCGACGAGGGCATCACGATGGCCCACCTCAAGGGCACCCTCGACCACATGACCGCCGCGCTCTTCGGCGAGGGCATCTCGACGCGCTTCCGCCCGTCGTACTTCCCCTTCACCGAGCCGTCGGCCGAGATGGACATGGTCTGCTTCGTGTGCCGGGGCACCGGGGCACTCAGCGGGGGAGGCGGCACGGAGGGGGAGCGCTGCCGCACCTGCCGGGGCGAGGGCTGGATCGAGCTGGGCGGCTGCGGCGTGGTCAACCCGCGGGTGCTGACCGCCTGCGGCATCGACCCCGAGCGCTACACCGGCTTCGCGTTCGGCTTCGGCATCGACCGGATGCTGATGTTCCGCCACGGCGTCGAGGACCTGCGCGACGTCTTCGAGGGCGACGTGCGCTTCGCCCAGCCCTTCGGAACGGAGATCTGATGAAGGCCCCCCTCTCGTGGATCCGCGAGCACGTCGAGCTGCCGCCGGAGGCCACCCCGGCCGAGCTGACGGCGCGGCTGACGGCGCTCGGGCTCAAGCTCGAGTCGCTGGTCTCGCCGGGTGAGGCCATCACCGGGCCGCTCGTCGTCGGTCGCGTGCTGTCGCTGGTGAAGGAGCCGCAGAAGAACGGCAAGACCATCAACTGGTGCCAGGTCGACGTCGGCGAGGCCAACGGCACCGGGGAGCCCCAGGGCATCGTCTGCGGCGCCCACAACTTCGTCGAGGGCGACCTCGTCGTGTGCGTGCTGCCCGGTGCGGTGCTGCCCGGCGACTTCGCGATCGCGGCGCGCAAGACCTACGGCCACGTCTCGGCCGGCATGATCTGCTCGGCCGCCGAGCTCGGCCTCGGCGACGAGCACGACGGGATCATCGTGCTCCCCGCCGGCGCCGGTGAGCCCGGCCAGGACGCCCGCGAGGTGCTCGGGCTCGACGACGCGGTGCTCGAGCTGGAGGTCAACCCCGACCGCGCCTACGCGCTGAGCATCCGCGGGATCGCGCGCGAGGCGGCGCTGGCCTTCGGCACGGCGTACGCCGACCCGGCCGGTCGCGAGGTCCCCCCGGCCGACGGCGCGGGTCACCCGGTGGTGGTCGACGACCCCGACGGCTGCCCCGTCTTCGTCGCCCGCACCGTCTCGGGCTTCGACGCCACCGCCCCGACCCCGGACTGGATGGCGCAGCGGCTGACGGCCGCCGGGATGCGCCCGGTCAGCCTGGGCGTCGACGTCACCAACTACGTCATGCTCGAGCTCGGACGCCCCATCCACGGCTACGACGCGGAGAAGGTCCAGGGCATCCTCGGCGTGCGCCGGGCCCGCGCCGGCGAGCGGCTGACGACGCTCGACGGCGCCGACCGGGCGCTGTCGACCGAGGACCTCGTCGTCACCGACGACTCCGGGGTGATCGGGCTGGGCGGCGTCATGGGCGGGCAGGCCACGGAGATCAGCGACACCACCACCCGCGTGCTGGTCGAGTCGGCCCACTGGGACGCCGTCGCGATGTTCCGCACCGGCCGCCGCCACAAGATCACCTCCGAGGCGGGGAAGCGCAACGAGCGCGGCGTCGACCCGGCCATCTGCGAGGCCGCCGCCGACCGCGTCGTCGAGCTGCTCTGCGAGCTCGGCGGTGCCACCGCCGACCCGGGTGTCACCGTCGTCGGCGCGGTGCCCGCCCCCGCCACCGTCGAGCTCCGCGCCGACCTGCCCGCCCGCGTCACGGGCCTGCCGGTCGACGAGGCCACGACCCGCGCGCACCTCGAGGCCGTCGGGTGCACCGTGCGCGGCGACGGCGAGCGGCTCGAGGTGGTCGTGCCGACCTGGCGCCCCGACCTCACCGACCCCTACGACCTGGTCGAGGAGGTGGCCCGGGTCGTCGGTTACGACCAGGTCCCGTCGGTGCTGCCGCCGGCACCGGCCGGTCGCGGGCTCACCGCGGAGCAGCGGATGCGCCGCCGGGTCGGACGCACCCTCGCGGGCGCGGGCTGGACCGAGCTCATCACCTACCCCTTCGTCGGTCCGGCCGACTGGGAGCGCCTCGGCCTCCCCGAGGACGACCCCCGCCGCAGGACCCTGCGCATCGCCAACCCGCTCAGCGCGGAGGAGCCGGAGCTCACCACCACGCTGCTGCCGGGCATCCTGCACGCCCTGGCCCGCAACGTCGGCAGGGGCGCCGGGGACGTCGCGCTCTTCGAGCACAGCCTGGTCTTCACGCCCGACGGCGACGAGCGGGCGCCCGTCCTCGGGGTGGACCGGCGACCGAGCGCGGACGAGTGGGCCGCCATCAGCCGCGCGGTGCCCGCCCAGCCGCTGCACCTCGCGCTCGCGGTCACCGGTCGCGCCGAGCGCCCCGGCTGGTGGGGCCCGGGCCGCGTCGCCGGCTGGGCCGACGTCGTCGGCGCGGTGCGCGACCTCGCCGCCGAGCTCGGGGTCGAGCTGGAGGTGCGGGCCGCGACCGCGGCGCCGTGGCACCCGGGCCGGTGCGCGGAGCTGCGCGTGAGCGGCACCGTCCTCGGCCACGCCGGCGAGCTCCACCCGCGGGTCTGCCGCGCCTTCGGCCTGCCCGAGCGAAGCGCCGCCGCCGAGCTCGACCTCGACGCCCTGCTGGGGCACGCCACCGCCGTGGTGCCGGCCCCGCAGTTCTCCTCCTACCCCGTCGCGAAGGAGGACGTCGCGCTCGTCGTCGACGCCTCGGTCCCGGCGGCCGCGGTGGAGGCGGCGCTGCGCGAGGGGGCCGGGCCGCTGCTGGAGTCGGTGCGGCTCTTCGACGTCTACACCGGCGACCAGGTGGGCGAGGGGCGCACCTCGCTGGCCTTCGCGCTGCGCTTCCGCGCACCCGACCGCACGCTGGCGGAGGGGGAGGCCGCCGCGGCCCGCGACGCCGCCGTCGCGCTGGCCGCCGAGCGCACAGGCGCCCGCCAGCGCAGCTGAAGCGGGGTCAGTCGGCTCCGGGGTCGGCTCCGGGGTGGGTTCCGGGGTCGCGGCGCGTCACTCGACGGGGTGCGAGGTGGCCTCGCGGAAACGGGCGAGCACGTCGGCGTCGCCGGTCTGCGTGACGGCGTCGTCACCGGTGCGCGACCACAGCCAGGCGTCGACGTCGGCGGCCCGCCCGCTGACGACGGCGTGCGGCTCGTGGCCGGGGTCGGGGCGCACCCGCACGTCGTGGCCGTCGAGGACCTCCCCGCTGTCGGGGGCGGTGCTCGAACCAGCCCACCTGCACCCAGGTGCAGTGGCCCGTGTCGGTGAGGTCCACGCGGACCCAGGCGTCGCGCGGCGACCAGGTGCCGAACGGCGGGGCCGCCCCGAACACGACGTCGAGCACCTCGAGCACGCCGTCGGCCGCCAGCGCCGGGGGGGAGGTCGGTGACGTCGCCCGCGGCGAGCTCGGCGTCCAGCCGGTGCACCAGGGCCTCGTGCGCCTGGCGCCGCAGGGTGAACCCGACCGTGTGGTCGTCCGACCACGACCAGGCCTCCTCGGCGGGGTCGGCGGCGCGCAGCTCCTCGACCAGCCTCGCCGTGGCGTCGGCCGCGGCGGCCAGCAGGGCGGCCCGGCCCTCCGGTCGCGCAGGCGTCTCGGGGAAGCCCGCGTCGTCGGGGCCCGCCGGCCGGCGCGCGAGCACCTCGGCCCAGAACCACTGCACCCCGGTGAGGTGGTGGAGCAGGTCGTCGACGTCCCAGTCGGGGCACGACGGGACACGGGCGCCGGGCGCGGCGCCCGCGAGCACGGCGCGGAACCGCGCGGACTCGACCTCGACCGCCCGGAGGTGGTCGGCCGGCGCAGGTGCCGGCCCGGGTGTCGGGCGCGCGGCGTCGGCGGGGGAGCAGGGCGGAGCCAGGTCGTCGGTCACGGCAGGAGGCTAGGCGTGACCGGCGACACACGCCGCGGAGCCGGACCACCCGTCTGGTCGAGTGCCGCATGCATGCAGAGTTGTGTATGGTCATGCACATGTCTCCCCAGATCCGCGTGGCGGTCGCCGGTGCGAGCGGGTACGCCGGGGGCGAGGTCCTGCGCCTCCTCCTCGGCCACCCCGACGTCGAGGTCGGCGCGCTGACCGGCGGCAGCAACGCCGGCCAGCCGCTCGGCGCGCTGCAGCCCCACCTCGTGCCCCTGGCCGACCGCGTCCTGGAGCCCACCGACGCCGAGGTCCTCGCGGGCCACGACGTGGTCGTGCTGGGCCTGCCGCACGGGCAGTCGGCGGCGCTCGCCGAGCAGCTCGGCGACGAGACGGTGGTGATCGACTGCGGGGCCGACTTCCGCCTCACCGACGCCGCGGCCTGGGAGCGCTTCTACGGCGGCGACCACGCCGGGTCGTGGCCCTACGGCCTGCCCGAGCTGCCGGGGCAGCGCGAGCGGCTGCGCGGCGCCCGGCGCGTCGCGGTGCCGGGGTGCTACCCGACGGTCAGCACCCTGACGCTCGCCCCGGCCGTGGCCGCCGGCCTGGTGG
This sequence comes from Nocardioides perillae, assembly GCF_013409425.1. Lineage (NCBI taxonomy): Bacteria > Bacillati > Actinomycetota > Actinomycetes > Propionibacteriales > Nocardioidaceae > Nocardioides > Nocardioides perillae. Next base: position 2,523,916 of record NZ_JACCAC010000001.1, on the reverse strand, counting down.
AGCCCGACCTGGTGGTCGTCGCCGCCAGCGGCACCAGCGGTGCCGGCAAGGCCGCCAAGCCCCACCTCCTCGGCTCCGAGGTCATGGGCAACGCGAGCGCCTACGGCGTCGGTGGCGTGCACCGCCACACGCCCGAGATCACCCAGAACCTCGCCGGCCTCGGCGGCGACACCCCGCGGGTGAGCTTCACGCCGCTGCTGGTGCCGATGTCACGGGGCATCCTCGCCACCTGCTCGGCGCCGCTGCGCCCCGGCGTCGACGCCGCGCAGGCGCGCGAGGCCTACCTGACGGCGTACGCCGACGAGCCGTTCGTCCACGTGCTGCCGGAGGGCCAGTGGCCCCAGACGCAGGCGGTGCTCGGGTCGAACGCCGTGCACGTGCAGGTCACCGTCGACGAGGACGCCGGCCGGCTGGTCGCCGTCGGTGTCGTCGACAACCTCGCCAAGGGCACCGGCGGCGCGGCCGTGCAGTGCCTCAACCTCGCGCTCGGGCTCGACGAGACCGCCGGTCTCACGACCGTGGGGCTGGCCCCGTGAGCGCGCCGCTGACGCTCGCGCGCTTCCCCGAGACCCTGGCGCTCGTGCGCCTCGCCGCCGGCTCCGAGGTGCCCTCCTGGGTGGAGTCGTCGTCGATCTTCTCCGTCACCGCCACGGCGGCCGAGACGGCGCTGGTGTGCGCCGCGCGCAGCGTGCCGACCAAGACGCGCCACGTGCGCCCGTTCACCGCCTTCTCGCTGGTGGTGGCCGAGGGCACGCACGCCGCGGAGGCCGGTCACGACGGCGCGGCCCGCCTGCTGACCCTGCTCGCGCCGCTGGTGGAGGAGGGGCTGGGCGTGCGGACCGTCCCGACCTACGACACCGACTGGGTGCTCGTCCCGACAGAGGAGGCCGACCGGGCCGAGGAGGCCTGGCGACGACAGGGGCACACCGTCGCCCCCGCCGTCCCCGCCACCCGGTCCGCCCAGCAGCAGGCCGCCACCCCGCAGAGGAAGTCCCCCCGATGAGCGTCACCGCCCCCGCCGGCTTCGTCGCCGCCGGCGTCCCCGCCGGCCTCAAGTCCACCGGCGCGAAGGACCTCGCCCTCGTCGTCAACGAGGGCCCCACCCACGACAGCGCCACGGTCTTCACCGCCAACCGGTGCAAGGCCAACCCGGTGCTCTGGAGCCAGGAGGTGGTGAAGGACGGTGTCGTGCGCGCCGTCGTCCTCAACTCCGGCGGCGCCAACTGCTACACCGGGCCCGAGGGCTTCCAGACCACCCACGCGGTCGCCGAGCGCGTCGCCGAGCGCCTCGGCATCGGGGCGGGCGACGTCGTGGTCTGCAGCACCGGCCTCATCGGCCTCGCCAACCCCCGCGAGCACCTGCTCGACGGCGTCGACGCGGCCCACGCTGCGCTCTCCGCCGACGGTGGTGCGGCCGCTGCCGAGGCGATCATGACCACCGACTCCGTGAGCAAGCAGGTCGTCGTCGAGGGCGCCGGGTGGCGCATCGGCGGCATGGCGAAGGGCGCCGGCATGCTGGCTCCGCAGCTGGCCACCATGCTGGTGGTGCTCACCACCGACGCGGTCGTGCCCGCCGCGGACCTCGACGCGGCGCTGCGCGCCGCCACCCGGGTGAGCTTCGACCGGCTCGACTCCGACGGGTGCATGTCGACCAACGACACCGTCACGCTCCTGGCCAGCGGCGCCAGCGGGATCACCCCCACCCTCGACGACTTCACGCAGGCGCTGACCCAGGCCTGCACCGACCTCGCCATGCAGCTGCTGAAGGACGCGGAGGGCGCCGACCACGAGATCGCGATCACCGTCCTCGGCGCGGCCAGCGAGGACGACGCCGTCGAGGTGGGGCGCAGCATCGCGCGCAGCAACCTCTTCAAGGCCGCCGTCTTCGGCAACGACCCCAACTGGGGCCGCGTGCTCGCGAGCGTCGGCACCACCACCGCGCAGTTCGACCCCGCCGACCTCGACGTCGCGATGAACGGGGTGTGGGTCTGCCGGGCCTCGACGCCCCACGCCGACCCCGCGACGGTCGACCTGACGGGTCGCGAGGTCGAGGTGACCGTCGACCTGAAGTCCGGCGACGCGCGCGCGACGGTGTGGACCAACGACCTGACCCACGCCTACGTGCACGAGAACAGCGCGTACTCCTCGTGACCGACCCGACCGACCCCGCCCAGGACGTGATCCGCGTGACCCCGAAGAACCGCCCCGACCCCGCCAAGGCCGCCACCCTGGCCGAGGCGCTGCCGTGGCTGATGGAGTACCACGGCCAGACGATCGTCGTGAAGTACGGCGGCAACGCCATGACCGACGAGGGCCTCAAGCAGGCCTTCGCCGAGGACATCGCCTTCCTGCGCTACGCCGGCTTCAAGCCCGTCGTCGTGCACGGCGGCGGCCCGCAGATCTCCGCGATGCTCGACCGGCTCGGCATCGAGTCGGAGTTCCGCGGCGGCCTGCGCGTCACCACCCCCGAGGCGATGGACGTCGTGCGGATGGTGCTCGTCGGACAGGTCCAGCGCGAGCTGGTGGGCCTCATCAACGCCCACGGCCACATCGCCGTGGGGCTCTCGGGCGAGGACGCCGGGCTGTTCACCGCCGAGCCCGCCAGCACCGTCGTCGACGGCGAGGAGGTCGACCTCGGCCTGGTCGGCGAGGTCGCGCGGGTGCGGCCCGAGGCGGTCCTCGACCTCATCGAGGCCGGTCGGATCCCGGTCATCTCCAGCGTCGCCCCCGACGTCGTCGGGCAGGTGCACAACGTCAACGCCGACACCGCCGCGGCCGCCCTGGCGGTCGCACTCGGCGCGGCCAAGCTGCTGGTGCTCACCGACGTGGAGGGCCTCTTCCGCGACTGGCCCGAGAGCGACGACGTCATCCAGGAGATCAGCCCCGAGTCGCTCGCCGAGCTGCTGCCGACGCTGGCCAGCGGCATGGTGCCCAAGATGGGTGCCTGCCTCGAGGCCGTGCGCGGCGGCGTGCCGAAGGCGACCGTCGTCGACGGCCGCGAGCCGCACGCCGTGCTGCTCGAGATCTTCACCGACGCCGGCGTGGGCACCCAGGTGCTGCCGGGCGTGGAGACCAAGCTGCGGCGCTCCTACGCCGCCGCCGAGGAGGAGGCGGCCGAGCGCGCGGCCCGCAAGGCACAGCCGGGGGCGGAGGCGTGAGCGCGCCCGGCAGCCCGACGGGGGCCACGGGGGAGTGGACGCAGCGCTACACCGGCGCGGTGATGAACACCTTCGGCCCGCCCAAGCTCGTCCTCGAGCGCGGCGAGGGCGCGCACGTGTGGGACGCCGACGGCAAGGAGTACGTCGACCTGCTCGGCGGCATCGCCGTCAACACCCTCGGTCACGCTCACCCCGCCCTCGTCGAGGCCGTGACCCACCAGCTGCGCACGCTCGGGCACACCTCGAACTTCTTCGCCACCCGTCCTCAGGTCGAGCTCGCCGAGCGGCTGCTCGCCCTGCTGGGCGGCGACGGCGGCCCCGCGGACGGCCGGGTGTTCTTCGCCAACTCCGGCGCGGAGGCCAACGAGGCCGCCTTCAAGCTGACGCGGCGCACCGGGCGCACCCACGTCGTGGCGATGGAGGGCGCCTTCCACGGCCGCACGATGGGGAGCCTCGCGCTGACCTCGAAGGAGGCCTACCGCGCCCCCTTCGAGCCCTTGCCGGGCGGCGTGACCTTCGTGCCCTACGGCGACGCCGAGGCGCTCGCCGCGGCCGTGACCGACGCGACCGCGGCCGTGCTCCTCGAGCCGCTGCAGGGCGAGGCCGGCGTCGTCGACCCGGGCCACGCCTTCCTGCGCGCCTGCCGCGAGGTCACCCGGCGCCACGGTGCCCTGCTGTGGGTCGACGAGGTGCAGACCGGCGTGGGGCGCACGGGCGCGTGGTTCGCCCACACCGCGTCGGGGGTGGTGCCCGACGTGGTCACCCTCGCCAAGGGCCTGGCCGGCGGGATCCCGATCGGGGCCTGCGTCGCGCTCGGCGAGGCCGCCCACCTGCTCGAGCCGGGCAACCACGGCACCACCTTCGGGGGCAACCCCGTCGCCTGCGCCGCCGCGCTCGCCGTGATCGACACCGTCGAGCGCGACGGCCTGATGGCCCACGCGGTCGCGCTCGGCGAGCGGCTGCGGTCGGGCCTGGCAGCGGACCCCCGCGTCACCGAGGTCCGCGGCGTCGGCGTGCTCATCGGGCTCGACCTCGCCGTGCCCCGTGCGGCCGAGGTCGTCGCCGCGGCCCAGGACGCGGGCTGGATCGTCAACGCCACCGGCCCCGACCGCATCCGCCTGGCCCCGCCGCTGGTGCTGTCGACCGACGACGCCGAGGCTTTCCTCGCGGCCTGGCCGGGCATCCTCGACGCCGCCTGGGTGACGACGTGAGCAGCGGGGCGGAGGGCGTGCGCCACCTGCTGCGCGACGACGACCTGACCCCTGCCGAGCAGGCGGAGGTGCTGGCGCTCGCGGCCGCGCTCAAGGCCGCACCCTGGTCGCGCCGCCCGCTGGCTGGCCCTCGCACGGTGGCCCTGGTCTTCGACCGCGCGACACTGCGCACCCAGTCGTCCTTCGCCGCGGGGGTGGCCGAGCTCGGGGGGTTCCCGCTCACCGTCGACGGCGTGCTCGCCGGGATCGGCCAGCGCGAGTCGGTCGCCGACACCGCCCGGGTGCTCGGGCGCCAGGCGTCCGCGATCGTGTGGCGCACCGGTCACCAGGCCGACCTCGAGGAGATGGCGGCCCACGCCGGCGTGCCGGTGCTCAACGCCCTCACCGACGACTTCCACCCCTGCCAGCTGCTCGCCGACCTCCTCACCGTGCAGGAGCACGTGGGCCCGCTGGCCGGCACGACCGTCACCTTCCTCGGCGACGCGGCCTGCAACATGGGCAACTCGTGGGCCCTGGCCGGCGCGGTGGCCGGCATGCACGTGCGGGCCTCGGCGCCCGCGGGCTACCAGCCCGACGCGGCGGTCGTCGCACGGGCGCGCGAGATCGGCAGCGCCACCGGCGGCACGGTCACCCTCGAGCCCGACCCGGAGAAGGCCGTCGACGGCGCCCAGGTCGTCGTCACCGACACCTGGGTCTCGATGGGACGCGAGGAGCAGGCCGAGGCGCGCCTCGCCGACCTCGCGCCGTACTCCCTCACCGCCGCGCTCCTCGAGCGCGCCGCGCCGGACGCGGTCGCGATGCACTGCCTGCCGGCCTACCGCGGCAAGGAGATCAGCGCCGAGGTGCTCGACGGGCCGCGCAGCGTCGTGTGGGACGAGGCCGAGAACCGCCGCCACGTGCAGAAGGCGGTGCTCGACTTCGTGCTGCGCCGCTCCGGCCTGGCCGCCGAGGAGGGTGCCGCGTGAGCGAGTCCGCCCTCAGCCCTCTGACCAAGAACGCCCGGCAGCGCCGGATCATCGAGCTGCTCGAGCACCACGACGTGCGCTCGCAGTCCGAGCTCGCCGAGCTGCTGGCCGCGCGCGGGGTGCACGTCACCCAGGCGACGCTCAGCCGCGACCTCGTCGAGCTCGACGCGGTCAAGGTGCGGGCGCGCTCCGGGGCGCTGGTCTACGCCGTGCCCGCCGAGGGCGGCGACCGCCGGCCCGCGGCGGTCAAGGAGGGGGCCGCCGCGAGCGGCCGCCTCGCACGGCTGTGCGCCGAGCTCCTCGTGAGCGCGGAGGCCACCGGCAACCTCGTGGTGCTGCGCACGCCGCCGGGCGCCGCGCAGTTCCTCGCGAGCGCCTTCGACCGCGCCGAGCTCGGCGGCATCCTCGGCACCATCGGCGGCGACGACACCGTGCTGGTGATCGGCCGCGACCCCGACGGCGAGGCGCTCGCGCGCCGCATCCTCGCCCTCGCCAACGACCCGAAGCACCCGGCCGGCCTCAGCTGAGCCCGGTCCCCCCGACGTACTCCAGGAGTGGTTCCCCCGTGAGCAAGGTCCTCACCTCCCTGCCCGCCGGCCAGCGCGTCGGCATCGCCTTCTCCGGCGGCCTCGACACCTCCGTGGCCGTGGCCTGGATGCGCGAGAAGGGCGCGGTGCCGTGCACCTACACCGCCGACATCGGGCAGTACGACGAGCCCGACATCGCCGGCGTCCCCGGCCGCGCGGTGGAGTACGGCGCGGAGATCGCGCGGCACGTCGACTGCAAGCTGCCGCTGGTGGAGGAGGGGCTGGCCGCGCTCGCCTGCGGCGCCTTCCACATCCGCTCGGGCGGCCGGGCCTACTTCAACACCACGCCGCTGGGTCGTGCCGTCACCGGCACGCTGCTGGTGCGCGCGATGCACGAGGACGGCGTCGACATCTGGGGCGACGGCTCGACGTTCAAGGGCAACGACATCGAGCGCTTCTACCGCTACGGCCTGCTGGCCAACCCCGACCTGCGCATCTACAAGCCGTGGCTCGACGCCGAGTTCGTGCACGAGCTGGGCGGGCGCACCGAGATGAGCGCGTGGCTCACCGAGCGCGGCCTGCCCTACCGCGACAGCCAGGAGAAGGCCTACTCCACCGACGCCAACATCTGGGGCGCCACGCACGAAGCCAAGACGCTGGAGCACCTCGACGTCTCGCTGGAGACCGTCGAGCCGATCATGGGCGTGAAGTTCTGGGACCCCACCGTCGAGATCCCCACCGAGGACGTCACGGTGGCCTTCGAGCAGGGCCGCCCGGTGGCGATCGACGGTCGGCGCTTCGACGACCCGGTGGCGCTCGTGCACGAGGCCAACGCGGTGGGCGGTCGCCACGGCCTCGGCATGAGCGACCAGATCGAGAACCGCATCATCGAGGCCAAGTCGCGCGGGATCTACGAGGCGCCCGGCATGGCGCTGCTGTGGATCGCCTACGAGCGGCTGCTCAACGCGGTGCACAACGAGGACACGCTCGACAACTACTACGACCAGGGGCGACGCCTGGGCCGCATGCTCTACGAGGGCCGGTGGCTCGACCCCCAGGCCCTGATGATCCGCGAGTCGATCCAGCGCTGGGTCGCCTCGCTGGTGACCGGTGAGGTGACGCTGCGGCTGCGCCGGGGCGAGGACTACACCGTGCTGCGCACCGCGGGCCCGTCGTTCTCCTACCACCCCGACAAGCTGTCGATGGAGCGCACCGACAACGCCGCCTTCGGCCCCACCGACCGCATCGGGCAGCTGACGATGCGCAACCTCGACATCGCCGACTCCCGCGACAAGCTGGAGCACTACGCCGCGCAGCCGATCGAGCAGGGGCAGGTGCTCGTGGAGCACGGCACCCTCTTCGGGGCGCTGCCGGCCGGTGGCGCCGACCGCATCACCGACAACCCGGCCGCCCACGACGCCGGCGACGAGGCGCTCGACCACGTCGCGCTCGAGATCGGCACCGACTGATGGCGGGGCAGGGGCACGAGGCGGGCACGACCGGGGCCGGCAAGCTGTGGGGCGGCCGCTTCGCCGGCGGCCCGGCGCCCGCGCTGGAGGCGCTCTCGCGCTCGACGCACTTCGACTGGCGGCTCACGCCCTACGACCTGGCCGGCTCGCGGGCCCACGCCGGGGCCCTGCACCGCGCCGGGCTGCTCGCCGACGACGACCACGCCGAGCTGCTGCGCGGCCTCGACGTGCTCGCCCAGCGCTACGCGGCCGGGGAGCTGCAGCCCGACCCGGACGACGAGGACGTCCACGGCGCGCTCGAGCGCCTGCTGCTCGAGGAGGTCGGCCCCGAGGTGGGTGGCCGGCTGCGCGCCGGTCGCTCCCGCAACGACCAGATCGCGACGCTGCTCAAGGTCTACCTGCGCGACCACGCCCGCGCGGTGGCCGCGCTGGTGCTCGACCTCGTCGACACCTTGGCGGTCCAGGCGCGCGAGCACCTCGGCGACCGGCCGACCGTGATGCCGGGGCGCACACACCTGCAGCACGCGCAGCCCGTGCTGCTCGCCCACCACCTCGCGGCGCACGCCTGGCCGCTGCTGCGCGACGTCGACCGGCTGCTCGACTGGGACGCCCGCGTCGCCGGGGACTCGCCGTACGGCTCGGGGGCGCTCGCGGGCCAGTCCCTCGGCCTCGACCCGACGGCGGTGGCGGACGAGCTCGGCTTCACGGGCTCGAGCGCGAACTCGATCGACGGCACCGCGGCGCGCGACTTCGTGGCGGAGTTCGCCTACGTCGCGGCCCAGGTCGGGGTGGACGTGAGCCGGCTGGCGGAGGAGGTGGTCCTCTGGGCCACGAAGGAGTTCGGCTTCGTCGTGCTGCACGACGCCTGGTCGACGGGCTCGAGCATCATGCCGCAGAAGAAGAACCCCGACGTCGCCGAGCTCGCGCGCGGCAAGGCGGGCCGCCTCGTCGGCAACCTCGCCGGCCTGCTGACCACCCTCAAGGCACTGCCGCTCGCCTACAACCGCGACCTGCAGGAGGACAAAGAGCCGGTCTTCGACTCGGTCGACACGCTCGAGGTGCTGCTGCCGGCCTTCACCGGGATGGTCGCCACCCTCGAGTTCGACCGCGAGCGCCTCGCGTCGCTGGCGCCGCAGGGCTTCTCGCTCGCGACCGACGTCGCCGAGTGGCTGGTGCGCGAGGACGTGCCCTTCCGCGTGGCCCACGAGGTGGCGGGTGCGTGCGTGCGCCGGTGCGAGGAGCTCGGCGTCGAGCTGCACGAGCTCACCGACGAGCAGCTGGCCGCGATCTCGCCGGCGCTCACCCCCGCGGTGCGCGACGTCTTGACCGTCGAGGGCTCGGTCGCCTCGCGCGACGGGCGCGGCGGCACGGCGCCGGCCCGGGTCCGTGAGCAGCTCGACGAGCTGGGCGAGCGCAGCGGCGCGCTGCGCGAGCGGCTGCGCTGAGGCCGCGGGCGTGGGTGCGGGCGACCGGCTCGACGAGGTGCTGGCAGGACCGGTGCTCGACGCTGCCCCGCGCCTGCTCGGCTGCGTCCTGCGCCACGGCGAGGTGGCGGTCCGCCTGACCGAGGTCGAGGCGTACGCCGGTCCGGCCGATCCTGGCTCGCACGCGTTCCGCGGCCCGACCCCGCGCAACCAGGTGATGTTCGGGCGGGCGGGTCGGCTCTACGTCTACCTCGTCTACGGCATGCACCACTGCGCCAACGTCGTGACCGGTCCCGACGGCGAGGCGTCCGCGCTCCTGCTGCGCGCCGGGGAGGTCGTCGAGGGCCTCGAGCTCGCGCGCGAGCGCCGCGGCGCGGTGCCCGACCGCGACCTGGCCCGCGGGCCGGCGCGGCTGTGCGTCGCGCTCGGCATCGGGCCGGGGGAGTACGGCGCCGACCTCCTGACCGGAGGACCCGGTCCGCACCTCGAGCAGGGCGCGCCGGTGCCGCCCACGCGGGTCGCGACCGGGCCCCGGGTGGGCCTCCGCGCGGCCGCCGACCGGCCCTGGCGCTTCTGGGTCGCGGGGGACCCGACGGTGTCCGACTACCGCCCGGCGGCGCCGCTGCGGAGCCGCCGCTGACCCCCGATTTTGCATCCGGCGCCGGTGTGCGTACTGTTCTACCTGTCGCCGCGAGCGGCAGGCCGGACCGGCCTCAGAGCCGGGTCCACCGGGCTGCTGCACCACGGCTGACCACCTCCCGCGAGGCTCGCGGGTCCCGCACCGCCCAGTTTGACCGGGCGCAGAGGATCCGGTAAGTTTCTGCGGGTTGCCCCGGGACGGGGCGGGGAGCAAGTCTCCGTTTTCCGCCCGAGCGCGTGTGATTCTTGAGAACTCAACAGTGTGTCATTGATAGTCGACGAATTATTTTGCCCGTCCGGCTCTCATCGTGTGGCTGGCTGCTCGTGATCGGGTGGTTGGTTGGTGGGGGTTGTACGGATTCCTTTGTGGATGATGATTCTGGCAATGAATATTGTCGGGGTTTGTTCTGCTTGGGTTTGCTCTTTTGTTTTTCAACGGAGAGTTTGATCCTGGCTCAGGACGAACGCTGGCGGCGTGCTTAACACATGCAAGTCGAGCGGTAAGGCCACTTCGGTGGTACACGAGCGGCGAACGGGTGAGTAACACGTGAGTAATCTGCCCTTCACTTCGGGATAAGCCTCGGAAACGGGGTCTAATACCGGATATGACTCGAGGCTGCATGGTCTTGGGTGGAAAGTTCCGGCGGTGGAGGATGAGCTCGCGGCCTATCAGCTTGTTGGTGGGGTGATGGCCTACCAAGGCTTCGACGGGTAGCCGGCCTGAGAGGGTGACCGGCCACACTGGGACTGAGACACGGCCCAGACTCCTACGGGAGGCAGCAGTGGGGAATATTGGACAATGGGCGGAAGCCTGATCCAGCAACGCCGCGTGAGGGATGACGGCCTTCGGGTTGTAAACCTCTTTCGCCTGTGACGAAGCGCAAGTGACTTTAGCAGGTAAAGAAGCACCGGCCAACTACGTGCCAGCAGCCGCGGTAATACGTAGGGTGCGAGCGTTGTCCGGAATTATTGGGCGTAAAGGGCTCGTAGGCGGTTTGTCGCGTCGGGAGTGAAAACCAGGTGCTCAACACCTGGCCTGCTTCCGATACGGGCAGACTAGAGGTATGCAGGGGAGAACGGAATTCCTGGTGTAGCGGTGAAATGCGCAGATATCAGGAGGAACACCGGTGGCGAAGGCGGTTCTCTGGGCATGACCTGACGCTGAGGAGCGAAAGTGTGGGGAGCGAACAGGATTAGATACCCTGGTAGTCCACACCGTAAACGTTGGGCGCTAGGTGTGGGATCCATTCCACGGGTTCCGTGCCGCAGCTAACGCATTAAGCGCCCCGCCTGGGGAGTACGGCCGCAAGGCTAAAACTCAAAGGAATTGACGGGGGCCCGCACAAGCGGCGGAGCATGCGGATTAATTCGATGCAACGCGAAGAACCTTACCTGGGTTTGACATACGCCGGAAACACCTAGAGATAGGTGCCCTTTTTGTCGGTGTACAGGTGGTGCATGGCTGTCGTCAGCTCGTGTCGTGAGATGTTGGGTTAAGTCCCGCAACGAGCGCAACCCTCGTCCTATGTTGCCAGCACGTCGTGGTGGGGACTCATAGGAGACTGCCGGGGTCAACTCGGAGGAAGGTGGGGATGACGTCAAGTCATCATGCCCCTTATGTCCAGGGCTTCACGCATGCTACAATGGCCGGTACAAAGGGCTGCGATCCCGTGAGGGGGAGCGAATCCCAAAAAGCCGGTCTCAGTTCGGATTGGGGTCTGCAACTCGACCCCATGAAGTCGGAGTCGCTAGTAATCGCAGATCAGCAACGCTGCGGTGAATACGTTCCCGGGCCTTGTACACACCGCCCGTCACGTCACGAAAGTCGGCAACACCCGAAGCCGGTGGCCCAACCCGCAAGGGGGGGAGCCGTCGAAGGTGGGGCTGGCGATTGGGACGAAGTCGTAACAAGGTAGCCGTACCGGAAGGTGCGGCTGGATCACCTCCTTTCTAAGGAGCACGCACCGTTGACTCTCCTGCCGTCTGGGTGGGGGAGCGTTGAGTGGTGTTCGCTAGTGGAATCGTCGGTGAATGGCTGGCCTGTCTGTGTGGCTGCTGTCCTCAGTACTACCTGCTGCTCGTCTCTCCCTGTGGGGGGGTGGGGGTGGGTGTGGAACCTGGGTGGTGGTCGTGTGGGTGGGGTGGTCGCTGGTGGCACACTGTTGGGTCCTGAGGGATCACGCGTCGCCCCTGTAGGTGTGGGGGTGGGTGGGGTTGCTCTGGTTCCCGGGCTCGCGCCCCGCTGACGTTGGTCGGTGGTGTGTGTGGGTGGGCCGGGTTGTTGTTTGAGAACTGCACAGTGGACGCGAGCATCTTTGTAGCAATTGTTGTGTCGAGTTTGTTCGATGCGAGACAAGCTGTGAAGGGCACATGGTGGATGCCTTGGCACCAAGAGCCGATGAAGGACGTAGGAGCCTGCGATAAGCCCTGGGGAGTTGGCAACCGAGCGTTGATCCGGGGGTGTCCGAATGGGGAAACCCAGCTGGAGTCATGTCCAGTTACCCGCGCCTGAACACATAGGGCGTGTGGAGGGAACACCGGGAAGTGAAACATCTCAGTACCGGTAGGAAGAGAAAACAACAGTGATTCCGAGAGTAGTGGCGAGCGAAATCGGATGAGGCTAAACCTCATGCGTGTGATAGCCGGCAGGCGTTGCGTGTGGGGGGTCGTGGGACGCATTTTTGTCAGTGCTGCCGTACTGGCGCAGAGTGAGAAACCAGCCGTGAAGTTGAAGCCCACTGGAAAGTGGCGCCGGAGAGGGTGAGAGCCCCGTACGCGTAAGTGGCTGGCTCTGTGAGTGTGTTCCCAAGTAGCACGGAACCCCTGAAATTCCGTGTGAATCTGGCGGGACCACCCGTTAAGCCTAAATACTCCTTGGTGACCGATAGCGGACAAGTACCGTGAGGGAAAGGTGAAAAGTACCCCTGGCGGGGAGTGAAATAGTACCTGAAACCATGTGCCTACAATCCGTCGGAGCATCTCCTTGTGGGGTGTGACGGCGTGCCTTTTGAAGAATGAGCCTGCGAGTTTGCGTTGTGTTGCGAGGTTAACCCGTGTGGGGAAGCCGTAGCGAAAGCGAGTCCGAACAGGGCGTTTGAGTAGCGCGATCAAGACCCGAAGCGGAGTGATCTATCCATGGGCAGGTTGAAGCGCGGGTAAGACCGCGTGGAGGACCGAACCCACTTAGGTTGAAAACTGAGGGGATGACCTGTGGATAGGGGTGAAAGGCCAATCAAACTCCGTGATAGCTGGTTCTCCCCGAAATGCATTTAGGTGCAGCGTTGTGTGTTTCTTGCCGGAGGTAGAGCACTGGATAGCCGATGGGCCCTACCAGGTTACTGACGTTAGCCAAACTCCGAATGCCGGTAAGTGAGAGCGCAGCAGTGAGACTGCGGGGGATAAGCTCCGTAGTCGAGAGGGAAACAGCCCAGACCATCAGCTAAGGCCCCTAAGCGGTGACTAAGTGGAAAAGGATGTGGAGTCGCAGTGACAACCAGGAGGTTGGCTTGGAAGCAGCCACCCTTGAAAGAGTGCGTAATAGCTCACTGGTCAAGTGATTCCGCGCCGACAATGTAGCGGGGCTCAAGTCATCCGCCGAAGCTATGGCATTCACACATATAGCTAAGCCTTCGTGGTTCAGGTGTGTGGATGGGTAGGGGAGCGTCGTGTCGGGAGTGAAGCTGCCGAGTGATCGAGTGGTGGATCCGACACGAGTGAGAATGCAGGCATGAGTAGCGAATCACGTGTGAGAAACACGTGCGCCGAATGATCAAGGGTTCCAGGGTCAAGCTAATCTGCCCTGGGTAAGTCGGGACCTAAGGCGAGGCCGACAGGCGTAGTCGATGGACAACGGGTTGATATTCCCGTACCGGCAAAGTAGCGCCCATGACGAACCCGGTGATGCTAAGTGCCCGAAACCCATCGGATCGGACCCTTCGGGGCGAGACTGGTGGGCGTAGCGCACGACCCGATCTGGTAGTAGTCAAGCGATGGGGTGACGCAGGAAGGTAGTCGGACCGTGGCGATGGTTGTCCACGGCCAAGGGTGTAGGACTCCACGTAGGCAAATCCGCGTGGTGCATGTCTGAGACCTGATGGGGACCCGTATGGGGAAGTCGATGATCCTATGCTGTCGAGAAAAACCTCTAGCGAGCTATGCGCCGCCCGTACCCCAAACCGACTCAGGTGATCAGGTAGAGAATACCAAGGCGATCGAGTGAACCATGGTTAAGGAACTCGGCAAAATGCCCCCGTAACTTCGGGAGAAGGGGGGCCGGATCCGTGACACACCTTGCGTGTGGAAGCGGTGATGGCCGCAGAGACCAGGCCCAAGCGACTGTTTACTAAAAACACAGGTCCGTGCGAAGTTGTAAGACGATGTATACGGACTGACTCCTGCCCGGTGCTGGAAGGTTAAGGGGACGAGTCAGCACACCTTGTGTGTGCGAAGCTCAGAACTTAAGCCCCAGTAAACGGCGGTGGTAACTATAACCATCCTAAGGTAGCGAAATTCCTTGTCGGGTAAGTTCCGACCTGCACGAATGGAGTAACGACTTGGGCGCTGTCTCAACCATGGACTCGGCGAAATTGCACTACGAGTAAAGATGCTCGTTACGCGCGGCAGGACGGAAAGACCCCGGGACCTTTACTATAGTTTGGTATTGGTGTTTGGTTCGGCTTGTGTAGGATAGGTGGGAGACTGTGAAACCTCGACGCCAGTTGGGGTGGAGTCATCGTTGAAATACCACTCTGGTCGTACTAGATGTCTAACCTAGGTCCGTGATCCGGATCAGGGACAGTGCCTGATGGGTAGTTTAACTGGGGCGGTTGCCTCCTAAAATGTAACGGAGGCGCTCAAAGGTTCCCTCAGCCTGGTTGGCAATCAGGTGGCGAGTGTAAGTGCACAAGGGAGCTTGACTGTGAGACAGACATGTCGAGCAGGGACGAAAGTCGGAACTAGTGATCCGGCGCTGGCATGTGGAAGCGGCGTCGCTCAACGGATAAAAGGTACCCCGGGGATAACAGGCTGATCTTCCCCAAGAGTCCATATCGACGGGATGGTTTGGCACCTCGATGTCGGCTCGTCGCATCCTGGGGCTGGAGCAGGTCCCAAGGGTTGGGCTGTTCGCCCATTAAAGCGGCACGCGAGCTGGGTTTAGAACGTCGTGAGACAGTTCGGTCCCTATCCGCCGCGCGCGTAGGAAACTTGAGAAAGGCTGTCCCTAGTACGAGAGGACCGGGATGGACGAACCTCTGGTGTGCCAGTTGTTCCGCCAGGAGCACGGCTGGTTGGCTACGTTCGGAAGTGATAACCGCTGAATGCATCTAAGCGGGAAGCACGTTTCAAGATGAGGTTTCCCACCCGCTTGACGGGGTAAGGCCCCCAGAAGATCACTGGGTTGATAGGCCGGAGGTGTACAGCAGTGATGCCCAGCCGACCGGTACTAATAGGCCGAGGGCTTGTCCCACACACCATCGACCACCCTCTCGACACCTGCGAGAGCTATGTGATGTCACGCGTCCACTGTGCGGTTCCCGAACCACAACCCACCCACGGGAGAAACAACTCCACAAAGGGTGGACCACCACCACACCCCAACGCACCACAGGAGGGGTGACTGGATGGAGGTTCGACACGTGTTACGGCGGCCATAGCGAAACGGGAAACACCCGGTCCCATTCCGAACCCGGAAGTTAAGCCTTTCAGCGCCGATGGTACTGCAACCGCGAGGTTGTGGGAGAGTAGGACGCCGCCGGACAACCCCTTCAGGACAGCCCGCGACCTCGGTCGCGGGCTGTCCTGCGTTCCGGGGTCCGGCAGGCCGTGGTGCGGCGGTGGCCACCGCTCGTGCACAGGCCTCCGACCGGGCGACGCCGTCCACAGCTGGTCCCCTCGGCCTTCTCGAGGGATGCGTGCGGGGGCACGGTGCTGTCTGGAGGTGGTCACGTGACCAGGACGGACGAGGCCGCAGGCGCGGTGGTGGCGGTGAACGAGGTGCGGCTCGCGGGACGGGTCAGCCAGGACCCGGAGCGGCGCGAGCTGCCGAGCGGTGACGAGGTGTGGACCTTCCGGCTCGTGGTCGCTCGGCCGGAGGCGAAGCGCCGCGGCCGCACGAGCGTCGACGCGCTGGAGTGCTCGGCGTGGTCGGGCCGCACGCGGCGCGCGGTGCGCAGCTGGCGCGCCGGCGACCTCGTGGAGGTGGACGGCGCGGTGCGCCGACGGTTCTACCGCACGGGGGCGGGCGCGGCCTCGGTGGTCGAGGTCGAGGTCGAGCGCGCGCGGGTCATCCGTCGCGCAGCGAGCGCATGACGACCCCCAGCGGCGGCTTCGGCTGGAAGGAGGTCGCCTTCTCGGGCAGCAGACGGCCCGCTGCGACGGTCGACAGCACGAGGTCGAAGTCGGGCGCCGGCATCAGCACGGCGACGTCGCGGTCGCGGTCCATCCGCGTGAGCAGGTCGTGCACGGAGTGGTGGTGGGTGACCCCGCCTCCGGTGCGTGGCAGGCGGGGCACCAGGTCCTCGTGCAGGACCTCTACGGCCGGGCGGTCGCGGGCGGTCATCCGCAGCACCGCCCACGCCGTGCCGTCGGTCAGGACCATCGTGTCGGCAGCGAGGGCAGCGATCGCTGTCATCTCCGCCGCTGGTGTGCACGTCAGCCCGGGCAGCCGGCCCACGGCGTCGGCGACGTCGGCCAGCGTGGTGCGCTCCAGGACGCGGTGGATGGCGCCCAGGAAGAGGGGGGTGTCGTCCTGGTCGACCAGCATCGCGAGGCCGCGGTCCCAGGCGGTGCCCGGCGCGGCCGCCTGCAGCGTGAGGTAGGCGGCGTAGCGGTGGTGGCCGTCGGCCAGCAGGGCGTGGGTGCCGGACAGGCCGCGCTCGAGCAGCGCGAGCTCGTCGAGGGCGCGGACTGCCCACACGCGCTGGCTGTGACCGGCCCGGTCCTGCAGGTGGTGGTCGGGCTCGCGGCGCGCGACGGCGCGCACGAGGTCGCGCACCTCCGCGGGTCCGCGGTGGACCAGCAGGATCGGTGCGGGGTTGAGCTCCATCTCGCGCATCCGGTCGGCGAGGTCCTGCGACTGGCGCAGGTGGATCGCCTCGTGGGGCAGGACGGCGGGCAGCTGGTCGGCGCGCGCCCGTCGAGACAGGTCGAGGGCGCCGACCAGACCGCGCACGGTGATGCCCCCGACCGTGTACTCGTGGAGGTAGACCGCCGGCTCCCGGTCGCGCGTCAGCCGGCCGGCACGCTCCCAGCGGGCGAGACGCCGCGCGACGTCACGGTAGGGCCGCGCGAAGGCGCGGGCCGAGGCCGGGTCGCCGACACGACCACCGGTGAGCGTCATCGCGCGGAACGGCTCCAACCGCAACGGCGCGGCCACGGCGGGCGGCGCGACGTCGTCGGAGGAGTCCACCCGGGTGATCGTAGGGTGTGCGGACCAGTCGGCCGACGTCGGGAGGAGACCCGTGCTGGGTGAGAGCGCGCAGCCCCTGCACACCGCCCACGACCTGGTCGTGCTCGACCTCGACGGCGTCGTCTACGTCGGTCCGGACGCCTTGCCGGGTGCGGCCGCGGGCATCCGCTCGGCCCGCGACGCCGGGGCGCAGGTGGCCTTCGTGACCAACAACGCGGCGCGTCCGCCTGCCCGGGTGGCCGAGCACCTCACCTCGCTCGGCGTGCCCGCCGAGCCCGGTGACGTCGTGACGTCGGCGCAGGCAGCCGCCAGCCTGCTGCTCGCAGACCACGGGCCGGGCGCGCCCGTGTGGGTCCTGGGCGCGGCCGGGCTCCGGGAGGCGGTCACGGAGGTCGGACTCCTGCCCGTGCCCGCGCCCGGGAGCGGCGGACGAGCCGGTGGCGGGGAGGGGCGGCGCGAGGAGCCGCTGCCGGTGGCCCTGGTGACCGGGTACGGCCCCGACGTGCGGTGGTCGGAGCTGATGCAGGCCGCGGTGCAGGTAGCCGGCGGACTGCCCTGGGTGGCCAGCAACACCGACCACAGCCTGCCGACACCGGACGGCCGAGCACCCGGGCACGGTGTGCTGGTGCGGATGCTCGCCGACTTCGCCGGCCGCTCGCCGAAGGTCGCGGGCAAGCCCGCCCGTCCGCTGCTCGACGAGACGGTGCGTCGACTCGGTGGCAGCCGGCCGCTGATGGTCGGCGACCGCCTCGACACCGACGTCGAGGGCGCCCGCAACGCCGGCATGGCCTCCTTGCTCGTGCTGACCGGCGTGTCCGGCCTGGGCGAGGTCCTCGGCGCGCCGGCGCACACCCGGACGACCTTCCTCGCACACGACCTGGGCGGCCTCGGCCGCCCCCACGCCGCCCCGCGCCGCGACGGGTCCGGGTGGGTCGCGGGGACGTGGCGCGCGGTGGTGCGCGACGGCCGGCTCGAGGTGACCGAGGGTCCGCGCGGCGCACGGGTGCGGGCACCCGGCCCACCGGATCCCGACGACTGGTGGCGGGCCGCGGCCTGCGCTGCCTGGCAGCACCTCGACGACACCGGCGACGTCGCAGCCCACGACGGCCTGCGCCCGCCGGCCGGTAGCCTGCCCGCATGACGAGCGAGGTCCCGGCGGCACCGACGACGGGGGTCGGCGCCGTCGACCGTGCCCTGGCCGCGCTCGACGCGGTCGAGGACCGCCCGGTCGCCGACCGGGTCGCGGTGTTCGAGCAGGCGCACGCCTCGTTGCGCAGCGCCCTCGATCCCGGTGACGACGACGGGGGCGACGAGGACGGCGCACCGGACGCGGACGGCACGCCCGAGGCGGACGGCACGCCCGAGGCGGACGGCGCGCCCGGCGGGACCGCGTAGCCCCGTGGCGCCCCGCAGGCTGCGCCTCGACGCCGAGCTGGTCCGACGCGGGCTCGCGCGCTCGCGCGAGCACGCCAGCGAGCTGGTGGCGGCCGGGCGCGTCACGGTCCAGGGCGCCCGGGCCACCAAGCCCGCGACTGCCGTGACCACCGACGTCGCGCTGGTGGTCCGCGACGACCCCGACCGGCCCGACTACGTCAGCCGCGGCGGTCACAAGCTCGCCGGTGCGCTCGCGGCGTTCGCACCGCTCGGCCTCGCCGTCGCCGGCCGCCGCGCGCTCGACGCCGGCGCCTCGACCGGGGGCTTCACCGACGTCCTGCTGCGCCACGGCGCCCGCGAGGTGCTCGCCGTCGACGTCGGCTACGGCCAGCTCGCCTGGCGGCTGCGGCAGGACCCGCGGGTGCTGGTGCACGACCGCACCAACGTCCGCGAGCTCGGCCCTGCGCTCGTCGACCCGCCGGTGGACCTCGTCGTCGGCGACCTGTCCTTCATCTCGCTGCTGCTCGTGCTCGATGCGCTCCTCTCGGTGACCGCCCCGGACGGCGACCTGGCGCTCATGGTCAAGCCGCAGTTCGAGGTGGGCAAGGAGCGCGTCGGCAAGGGCGGCGTCGTGCGCGACCCCGCACTGCGGGCCGAGGCGGTGCTCGCCGTGGTGGGGGCTGCGGAGGCCCGGGGCTGGGGCGCCCGGGCCGTCACGACGAGCCCGCTGCCGGGCCCGTCGGGCAACGTCGAGTTCTTCGTGTGGCTGCGCCGCGGACCGGCGGGGGTCGGCGCGGACGAGGTCGCCGCCGAGGTGGCGCGCGACCCCGCCACCCTCGCGCCCCCGGCGCCCGCGCCGCTCACCCCGCCGGAGCCGCCGGCCGGGTCCGGAGGTGGGTCCGCGCCCGGTTCCGCACCCCGTTCCGCTCCCGGTTCCGCGCCCGCTCGCCGGGGAGCGTCGGAGCCGGGTGAGAGGGTGGAGTCGTGAGCGACCCCTCGACCGCGAGCCCGCCGTCACCGCGACCCGCGGCCGACGAGACCGGGCCTGGCGACCCGGCGCGACGCCGCATCCTGCTGCTGGCCCACACGGGGCGGGAGGAGGCCCGTGAGGTCGCCCGCGCCTTCTGCCGAGCGCTGGTCGCGCACGGGCTCGCGGTGCGGTTGCTGCGCAGCGAGGCGGCCGACCTCGCCCTCGAGACCGTCGCGGGTCTCGGCGGCCCCGACGGGCTCGACCCCCACGCCGTCGAGGTCGTCGACGACCCGGTCGGCGCCGACCCGATGACCCCCGACGGCCACGACGGCCCCGGCGACGGGCTGGGGGTGGGCTGCGAGCTGGCCCTCGTCATCGGCGGCGACGGCACCATCCTGCGCGCGGCGGAGATCACGCGTGCCACCGGCACGCCCGTGCTCGGCGTCAACCTCGGCCACGTCGGCTTCCTGGCCGAGGCCGAGCCCGACGACGTCGACTCGACGGTCGAGGCGGTGGCCCACCGGCGCTACACCGCCGAGGACCGCCTCACCCTCGACGTGCGGGTGCACCACGGCGGTGCCGTGGTCTCGCGCACCTTCGCCCTCAACGAGGCCAGCGTCGAGAAGGCGTCGCGCGAGCGGATGCTCGAGGTCGTCGTCGAGGTCGACGGCCGCCCGCTGTCGCGGTGGGGGTGCGACGGGGTGGTCTGCGCGACGCCGACCGGCTCCACCGCCTACAACTTCTCCGCCGGCGGGCCCGTCGTCTGGCCGGGCGTGGAGGCGCTGCTGCTCGTCCCCATCAGCGCGCACGCGCTCTTCGCGCGACCGCTGGTGGTGGCGCCGACCTCGGTGCTCGCCGTCGAGCTCATCAGCACCGCCGCCGGTGCGGGGGTGCTGTGGTGCGACGGTCGCCGCGCTGTCGACCTGCCCCCGGGCGCGCGCATCGAGGTGCGCCGCGGGGAGCGGCCCGTGCGGCTGGTGCGGCTGCACGAGGCGCCGTTCACCGACCGTCTGGTCGCGAAGTTCGGGCTGCCGGTCGAGGGCTGGCGCGGCGCGGCGGAGCGCCGTCGCCGCGAGGAGGGGGTCTGAGGTGCTCGAGGAGATCCGCATCGACTCGCTCGGGGTCATCGACTCCTCGACCCTCGAGCTCGGGCCCGGCCTGACCGTGATCACGGGCGAGACCGGCGCCGGCAAGACGATGGTCGTCACCGCCCTCGGCCTGCTCCTGGGTGGCCGCGCGGACAGCGGTGCCGTCCGCCGGGGCGCTCGCCGGGCCCGGGTCGAGGGCATCGTCGTCGTCGAGGGCCACGACGTGGGCGAGCGGTTCGCCGCGGCGGTCGACGAGGCCGGCGGTGTGGTCGAGGACGACCGGGTGGTGCTCGCTCGCACGCTCGCCGCCGAGGGCCGCAGCCGCGCCTTCGTGGGTGGCGCGGCCGTGCCGGTGGCCACGCTCGCCGACGTCGCCGAGCCGCTGGTGGCGGTGCACGGCCAGTCCGACCAGCACCGGCTGCTGCAGCCCCGCGCCCAGCGACGCGCGCTGGACCGCTTCGCCGGTGCGCCGGTCGCGCGCCTGCTCGCGCGCTGGCGCGAGCAGCACGACGCGCTCGTGTCCTGCGAGCGCGAGCTCGACGAGGTCGTGGCCACGGCCCGCGAGCGGGCCCGGGAGGCCGACCTGCTGCGCTTCGGGCTGCAGGAGGTGGAGGCGGTCGCGCCGGAGCCCGGCGAGGACGCCTCGCTCGCGCGCGAGGAGACCAGGCTCGGCTCTGCCGACACCCTGCGCGCCGCCGCCGAGCTGGCACGCGAGGCGCTCTCGAGCGAGACCGGCGCGCCCGACGCGCTCGCCACCACCGCGGCGGCCCGCACCCAGCTCGAGGCCGTGCGCGGCCAGGACCCCGAGGCCGGCGAGCTGGCCGACCGTCTCGCCGAGGTCACCTACCTGCTCTCCGACGTCGCCGCCGACGTCGCGTCCTACGCCGCTCGCGTCGACACCGACCCGGCCCGCCTCGCCGCCGTCTCCGAGCGCCGCGCGGCGCTGACCGCGCTCACCCGCAAGTACGGCGAGTCGGTCGAGGAGGTGCTCGCCTGGGCCGAGCGCTCCGCCGCCCGGCTGCTCGAGCTCGACGGCACCGACGACGCGATCGAGGAGCTGCGCCGGCGCAGCGCCGCTCTGCGCGAGCAGCTCGCCGACACCGCGGCCGCGCTCACCGCCGCGCGCGCCGAGGCCGCCGAGCGGCTCGCGCGCGAGGTGAGCGAGGAGCTGACCCTGCTGGCGATGCCCCACGCCGAGCTGGGCGTCGCGGTCCGCCAGCACGAGGTGACGACCCCGACGGCCGGCGACCACGGTGCGCTGAAGGTGGGGGAGCGGTGGCTGCGCTTCGGGCGCAGCGGCACCGACGAGGTCGAGCTGCTGCTCGCCGCCAACACCGGCAGCGAGCCCCGGCCGCTCGGCAAGGGCGCCTCGGGCGGCGAGCTCTCCCGCGTGATGCTGGCGCTGGAGGTCGCCCTCGCCGGCACCAGCCCGGTGCCCACCTTCGTCTTCGACGAGGTCGACGCCGGGGTGGGCGGCAAGGCAGCGGTGGAGGTGGGCCGGAGGCTGGCACGGCTGGCCCGCGACGCGCAGGTCCTGGTGGTCACCCACCTGCCCCAGGTCGCGGCCTTCGCCGACCGCCACGTCGTCGTGGCCAAGGCGAGCGACGGGTCGGTGACCACCTCGGGCCTCACCGTGCTCGACGACGGCGAGCGCGAGCGCGAGCTCTCGCGCATGCTGGCCGGCATGGAGGACTCCGACACCGCGCTGGCCCACGCCCGCGAGCTGCTCGACGCCGCGCGCGCCGCCGCCGGCTAGGGCGACGCGCCCGGGCGGCGCAGGTGCGCTGTGACGGGTGGGGCTGCAGGGACAATCGAGCACGCCATGCGCTTCCCCACCCGCACCGCCCCCGCCCCCGTCCTCCCCGGTCTGCGCGGCACCGCCCGCGTCGGCCGTCGCGTCGCCGACCTCCTGCCCCGGCTCCGCCCGGGCGACGTCGTCGTGCTCGCCCAGCACGACCTCGACCGCAGTGCCGCCGAGGCGCTCGCGGCCGCGGGTGTCTCCGCGGTGGTGCACACCGGGCCGCTGCTCTCGGGGCGCTACCCCGCCCAGGGCCCCCAGGTCCTGGCCGACGCCGGCGTGGTCCTGGTCGACGGCCTCGGCGCGGACGCGACCGCCGCCGTGCCCGACGGCGCCGCGGTGCGGGTGCACGACGGCGCGGTGTGGCTCGGCGAGGAGCCGGTCGCCCGCGGTCGCACCGTCGACGCCGAGGTCCTGGCCCACGAGACCGGCGAGGCGCGCCGCGGCCTGGCCCACCAGCTCGAGGTGCTGACGCACACCAGCGCGGAGTTCGTCCGGCGCGAGCAGGACCTCCTGCTGCACGGCACCGGCCTCCCGCGGCTGCACACCTCGCTCGAGGGCCGCACCGTCGTCGTGGTCGCGCCCGGTCGCGACCACGCCCAGGACCTCGCGGGCCTGCGCCCGTTCCTGCGCGAGCAGGACGTCGTGCTCGTCGGCGTCGACACCGGCGCCGACGCGCTGGTCGCGGCGGGGCTGCGGCCCGACGTGCTGGTCGTCGGCCCCGACGAGTCCGACCTGCCCGCGGCCGCGGCCGTCCGTGCCGCCCGCGACCTGGTCGTCCGCGCCGAGCCGGGCACGGGGACGACGGCCGCCGAGCGGTTCGAGGGGCTGCGCACCCGACCCCGTCGGGTCCAGACCGCCGCCGGCTCCGTCGACGTCGCGCTCCTGCTCGCCGACCGTCAGGGCGCCTCGCTCGTGGTCGGCGTCGGGCTCGACGGCCGCCTCGAGGACCTGCTGGACCGGCAGCGGGCCGGCACCGCCGGCACGTTCCTCACCCGGCTCGCGGTGGGCCACCGGCTCGTCGACGCCGCGGCCGTCCCGCACCTCTACTCCGGCCGCGTGCGGCCGCGCCACCTGCTGCTCGTGCTCGTCGCGGGGCTGCTCGCCCTCGCCGCCGCCGTCGCCACGACGCCGGTCGGCCAGGAGTGGACCGACCACGCGAGCACCGTGCTCACCGACCTGGCCGGCCGTGCCTACGACTCCGTGGCCGGCGCGCTCACCGCCACCGTCGACACCGTCGGCGACACCGCCCGAGGACTCCTCCCGTGATCACCTTCCGCCAGCACCTCGTCTCCCTCGTCGCCGTCTTCCTCGCCCTTGCCGTCGGCGTGGTGCTCGGCGGCGGTCCGCTCTCCGACGTCGGTCGCACCAGCCCGACCGCCGCCACCACCGCCGAGGCCGGGCTCGAGGCCTCCTTCGGCGACGCCTTCGCCGCGGCCGCCGCGCCGGCGCTGCTGCGCGACCGGCTCGCCGACCGCTCGGTCGTCGTGGTCACGCTCCCGGGCGCCGACCAGGAGGTGGTCGACGCGCTCCGCGCCCGCGTCGAGGAGGCGGGCGGCGCGCTCACCGGGGCGTACTCCGTCCTGCCGGGCCTGCTGGCCGCCGACGAGAAGGCCCTCGTCGACACGCTCGGCAGCCAGCTCATGACGCAGTACGCTGCGGAGGAGGTCGCTGCCGACGCCCCCACCTACGAGCGGCTGGGCCGGCTGCTCGGGGTGGCGGTCGCGACGACCGACCCGGCCGGTGACGCCGCGGGCCCGCGCTCGCGGTCGCTGCTCGACGGCCTCGCCGGCGGCGGCCTGGTGCAGGCCGACGTCGCGGCCGAGCGCCGCGCACCGCTGGTGCTCGTCGTCGGCGGCGCGGACCCCGAGCCCGCCGAGGCCACCGACACCGACACCACCGACTCCACCGACACCGCCGAGGCCGCCGCGGCCGGCGACGCGATCCTCACCGGCCTCCTCGCCGGGCTGCGGCAGGGCGCGGCCGGTGTGGCGCTGGTCGGCACCACGGAGGCCGGGGCGGAGGGCCGCCTGGGCCGGGTGCGCCAGGACGACGCCCTCGTCGACGTCACCACCGTGGACGGCGCCGAGACGGTCGTGGGGCAGGTCACCACGGTGCTCGCGCTGGCACGGGCGCTCGACGGCACGGCGGGTGACTTCGGTGCGTCGGGCGCCGACGGGGCGGTCCCGCTCGGGTAGGATGGAATCCCGTGAAGCCTTCCGTGACCAAGCACGTGTTCGTCACCGGGGGCGTCGCCTCCTCGCTCGGCAAGGGGCTCACCGCCTCCAGCCTCGGAGCGCTGCTGAAGGCCCGGGGACTGCGGGTCACCATGCAGAAGCTCGACCCCTACCTCAACGTCGACCCCGGCACGATGAACCCGTTCCAGCACGGCGAGGTGTTCGTCACCGAGGACGGCGCCGAGACCGACCTCGACATCGGCCACTACGAGCGGTTCCTCGACACCGACCTCAACCAGATCGCCAACGTCACCACCGGGCAGGTCTACTCCTCGGTGATCGCCAAGGAGCGGCGCGGTGACTACCTCGGCGACACGGTCCAGGTGATCCCGCACATCACCAACGAGATCAAGGACCGCATCCTCGCGATGGGCGGCACCGGCCCCGACGGGGAGCCGGTCGACGTCGTCATCACCGAGATCGGCGGCACCGTCGGCGACATCGAGTCGCTGCCCTTCCTCGAGGCCGCACGCCAGACCCGCCACGACGTGGGCCGCGACCACTGCTTCTTCATCCACGTCTCGCTCGTGCCGTTCATCGGCCCCTCCGGCGAGCTCAAGACCAAGCCGACGCAGCACTCGGTCGCCGCGCTGCGCTCCATCGGCATCCAGCCCGACGCGGTGGTCTGCCGCGCCGACCGCGAGCTGCCCGCCTCGATCAAGCGCAAGATCTCGCTGATGTGCGACGTCGACGAGGAGGCGGTGGTCACCGCCGCCGACGCCCCGTCGATCTACGACATCCCCAAGGTGCTGCACCGTGAGGGTCTCGACGCCTACGTCGTGCGCCGACTCGACCTGCCCTTCCGCGACGTCGACTGGACGCAGTGGGACGACCTGCTGCGCCGCGTCCACCACCCGCGCGAGGAGGTCACGGTCGGCCTGGTCGGCAAGTACGTCGACCTGCCGGACGCCTACCTCTCCGTCGCCGAGGCGCTGCGGGCCGGCGGCTTCGCCCACGAGGCGAAGGTGCACCTGCGCTGGATCCCCTCCGACGAGTGCCAGGACCCTGCCGGTGCCGCCAGGCACCTGCACGACGTCGACGCCGTCTGCGTGCCGGGCGGCTTCGGCATCCGCGGCATCGAGGGCAAGCTCGGCGCCCTGACCTACGCCCGCACGCACGGCATCCCCACGCTCGGGCTGTGCCTGGGGCTGCAGTGCATGGTCATCGAGTACGCCCGCACGGTGGCCGACATCGCCGGCGCCGGGTCGACCGAGTTCGACGCCGCCACCCCCGAGCCGGTCATCGCCACGATGGAGGAGCAGAAGAACTTCGTCGAGGGCGCCGGCGACCTGGGCGGCACGATGCGCCTGGGCCGCTACCCCGCCCGGCTGAAGGCCGGCAGCGTCGTGCGCGCGGCGTACGGCGCGGAGACGGTGAGCGAGCGCCACCGGCACCGCTACGAGGTCAACAACGCCTACCGGCCGCGGCTGGAGGAGGCGGGCCTGGTCTTCTCGGGCACCTCGCCCGACGACCGGCTCGTCGAGTTCGTCGAGCTGCCCGCCGACGTCCACCCCTACTACGTCGCGACGCAGGCGCACCCCGAGCTGAAGTCGCGCCCCACGCGCCCGCACCCTCTCTTCCGCGGCCTCGTCGGTGCGGCCATCGCCCGCCAGCGCGAGCTGCGCTTCCCGATCGACGAGACCGGGCTGCGCCGCCGCGACGACGGCGGTCCCGCGGCCGTCCCGGCCGGCGCCGCGCCCACCGCCACCGCCAGCGCCACCGCCACCGCCGACGGAGCCTGAGGTGGCCGGCGAGGACCGTCCCGTCTGGGCTCGCGCGCTGCGCGACGCGCCCGCGGAGTGGCCGGTCGAGTCCTCGCGCGACCTGCACCGCGACGACTGGGTGGTCGCCCTGCGCGAGGACCGCTTGCGCCGCCCCGGTGCGCCCGCGTCGGAGGGCGCCTTCCGCCGCCTGGTGCTCGAGCACCCCGGCGCGGTGGTCGTGCTCGCGGTCGACGAGGACGACCGGGTGCTGTGCCTGTGGCAGTACCGCCACGCCGCGCGCCACCGCTTCGTCGAGCTGCCCGCGGGGCTCCTCGACGCCGGTGGCGAGTCGCCCGAGGAGGTCGCGCGCCGCGAGCTGGTCGAGGAGGCCGAGCTCGAGGCCGAGTCGTGGACCCACCTGGCCACCACGTGGTCCTCGCCGGGCGTGAGCGACGAGCGGGTCCACACCTTCGTCGCCCGCGGTCTGCGCCACGTCGACCGCGGTGACTTCGCCCCCGCCCACGAGGAGGCCGACATGGAGGTCGCGTGGGTCCACTTCTCCGAGCTGCTGCGGGCCGTCGTGGAGGGCCGGGTGACCGACGCGCCCCTGGCCGTCGCCGTGCTGCTCGCGCACACGCGCGGGCTGGTCGCCCCCCGCCCGGCGTGACCCCGGTCACGGGATAGGTTGGCGCCCGCGCCACAGCGTCGTGGCGCCACGAGGAGGAGAGCAGCGTGAAGGTCGGGGTCCCGAAGGAAGTCAAGAACCACGAGTACCGCGTGGCCGCCACGCCGATCGTCGTGCGCGAGCTCACGGCGCGCGGCCACGAGGTCGTCGTGCAGACCGGCGCCGGGTTCGGCTCGTCGATCCCCGACGAGGAGTACGTCGCAGCGGGCGCCCGGTTGGCCCCCGACGCCGACGCGGTGTGGGGCGAGGCCGAGATGGTGCTCAAGGTCAAGGAGCCCGTCGCGGAGGAGTACCACCGCATGCGCGAGGGGCAGGTGCTCTTCACCTATCTCCACCTGGCCGCCGACCGCGCGCTCACCGACGAGCTCGTGGCGCGCCGGGTGACCGCCATCGCCTACGAGACCGTGCAGCTGCCCTCGGGCGGGCTGCCCCTGCTCTACCCGATGTCGGAGGTCGCCGGGTGCCTCGCGCCCCAGGTCGGCGCCCACGAGCTGCTCAAGGCCCGCGGCGGCCGCGGCGTGCTCCTCGGCGGCGTCGGCGGTGTGGCCAACGCCAAGGTGGTCGTCATCGGCGCCGGCGTGGCGGGCCAGAACGCCGCCAACATCGCGCTCGGCATGGGGGCCGACGTCACCCTCCTCGACACCGACCTCGACAAGCTCCGCATGTCGTTCTGGCGCTACAACAACCGGGTCCACGGGCTCGCCTCGTCGCGCCTGGCGATCGAGCAGCAGGTCACCGAGGCCGACCTCGTCATCGGTGCCGTGCTGATCCCCGGCGCGGCGGCACCGAAGCTCGTCACCAACGACCTGGTCGCCCAGATGAAGCCCGGCTCCGTGCTCGTCGACATCGCCGTCGACCAGGGCGGCTGCTTCGAGGACACCCGTCCCACCACCCACGACGACCCGACCTTCGCCGTCCACGACTCGACGTTCTACTGCGTCGCGAACATGCCGGGTGCGGTGCCGACCACCTCGACCTACGCCCTGACCAACGCGACGCTGCCCTACACCGTCGCGCTGGCCGACAAGGGCTGGGAGCAGGCGCTGCGCGACGACGCCGGCCTCGCGCTGGGTCTCAACACCCACGCCGGCGCCCTCACCAACGCCCCCGTCGCCGAGGCCCACGGACTCGACGCCACGCCGCTCGCGTCCGTGCTGGCCTGAGCCCCACCCGCGAGCAGACCCTGACCCCGCTGGAGCGCGCCGTCCGCACCTACCTCGACCACCTCGGGGTGGAGCGCGGGCTGGCCGCCAACACCCTGAGCTCCTACCGCCGCGACCTGCGCCGCTACACGGCGCACCTCGCCGGCCGCGGGGTGGAGCACCTCGACGAGGTCGGCGAGGCGGAGGTGGCGGCGTTCCTGGTGCACCTGCGCGAGGGCGACGCCGACCACCCGCCGCTCTCGGCCACCTCGGCGGCGCGGACCCTGGTGGCCGTGCGCGGGTTCCACCGGTTCGCCGTCGCCGACGGGCTCGCGGCCGCCGACCCGGCGGCGGCGGTGAAGCCGCCGAGCCCCGCCAAGCGGCTGCCCAAGGCGCTGCCGCTGCGCGACGTCGAGGCCATCCTCGAGGCAGCCGGCGCCCCGGGCACCACCCTGGCCCTGCGCGACCGCGCCCTGCTCGAGGTGCTCTACGGCACCGGGGCGCGGATCTCCGAGGCCGTCGGGCTCGACGTCGACGACCTCGACCTGGGGCCCGCACCGACTCCCGACACCGGCCACGGCGACGCCGGCACACCGCGGGAGGGCACCGTGCTGCTGCGCGGCAAGGGCGGCAAGCAGCGCCTCGTGCCGGTCGGCCGCTACGCGCTCGAGGCGGTGGAGGCCTACCTCGTGCGCGCCCGCGGCGAGCTGGTGCGCGCGGGCCGCGGCACGCCCGCCCTCTTCCTCAACGCCCGCGGTGGCCGGCTCTCGCGCCAGAGCGCGTGGGCGGTGCTGGGCCGTGCGGCCGAGCGCGCGGGGGTCGGCGTCGAGGTCTCCCCGCACACCCTGCGCCACTCCTTCGCCACGCACCTGCTCGACGGCGGCGCCGACGTGCGCGTGGTGCAGGAGCTGCTCGGCCACGCCTCGGTGACCACCACGCAGGTCTACACGCTGGTCACCGTCGAGAACCTCCGCGAGGTCTTCGCCACCGCCCACCCCCGGGCACGCGCGTGAGCACCCCCGGGCCGGCCACCGGCGCCACGCTCGCCGACCTCGCCCCGCCGGCGGGCCAGGCCGACGCCGACACCCTCTACGACGTCTTCAGCGGGTGGGCCACCGAGCGCGGGCTCTCGCCGTACGCCCACCAGGACGAGGCCGTCATCGAGCTGCTGAGCGGGCACAACGTGGTGCTGGCGACGCCCACCGGGTCGGGCAAGTCGCTGGTCGCGACGGCGGCGCAGTTCGCCGCCCTGGCCCAGGACCGCGTCAGCTTCTACACCGCCCCGATCAAGGCGCTGGTGAGCGAGAAGTTCTTCGCGCTGTGCGAGGTCTTCGGCGCCGACAACGTCGGCATGCTCACCGGCGACGCGGCGGTCAACGCCGACGCCCCGGTCATCTGCTGCACCGCCGAGGTGCTCGCCAACATCGCGCTGCGCGAGGGCGCCCGGGCCGACGTCGGGCTCGTGGTGATGGACGAGTTCCACTACTACGGCGACCCGCAGCGCGGCTGGGCCTGGCAGGTGCCGCTGCTCGAGCTGCCGCAGGCGCAGTTCCTGCTGATGTCGGCCACCCTCGGCGACGTCACGGCCATCGCCGAGGACCTCACCCGCCGCAACGGTCGCGAGACGGTCGTGGTGGACGACGCCGAGCGGCCGGTGCCGCTGAGCTTCAGCTACGCCATGACCCCCCTGCAGGAGACGCTGGAGGAGCTGGTGACGACGGGGCAGGCGCCCGTCTACGTCGTGCACTTCACCCAGGCCGCGGCCGTCGAGCACGCCACCTCGCTGCTCGGCACCCCGGTGGCGGGTCGCGAGGACCGCGATGCCATCGCCGAGCGGGTCGCGGGCTTCCGCTTCGCCGCCGGCTTCGGCAAGACCCTGGGCAAGCTGCTGCGCCACGGCATCGGCGTGCACCACGCCGGCATGCTGCCGCGCTACCGCCGGCTGGTCGAGCAGCTCGCCCAGGCCGGGCTGCTGCGGGTCGTCTGCGGCACCGACACGCTCGGCGTGGGCATCAACGTGCCGATCCGCACCGTGCTGTTCACCGGGCTCGCGAAGTTCGACGGCACCCGGCAGCGCGTGCTGCGCGCCCGGGAGTTCCAGCAGATCGCCGGACGCGCCGGGCGCGCCGGCTACGACACCGCGGGCTACGTGGTGGTGCAGGCGCCCGAGCACGTCATCGAGAACGAGAAGGCGCTCGCCAAGGCCGGCGACGACCCGAAGAAGCGGCGCAAGGTGCAGCGCAAGAAGCCTCCCGAGGGTGCCGTCGTGTGGAGCGAGGAGACCTACGACAAGCTCGTCGCCGGCGCACCCGAGCGGCTGCAGTCGCGGATGCGGGTCGACAACTCCGTGCTCCTCAACGTCGTGGCCCGCGAGGAGGACGCCTTCGCGGTCCTGCGGCGGCTGCTCACCGACAACCACGAGGACCGTCGCCAGCAGCTGCGGCTCGCGCGCCGCGCGCTGCGACTCGCCCGCAGCCTGGTCGCCTCCGGGGTGCTGACCCGCCTCGAGGAGCCCGACGCGCACGGCCGGCGCTACGTCCTCACCGTCGACCTGCCCGCCGACTTCGCGCTCAACCAGCCCCTGGCGCACTTCGCCCTCGAGGCGCTCGACGTGCTCGACCCCGACGCCCCGACGTACACCCTCGACGTGGTCTCGGTCGTCGAGGCGGTCCTCGAGGCGCCGCGGCAGGTGCTCATGGCCCAGCAGTTCCACGCCCGCGGGGAGGCCGTGGCCGAGATGAAGGCCGACGGCGTCGAGTACGACGAGCGCATGGCGCTGCTGGAGGAGATCACCTGGCCGCAGCCGCTCGCCGAGCTGCTCGAGGCGGTCTACGAGACCTACCGCGGCGCCCACCCGTGGCTGCCCGAGGACGCGCTCGGGCCCAAGTCGGTCGTGCGCGAGATGTACGAGCAGGGGATGGGCTTCACCGAGTTCGTCTCGCGCTACCAGCTCGCCCGCTCCGAGGGCCTGGTGCTGCGCTACCTCACCGACGCCTACCGCACGCTGCGCCAGACGGTGCCCGAGCGCCACCGCACCGAGGAGCTCGAGGAGCTCGTCGAGTGGCTGGGGGAGACCGTGCGGCAGACCGACTCCTCGCTGCTCGACGAGTGGGAGGCGCTCACCGACCCCGACGCGGTGCGCCGCGCGGCCGAGGCCGCCGCGCAGCGCAGCGAGCCCTTGCCGCCGAGCTCACCGCGGCCGATCTCGCTGCAGGAGCGGGCCTTCCGGGTCATGGTGCGCAACGCCGTGTGGCACCGCGTCGAGATGGCGGCGCGCGACGACGTCGACGGACTGGTCAAGGGGGAGCGCGCAGCCGCCGACCGCACCGACCCGCCGCGCACCGTGGTGATGACCCGCTCGCGGTGGGACGAGGCGCTCGAGGACTACTACGCCGAGCACGACCGCATCGGCACCGGCGGCGACGCCCGCGGCCCGGCGCTGTTCCAGGTCGAGCCGGGCACCGGCCCGCGCCCCGGCACCGACGACGCCGACCGCGAGCCGGGCGAGGCGCCCGCGGTGCGGCTGTGGCGGGTGCGCCAGGTGCTCGACGACCCCGCCGGCCACCACGACTGGGTGCTCGAGTGCGAGGTCGACCTCGACGCCTCCGACGAGCTCGGCGAGGCGGTCGTGCTGGCCACCGCGCTGCGCCGGCTGTGAGCGGGCGTAGGGTCGGCGCATGAGCGCTGAGGCGAGCACCGGTCCGGGCGTCACCGTCGTCGACGCCGAGGACGCCAGCCGCTTCGAGGCCCGCGTCGGCGGCGCCGACGGCGACCTCGCGGGCTTCGCGGCCTACGAGCTCGACGGGCACGCGATCGTCTTCACCCACACCGAGGTGGACCCTGCCTTCGGCGGCCAGGGCGTCGGCACGGCGCTGGTGCGAGGTGCCCTCGACACCCTGCGCGAGCGCGGCGGGCTGCGCGTCGTCCCGCGCTGCTCCTTCGTCAAGCGCTTCGTCGACGAGCACCCCGACTACGCGGAGCTGCTGAGCCCGCCCCTGTGAGCCCGCCCCTGTGAGCCCGCCCCTGTGGTCCCGCCGCGAGAGCCGGGCGCTTGTGGGCGGCGGCCGACCGGTCTAGCGTCCGGGCATCCCCGGGACCAGGGTCGAGAAGTCGACACCTACAGTGTGCGGCGGCACACGAGGCTCCCCGCCGCGGTGCCGCCGCGACGACGCCGCGACGCCGGCCCGGACCTCCACCCACCACGACCGCGGGAGATGAGCGCGTGACCGACCCCCTGCCGTTCGACCAGCCGCGAGCCGCGGCGCCCGCCGCCGGCTCCACCGGCACGGCGGAGCTGGGACCGACCGGTCGCCCGCTGCCGGTGCTGCCCGAGCCGCAGCCGCTGCACGCCCACGGCGGCGCCCGGGTGGTGTCGATGTGCAACCAGAAGGGCGGGGTCGGCAAGACCACCACCACCATCAACCTCGGGGCCGCGCTCGCCGAGTACGGCCGCAAGGTGCTGCTGGTCGACTTCGACCCGCAGGGCTCCCTGTCGGTCGGGCTGGGGCTCAACCCCCACGAGATGGACCTCACCGTCTACAACCTGCTGATGGAGCGCGACGTCGCGATCGCCGACGTCGTCGTGCCCTCCGGCGTGCCGGGCATGGACCTGCTGCCCTCCAACATCGACCTGTCGGCCGCCGAGGTGCAGCTCGTCCACGAGGTCGCCCGCGAGCAGACCTTGCAGCGGGTGCTCGCCCCGGCCCTCGCCGACTACGACGTCGTGCTCATCGACTGCCAGCCCTCGCTGGGCCTGCTCACGGTCAACGCCCTGACCGCGTCGCACGGCGTCATCATCCCGCTCGAGTGCGAGTACTTCGCGCTGCGCGGCGTCGCGCTCCTCAAGACCACCATCGACAAGGTGCGCGAGCGGCTCAACCCCGCGCTCGAGGTCGACGGCGTGCTCGGCACGATGTTCGACGGCCGCACCCTGCACAGCCGCGAGGTGATGGAGCGGCTGGTGCAGGCGTGGGGGGACAAGGTCTTCCACACCGTCATCCGCCGCACCGTGAAGTTCTCCGACTCGACCGTCGCCGGCGAGCCGATCCTGTCCTACGCCTCCTCCTCGGCCGGCGCGGAGTCCTACCGCCAGCTCGCGAGGGAGGTGCTGGCCCGTGTCTCGTCGGGTGAGGCTGCCGGACGCTGACGACCTGTTCCGGCCCACCGCGCCTGCGGAGCAGGCGCCGCCCACGGCGCCCGCCATCCCGGCCACGGCACCCGGCGCTGCCCCGGCCGCTCCGACAGGCCGCGCCACGGGTGCGGGGGAGGCTGCCGGGTCGACCCGCGCCGCCAGCGGCCGGGTCAAGCACGACGAGAAGATGACCGTCTACGTCACCGCCGACGAGCTGCACCGCGTCGAGGACGCCCGCCTCGCGCTGCGCCGCCACCACGGCCTGGCCGTCGACCGCGGCCGGCTCGTGCGCGAGGCCGTCGCCCTCGTGCTCGACGACCTCGACTCCCAGGGCGCGGACAGCCCGCTGGTGCGTCGGCTGACCGAGGGGTGAGTCCCGTGGCGGCCCCCGCCCCGACCCCGGACGCCTCGTCCGAGGCGGCGTCCGGTGCCTCGTCGGACGCCCCCGCGTTCGCGGTGCACCTCGACAACTTCGAGGGGCCCTTCGACCTGCTGCTCAGCCTCGTGGCGAAGCACCAGCTCGACATCACCGAGGTCGCGCTGTCGCGGGTGACCGACGAGTTCATCGCCCACGTCAAGGCCGGGGGTCCGCACTGGGACCTCGAGCAGACCTCCTCGTTCCTCCTCGTCGCCGCCACCCTGCTCGACCTCAAGGCCGCTCGGCTGCTGCCGCAGGGCGACGTCGAGGACGAGGAGGACCTCGCGCTGCTGGAGGCCCGGGACCTGCTCTTCGCCCGGCTCCTGCAGTACCGCGCGTTCAAGCAGGTCGCGGGGGTCCTCGAGCGGCGTCTCGCCGCCGAGTCGCGGCGCTTCCCGCGGGTGGTGGGGCTCGAGGAGCGCTTCGCCACGCTGCTGCCGGAGGTGCTGATCGGCGTCGGGCTCGAGCAGTTCGCCGCGCTGGCGGCCCGGGCGATGGAGCCGAAGCCCGTGCTCGAGGTGTCGCTGGCCCACATCCACGCCCCGGCGGTCAGCGTCCGGGAGCAGGGGGTGCTCGTCGCCGAGCGGCTCCGCCTGGCCGGCACCGCCACCTTCCGCGCCCTGTGCCGCGACTCGCCCGACACCCTCACCACCGTCGCCCGCTTCCTCGCGCTCCTCGAGCTCTTCCGCGAGGGTGCGGTCGGCTTCGAGCAGGTCACCCCGCTCGGGGAGCTGACGGTGCGCTGGACCGGCGGCGAGGACGAGGTCGAGATCACCGACGAGTTCGACGGCGCCCCGCCCGAGGGCGCGCCCGACCGACCCCCGGGAGGACAGCCGTGACCACGCCCGCCGCACCCGAGACCCTCGAGGTGGCGCTCGCGGAGCTGCGCCCCGCGCTCGAGGCGATCCTGATGGTCTCCGACCAACCGGTCGACCACGTCGTCCTGGCCAGCGCGGTCGGCCACCCCGTCGCCGACGTCGAGGCGGCGCTCACCGCGCTCGCCGAGGAGTACGACGCGCAGCGCCGCGGCTTCGAGCTGCGGCGGGTCGCGGGCGGCTGGCGCTACAGCACCCGCGAGGAGCTCGCCCCCGTCGTCGAGGCGTTCGTGCTCGACGGCCAGCAGGCCCGCCTGACCCAGGCCGCGCTCGAGACGCTCGCCGTCGTCGCCTACCGCCAGCCGGTCTCCCGCGCGCGGGTGTCGGCGATCCGCGGGGTCAGCGTCGACGGCGTGATGCGCACGCTGGTCACCCGCGGGCTGGTCGAGGAGGCGGGGCAGGACCCTGAGAGCGGTGCCCACCTCTACCGCACCACCACCTACTTCCTCGAGCGCATCGGCATCCGGTCGCTCGACGAGCTGCCCGAGCTCGCGCCCTACCTCCCGGAGATGGACGACGTCGCCGACGAGCTGGCCCGTGTGGAGGGCCCGCGGCCCGCCGCGGTCGACGAGGCCCTGCCGGCGCCCGACGACCGGGGCAGCACCGGCGGGACGAGCAGCACCGGCGGGACGACCACGACCGACGAGACCGGCGAGACCGACGAGACGACCGAGGGGACCGGCGCGTGATCGAGACCGACGACGAGGGGCTCGTGCGCCTGCAGAAGCTGCTGGCGACGTCGGGGGTCGCCTCGCGCCGCAAGTGCGAGGAGCTGATGCTCGACGGCCAGGTCGAGGTCGACGGGGAGGTCGTCACCCGGCTCGGCACCAAGGTCGACCCGCGCACCGCCGTCGTCCGGGTGGCCGGCAAGCGGCTGCCGCCGGTCTCCGAGAAGGTCTACCTCGTCCTGCACAAGCCGCGCGGCGTGGTGTCGACGATGTCGGACCCCGAGGGCCGCCGCACCCTGCAGGACCTGGTCGACGACCGGCCCGAGCGGCTCTTCCACGTCGGGCGCCTCGACACCGACACCTCCGGGCTGATCCTGCTCACCAACGACGGCGACTTCGCCCAGCGCATGGCGCACCCGTCGTACGAGGTGGACAAGACCTACGTCGCCGAGGTCGACGGCGAGGTCTCCAAGGCGACGCTGCAGCGGCTGCGCGACGGGGTCGTGCTCGAGGACGGCCCCGTCGAGGTGCGCTCGGTGCGCCTCGTCAGCCGCGGGGAGGGTGGTGCCCGGGGACGCAGCATCGTCGAGCTCGTGATCCACGAGGGGCGCAACCGCATCGTGCGCCGGCTCCTCGACGAGGTCGGGCACCCCGTGCGCACCCTCACCCGCACGGCGATCGGCCCGGTCGTGCTGCGCGGCCTGCGCAGCGGCGCGCTGCGCGAGCTGACCCGCGAGGAGCTGGGCGCGCTGCTCGACCGGGCGCAGCTCTAGGCCCGGCCCGGTCGTGGCGCGGGAGGTCCACCCCACCGACGACGGGCACTGGCTCGTCGTCGACGGCCGCCGCTGGCGGCGGCAGGACCCGGCGATCCCCGAGGAGGAGGCCGCGCGCCTGCGCTCGCACCTCGGACGCGGGCGCAGCGCGACGGGCGCGGCCCGCCGGGCCGGCGACGCCGAGGCCGAGGCCGCCGCGCGGCAGCGCACCGGGCTGGCCAAGCACGGCCTGGGGGAGCGCGGCACCCCGTGGTGGGAGCAGAGCGACGCCGAGCGCCGGCGGCGCTGGACCGAGGCGCTCGCCCGGCTCGACGCCCTCGACGGGCCCGGCGACGTGGCGGGGGAGACGCGCGACTAGCCTGACGGGTCCGAGGTCACGATCCGGTCACGACGACCGGGCGACGCAGGAGGACGGGACGACGTGGCGGTGCGCGCGGTGCGGGGGGCCACCCAGCTGGAGGAGGACTCCCGCGAGCACATGCTGGAGCGGGTGGCCGAGATGGTCACCGACGCGATGGAGGCCAACGGCCTCGGGGTCGACGACTTCATCTCCGTTGTGTTCACCGCGACCTCCGACCTGGTCTCGGAGTTCCCCGCCTACGCCGCTCGGCAGCTCGGCTTCGGCGAGGTGCCGCTCATGTGCGCCCGCGAGCTCGAGATCGAGGGCTCGATGCCGCGGGTGGTGCGGATGCTGGCGCACGTCGAGACCGACCTGCCCCGCGCCGAGGTCACCCACGTCTACCTCCACGGCGCGGCGCGGCTGCGCACCGACCTGACCCGCACCCGGGCCCGCCAGGACGAGCGCCCCGGTGGCTGAGCCGACGGCGACCCCGGGCGCGGCCAGCGGCCCGCTCGTCGGGCCCGTCGAGGTGGTCGGAGCCGGGCTCGTCGGCACCTCCGTCGGTCTCGCCTGCCGCCGCGCCGGGCTCGAGGTCGTGCTCAGCGACGTCTCGCCCGACCACCTGCGCACCGCGGCGGGCCTCGGCGCCGGGCGTCGGCGCCGGCCGGAGGACCGGCCCCAGCTCGTGGTGGTGGCCGTGCCGCCCGACCACCTGGCCGAGGCGATCACCGCCGCCCTCGCGGCGACCGACGCCGTCGTCACCGACGTGGGCAGCGTCAAGTCGGGCCCCGCCGCCGCGGTGCACGGCAGCGACCCGGCCCGCGCGGACCGCTACGTCGGCGGCCACCCCATGGCGGGCAGCGAGCGCTCCGGGCCGCTCGCGGCCAGTGCCGCGCTCTTCGACGGCCGCCCCTGGGCGATCACACCGCACGCCGGCTCCGCCCCGCACGCGGTCACCCTGGTCGAGGCGCTCGTCGCGCTCTGCGGCGCCGTGCCCGTGCGGCTCGACCCGGTCGAGCACGACCGGGCCGTCGCCCGCACCTCCCACGTGCCCCACCTGCTCTCGGCGCTGGTCGCGGCGCGGCTCGCCGAGGCTCCCGGCGACCACCTTGCCCTCTCCGGCCAGGGCGTGCGCGACGTCACCCGGGTCGCCGGGGGCGACCCGCGGCTGTACGGGCAGATCGTCAGCGCCAACGCCGAGGCGGTGCTCGCGCTGCTCGGCGAGGTGCAGCGCGAGCTGGAGACCGTGGTGGGGGCCGTCGCCCGCGGTGACCGCGACGGCCTGGAGGCGGTCCTGGCGCGCGGCGTCGCCGGCACCCGGGCCATCCCCGGCAAGCACGGTGCCCCACCCGCGCAGACCCGCTCCGTCTTCGTCTCCGTGCCCGACCACCCCGGCGAGCTGGCGCGGCTCTTCGCCGACGCCGGAGCCGCCGGGGTCAACATCGAGGACGTCCGCATCGACCACGACCCGGGTCGCCCCGTCGGCCTCGTCGAGCTCACCGTGGCGGAGGTCTCGGCCGAGCACCTGCTCGGCTCGCTCGAGGCGCGCGGCTGGCTCACCCACCGGTAGGCTGCCGCCTGCGCCGGGGGAGCCCCCGGCGCACGTGCGCGCGCCCCCGGGTGGGCGCCAGTGACCACGCCGACGAGGAGGCCCCCGCGTGAGCACCACTCCGGACGTCCCGCGCCCCGGGGACACCGCCGCGGCCCGCGGCCTCGTCGTCGCCGTCGACGGCCCCTCGGGGTCCGGCAAGTCGAGCACCTCGCGCGGCGTCGCGACCCGGCTCGGCCTCGCCTACCTCGACACCGGTGCGATGTACCGCGCGATGACGTGGTGGGTGCTGCAGCAGGGCGTCGACGTGCACGACCCGGCCGCGGTCGCGTCGCGCGTCGACGAGCCGGTGATCTCCTCCGGCACCGACCCCGCGGCACCGACCATCGCGGTCGACGGCACCGACGTCGGCGCCGAGGTGCGCAGCGAGCCCGTCACCCGCGCCGTCAGCCCGGTGAGCGCGGTGCCCGAGGTGCGCGCCCGGTTGCTGCGCCTGCAGCGCCAGGTGATCGCCGAGGCCTGCGCCGGCCCGGCCGGCGGCATCGTGGTCGAGGGCCGCGACATCGGCTCCACCGTGGCGCCCGACGCGGCCGTCAAGGTCTACCTCACCGCCGACGCCGAGGCCCGCGCCCTGCGCCGCGCGGCCGAGGAGGGCGGCAGCGACGTGGCCGTCACCCAGCAGATCCTCGAGGCCCGCGACCGCATCGACTCCGGTCGCGCCGTCTCGCCCCTCGCGATGGCCGAGGGTGCGGTGCACCTCGACACCACGGCGCACACGCTGGCGGAGGTCGTCGACCAGGTCGTCGCGCTCGTCGAGCGGGCCCAGCAGGAGGAGCAGGACCCGCAGCAGGCGGGCGACCGGGCGCAGGACGCAGGGCCGCAGGCGTGACGCGCCGCGCCCGCGCGGGCGCCGGCCACGACCTGCTCCCGTCCACCACCACCACGCCCCACCCCCGCACCTGGCTGCTGCACGGTGGCCGGCCGACCTCGCGCTGGCTGATCCGCCGCCGCTTCGAGGTGGCACTGCACCGTGCCGAGCGGGTGCCGGCCCGCGGCGGCGTCGTGCTGGCCGCCAACCACGTCGGCGTCGTCGACGGCCCGGTGCTGGCGATCTTCAGCCCGCGTCCGGTGCACGTGCTGACCAAGGGCGAGGTCTTCCGCGGGCCGCTCGGCCCCTTCCTGCGCGCGGCCGGCCAGCTGCCCCTCGACCGCTTCCACGTCGACGCCGCCGCCGTGCGCTCCTGCGTGCGGGTGCTGCGCGACGGCGGGGTCGTCGGCGTCTTCCCTGAGGGACGCCGCGGGGCCGGTGACCTGGGCCGCTTCCACCGGGGCGCGGCGTACCTCGCGCTGGTCACCGGCGCACCCGTCGTGCCGGTGACCTTCCTCGGCACCCGCGAGCCCGGGGGCGGCGCCTCCGCCCTGCCGCCGCGCGGCGGTCGCGTCGACGTCGTGTACGGCGAGCCCGTCCGCCTCGTCGACGCCCCCGCGCCCTGGCCGCGCACCCAGGAACAGGTCGCGCAGGCCTCGTTGTTGCTGCGACGGCGGATGCTCGACACCCTGGAGGAGGCGCGGGCGCTGACCGGCCGCGACCTGCCCGGCCCGCTGCCCCCCGGAGAACTCGAGGACGACCCCCACACCGGTGTCGTCGAGCAAGGAGCATGATGAGCGCGCACGAGCCCACCACCGGCACCCCGGACGCCGACACCGCCGGCACGCCGGACGCCGGCACCCCGGACGCCGCCGGCCCGGTGCCGGTGCTCGCCGTCGTGGGCCGGCCCAACGTCGGCAAGTCCACGCTGGTCAACCGGATCATCGGCCGCCGCGAGGCCGTCGTCGAGGACCGCCCGGGCGTGACCCGGGACCGCGTCTCCTACGACGCGACCTGGAACGGCCGCGCCTTCACCGTCGTGGACACCGGCGGCTGGGACCCCGACGCCCGCGGGCTGGCCGAGCGCATCGCCGCCCAGGCCGAGGTGGCGGTGTCGCTGGCCGACGCCGTGCTCTTCGTCGTCGACGCCACGGTCGGCACCACCGACGCCGACGAGGCGGTGGTCAAGATCCTGCGCAAGGCCGACAAGCCCGTGGTCCTGGCCGCCAACAAGGTCGACGACCAGCGCACGGAGGCCGAGGCCTACGCGCTGTGGAACCTCGGCCTCGGCGAGCCGTGGCCGGTCTCGGCGATCCACGGTCGCGGCTCGGGCGACCTGCTCGACGCGGTGCTCGCGGTGCTGCCCGACCCGCCGCCGCAGGACGACGTGCCGGTCGGCGGCCCGCGCCGCATCGCGATCGTCGGGCGCCCCAACGTCGGCAAGTCCTCGCTGCTCAACAAGCTCGCCGGCAGCGAGCGGGTCGTCGTCGACGACGCCTCGGGCACGACCGTCGACCCCGTCGACGAGCTCGTCGAGCTCGGCGGCCGCACCTGGCGCTTCATCGACACCGCCGGCATCCGCAAGCGGGTCAAGGGGGCCTCGGGCCAGGAGTACTACGCCTCGCTGCGCACCTCGACCGCCATCGAGCGCGCCGAGGTGGCCGTGCTGGTCGTCGACGGCTCGCAGAGCATCTCCGAGCAGGACCAGCGCATCATCCAGACCGTGCGCGAGTCGGGGCGGGCGCTGGTGATCGCCTTCAACAAGTGGGACCTCGTCGACGAGGAGCGCCGCTACTACCTCGACCGCGAGATCGAGCGCGACCTGGTGCAGGTGCCCTGGGCGCCGCGCATCAACATCACCGCGCGCACCGGCTGGCACGTCGACCGGCTCGTGCCCGCGCTCGACCGGGCGCTGGAGGGCTGGGAGACCCGGGTGAGCACGGGACAGCTCAACTCCTTCCTCGGCCGCCTCGTCGCCGAGCACCCGCACCCCGTGCGCAGCGGCAAGCAGCCGAAGATCCTCTTCGGCACCCAGAGCTCGGTGGCGCCGCCCACCTTCGTGCTCTTCACCTCCGGCAAGCTCGAGGCGTCCTACGAGCGCTACATCGAGCGACGGCTGCGCGAGGAGTTCGGCTTCGTCGGCTCGCCGATCGTGCTGCAGCAGCGGCCGCGGGAGAAGCGCAAGCGCTGACGTCGTCGTGCCGGCACCGGGCTAGGCCCCGCTTGCATCGTTCGAACACGTGTTCGATGATGGGGGGGTGACCGCGCAGCCCCTCGACGACGACCGCCTGGCTGTGGTCGCGCGCCTGCGGGAGCGGGTGGCGGCGCTCGAGGGCGGGCCGTCGCGGGTGAGCGTCCCGACCCAGGAGACGCTCGCGGGCATGCTGCAGCTGCGGGCAGGCGGCACCTACGGCGTCGACTCCGCCTCGCTCGCCCTGGCGCTGGCCGCGGAGGCCTCGCGGGCGGGGGAGTGGGTCGGCTTCGCGGGCTGGGGCGACTTCGGCGCCGAGGCCGCGGCCGACCTCGGCATCGCGCTCGAGCGCACGGTGCTGGTGCCCGAGCCCGGCGAGCACTGGCTCGAGGTCACCGCGGCGCTGGTCGACGTGCTGCGCGTGGTGGTGCTCCGGCCCGCGGTGGCGGTCGACGCCCGCGCCGCGGGCGTGCTCGACGCCCGGCTGCGCTCCCGCTCCTCCGTGCTGGTGGTGTGGGGTGCCTGGCCGCGCTGCGAGGCACGCCTCAGCCTCGAGCAGACCCGGTGGACCGGCCCCGACCACGGTGCCGGGCGGCTGCGCGAGCGGCGCGCACGCCTCGCCGTGCGCCGTGGCACGGCGCCGCCGCTCACCGCGGACGTGCTCTTCCCCGGCGAGCAGGCGGCGCTGGCGCCCGTGCTCCCCGACGTGCTCCCCGACGTGCTCCCCGACGGGCACCCCGGCGTGCCTGCAGGACGGCCCGCCCCGCTGCGGGCCGCGCGCTAGGCGGGGTCGTGCGCGTCCTGGTGCTCTGGTGCCCCGACTGGTCGGTGGTCGCGGCCCTGACCGAGGCGGAGCGGTCGGTCTCGCTGCCGGCCGCGGTGTTCTCGGGCAACGTCGTGGAGGTCTGCAACGCCGCGGCCCGCGAGGCGGGGGTGCGGCGCGGTCAGCGGCGGCGCGACGCGCAGGCGCGCTGCCCGGAGCTGCTGGTGCTGCCGACCGGGCCCGACCGCGACGCGCGGCTCTTCGAGCCGGTGATCGCCGCGGTCGAGGCGGTGCGGCCCGGGGTCGCGCCGGTGCGCCCCGGGCTGCTCGCGGTGCGCGCACCCGGCCGGTTCTTCGGCGGCGAGGAGAACGCCGCGGCCGTCGTGGCCCAGGCCGTCGTCGAGTCGGGGGTGTGGGACTGCCGTCTCGGGGTCGCCGACGACCTCTTCACCGCCGAGCAGGCGGCCCGACGAGCAGCGGTGCAGGAGTGCACGGTGGTGCCGGCGGGCGGTTCCCCGGCGTTCCTGCGCACCCTGCCGGTCGGGGCGCTGGCGAGCACCGGGCCCGAGGGCCGCGAGGTCGCCGAGCTCCTCGGCCGCCTCGGCCTGGCGACCCTGGGCGACCTGGCGGCGCTGCCGGGCGCCTCGGTGCAGGACCGCTTCGGCCGCTTCGGCGCCCAGCTGTGGCGCCGCGCCCGCGGGGAAGACGACGCCCTGGTCGCCGGGCGCACCCCGCCGCCCGAGCTGGAGGCCGAGGTCGCCTTCGAGCCGCCGCTGGACAACGTCGAGGCGGTCGCCTTCAGTGTGCGCACCACCGCCGAGCGGTTCGTCGCCGACCTCGCGGCGCGCCAGCTGGTGGCGACCGAGGTGCGGGTCGAGGCCGAGAGCGACGGGGTCGTGGTCTCCGGGCGCGCCTGGCTGCACCCGCGGTGCTTCACCGCCCGCGACCTCGTCGACCGCGTGCACTGGCAGCTCCAGGGTGCCGGCGGGGCGCTGCGCTCGCGCCGCGACGCCGGCCGGGTGGTCGCCCCGGTCGAGCGGGTGCGCTTCGTGCCCGAGACCGTCGAGCCGGCCGCGGCGCACGCCGAGGGGCTGTGGGGTGGCGGCACCGACGACCTCGTCGAGCGCGGCGTGGCCCGGGTGCAGGCGATGGTCGGCTTCGAGGCGGTGCGCCGCCCGGTGCTGCAGGGCGGGCGCGGGCCCGCGGAGCGGCAGGCCAGCGTGGCGTGGGGGGAGCGTCCCACCGGGCTGCGACCCCTCGACCGGCCGTGGCCGGGGCGCGTGCCCGGGCCGGCGCCGGTGCGGGTCTTCGCCGAGCCGCTGGGCGCCGAGGTGGTCGACGTGGGCGGTCGCAGCGTCGGGGTCACCGAGCGCGGCGCGGTCACCGGCGACCCCTGCCGCTTCCGGCTCGCCGCGCCCGGTCGGGTGCAGCCCGACCTCCCCTGGCAGCCCGTGGAGTCCTGGGCCGGGCCCTGGCCGGTCGACGAGGAGTGGTGGCTGACACCGGCGGTGGGGGACACGACCGCGAGGACGCCCGTGGGGACGGGCGGCACCGGCGGCACCGGCGGGACCGTCGGGACCGTCGGGACCGTGGGAGTGGCGCCCGGCACGCCGGGTGGCGGGCGCGCGGCGCGGTTCCAGGTGGTCGGCGTCGACGGCCGGGCCTGGCTGCTGCGGTGGTCG
This sequence comes from Nocardioides perillae, assembly GCF_013409425.1. Lineage (NCBI taxonomy): Bacteria > Bacillati > Actinomycetota > Actinomycetes > Propionibacteriales > Nocardioidaceae > Nocardioides > Nocardioides perillae. The sequence goes on along the minus strand of NZ_JACCAC010000001.1, from coordinate 2,480,860 downwards.
GCGGCGGGCTGGTGCCTGGAAGCGGGCTACGACTGATGGGTGCCGACTGATGGCCCGGCTGACGAGGGGACGGGACTGATGGGCTGGCAGAACCCCCCGGTGCCGTGGAAGGAGCTCGAGCGGCGGCTCTCGGGCAAGCCGCTGCCCGGTGCCGACGACGCGCCGGTCTCGCGCCGCAAGCGGCCGCGCCCTCGCCCGGCCCCCGACACCGAGCCGGGCGGGGCCGGTGAGCCGGGCGGGGTGGGTGCCGGCTCGGCGTACGCGGAGCTGCACTGCCACAGCCACTACAGCTTCCTCGACGGTGCGAGCGCGCCCGAGGAGCTGGTGGCCGAGGCGCTGCGGCTCGGGCTGCACGGGCTGGCGCTGACCGACCACGACGGCTTCCACGGGGCGCCGATGTTCGCCGAGGCGGCGCTCGGCACCGGGCTGCGCACGGTCTACGGGGCGGAGCTGTCCCTGGGGCTGAGCGGCCCGCAGAACGGCGTGCCCGACCCCGAGGGCAGCCACCTGCTGGTGCTGGCACGCGGGGTGGAGGGCTACCACCGGCTGGCCGGGGCGATGACCGAGGCCCACCTGCGCGGCGACGAGAAGGGTCGCCCGGCCTACGCCCTCGACGAGCTCGCCGAGCGCGGCCGCGGCCACTGGGTGGTGCTCACCGGCTGCCGCAAGGGCACGGTGCGCCAGGCGCTGGCGGCCGGCGGGCCGGGGGCGGCGGCGGTCGAGCTCGACCGGCTGACCGCCCGCTTCGGCCTCGACTCCGTCGTGGTCGAGCTCGACGCGCGCCCGGGCCCGGAGACCGCCGAGCGCAACGCCGTGCTGGCCGGGCTGGCGCAGGTGCACGGCCTGCCGACGGTGGCGACCGGCGGGGTCCACCACGCCACCCCGGCGGGGCGGCGGCTCGCGACCGCGCTCGCGGCGGTGCGGGCGCGGCGCAGCATCGCCGACGCCGACGGCTGGCTCGACCTGTCGGGCAGCGCCCACCTGCGCAGCGGTGCGGAGGTGGCCGCCGCGCTGCGCGCGCACCCCGACGCCGTACGCCGCTCGGTCGCGCTCGCGGACGACCTCGCCTTCGACCTGCGGGCGGCCTCGCCGCGGCTGCCCAAGCACCGCATCCCGCCTGGCCACACCCCGACGACGTGGTTGCGGGTGCTGACCGAGGAGGGGTTCCGGGTCCGCTACGCCGGCACGCCGCTGGCCGACGAGGCCCGTGAGCGGGTCGAGCACGAGCTGCGGATCATCGAGGAGAAGGACTTCGCGGGCTACTTCGTGATCGTCCACGACATCGTCGACTTCGCCCGCAGCCGGGGGATCCTCTGCCAGGGCCGCGGCTCGGCGGCGAGCTCGGCGGTCTGCTACGCCCTGGGCATCACCGCGATCGACGCCGTCTACTACCGCCTGCCCTTCGAGCGCTTCATCTCCGCGCACCGCGACGAGGAGCCCGACATCGACGTCGACTTCGACTCCGACCGGCGCGAGGAGGTCATCCAGTGGGTCTACGAGACCTACGGTCGCCGCAACGCCGCGCAGGTCGCCAACGTCGTCGGCTACCGCCCGCGGATGGCGGTGCGCGACGCCGCGAAGGCGCTCGGCTACTCCCCGGGCCAGCAGGACGCCTGGTCCAAGCAGATCGACGGCTGGCAGTCGGTCGTGGCCGGCGACATGGGCGACACCGACGCCCACGACGTGCCGGCGCCGGTCGTCGAGCTGGCCGAGCAGATGCTCGGCACCCCGCGCCACCTCGGCATCCACTCCGGCGGGATGGTGCTCACCGAGCGGCCGGTGGGCGAGGTGTGCCCGATCGAGCGGGCGCGGATGCCCGGCCGCACGGTGCTGCAGTGGGACAAGGACGGCTGCGAGTCGATGGGGCTGGTGAAGTTCGACCTGCTCGGCCTGGGCATGCTCGGCGCGCTCGACCACATGCTGCGCCTGGCCGCCGAGCACCTCGGCGAGGAGTGGACGCTGGCCACGATGCCGCGCGAGGAGCCGGCGGTCTACGACATGCTCTGCCGCGCCGACTCGATCGGCGTCTTCCAGGTCGAGAGCCGGGCGCAGATCGGCACCCTGCCGCGGTTGCAGCCGCGCGAGTTCTACGACCTCGCCATCGAGATCGCGCTGATCCGCCCCGGCCCGATCCAGGGCGGCGCGGTGCACCCCTACGTCCGGCGCGCGACCGGCAAGGAGCCCGTCGACTACGACCACCCCGAGCTCGTGCCGGTGCTCGAGCGCACCAAGGGGGTGCCGCTCTTCCAGGAGCAGCTGATGGCGATGGCGGTGACGCTGGGCGACTGCACCCGCGACGACGCCGACCTGCTGCGCCGCGCGATGGGCTCCAAGCGCGGCATCGAGCGCATCGAGAGCATCAAGGAGAAGCTGTACGCCGGGATGGCGCGACGCGGTCTGGTCGGCGACGCGGCCGACGCGATCTACGTGAAGATCCTGTCCTTCGCCAACTTCGGCTTCGCCGAGTCGCACGCGCTGAGCTTCGCGCTGCTCGTCTACGCCTCGTCGTGGGTCAAGCTGCACTACCCGGCCGCCTTCCTCGCCGGGCTGCTGCGCAACCAGCCGATGGGCTTCTACTCCCCGCAGTCGCTGGTCGGCGACGCGCGGCGCCACGGGGTCGAGGTGCGCCGTCCCGACCTCGCGCTGTCGGGGGTGCAGGCGGGGCTAGAGCCGGTGGCCGGGCCGGGGGAGCGCGTGCGGCCGACCGGGCTCGACGCGTGCCTGCAGCCGGCCTTCGAGCGCACGGAGTGGGACCCCGCCGGGCCCGACCCGACCACGACCCACCGCCGTGACGGGGCGCTCGCGGTGCGGATGGGGCTGGACTCCGTGCGCGGGATCGGGGCCGAGGTGGCGCAGCGGATCGTCGCGGCGCGCGCGGACGCGGCGTACACCTCGGTGCGCGACCTGTCGCGGCGGGCGGGGCTGAGCACCGCCCAGGTCGAGGCGCTGGGCACGGCCGGGGCGCTGGAGTGCCTCGGGCTCGACCGGCGCCAGGCGATCTGGGCCGCGGGCACCGCCGAGGGCGAGGAGCACCTGCCGGGCAGCACACCGGCCCCGCCGCCGCCGACGCTGCCGGGCATGAGCCCCGAGGAGCTGACGATGGCCGACCTGTGGGCCACCCGGGTCTCGCCGGGGGAGCACCCGTTCGTCCACCTGCGCGAGGCGCTGGCCCGCCACGGCATCGCCTCGGTCGCGGGGCTGCAGCAGCTGCAGGGCGGACGGCGGGTGCACGTGGCGGGGCTCATCACGCACCGTCAGCGTCCGGGCACCGCCCAGGGCACGACCTTCCTCAACCTCGAGGACGAGACCGGCATGCTCAACGTCGTCTGCTCGGTCGGGGTGATGCGGGTCCACCGCGCGGCTGCGCGCGGCTCGGTCGCCGTCGTCGTGCGGGGGATCCTCGAGCGGGAGGACGGCGTCACCAACCTCGTCGCCGACCGGGTGGAGAAGCTCGACTCGCTGATCGCCGGGGCGGGCACGGCCCTGCAGCTGCGGCAGTCCTCGCGCGACTTCCGGTGATGCGCGGCGTGCCGGGGTCGGATTCGGCAGTGCCCGGCGGCTGCGGTAGTGTCCTGCCCGCTGCCCGCCCTGCGGGTGGCGGCGGGCTGTAGCGCAGCTTGGTAGCGCACTTGACTGGGGGTCAAGGGGTCGCAGGTTCAAATCCTGTCAGCCCGACCGCACGACCAGCGGAGTCTCTGCAGGTCAGGAGCACGACGAGGGCCGGACACCACCACGGTGTCCGGCCCTCGTGCTGTGCCCGCCCACGCCTCGCCGGGCGGGTGGGCAACGGGTCAGCGGCGCTCAGCAGCGGTCGCCGGCGCCGGGCAGGGGTGCGTGCCCGCCGCCGAAGACCTCCTCGAGGGCGAAACCCACCGGGGTCGTGCCGGCGAAGACGATCGACGAGCCGAAGGCCGCCACACCCGGAGCGCGCTCGGATCCGCGCGAGACGAGGGTGGTGACGGCGGTCTCGGTCAGGAGCGCCGGCTCCTCCACCAGGTCGCTCCAGGCCAGCACCGCGACGGGGCCCTCACCGTCGGCGGGCGTCGCGACCGCGTCGACGTGGGCGACCTCGGCGCCGAGACGGATGTCGAGGTCGTACTTCGCGCTGATCCGCTCGACCGCGGCCTCGACGACGGGGCGCCACCCGCGCGGCGCGCCGTCGCTGTCGACGTGGAGCACGACGGGCGCGCACGCGTCCCACCGGGTGGGCCCGGCGACCTCCGCGGCGGTGTGGGTGCCGAGGGGGCCGGCCGCCACCACGTCGACGGACGCGGTCGCGCCGGCAGCGGGGCGCCGAACGAGCCGACCCCTGCGACGACGACGGTGACGGCCGCGGTGGCACCGAGCGCGGTGCCGACCGTCAGCGACCTGAGCGCACGCCGTGCGGTCGTGCGGGACGGGCGGGCTGCGGTGTGCTGGTCCATCCTGGCCTCCTCGAACATCCGTGTCCTCCGGGGGCACCATGGTCACCGCTCCGCGCGCGCAGCGGCGGGTGTTCGCGCCGTCCGCGCGGTCCTCGGCGGGTCCTGGTCTCGACCGGTCCCTTGGTCCCGGTCGTCGCGACCGCTCGGACGGGGAGGGCTCAGCGCCGGGTCGCCGCGACCGCCTGGGGCAGGCCCCAGCGCAGCGCCGTGTCGAACCACGGCCAGTTGTGCACCCCACCCTGGGCGACGCGGGCCTCGAACGGCACGCCCGCAGCCGTGAGGGCGGTCAGGAAGGTGCGGTGGCCCTGCCACAGCAGCATCTCGGTGTCGCCGCTGTGGGTCTGGTTGCCCAGTGCGCTCGGGAAGCCCGTGCCGCTCGCGACGAACAGCTCGACGTCGCGCAGCCGGCTCGCCAGCGCGGTCGGGTCGTGCCGTCGCCAGTTGGCCCGGCGCAGGACGGGGTCGCCCCAGACCCGGCGCAGGTCCGGCGGCCGCACGCCGAGCGCCTCGGCGAGCTCGGCCGGCAACGTGTTGGCGACGAGGCTGTCGGTGTCGACCACGCCCGAGAGCGTCAGCACGGCATCGAAGAGGCCGGGGTGGCGGGCCGCGTAGCCGAGCGCACCCAGCGAGCCCATCGACGCACCCACGGCGGCGCGGGCGCCGGGGACGGTGCGGAAGCGTCGGTCGACCCAGGGCACGACGACCTCGGTGTGGAAGGTCTCCCAGTCGTAGGAGCCGTCGACCCAGTCGGCGAACATGCCGGGCTCCGCGCCGTAGCCGCCCTCGGGCATCACGAAGATCGCCTCGTGCTCGCGCGTGATGGCGGTCAGCTGCGTCTTGCGCGACCACGCGTCGTAGGCGCTGAGGGCGCCGTTGAAGAGCACGACCACGGGGTAGCGCTTGCGGGACGTGCGATAGCCCACCGGCAGCAGCACCCGCACGGAGCTGTCCGACACCTGTACGCCCGGCGGCACCCGCAGCCGGTGGTCCTGGCAGCGCACCGGCGGGCAGGCGGCGCGCAGCCGGTCGAGGGGCGCCCGGTCGGGGGGCGCGTAGCCGGTGCTGCCGGAGGGCACGGCCATGATCTCCGCGAGCGTGCGGAGGTCGTCGACCCGCGAGCCGGTGCCGCTGCTGTAGGTCGCGAAGACCTCCGGGGGCGCCGAGCCGTCGCTCGCGGCGGTCCCGGTGGCGACCGCGGTGCCCGGCAGCAAGGCCGCCAGCAACGCCGCGGCCGTCAGGACCAGACCGCGGGCGGGTCGTCGGGGTCCGGGCAGCATGCCGGACCAACGAGCGGACGCGTGCGGGGTGACGCGGCCCCGCTGCGCGTCGCGGGTCGCTTGACAGATCTGGTGTCGTTGTCCAACGTCGGGCAGACTGCACCGGACGCCCAGCCGGGACCACCAGTCCCGGACGACCAGCAGGAGGACCTGTGCCGACGCTCACGCCGCGGACCGCGACCGGCCCGTCGACCGGCCCGTCGACCGGCCCGACGAGCGGCCCGGCCGGTGCCGTGCGCCCCACGCGCGGCCTGCCCGACCCCGGCGAGCGGGTGCCGGGCCTGGCGTGGCCCACGGTCGCGCTCTACGTCGCGGCGCTCGTCCTGTTCGTGGCCGAGGTGGCGCTCTTCCTCGCCGGCGCCTCGCCCTGGGTCACCGTGCCGATGGGGGCGGTCGTGACGTTCGCGATGTTCAGCGTCATGCACGAGTCGATCCACCACGCGGTGAGCACCCACACCCGACTGAACGACGCCTTCGGCCTGCTGTCGACGCCGCTCGTCGCGCCGTACGCGTCGTTCTCGATGCTGAAGTTCATCCACGTCGAGCACCACCGCAACACCAACGAGGCCAAGGACACCGACCCCGACGCCTGGACCTCGGAGGGGCCGTGGTGGCAGCTGCCCTTCCGCTGGGCCACGATCGACGTCTGGTACGTCGTGTTCTACCTGCGCCGCTGGCGCCGGCGGCCGACCGGCGAGGTCGTCGGCGGTGCGCTCACGCTGGCCGGCTTCGCCGCCCTGGTCGCGGCCGCCGCGGTGACCGGGCACCTCGCGGCCCTGACCGTGCTGGTGCTGCTGCCCCAGCGGATCGGGCTGACCGTGCTGGCCTGGTGGTTCGACTACCTGCCCCACCACGGGCTGGGCGTGACCCAGCGCGAGGACAGGTACCGCGCGACGCGGGTGCGGGTCGGCGGCGAGAAGGTGCTGACGCCGCTGTTCGTCTACCAGAACTACCACCTGGTGCACCACCTGCACCCGAGCATCCCGTTCTACCGCTACGTCCGCGCCTGGCGCCGCAACGAGGCCGCCTACCTCGACCGCGACGCCGCCATCTCGACCTGGTTCGGCCGCTCGCTCACGGCCGAGGAGTACCGCACCTGGCGCCGCCTCACCGACCCCGTCGAGGCGAGCACCAGCGGCCGACCCGTCTTCCACCCGCTGCGCGTCAGCCGCGTCGAGCACCTCACCGCGGACGCCGTGCGGCTGACCTTCGCGGTGCCGGCCGACCTCGCCGAGGCCTACCGGTTCACCGCCGGCGCCCACGTGACGCTGCGCGCCCGCATCGACGGCGACGACGTGCGCCGCACCTACTCGGTGTGCAGCTCCGAGGACTCCGGGGAGCTGCAGGTCGCCGTGCGCCGCCACCCCGGCGGCGCCTTCTCGACCTACGCCACCACGCGGGTCGCCCCCGGCGACGTGCTCGACGTGCTCACGCCGTCGGGGTCCTTCGGCGACCCCGTGCCGGGCGACGCACCCGGCGCCCACGTGGTCGCCGTCGCCGCCGGCTCGGGCGCCACCCCGGTGCTCTCCGTCGTGGCGACGCGCCTCGAGCAGGACCCGGCCGCCCGCGTGACGTGGGTGCAGCTCGACCGCGACGCCGACAGCTGCCTCGTCGGCGCCGACCTCGACCGGCTGGTCGCCGCGCACCCCGGACGGCTCCGGGTCGTGCGCCACCACTCCCGCACCGACGGCCGCCTCGACCCCGCGAGGCTGGCCGAGCTGGTCGGCGGAGCCGTCGGGGTGGCGGACGTCGCGGCGTGGTTCCTCTGCGGCCCGCCGGGACTCATCGCGGCGGTGCGCGAGCAGCTCACGGCGTACGCCGTGCCCGAGGCCCGCGTGCGCAGCGAGCGGTTCACGGGTGGTGGAGCGACCGGTCCGGAAGAAGGCGTGCGGGCGGACGTCCCGGACGTCGATGCGAAGGTGGTCGTCACCCTGGACGGTCGCGAGACCACCCTGCGCGTCGCCAGCACCGGCCCCACGCTCCTCGAGGCCGCGCTCGAGGCGGGCCTCGACGCCCCCTACTCCTGTGCCGGCGGTGCGTGCGGCACCTGCCGGGCGCGGGTGCTCGAGGGTGAGGCGGTGATGGACCAGGACCACGTGCTCACCGAGGCCGAGCGGCGCGCCGGCGAGGTGCTGGCCTGCCAGCTGCGACCGGTCAGCGCGCGGCTCCGGGTCACCTTCGACCGGCCCGGCTGAGCGCCGCTCGTCGACGCGAGCGGAGGCCCGTCGGTCCCGCCTGCTCACCCCCGGGGGTGGACTTGGTCCGCTCCGGTAGAACCGGAGGGGTCCGGCAGCCAGCGCAGGCTCGGGGAGGCGAGATGCACCGTCGGCGGCGCACCGTCGCGCTCACCGCCCTCGCCCTGGTGGTGACGACCCTGGCCGCGGCCGGCGCGGCGGCTCCCCGCGGGCAGGAGGGTGGCGGCGGCCTCACCGCCGCGGTCGGCACCGTGGGCAGTGGCGTGTCGGGCCTGGCCGGCGCGGCGTGGCCGTTCGTCGACGGCGACGACCCCGACGGCGGCGAGGGCGCGGGCGACGACGGTCCAGCCGGTCCGGTGACCCTGGCCTTCGCCGGCGACGTGCACTTCGAGGGCGTGCTGAGCGCGCTGCCCGGGCGCCGGGGCGCCACCCTGGGCCCGCTCGCCCGCGAGCTGCGGGCGGCGGACGTCGCGGTGGTCAACCTCGAGGGCGCGGTCACGACCCGCGGTCGGCCGGCCTCGAAGGAGCTCGAGGTGGCGAGCAACCGCTACTGGTTCCGCCACCCGCCGAGTGCCCTGCGGGTGCTCGAGCGGTCCGGCGTCGACGTCGCCTCGCTGGCCAACAACCACGGCGCCGACTACGGGGTGCGCGGGCTGCGCGACGCGCTCGCGGCCGACGCCGCCAGCCCGGTCGCCCTCGTGGGTGTCGGTCGCGACCACACCGAGGCCTTCGCGCCCGAGTGCTTCTCGGTGCGTGGCACCGACGTCGCCGTGCTCGCCGCCGACTCTTCCCCGCGCGAGAGCAGGGACGACACGTGGGCCGTCGCTCCTGGCACCGGGGCCGGCCTGGCCGCCGCGCGCGACGCCAGCGCGCCCCGGCTGCTCGCGGCGGTCCGCGCGGCCGCGGCCGTCGACGACGTCGTCGTGGTCTACCTGCACTGGGGCGAGGAGGGCCGCGGCTGCCCCACCGGCCTGCAGCGCGACCTGGCCGCCGCGCTGGCCGAGGCCGGCGCCGACGTGGTGGTCGGCACCCACGCCCACGTCCTGCAGGGGGCGGGCGGTCTCGGCGGACCGGACGGCACCTACGTCTCCTACGGCCTGGGAAACTTCGCGTGGTACCACGGCCGCCAGGGCGAGACCGGGGTGCTCACCCTCCGCGTCGAGCGTGGCCGCGTCGTCGACGACCGCTGGACGCCGGGGGTGATCCCGCTGGCCGGCGGCGTCCCGGAGCGCGTCACGGGCCGCCGCGCTGCCGAGGAGCGGACCGCCTGGCGGGCGCTGCGCGGCTGCACCGACCTGGAGCCCGGTCCCGGCGCCGCACGCGACCGCCGCGCGCTCGCCGCGTCGGCCCCCCAACCGGCCGGCCTCCCGGCGTACTCCTCGCGGATCGCGCCGATCACCGCCGCGACCGCACGGCGGATGCGGTCCAGCCACGACCCGGCCACCTGCCCGACGCCGCTGCGCGACCTGCGGCTGCTGACGATGTCCTACGTCGACTTCGCGGGTCGGGCGCGCACCGGTGAGATGGTGGTGCACCGCGAGGTGGCGCGCGACGTGGTCTCGGTCTTCGCCGACCTCTACGCCGCGCGGTGGCCGCTGCGGCGGATGGTGCTCGTCGACGAGTACGCCGGCAGCGACGACCGGTCGATGGCCGCCGACAACACCTCGGGCTACAACTGCCGTCGCGTCGCCGGGCAGACGAGCTGGTCCGACCACGCCTACGGCAAGGCGGTCGACCTCAACCCGGTCGAGAACCCCTACGTCACGCCGGGCGGGGTGCTGCCGCCGGCGGGTCGTCGCTTCGTCGACGTCGACCGCTCACCGGGCGCGCGGGTGCCGCGAGGCGTCATCCGCCGAGGCGACGTGGTCACGCGTGCCTTCGCCCGCATCGGGTGGGAGTGGGGCGGAGCCTGGGCGGCGCCGGACTACCAGCACTTCAGCGCGCCCTGAGCGGGTCGGGCCGCAGCAGGCCCGGGGTGCGGGGGAGCGGCGCCCAGTCCGGCGCGCCAGCGAGCCGGGTGTTGGCCTCGGTGACCGCGCGAGCGTGCGCGCGGCGGATCCCACCCGGCTGCAGCGGGAGGCCGGCCGGACGGCGCACGCCGTCGCCGTCGTGGTTGGCCCGCAGCGAGACCCACAGCGCCCGGGTGCGCGGGGTCGCGCGCACGAGGTCGGCGCGCACGCTCAGCCACCGCTGCAGCAGCCCGGCCGTCGAGGGGCTCAGGCCCACGGTGACCGGCGCCAGCGGCGCACGCGCGGCGGGCGGCCGCGGGCGGTAGGTCAGCGCCGGCCCGTCGGGGCCGGTCAGGTCGAGGTCTGCGACCCGGAGCGCGGCGAGCTCCCCGCTGCGCAGCGACGCCTCGTGCACGAGGGCGGCCATCGCGGCGGCCCGCACCTCGCCCGGGGCGGCGTGCGCCGGCACGGTGCGCCCGCGCCAGTGCGCCAGTGCGCGCGACGCCGCCGCCGGCTCCACCCGCGGGTGCGGCGCGGGCAGCGGCACCGCGTCGGTGACCGGTTCGGCCACGCCGGCCGCGCGTGCCATCAGGCGCAGGCAGGCCCGCCGCACGCGCCTGGTCGCGTCGGGCGAGGGGCGGTCGGACGCGCCGCGGCGCCGCAGCCCGCCCGCGTCGGCGACGCGGAGGTAGTCGGCCACCCGCTCAGGCGCCAGCCACCCCGCGGGCGAGCGGGGCAACGTGCCGACACGCTCCGCGTGCGCCGCGAGCTCACCCGCGACCCACCGCAGCTGTCGGCGGCGGCTGGGCCCGGCACCCCCGTCGAGCTCGCCCGCACGCGCCACGAGCCGGTCGAGGGCGGCGGTGGCCGTGCGGGGGGTCGGCGGGGTCACGGCCCGCATCGTGCCAGATAACAGGCCCACACGGCCCTCACGACCGGCCCGCGGCGCGCCGTACGATCGTGGTGTGAGCAATGACGGGGGAGGAGGCCCGGTCCCGTGGCCCGGCTACGCGCCGCCACCGCCCCGGCGCCCCTCGCCGTGGGGCACCGCCGGCCTGGCGACGCTCGTCTCCTTCGCCACGGGCGCGCTGGCGGGCTCGGTGGTGGGGTTGCTCGCGCTGCTGCTCGGCGGCCTGGTGCTGCTCGACGTGCTCGCGGAGACGACCCCCGACCCGGGTGACGGCGCCGGCGAGGTGCTGGCGCCCCTGGGCCTGCTGCTGGTGGGGTCGGCGGCCCTCGCGGGCCTGCTCGCCCTCGTCGCCTGCGCGGTCCTCCTCCGCTCGCAGGGAGCGCGTCGGCCATGGCTGGTCTCGTCGGTGGCCCACGGCGCGGCGCTGGCGACCGGTGGTCTCCTCGGGCTGCTGACCTCGGTGGCGCCGCTGCTCGTCGCGCCGCTGCTGGGCCTGCTCGCCCTGGCGGCGCCGACGGTCACGGTGCTCGTCGTCACGGGGGTGCTGCTCACCCGCACCGGCCTCGACCCGCGCCCGCCGGCAGGGTTCAGGCCGCCGGCGTGAAATCGGTCGCGGCGGTCTCGGGGGACGCGGTGACGGCGACGGGCAGCTCGAGGCGGGCGGACGACCGCAGCGCGACCGCGAGGAGCACCAGACCCGAGGCGACGGTCGCGAGCACGCCGTAGGCCAGGACGCCCACGGGTGCGCCACCGAGGCCCAGCAGCCAGAAGAGGGCGCCGTTGACCAGGCACAGCACCCAGCTCGAGACCGACAACCCCGTGGTGCGCGGGGCGGTCCAGGCGGTCAGCACCGAGGGCGCCAGCGTGAGCGCGGACCCCACGGTCAGCGCCAGGGCGAAGGCCCCCGGCCCGTGCAGGGCCCCGGCCACGACCACCGGCGTCCACGCGGTCGGCAGCCAGCACGCCCGGTCCGGGCGCAGCCCGGCACACCACGCCGCGGCGGCGAGCGCCACGAAGAGGACGGTGGCCACGAGGTTGCTCACCAGCACCGACCACGCCTGGCCCTGCCAGGCGTAGACGTTCCACGCGGCGTACTGCACGAGGCCGCTGAGCAGCGATGCCGGTGCGAGTCCCGCCGCGTCGCGCTGGCGGTGCACGCGCGCGAGCTGCGGCGCGTGCAGCACCGTGCTCGTGACGACGGTGGCGGCGCCGGCGGCGGTGAGCAGGAGGGGGTCGAGGAGCACGACCCCGCATCGGGCCGCGCGGGGGCCACCTGAGCCGACACGGCCGCGGTGCCGGTCACACCGGCGCAGTCAGGACCTCCGGCCCCGGACCGGCCGGGACCTACGCCCCGGGCACGATGCGCAGGTCGCGCACCGCGCCGTCACCGAGCGCGGCGAGCGCCTCCTGGTAGCCGGGCGACTCGTGCGCCGCGACGGCCGCCTCGACCGAGTCGAACTCGATGACGACCGTGCGGGTCTCGCGGCCGGCCTCGTAGACCTGCACCGGGGTGCCGCGCGCGAGGAAGCGCCCGCCGGCACCGGTGAGCGCCGGGCCGGCGAGGGCGGCGTACGCCGCGACCTTCGCGTCGTCGGTGACCTCGACGTAGGTGCTCACCCAGTAGGCGCTCACGCGCTCAGCGCTTCTTCTGCTGGCGCTTCGCCACCTCGGTCTTGGCGGTGTCGACCGCCTTCTTGATGCGTGCCTGGTTCTCCGGCTTGCGTGCCTCGTCGATCACCATCTTGGCGACGCCGAGGGCGCCGGCCTTCTTGAAGATGCCCATGACGCCAACCTAGCGCGGAGCACCACCTCGTGGCGGCCCGCCCGGCGGGTGGCCGCCCGCCGGGGTGGGCGTCCCTCGGGTGCGGTGGGGTACGAGTCGGCTCCTGCCCGACGCGGCCCCGACGTGACCCGACCTGACCCGACCTGACCCGACCTGACCCAGACCGTGAGGACTCCCACCGTGTTCTTCTTCTTCAGCAACCGTCTCGGCTGCGCCGGCTCGCTGCTGCTCTCGCTCGCCGTGACCGCCGTGCTGCTCGCGATCTTCGTGCTCTGAGCGCGAGGGTGGGCCGTCAGGCGAGACGGCCCTCCTCGGCCTCGCCGGCCCGGGGGTAGGCGTCGTCGTCGATCGCGGCAGGGGCTCCCTGCGCGAGGGCGTCGGCCTCCGCCGCGTCCCGGTCCGTCACGGCCTCGCCCGTCGGAGCGCCGGTCTCGCCGTCGACCGTCTGCTGCTGTTCGGCGACGTCGCCCTCGCTCGCCTCGAGCAGGGGGTCGGGGTCAGGGGTGCTGCCGGGTGTCGTGGTCATGGCGCACCGGTACCCACCCGCCCGCCGCGGCCACACCCGTCGCCGGTGCGCCCGCCCGTCACCGGTCAGACGGCCGCGAGCTGGTCCTCCGTCGCTGCCGCCGGCTCGCCGTCGCGGGCCGCGGCCGGGCCGAAGGGGCGCAGGTGCCGGCCCAGGTCGCCGCGCAGGGTCAGCAGCGAGTCGAGCAGGTAGTTCTGCCGCACCCGCCACGGCCCGCGGTCGCCCTGGCGCGGGAACTCGTGGATGGATCGCTGCACGTAGCCCGCCGCGAGGTCGAGCAGCGGCCGCTCCTCGACGCCCTCCTCGGCGACCGGAGCGACCGCCGCGAGGCCGCGGCGCTCGAGGTGGTCGAGCACCTTGCACACGAGGCGGTGGGTGAGGTCGGCGCGCAGGGTCCAGGAGGCGTTGGTGTAGCCCACGCACACGGCGAAGTTCGGGATGCCGGTGACCATCGCGCCGCGCCAGACGAACTGCTCGGCCAGCGGCACGACCTCGCCGTCGACGCGGGGCGCGATGCCGCCGAACGCCTTGAGCCGCAGTCCGGTCGCGGTGACGACCACGTCGGCCTCGAGCAGGCGCCCGCTCTCGAGCAGGACGCCCTCGGGCACGAAGCGGGCGATGCGGTCGGTCACGACGTCGGCGTCGCCGCGCTTGATCGCGGTGAAGAGGTCGGCGCTCGGCACGGCGCACAGGCGCTGGTCCCACGGGTCGTAGTCGGGCGTGAAGTGCTCGGCGACCATCGCGGGGTCGCCGAGGATCTTCGTCGTGAGCCCGGTGAGGAGCTTGCGCGCCTGCGCCGGGCGCTGCTGGCAGAACTGGTAGAAACCGATGCCGAAGAGGATGTTCTTGGTGCGCACCAGCCGGTGGGCGAGCGGCGCGGGCAGCGTCGCGCGCAGCCGGTCGGCGACCTTGTCGCGGCTCGGCACGGCGCTGATCCAGGTCGGGGTGCGCTGCAGCATCGTGACGTGGCCGGCCTCGCGCGCCATCGACGGCACGAGCGTCACCGCGGTCGCGCCCGACCCGATCACGACCACGCGCTTGCTGGCGTAGTCGAGGTCCTCGGGCCAGAACTGCGGGTGCACGAGGGTGCCCTCGAAGTCGTCGGCGCCCGGGAAGTCCGGCGCGTGGCCCTGGTCGTAGTCGTAGTAGCCGGCGCAGGAGTAGAGGAAGCCGCACGTCAGCTCCTCGCGGGTGGTCGTGCCGTCCTCGCCGCGCACCTCGAGCGTGAGGTGCCACCGCTCGTCGGCGGTCGACCAGTCGGCGGCGACGACCTTGGTGCGGAAGCGGATGCGCGCCTCGATGCCGGCCTCGGCCGCGGTCTCGCGGATGTAGGACAGGATCGTCGCCCCGTCGGCGATCGACTTCTCGTCGGTCCACGGCTTGAAGGAGTAGCCGAGGGTGAACATGTCGGAGTCCGACCGGATGCCGGGGTAGCGGAACAGGTCCCAGGTGCCGCCGAGGTCGTCGCGGGCCTCCAGCACGGCGTACGTCGTGCCGGGGCGCTCGGTCTGCAGGCGGTAGGCCGCGCCGACGCCGGACAGGCCGGCTCCGACGACGACGACGTCGAGGTGTGCGCTCATGATTCGAGTGTGCGGCGCATGGGAGGCTCCCCGCTTGACCCGACGCGACAGTTCCTTGATCGTGGACGACATGGCCGTCATCCGATCCGCCGGGCTGCGCGGCTTCCGCGCGACCGTCGCCGAGCTCGGCGGCGACGCCGACGCGCTCGTGCGCGAGGTGGGGCTGCCGGTCGAGGCGCTCGACACCGACGACCTGCTCGTCGACGACCTCGCGGTCGCGACCGTGCTCGAGGTGGCGGCGGCGCGGCTGGACTGCCCCGACCTGGGCCTGCGGGTGGCCTCCCGCCAGGACCTCGGCATGCTCGGCACGCTGGCGCTCGCCGTCCAGAACTCGCCGACGATGCGCGACGCGCTCGAGTGCACCTCGCGCTACCTCTTCCTGCACTCGCGGTCGCTGAGCCTGAGCCTCGAGCCCGACCCCTACGCCGTGCGCGGCGTGGTCGCGATCCGCTACGGCTCCGCGCCCGGCCTGCCGGACCCGGTGCAGGGCACCGACATCGGCCTCGGCGTGCTGCACCGCATGGTCGCCCGCCTCGTGGGCGGGCCCTACGGCCTGCGCACGGTCGAGCTGCCCTACCACCCGCCGGCGCCGGTCGCGCGCTACGAGGAGTTCTTCGGCGTCGAGGTGCGCCCGGGCCGGCCCGCCGCGCTGCTGCGGGTGCCGGCCAGCCTGGCGGACCGGCCGGTGGCCGGCAGCGACGAGGGCACCCGGCGCATCGCGCTGGCCTTCCTGGCCGGGCGCAGCCCGGAGGCGCCGGTCGACCTCACCGCCCGCGTGCACGCGGCGGTCGCGCAGGCCCTCGGCACCGCCGAGGTCGAGCTGCCGGCGGTCGCGCGTCTGCTCGCCGTGCACCCGCGCACGCTCCAGCGCCGCCTGGCCGGCGAGGGCACGACCTTCGCCGCCGTGGTCGACGAGGTCCGGCGCGACACCGCGTGGCGCTACCTCACGACCACCGACCTGCCGCTCGGGCAGGTGGCGGGGCTGGTCGGGCTCGCCGAGCAGGCGGTGCTCACCCGGTGCTGCCGACGGTGGTTCGGGGCCACCCCGACCGCCGTGCGCCGCGCCGCCCGGTGAGTCAGCGGCCCGCGACCGCGCCAGCGACGTACATGGCGACGCCGGTCTCGCGCTCGCAGACCTGCCAGAGCCGGCGCACGGCCTCGTCGGTGCCGGGGCGCACGAGCGGGCGGCGCACCGGGGGACCGGTGACGGCGAAGAGCGGGCCGTAGAGCTGCCCGCCGCGGGCGTCGGGGTCGGTCGCGGCCCTCAGCTGGCTGAGCGCGCCCCGCTCGACGCTCATGCCGATGCGGCGCACGGCGACGTGCGAGGCCCGGCCGAGGACGCCGCCGCCGCCCGACTCCACCGTGCGCTTCTGCAGCTCGGAGTCCGTGAAGCCCGGGTGGGCGACCAGCGCCTCGGTGCGGGCCCCGTGGCGGGAGAGCTCGCGCTGCAGCCCGACCGCGAGGTGCCGCATCGCGAGCTTGGTGTTGCCGTAGGCGCGCCAGGGGTCGTAGGAGCGGCGCAGGTGCGGGTCGGCGGGGTCCAGCGCCCGGCCCTGGTGCTGCGCCACGCTGCTGAGGGTGACGACGCGGGACCCGGCGACGTGCACCAGCGCCGGCAGCAGGCGTGCGGTGAGCACCCAGTGCCCGAGCACGTTGACCCCGAGCTGCGTCTCGAAGCCGTCCTCCGTGGTGCCCTCGGGCATCGCCATCACGCCGGCGTTGTCGACGAGCAGGTCGAGGCGGGGGTGCCGCTCGAGCACCGTCGCGGCCGCACGCTCCACCGAGTCGAGCGCACCCAGGTCGAGCTCGACGACCTCGAGCGAGGCCTCGGGGTGCGCGGCCAGCACCTGCTCCCTGGCGGCCGCCGCCTTGGCCTGGTCCCGCGCGGCGACCACGACGTGGGCGCCCTTCGCGGCGAGAGCGGTGACGGTGGCGAGTCCCAGCCCACCGTTGCCGCCGGTGACGACGGCCGTGCGGCCGCGCTGATCGGGGATGTCCGCGGTGCTCCAGGTCATGGCGCGAACGGTAGCGACCCGGTCCTCCCGGCCTGCCAGACTCGGGTACGTGACCCCCGCCGACAGCAACCCGGCCGCCTCGGGCAAGCCCCCCGCCTGGGACCGCGAGCACACAGTGCGCCACGACGGTCTGGTCTTCGACGTGCACGAGGCAGGACCGGTCGACGGCACGCCGGTGCTGCTCCTGCACGGCTTCCCGCAGTCGGCGCGGAGCTGGCGGCGCGTCGTCGGCATGCTGCGCGCCGCCGACCGCGACCTGCGGCTCGTCGCGCCCGACCAGCGCGGCTACAGCCCCGGTGCGCGCCCGGCCGAGGTCGCGGCGTACCGGACCGCCACGCTCGCCGCGGACGTGCTCGGCGTCGCCGACGCCCTCGGCCTCGAGCGCGTCCACCTCGTCGGCCACGACTGGGGTGCCGCCGTCGCCTGGACCGTCGCGGCCCACCACCCCGAGCGCCTGGCCAGCCTGACGGCCCTCTCGATCCCGCACCTGGCGGCCTTCGGTCGCGCGATCGCCGAGGACCCCGAGCAGCAGGCGCTGTCCTCCTACATCGGCGTCTTCCGTCGCGAGGGCGCCGAGGAGCTCCTGCTGGCCGACGACGCGCGGCGCCTGCGCGCCATGTACGCCGGGCAGGTCGACGCCGACGACGTCGAGGCCTACGTCGCGCTCATGGCCGGCGGGGCCGCGGCGCCGGCGCTGCACTGGTACCGCGCGATGGGCCGCGACCTCCGTGACCTGCCGGCGGTCCGGGTGCCGACGACCTACGTCTGGGGCGAGGAGGACCAGGCGACGGCCCGGGCGAGCGCGCAGTGGTGCGCCGACCACGTCGATGCCGACTACCGCTTCGTCGCGCTGCCCGGCGCCGGGCACTGGACCCCCGACCAGCAGCCCGACGTCGTGGCGCGCGAGGTCCTCGCGCGCGTGCGCGGCGTGGCTGCCCCGCCGGCGTGAGCGAGGCCGCCGACCCGCGGCCGACCGGCGAGGTGCGGATCGAGCCCGCCGGGCGCCCGGGCAGCTGGCTCGTGACGCTCGACGGCGCCCCGCAGTCCGAGGTCGACCTGGACGACCCGACCCGGCTCGCCTTCGACTACGTCCGACGGATGGGCGACGTGCTCGACGCCCGGGCGCCCCTCGGGGCCGCGCTGCGGGTGCTGCACGTCGGCGGCGGCGGGCTGACCCTCCCTCGCTACGTCGCCGCCACCCGCCCGCGCTCGCGCCAGGTCGTGCTGGAGCCGCACCGCGCGCTCGTCGCCCGGGTGCGCGCCGAGCTCCCGCTGCCGAGCCGCAGCGGGATCTCCGTGCGCGAGGTCGACGGGCGCGCGGGCACCGCCGCGGTGCGTGACGGCTGGGCCGACGTGCTGGTCGTCGACGCCTTCGACGACGCGCGCGTGCCCGGCTCGCTGGTGACGCAGGAGTGGTACGCCGAGACCGCCCGCGTGCTCGCGCCCGGCGGGTGGCTCCTGGCGAACCTCGTCGACCGCGCTCCCTGGGAGCACACCCGCCGCACCCTGGCAGCGGCGCGCTCGGCGCTGCCGCACCTGCTGCTCGCGGCCGAGCCGTCGACGCTCAAGGGACGGCGAGCAGGCAACCTGCTGCTCGTCGCCGCTCGCTGGGAGGTGCCGGTCGACGCGCTGCGCGCTGCCGCCACCCGCTCGCCCCTGCCCTACCGGGTGCTCGACGGGCGCGAGGTCAGCGACGCCGTCGGTGGCGGCCGGCCCTTCACCGACGCCGACACGCGCCCGGGCCCCCGCGACGCGTGAGCCGGGCCGCCGGTCGCCGGTCACCGGTCGCCGGGCGTGACGCACGCGACGCCGCGGTGACCCCCAGGCACCCCGAGGGGTGAGGTCCGTCGTCGTACCTCGGGTACCTCACGCCACACGCGCCACCACGGCGCCCGCTACCCCTCGTGGAGGAACCATGGCAACGCACCACGGCGGCACCGCCGCCCACGGCGATCACGACCGCGACGTCCCGCTCGTCGGCAAGGCCGCCGGCCTCGTCGGCGCGGTCTTCCTGCTCGTCGGCATCCTGGGCTTCATCCCCGGCATCACGACGAACTTCGACGACCTGACCTTCGCCGGCCACCACTCCGAGGCCAAGCTACTCGGCATCTTCCAGGTCTCGGTGCTGCACAACATCGTGCACCTGCTCTTCGGCGTCGTCGGCCTGGCCGTGGCCAAGAAGGCGGCCGCCGCCCGCAGCTACCTGCTCTTCGGCGGCATCGTCTACCTCGCCCTGTGGCTCTACGGGCTGGTCATCGACCTGCAGTCGTCGGCCAACTTCGTGCCGGTCAACACGGCTGACAACTGGCTGCACTTCGTGCTGGGCGTCGGCATGGTCGCGCTGGCCTTCCTCACCGACCGCCGCTCCAAGGTCGGCGCGGGCCACCCGGCCTGAGCCACCACCAGGCAGGCGCCGGCGCTCACGCCAGCGTGCGCCAGTAGTCCCAGAAGCGCTCGAGCGCGGCGACCGCCGGCACGAGCAACCACGCCGCGAGCACGACCGCGCGCCACCGCCACAGGCCCTCGGCCAGGCGGCCGGCGCGCGGTCTGCTGCGTGCCGCGGCGAGCACGGACCAGGTGCACGCGGTGAGCACGGCCACCCAGACCACCAGGCACCACGGGCACAGCGCGCCGATCCGGTAGAGCGACTGGAACGCGAGCCAGTGCACGAAGGCCGCGCCCAGCAGCGACCCGGCGGCGAGCCCGCCGAGGACCCACCGCGGCAGGGTCACCCCGGCGGCCAGCAGCATGCCCACCGTCACCACGACTGGGAAGGCCACCAGACCCACCAGGGAGTTCGGGAAGCCGAGCACCGCGGCCTGCTCGGTCACCATCACCGAGCCGCACGACAGCACGGGGCTCAGGTCGCACGCCGGCTCGTACGCCGGGTCCGCCAGCAGGCGGAAGCGGTCCACCGTCAGCGCCAGGGCCGCCACCAGGCCGGCCGCGCCGGTGAGCACCAGCACGGCGCCGGTGCCGCGCAGCCGCGCCGGGGATGCGTCAGGCGTCGCCGTCCCGCCCGTCACGAGGCGAGGGCGGCCTCGACCGCCGCGACGAGCGCCTGCGGGCTCGCCTCGACCTCCTCGCCGTCGACCAGCACGGTGGGCGTGCCGGTCACGCCGTCCTCGAAGGCGGCCTCGGTGGCCTCGTCGATCCACGCGTCGTAGGGCCGCTCCTCCGCGGCCGCGGCGACGGCCGCCTCGTCCGCGCCGGCCCGGACGGCCAGGTCGACGAGACGCTCGTCGTCCAGGCCCGCACCGCCCTCGGGCGGCTGGGAGGCGAAGAGCAGGTCGTGGACCTCGGCGTAGGCGTCGGGCCCGGCGTCCTCGAGCACGGCGAGGGCGACCCCCAGCGCGCGGCTGGAGTACTCCGTGGTGGACGCCCGGTCGAGGAACGCGATCGGGCGGTGCTCCACCTGCACCTGGCCCGACTCGACCCACGTGTCCAGCTGGTCGCCGACGGCCGCCTCGAAGGCGCCGCACGCCGGGCACTGGAAGTCCTCGACCAGCCGCACGGTCACGGGGGCGTCGGGGGATCCGACGGTGACCGTGCCGTCGGCGCCGACGCCGGACGGGACCGCGGCCGGCTCCGCGGCCCGGTCGCGCGCGGCGAGCACCGCCACGGTGGCGACCAGCACGACGGCGACCAGCGCGAGCACCACACCGCCCTGCACGAGCGCGGCCCGCCGGCGACGTCCGCGCTCCTGCTCGCGGTGCAGTGCCGCCGCGGTCTCGCGGGCGGAGCCGCGGGGGTCGGTGGGGGTCGAGCGCGTGCTCACGTGTCCTCCTCGCCCGCGTCGCGGGCCGGTCGTCGTCGGGGCGTCGGCGACGCTAGGCGGGGTTCCTGAGCGCTCGCCCAGCGTGCGCTGAGAGCCCACTGGCCGGGCACGCTCGGAGACCGCGCCGCACCCCCGCGACGAGGGGGTGCAGTTGGACGCGCCCCCGTGCAGGCGGCAGAGTGGACCCGAGCCCGGGGCAGCTCCGGGACGTCGACCTGGAGGTCCCACGTGAAGCGCAACCTCGCCCTGTCCGCCTCGGCCGTGCTCCTGGCCGGCGTCCTCGCCGGCTGCGGCGGCGACGACGGCGGCTCCTCGGCGGAGGGATCCGGCGGGTCGGGTGGTGGCGCCACCGACGACTACTGCGCGGCCCTCGAGCAGGCCAAGGAGGACATCGACGCCCTCGAGCAGGGCGACGTGGCGCAGTTCGAGCAGACCTTCCAGGTCATCGGCGAGCTCGCCGAGCAGGCCCCCGACGAGGTCGCGGCCGACTGGCGGGTGCTCGACGAGACCCTCACCGGCCTCGAGACCTCCCTGGCCGACGCCGGCCTGGAGCTGGCCGACCTCGAGCAGCTCAGCGCCGGCGAGGTGCCCGAGGGCGTCGACATGGCCAAGCTGCAGCAGCTCGCCACCGAGATGCAGTCGTTCAGCTCGGCCGAGGTCGAGGAGGCCGGCGACGCGATCTCCGAGCACGCCCAGAGCGAGTGCGGGATCGACCTCGACGACAGCGGCGCGAGCGAGGGTGCCGAGCCCTCCGACGGCGCCAGCGAGTGACCCACGGGCGCGCCCCGGGGACGCTCAGGCGCGGAAGACGCCGACCGTCTCCGGGGTGAAGCCCGGGAAGACCTGCGCACTCGACGCCCCGAAGCGCGTCGTGACGAGCTCCGCCAGCACGCTGCGGTAGTCGGTGGTCACGAGCACGTCGGCGTCGACGGTGTTCTGCAGCCCGGGCCACCGCCCGACGTAGCCGCCCTTGACCCCGCCGCCGAGCGCGAGCATCACGGTGCCGTGGCCGTGGTCCAGGCCCCAGTTGGCGTTCTCCTTGACCCGTCGACCGAACTCG
Organism: Nocardioides perillae; assembly: GCF_013409425.1. Taxonomy (NCBI): domain Bacteria; kingdom Bacillati; phylum Actinomycetota; class Actinomycetes; order Propionibacteriales; family Nocardioidaceae; genus Nocardioides; species Nocardioides perillae. The sequence continues at coordinate 2,459,363 of NZ_JACCAC010000001.1, read as the reverse complement.
CTGACGGTCACGACCGTGACCTGGTCGCCGAGCGCGCCGAGGTCGGTGAAGAAGGCCGCGAGGCTCTTGGCGAGGTCGGTGGCCTTGTTCTTCATGTCGCCCCACTCCAGGTTGCCCACGTCGGTGTGCATGTCCCAGGAGCCGTGGTCGACCGTGATCACCTCCGCGCCGACGTCGGCGCGGATCGTGCGGGCGGCCGAGGCGAGTGCCTGGCCCAGGTCGGAGTCGGGGTAGACCGCGCCGCCGCGCGGGGCCTCCGGGCTGGTGCGGGCGGGCCGGAAGTCGGCCACCGCGCCCAGCGCCGAGCGCGCACCCTGGCCCAGCGGCCCGCCGGCGCCGCCCCAGGTGGTGCGCAGGCCCCGCAGGCGTCGCTGTCCCCGCTCGCCGTCGTCGTCGCCGGCCGCGGCCACCTCGACACGCTCGACCGAGGTGGCGGCGAAGGTCGGGCGCGGGCCCACCAGCGTCGTGGGCGGCACGGCGTCGCCGAGGTGCATCCCGCGCAGCGGGTGCTCCCACCCGTCGCGCCCGATCAGCCGGTTGAGCCAGCCGACCCGAGCCGACGAGCCGGGGTCGGCGTCCTCGACCTCCTCCATCGCGGAGAAGTGCGAGCGGTTCGGTGCGGGCAGCCCCACCGCGTGGACGGCGGCCACCTTGCCCTGCTGCCACATCGGCAGCAGGGGTGCCAGCGACGGGTGCAGGCCGAACTGCGCGTCGACGGCCAGCAGGGAGGCCTTCGGCACCGCGATGCGCGGGCGCGCGGCGTAGTAGACGGGGTCGGCGTGGGGCACCACGAGCGAGAGCCCGTCGGCCGCCCCCCGCAGCGAGAGCAGCACGAGCGTGCGCGGGGCCGAGCGGGTCGCGGCGTACGCCGTCTGCGTCGTCGTCGCACCGAAGGTCGCGGTGAGCGCACCGGTGGCGGCGGCGAGCCCGCCGGCCCGCAGCAGGCCGCGGCGGGTGAGCCCGGCGTACTCCTCGCAGCAGCCGGCGCCCGCGGGCGTCGCGGTCGGGGTGGGGCCCTGGGGTGGACACAGCGTCATCGGGTCACCTGCTCATGTGGGCGGGGGAGTCGAGCACGGTCGTGAGGAGGCGCCACATGTCCCAGCGCACGACGCCGTGGGAGGCGTCGACGACCTCGCGGGCGCCGACGCCGACGACCTCGCGGCAGGCGCGCTGGAGCGTCGGGCTCGCCGGTCGGCCCAGCAGGGAGCGCGAGAGGTGGTCGACCAGGCCCGCGAAGCGGACGCGCCGGGCGGGCAGCCAGGAGCGGGCGGGACGGTGGGAGACCTGCTCGCGCGGCCACCACCCGCCGGCCAGCGCGACGTGCACGTCGAAGGAGGCGAGCACCCGTGCGGTGCTGCTCCACGCCTCCGCGACGTCGGGGCGACCGTCGGGGCGCGGCCAGGCGAAGGGCTGCAGGCCGATGTTGCCGGTCTGCCAGAGCAGGGCGTTGGCGGCCGACTCGTCGTCGGTGGGACGCGCCAGGCGGACACCGAGCACGCGGTAGGTCGCGACCACGTCCTCCTCGGGGGTGCGCACCTTGCGCCCCGCCGAGCGTCGGAACTCGGGGTGGGCCACCAGCGCTCGGAGCACCGGCTTCACCTCGGTGCCGTGCTGCAGGTAGGTCTGCGCGAGGTGCTCCACCAGGGCGGCCGACGGGTCGTCGGAGACGAAGCGGAGCGCGAGCCGGCGCGCGATCCGACGGGCGGTGGCCGGGTGGTGGGCGAGGTGGCGCAGGTAGGCGCGGGTCACCGCGCGGCCGTCGGGGTCGGCGTTGGGGTGCTCGAAGCCGGCCACGCGCACGGGGCCGACCCAGTGGGAGGCCGGGTCGTAGCCGTGCGTCCAGTCCCGCCACAGCGCCACGCGCCAGCCGGTCAGGATGCGCGCGGAGGCCTTCACGTCGTCCTCGGTGTGGTTGCCCCGGCCGAGGGTGTGCACCTCGAGCAGCTCGCGACCGAGGTCCTCGTTCGGCGCCTTCGCCGTCGACACCGCGTTGTTGAGGTAGCACCCCATGGCGGGGTGGGTGATGGCCGCATGCAGGAGGTCCTCGAAGGAGCCGAGGGCGTGGGCACGGATGGCGGCGCCGTACGACGCGCGGTACATCGCCTGCGCCTCGCCGACGGCCGGCACGTGCAGGTGGTTCTCCCAGAAGTCGGTCATGGCCTCGAGCACCTGGCGCTCGGAGTGGATCCGGCGGGCCAGGACCCAGCGCTGGTAGTCCGAGGTCGCGCGCCAGTACTCCTGCACGCCGGCTTGGTGACGAGCCCAGATCTGCGGCCCGCTGAGCGTCAGCGAGGGCCACCAGCCGCGCGAGGTGTCGTGGAAGGCGTCGCTGACCCCGACGCCGGTGAGCTGCTGCTCGAACCAGCGCGCCGGCCCACCGGCGCGGTCCACCTGCCGCTGCAGGGCGGGCGTCCAGCCGTAGCCGAAGCGGTTCGCGAGGTGGCGCGAGAACGGGGTGGCGCGGGGGGCGGTGGCCATGGGGTGCCTGCTCCTCCGTCGGGGCTGGTGCGTCGGGGCTGGTGCGTCAGGGCTGGTGCGTCAGGGCGGGGTCGGATCACCCCGGTCATCGGTCGCCGCCGCGCCGACTTGAGGATTCCTTGAGGTCCGGGCTGGACCGGTCGGCCGCGGGCCGGGTGGCGGGCGGGGCGGCGGGCGGGGCGGCACCTCCCCGGAGGTGACGTGCAGGGGGGCCCGGTCGCTAGACTCCGCGGGGTTCGCACCCCCACCTCGAGAGGCACCAGCGCCCGCTCATGGACGGCTCCCAAAGTCCGCAGCTCTCCCCCCACCGCGCACCGCACGGTCCTGAGGCGAGGGGAGAGCGCCGATGACTCCCTGGATCCTGCTCGGGGTCTCCCTGCTGCTCGTCGCGGCGTGCGGCGTCTTCGTCGCCGCGGAGTTCTCCCTCGTCGCGGTCGACCGCGCCACCGTCGAGCGCGCGGCCGCCGAGGGCGATGCCGGCGCGGCCGGTGTGCAGCAGGCGCTGCGCACCCTCTCGACCCAGCTCTCCGGCGCCCAGGTCGGCATCACCGTGACCAACCTGGCCATCGGCTTCCTGGCCGAGCCGGCGATCGCCACGATCGTGCGCGGGCCGATGCTGGCCACCGGTCTGCCGGAGTCGACGGTGACCCCGGTGGCGCTCGCCACGGGGCTGGCGCTCGGCACCGCGCTGACCATGATCTTCGGCGAGCTCGTGCCGAAGAACCTCGCGATCGCCCGGCCGCTCGAGACCGCCCGCGCCACCCAGCGGCTGCAGCGGGGCTTCACGGCCGCGATCGCCCTGCCCATCCGTGGGCTCAACGGCTCGGCCAACGCGCTCGTGCGCCGCCTCGGCCTGGAGCCGCAGGAGGAGCTGCGCTCGGCGCGCTCCAGCCAGGAGCTGGCCTCCCTCATCTCGCGCTCGGCCGACCAGGGCACGCTCGACGCCGACACCGCCGAGCTGATGGAGCGCTCGGTGGAGTTCGCGACCCGCACCGCCGGCGAGATCATGACGCCGCGCGTGCGCACCACGACGATCGAGGCCTCCGACCGCGTCGAGGCCGTGATCGAGGCGGCCCGCGCGACCGGGCACTCCCGCTTCCCGGTGCTCGACGCCGAGGACGCGGTCGTCGGCACGGTCCACGTCAAGCACGCCGTCGCGCTGCCGGTGCACGAGCGGGCCACCACCCGGGTCAAGCACGTGATGGTCCGCCCGATCGTCGTGCCCGACTCGCTGCGGCTCGACCCGCTGCTCGCGCTGCTGCGCGAGGACGGCTTCCAGATGGCCGTCGTGCTCGACGAGTACGGCGGGCACGCCGGCATCGTCACGCTCGAGGACGTGGTGGAGGAGATCGTGGGCGACATCGCCGACGAGCACGACCGCCTCGGGGCCCGGGTGCAGGCGCGCCGCGACGGGTCCTGGTCGCTCTCGGGCCTGCTGCGCCCCGACGAGGTGGAGGACGCCACCGGCGTCGAGCTGCCGACCCACGAGGACTACGACACCGTCGCGGGCCTCGTCGTGCGCCAGCTCGGCCGCGTGCCGACCCCGGGCGACCTCGCCGAGGTGTCCGTGCCCGACCGCAGCGACCCCGACGAGCCCCGCGAGCGCCTCGCGGTCCTCACGGTGGAGCGGATGGACGGCCTGCGGGTGGACCGGCTGACGCTGCGCGTGCACGGCCCCGAGGAGGCGCCGGCCGCGCGCGCCGGGGCCGGGGCTGCCGGTCGAGCAGGGGAGGCGGACCGGTGAGCGACACCGCCGCGGTCGTCCTGGCCGTCGTCCTGCTCGGCCTCAACGCCTTCTTCGTCGGCGCCGAGTTCGCCCTCATCTCCGCGCGCCGCAGCCAGATCGAGCCGCGCGCGCTCGAGGGCTCGCGGATGGCCCGCACCACCCTCGCCGCGATGGAGAACGTCTCCCTCGTCATGGCGGGCGCCCAGCTCGGCATCACGGTCTGCTCGCTCGGGCTCGGCGCCGTGGGCGAGCCCGCCGTGGCGCACCTGCTCGAGCCGGTGCTGCACGCCGCCGGCGTCCCCGACGCCTGGTTGCACCCGATCGCCTTCGTGGTGGCGCTGAGCCTGGTGGTCTACCTCCACGTCGTGCTCGGCGAGATGGTGCCGAAGAACATCGCGCTCGCCGGGCCCGAGCGGGCCGCCCTCGTGCTCGGCCCCGCCATCTGGGCGGTCGTGCGGGTGCTGCGCCCCGTCATCGTCGCCCTCAACGCGGTCGCCAACGCCGTGCTGCGGCTGCTGCGCGTGGAGCCCAAGGACGAGCTGTCGTCGTCCTTCACGCGCGAGGAGGTCGCCGCGCTGGTCGAGGAGTCCCGCGGCGAGGGCCTGCTCCGCGAGGACGAGTACGACCGCCTCGCCGGCGCGCTCGGCTTCACCGAGAAGCAGGTCGCCGAGGTCGTGATGCCCCTCGACACCCTGGCCACGGTCACGCGCGGCGCGACCGCCGCCGACGTGGAGGAGCTGTGCGCGGCGACGGGCTTCAGCCGCTTCCCGGTCGAGTCCGGCAACGGTTCCCTGCTCGGCTACCTCCACGTCAAGGACGTGCTCGAGACCGACGAGGAACGCCGCCACCGCGTCGTCGACGACAAGTGGGTGCGGCCCTTCGCCACGGTGCCCTCCGACGCGCTGCTCCACGACGCGCTCGAGTCGCTGCAGCGCAAGGGCGCCCACCTGGCGCAGGTGGTCGACCCCGACGGCACGGTGCTCGGGCTGGCGACCCTCGAGGACGTGCTGGAGGAGCTGGTCGGCGAGATCCGCGACGCCGCCCACCACGACGAGACCGTCTGACCCACGGCTAGGGTGTGGCCGCGGCCACCGGGCCGCCACCGAGCACGCACGCAGGCGGGAGACGTGGGCACCACCGTGGTCAGCGACGACACCGCCGCCTCGCGGCTCTGGACCGTGCCCAACGGTCTCAGCATGCTGCGGCTGGCGGGTGTGCCGCTCTTCCTGTGGCTCGTGCTCGTGCCCGAGGCCGACGTCTGGGCGCTGGTGGTGCTCATGGTCTCGGGCGTCACCGACTTCCTCGACGGCTACCTCGCCCGGCGCCTCGGGCAGACCTCGAAGATCGGGGAGATACTCGACCCGGTCGCCGACCGGCTCTACATCCTCGCGGTGATCGTGGGCCTGGCCCTGCGCGAGGTGATCCCGTGGTGGGTCGCCGTCGTGCTCCCGGCCCGCGACCTCTTCCTGTGGGGCCTGGTGCCCTTCCTGCGCACCCGCGGCTACTCCGCGCTGCCGGTCCACTTCCTCGGCAAGGCCGCGACCTTCAACCTGCTCTACGCCTTCCCGCTGCTGCTGCTCGGCGACGGTGAGGGTGTCGTCGCCTCCCTCGCGCAGGTCTTCGGCTGGGCCTTCGCGGTGTGGGGCATCGGGCTCTACTGGTGGGCTGGCATCCTCTACGCCTGGCAGGTCCGCAAGCTGCTCGCCGACGAGGACCGCCGCGCCCCCGCCGCCGCGGTGGGCGAGCCCACGGGGGAGGGGGAGGACCGGTGATCGCCGCACTCGGACTGCTGGTCGGCATCGTGCTGGGGCTGGTGCTGCAGCCCGACGTGCCGGCCGGTCTCGAGCCCTACCTGCCGATCGCGGTCGTCGCGGCGCTCGACGCGGTCTTCGGTGGCCTGCGCGCCTTCCTCGACGGCATCTTCGACGACAAGGTCTTCGTCGTCTCCTTCGTCAGCAACGTCGTCATCGCCGCCGCGATCGTCTACCTCGGCGACAAGCTGGGCGTCGGTGGGCAGCTGTCGACCGGGGTCATCGTCGTCCTCGGCATCCGCATCTTCTCCAACGTGGCCGCGATCCGCCGCCACCTCTTCCACGCCTGAGGCCCCCGTGCCCGAGACCCCCGCCGACCCCGCACCGAGACCCCTGCCGATCCCCGTGCCCGGCTCGCCGAGGCCGCGACGGCGCGGCCCTCCCGCGCCCAGGCGGTGGTGGCCGTGCTCCTCGCCGTGGTCGGCTTCGCGCTCGTCACCCAGGTGCGCTCCACGGCGGCCCAGGACGAGTACGCCGGCTACCAGGAGCAGGACCTCGTCGACGTGCTGACCGGCCTCTCGGTCGCGGCCGAGCGTGCCGAGTCCGAGCTGACGCAGCTGCGCGCCGCCCGCGACGACCTGCTCACCGACAGCCGCAGCCGCCAGGCCGCGCTCGAGCGGGTCCGCGAGGAGGCGACCGACCTCGCGATCCTCGCCGGCGCCGTGCCCGTCACCGGGCCCGGGCTCCGCCTGACCCTCACCGAGGAGTCGGGACGGCTGCAGGTCGAGGACCTCGTCGACACCGTCCAGGAGCTGCGCACCGCCTACGCCGAGGCGATCGAGCTCGACGACACCGTGCGGGTGGTGGCGCAGACGCCCTTCCGCGACGCCGTCGGCGGCATCGAGGTGGGCGGCGTCGAGCTGAGCGCGCCGTACGTCCTGGAGGTCGTGGGCGACCCCGCGGCGCTGCGCGGTGCCCTCACCTTCGCCGAGGGCCCGCTCGAGCTGCTCGACCGCGCCGGCGTCGAGGTGACGATCGAGGAGCTCGACCGCGTCGACGTCGAGAGCGTCGTCGACGTCGCGGGCCCGGGCGTCGCGCCCGGCGACGCCGCGCAGTAGCCTCGGCCACCGGCGGGGGCACGATGCCCGTCGCGCCCGCCCCCGACCCACCTCGCACACCCCGCCCGCCCCCTCCCACCGAGCCGCCGAGGAGCGCACCCGTGACCCCCGAGGACCTCAAGTACACCGCCGAGCACGAGTGGGTCCGGACCCCCGGCGAGGCGCCCGGCTCCGTGCGCGTCGGCATCACCGACTACGCCCAGGACGCCCTCGGCGACATCGTCTACGTCTCCCTGCCCGCGGTCGGGGAGAGCGTCGAGGCCGGCGCGACCTGCGGCGAGCTCGAGTCCACCAAGTCGGTCAGCGACGTCTACGCCCCGGTCTCGGGCGAGGTGGTCGCGGTCAACGACGCCCTCGACACGACCCCCGAGCTGGTCAACAGCGACCCCTACGCGGGCGGCTGGCTCTTCGAGGTCGTCCCCTCCGACCCCGCGGCGACCGACGCCCTCATGGACGCCGCGGCGTACGACGCCACCACCGGCGCCTGAGGACCACCGACCCCCTGCGGCGGGACCGCCCCGGCTGGTAGGTTCGGAGGAACCTTCAGCCTCCAGCGGGGCTTGAGGGTTCTCGCCGCTCGACGGCTCGACGCCACCCCGGGAAGGACGCCCATGCCGTACTGCACCGCCTGCGGGAAGCAGAACCCCGACGACGCGCGGTTCTGCTCCCAGTGCGGGACGCGGCTCGCGACCGACGACGTGCCGGTGACCGGCGGTGCTGCGGCCTCGTCGGGCTCCCCGGCCGAGCCGGTGACCGAGTCCACCGCGACCATCACCTTCGGCGCGCCCGAGAGCGCCGCCGACAGCAGCGACCGCCAGCTCGCGCCGGTCGACGCCGCCGCGGTCGACGCGCTGCCCCCGGGCCACGCGCTGCTCGTCGTGCAGCGCGGCCCCGGCGCCGGCAGCCGCTTCCTGCTCGACCTCGACGTGGTCACGGTGGGCCGCCACCCCGACAGCGAGATCTTCCTCGACGACGTCACCGTCTCGCGCCGCCACGCGGAGTTCCTGCGCAGCGGCTCGGACTTCACGGTGCGCGACGCGGGCAGCCTCAACGGCACCTACGTCAACCGCGACCGGATCGACGAGGTGCGCCTCGCCGACGGCGACGAGGTCCAGGTCGGCAAGTACCGCCTGGTGTTCTTCGCCGGTCACGCGGGGAGCTGAGCGCGGTGCCCTCCGGGACGGGGGCCGGCGCCGGGTCCGCCGCGGCAGCGGGTGGCCCCGGCCAGCGCCTCAACATCGGGCAGGTCCTCGACGTGCTGCGCGAGGACTTCCCCGGGGTGACCATCCCCAAGATCCGCTTCCTCGAGGACAAGGGCCTGATCAAGCCCGAGCGGACCTCGGCGGGCTACCGGAAGTTCTCCACCGACGACGTCGAGCGGCTGCGCTACGTGCTGCGCATGCAGCGCGACCACTACCTGCCGCTCAAGGTCATCGGCGAGCACCTCGACGCCCTCGACCGCGGCCTCGAGCCGCCGGCGATCGAGCCTGTCGTGCCGACCGTGCCCACCGTCGCGCTCGCCGCCGACGGCCTGCCCTCGCCGGAGTCCTTCGCCCGGCGCTCCGACCTGCGCCTGTCGCGCAAGGAGCTGCTCAAGGTCGCCGAGGTCGACGAGGAGCTGCTCGAGCAGCTCGAGCAGTTCGGGCTGGTGCGGGTGCGCGCCGGGACGCGGCACTACGACGCCGACGCGCTGGTCATCGCCCGCACGGCCAGGGAGCTCGCCGACTTCGGCCTGGAGCCGCGCCACCTGCGGGCCTTCCGCACGGCCGCCGACCGCGAGGTCGGCCTCGTGGAGCAGGTCGTGGCGCCGCTGCGCCGGGGTCGCGACACCGCCGCCCAGGCCCGTGCCGAGGACGCCGCCAGCGAGATCGCGGCGCTGTCGGTGCGCCTCCACGCCACGCTGGTCAAGGCCGGGCTGCAGCGCTCCTGACGCCCACCTCGGGTGGTGGGACCCGGGAGTAGGGTGGCGGCATGCGCGAGGTGGACGTCATCGGAGTCCGGGTCGAGATGCCCTCCAACCAGCCGATCGTGCTGCTGCGGGAGGTCTCCGGCGAGCGCTACCTGCCGATCTGGATCGGTGCGGTCGAGGCCACCGCCATCGCCTTCGCCCAGCAGGGCGTCGTGCCGCCGCGACCGCTCACCCACGACCTGCTGAAGGACGTGCTGGAGGCGACCGGCAACCCGCTGTCGGAGGTGCGGATCACCGACGTGAAGGACGGCGTCTTCTACGCCACCCTCGTGCTCGGCTCGGGCGCGGAGGTCAGCGCGCGCCCCTCGGACTCGATCGCGCTCGCCCTGCGCACCGGCAGCCGCATCGTGTGCGCCGAGGGCGTGCTCGACGAGGCCGGCCTCGCGGTGCCGGCCGAGCAGGAGGACGAGGTCGAGAAGTTCCGGGAGTTCCTCGACCAGGTGACCCCGGAGGACTTCGAGGGACCGGCCGAGCCCGGCGACTCCTGAGCGGACCTCACCCTCAGGTCGAGGTGGAGGGTTGCGACACGCCGCGCGTCGCGTTGACCACCCCCACCCCTCGCCGTACCTTGAACTGTCTCCGTTGTAACTCCACGGCTGTGTCACCGACACCGGTCCACCGGCCTTCCCCCGGGCGTTACGGCGATACGGAGTAGCCGAGAGGAATCCCGTGGGCACCACCGAGAACGGCCCCAGTGTCGGGTCCAGCGTCGAGGTCGAGGCGGCCGAGGCCGCCCGCCAGGCCGGCGAGGAGCAGGGTCTGCTCTTCACCGACGACGTCTCCCCGCTGCCCAGCGACACCGGCTACCGCGGCCCGACCGCGTGCAACGCGGCGGGCATCACCTACCGCCAGCTCGACTACTGGGCCCGCACCGGCCTCGTCGAGCCGACCGTGCGCGGCGCGAGCGGCTCGGGCTCCCAGCGGCTCTACTCCTTCCGCGACATCTTGATCCTCAAGGTCATCAAGCGGCTGCTCGACGCCGGCATCTCGCTGCAGCAGATCCGCACCGCGGTCTCGCACCTGCGCGAGCGCGGCACCGACGACCTCACCCGCGTGACGCTCATGAGCGACGGCGCCTCGGTCTACGAGTGCACCAGCAACGACGAGGTCATCGACCTGCTCCAGGGCGGGCAGGGCGTCTTCGGCATCGCCATCGGCGGGGTGTGGCGCGAGATCGAGGGCACGCTCGCCGAGCTGCCCAGCGAGCGCGCCGCCGACCCGGCCGGGCCCGGCGTCGCCGAGAGCAGCGCCGGCGACGAGCTCGCCGCACGCCGCGCCGCGCGCAACGCCGGCTGACGCGCGTCACCACCGGCTCCGCGCGGGGCCGGTGGTAGGTTCGCCGGAGCCGCATCCCGTGCGGGAGAGCCTCCGGCCGACCCGTCCACCTCGGTGGGCGAGCCGGTGCAGGAGCGCCGAAGGGGCAATTCCTCCCCGGAACCTCTCAGGCGCCAGGACCGCACGGGCAGGCGACTCTGGAGCGCACGGCCGCGTGCCGTCGTGACAGAGGGGGAGGGCGACCGCGCACCCGTCCGCCCAGGAGCCCCCATGGCCGTCCCGCCGCCCACCGACCCGACGTCCCCCGCGACCGCGGCCCGGCCCGGGTTCGCCGACCTCGACCAGGCCGTGCCCTTCCTGCGCCGCCACGTCGGCCTCGACGACGCCGCCGTCGCCACCATGCTCGCCCGGGTGGGGCACACCAGCCTCGAGGGCCTCATGGCCGCGGCCGTGCCCGACACGATCCGCGCGCTCGACCCCCTCGACCTGCCGGGCGCGGTGTCGGAGGAGACGGTCGCGCGCGAGCTGCGCGGGCTGGCAGCGATGAACCGCCCCGCCGAGGCGATGATCGGCCTCGGATACCACGGCACCATCACCCCGCCGGTCATCCGGCGCGGCGTGCTGGAGGACCCGAGCTGGTACACCGCCTACACGCCCTACCAGCCCGAGATCTCCCAGGGCCGCCTCGAGGCGCTGCTCAACTTCCAGACCGTCGTCGGCGACCTGACCGGGCTGCCGACCGCGAACGCCTCCCTGCTCGACGAGGGCACCGCGGCGGCCGAGGCGATGACGCTGGTGCGGCGCGCACTCCCCAGATCCAGGACCGGCGGTGCCGCCGGGCCGTTCGTGGTCGACGCCGACGCGCTGCCGCAGACGATCGCGGTCGTGCAGACGCGCGCCGCGGCGATGGGCATCGAGGTGGTGGTCGCCGACCTGACCGACGGGCTGCCCGACACCCCCGAGCTCGCGCAGGTCAGCGGCACGCTCGTGCAGTACCCCGGCGCCTCGGGCCGCGTGCTCGACCCCCGGACGGTGATCGAGCAGACCCACGAGCGCGGCGGCCTGGCCGTCGTCGCCGCCGACCTGCTCGCGCTCGTCCTGCTCGAGGCGCCCGGCGCCCTGGGCGCCGACGTCGTCGTCGGCTCCTCCCAGCGCTTCGGCGTCCCGCTCTTCTACGGCGGCCCGCACGCCGGCTTCATGTCGGTCGCCGCCGGGCTCGAGCGCCACCTGCCGGGTCGCCTCGTCGGGGTGTCGGTCGACGCCGAGGGCCGCCCGGCCTACCGCCTGGCGCTGCAGACCCGCGAGCAGCACATCCGCCGCGACAAGGCGACCTCCAACATCTGCACCGCGCAGGTGCTCCTCGCCGTCGTCGCGGCGATGTACGCCGTGCACCACGGCCCCGACGGCCTGCGCGCGATCGCGCAGCGCACCCACCGCTACGCCGCCGTGATCGCCCGGGCGCTGACCGCGGCCGGGATGCCTCCGCTCCACCACGCGTTCTTCGACACCCTCACGGTCCCGGTCCCCGGGCGCGCCGCCGAGGTGGTGGCCCAGGCCCGCGCCGTCGGGGTGCACCTGCGCCTCGTCGACGAGGACCACGTCGGGCTGTCGACCAACGAGCGCACCTCCCGCTCGACCGTGACCGCGGTGCTCAAGGCGTTCGGCGTGACCGGCGTCGACCTCGACCAGGCCGCCGCCGCTGCCGCCGACGGGCTGCCCGCGGCGCTGCGCCGCCGCAGCGACTTCCTCACCCACGAGGTCTTCCGCACCCACCGCAGCGAGACCCAGATGCTGCGCTACCTGCGCCGGCTGGCGGGGCGCGACTACGCGCTCGACCGCGGCATGATCCCGCTCGGCTCGTGCACGATGAAGCTCAACGCCACGGTCGAGATGGAGCCGGTGAGCCTGCCCGGCTTCGCCGACCTGCACCCCTTCGCCCCCGCCGAGGACGCGGCCGGCTACCGCCAGCTGATCGCCGACCTCGAGGGCTGGTTGGCCGAGGTGACCGGCTACGACCGGGTCTCCATCCAGCCCAACGCGGGCTCGCAGGGCGAGCTCGCCGGGCTGCTCGCCATCCGCGGATACCACCACGGGCGCGGCGACACCCAGCGCGACGTCTGCCTGATCCCGTCCTCGGCGCACGGCACCAACGCCGCCTCCGCGGTGATGGCCGGCATGCGCGTGGTCGTGGTCCAGGCGGGTGCCGACGGCGGCGTCGACATGGACGACCTCGTCGCCAAGTGCGAGCAGCACGCCGAGCGGCTGGCCGCGATCATGGTGACCTACCCCTCGACCCACGGGGCCTACGAGGACACCATCACCGACCTGTGCAAGGTGGTGCACGACCACGGCGGCCAGGTCTACGTCGACGGCGCCAACCTCAACGCGCTGGTGGGCCACGCCCGTCCCGGTGCGTTCGGTGGCGACGTCTCCCACCTCAACCTGCACAAGACCTTCTGCATCCCGCACGGCGGTGGCGGCCCGGGCGTGGGCCCGGTGGCGGTGCGCGCGCACCTCGCGCCCTACCTCCCGAGCCACCCCATGCACCCCGAGGCCGACAAGCGCGAGGGCATCGGCCCGATCAGCGCGGCGCCCTACGGCTCGGCGGGCATCCTGCCGATCTCGTGGGCCTACGTCCGGCTCATGGGCGGTGCCGGCCTGACCCACGCCACCAGCGCGGCCGTGCTCGCCGCCAACTACGTCGCTGCCCGGCTCGAGGAGCACTTCCCGGTGCTCTACCGCGGCCACGGGGGCCTCGTCGCGCACGAGTGCATCCTCGACCTGCGCCCGCTGGCCAAGGAGACGGGCGTGAGCGTGGACGACGTGGCCAAGCGGCTCGTCGACTACGGCTTCCACGCCCCGACGATGTCCTTCCCGGTCGCCGGCACGCTGATGGTCGAGCCGACCGAGAGCGAGGACCTGCCCGAGATCGACCGCTTCTGCGACGCGATGGTGGCCATCAAGCGCGAGGCCGACCGCGTCGGTGCGGGGGAGTGGAGCGCGGAGGAGTCGCCGCTGCGCCACGCCCCCCACACCGCCCGCGCGCTGGTCGGCGAGTGGGACCGCGCCTACCCGCGTGAGCTCGGCGCCTTCCCGACCGGCGTCGACCCCGACAAGTACTGGCCGCCCGTCGCCCGCATCGACCAGGCCTACGGCGACCGCAACCTGGTCTGCTCGTGCCCGGACCCGTCGGCCTTCGCCGAGCCCGACAGCGGCACGGTCGAGGAGGGCGCGACCGCGTGAGCGAGCCGCTGCTCGAGGGCACTGCCCGCGCCGCGCTCGGAGTCGTCGCGCGCGCCCAGGCGACCGGGCGGCTGCCGTCGGTCGCGGCCGGTGTCGTGCGCGAGGGCGCGCTCGTGTGGTCTGCCGGACGCGGCACGGCGGTGCGGGCGGGCTCGCGCGAGCGACCCGGCCCCGACACGCAGTTCAAGATCGGGTCGGTCACCAAGACCATGACCGCGGCGCTGGTCATGCTGGCGCGCGAGCGCGGGGAGCTGGCGCTGTCCGACCGGGTGGGGCGCTTCCTGCCCGACGGTCCCTTCGCCGAGGCCACACTGCGCCAGCTGCTCAGCCACTCGTCCGGGATGACCGCAGAGCCGCACGGCTCCTGGTGGGAGCGCAGCCCCGGTGTCGACCGCGCTGCGCTCGTCGAGGCGCACCGCGGCGCCGCGCCGGTGCTCGAGCCCGGGGCGCAGTTCCACTACTCCAACCTCGGGTACGGCGTGCTCGGCGAGGTCGTCGCCGAGGTGACGGGCCTGTCCTGGGCGGAGGCGCTGCGCCAGCAGGTGCTCGCGCCGCTCGGCATGCAGCGCACCACCTACGACCAGCAGGCGCCGCACGCCGAGGGGTTCGCGGTCGACGCGCTCACCGGCGAGCTCGTGGCCGAACCGCTGCCCGACACCGGCGTGATGGCGCCGGCCGGCCAGCTGTGGTCGACGGTCGCCGACCTCGCCACGTGGCTGACGGCGCTCGTCGACCCGGACAGATCGGTGCTGTCGGCCGCGTCGCTCGCCGCGATGCGCACCCCGCAGGCCGCGTCGCCCGACAGCCGTGACGGATCGGCGTACGGCCTGGGGCTCGCGACCACCTCGGCCGGCGGCCGGCTGCTCGTCGGGCACGGCGGCTCGATGCCCGGCTTCTGCTGCGGGGTGCTCGTCGACGTCGACTCGCGGGTGGGGGCCGTGGTGCTCACGAACGGCGCCTACGGCCTCGGAGGGACGGTCGACGAGCTGCTGCGCACGGTGCTCGACCGCGAGCCCGCACTGCCGCGTGAGTGGGTGCCCACCCGCGACGTGCCCGACGACGTGCGCGAGCTGCTCGGCACCTGGCACTGGGGCCACGCGCCGTCGGTGATGCGGTGGGACGGGCGCGAGCTGCGCCTCGACCCCGCGTCGGGGCCCGGCCGGTCGATGCGGTTCGCGCGCGGTGACGAGCCCGGGACCTGGGTCGGCACCGCGGGCTACCTCACCGGGGAGACCCTCCGCGCCGTGCGCCGCGACGACGGCTCCCTCTCGCACCTCGAGGCCGCGACGTTCGTCTACACCCGGGTGCCCTACGACCCGGCGGCGCCGATCCCGGGCGGCGTGCCGCGGGAGCAGCCCGACCGCCTGCGGTAGTGCGCCGACGGTGCCGGCTCGAGGTCGGCCCGATCGGGCGGTCACGCCACTAGGGTGAGCCCGTGACCGGTTCCGGGGCTCGCCCCCACGACGGGCGTCGCGTGGCGCTGGTGCTCGTCGTGCCCGTGGTGGTGGCGTCCGCGTTCCTGCTGCCGAGCGTGGCGCTCCTCTGGCTCCTGGCGCCGGTCCACGTGACGGCTGCCGTGGCCCTCGGTGGTGGGGTCGTCGCCGTGCCCGCGCTGGGCGGCGGGCGAGCGCGTCGGCGGGACGGCGAGCAGCCCGGCCCGCCGACGACCGCGGGCTGACCTCGGCCCGGGGACTCGCTCGGCCGGCCGCGGTCCCGGCTCGGTGCGCGACCCGTCCCGAGTGCGCCTCGAAGCAGGACGGGTCGGCCCATCCTGGACGCGGCACGGGCGCATGCTGAGCTCGGCTCGACCTGGTGCCGGTCCCGCTCACTCCCCGTCGCAATCAGCGGCGCGTTCCACCACTGCTCTCACACACACGGTGAGGGCCGCTGGGAAAGTCTGCTGGTACGTCTCGCCGCCACTCACGTACTCGACGCGGATCCCGTCGCGAACGAAGACCCCATCCTCGTCCGCCTCGATGCCGATCAGCAACTCCCACCCGTTCTCGTTCTCGGTCGGGTCCAGGGTGGCGCCGACAGCGGGGAGCAGGGTGCCCAACTCCCGCCGGTCCCGGGCGCGCGACGGGGGGAAAGAGGACATGAACTGAATGCTCGCGAAGCGGCGTTCGTCGCCTGCCACACGTGCGCCGACGACCCTGAGGCCATCCGCCCCCACGAGGTCGACGTCGGTGATCGTGACCGCGCCGTCACCGACGAGCTGGAGCACCTCGAAGCCGTCCGTGAAGGGGGCACCGGGCTCGACCGCGATCGCCCATCCGTGAGCGGAGGGCGTGCGGAGACGGTTGCCCTCGTCGACACCACCCTGCCCGCACGCGCTCACCAAGCCGGTCGCGATGATCACGGCTACGCAAGCCCGGTGGTTCCGCACGACGGTCTCAACGACGAGCAACAGGACCAGTCACGGAGCCGCGAGCTACGTTGGAGGCACGACTGGTCGGGCACGCTGCGCCCCTGCACGCGGCACGAGCGGCTGCTCCGGTCCGAGACCGATCGGTCATCGCGACGACCGACCAGCGGCCGCCTGCATCGTGATGTCGGTGGTGGCGAACCGAGCCGCGTTGCCAATGGTTCACGCGATCGCGCGAGTAGTCGAGTCCAACCTCGTCGATGCGCGCGACGCCGGCTCGGGACGGGCTGATGGTCAGCACCACGCACGCGGCAGGCGGGTGCCCCTCGCGCCACCGCATCGTCGTGCCGGGCTCGATCAGCCCCACCTCGCGGCAGACCCGTCCTGAACGCGGCATGAGTGGGCGCGTCAGATGCCGAGTAAAGAGGACAGGATGAACGCGACTAGGAACCAGGCAGCAAAAAGTCCCAATCGGTCCCCCGCCCGTACGGTGTCCGTCGCCCGATAGGCGCTGACTGCCAGCAGAAGGGTGGGCATGAAAAGCGCAGCCGAGGTGACGGCGCGGTATGCGATAGCACCCATGCTCGGCTGAACATCGAAGGCGCTGAGGTTCCGCATCGAGAGCCACGCGCCAAGAACTCCGACCAGGACGACGCTGGCCGCTCTGACTACGGCGCGTCGGGTCCTGGTGAGTGCCACGTCGCGAGCGTAGATGCGCCTGCGATTCGCCCCCTCATCGGCATGACCACTGAACGCGGCATGAGCGGGCGCCCAGCGCGGAGAGCGCGGGTTCTGGGCCCTAGGCTCTCGGCGTGGGTGATGTTGAAGCGCGTGATTTTGTTGCCGCCGGGCTCCTGTTCGGGGGCGTAGTGTTCATGTTGCTCGCGATGGCCGATGTTGCTCAAGTGGGGTTGGTATGGGCCGCCGGCGCAACAGTCCTCTTCGTGACCGCTACCGCCCGGCTATGGAACCGTCGGAGCTAAACCTGTCGACCGCCCTCCAGCCCCCCAAGTACTGCAATAGGCGCGCGTTTCTCATGACCAACGACGGCGGCCCAGGTGTCAGGCATCGGATCCGTCGACTACACGCCTCCCGGCGAGCGGCCGGCTTAGGGCGATGGTGATGGATGCTAAGACGCCTGCGTCCGTGCAGTTGTCTGTACATCGCCTAGCCACCGAGACCGTGATCGTCACGGTGCGGTCGGTCTCTACCACCTCAGCTCGCGGCGAGGAGTCGGTTGGGTGCGCCACGTAGAAGACGGTGAGGCTGCTCCCGTCAACGGTCGGGAGCTGGTCACGCCCGAGTGGCACCTCGACTCGGTGTTCGCGGCTGGTGCTCCACAGCGCCAACGCCACGGCGATGACAAGAACTGCGGCGACAAGCCGTCGCATAGTCCCCTCCTCACCCAGCGCTCTCGCTAGTCGTTGGACGCCAGCGACGGCGAGTCAGTTCCGTCCTGCATGCGGCTTGAGCGGGCTGGCGCCTCAGGCGAGCTGCGCGCTCACGATCTCGACCTCGAAGCCCACATCCTCGAAGCCACCCGTGTTCTTCACGCGCACGACAATGCCGGTTGCCTCATCTAGGGCAATCTCGACGCGGGTAGGTAAAGAGCGACCCGCTAGACGTTCGCGCCACGCCTCCCCGTGCTCGAGCTGGAACGAGACCTCGGACACGACCAGGGAACAGCAGGAGCATGTGGGGTCGTAGTCGTCGAGCGCGGTCGCGGTCATGGCGATCGCTGGTCGGGTCTGCTGCACGGATGGGTGACATCTGATCTGCGTCGATGTGTGTCGGCGCTGGAAGGATGTGCACCATGCCGAAGGCGTTCCCCAAGGAGTTCCGCGAGGACGTGATCCGGGTCTTCAGGACCTCGGATGCCTCGATGGCCCAGGTCGCGAAGGACTTCGGCATCTCGCCGTCGTGCTTGAAACGGTGGCTGGCGATCGACGACCGGAAGTCAGCCCATTCCGCGCCGGCCGGCCCGGGCGTCAACGAGTCGGACGCGCTTCGGGAGGCCAACAAGCGGATCAAGCTGCTCGAGCAGGAGAACGAGGTTCTGCGCCGCGCCGCGGCCTACCTGTCCCAGGCGCACCTGCCGGGAAAATGATGTACCCGCTCGTCCGCGAGTTGGCCGCCGACGGGATCCCCGTCGCGGTGACGTGCCGGGTCCTCAACATCGCCCGCCAGCCCTACTACCGCTGGCTCGCGAACCCGGTCACCGTCGCCGAACTCACTAGCGCCTACCGAGCCAACGCGCTGTTCGACGCCCACCGCGACGACCCCGAATTCGGCTACCGGTTCCTGCTCGACGAAGCAGCCGACGCCGGTCAGGCGATGGCGGCGCGGACCGCTTGGAAGATCTGCTCCCAGCAAGGCTGGTGGTCAGCGTTCGGAAAGAAGCGCGGTCGCAACGGCAAGAAGGCCGGACCGCCGGTCCACGACGACCTGGTACAACGCAACTTCACCGCCACCGGCCCGAATCGGCTGTGGCTGGCTGACATCACCGAGCACCGGACCCGCGAAGGCAAGCTCTACCTCTGCGCGATCAAGGACGCCTACTCCAACCGCATCGTCGGCTACTCCATCAACTCACGGATGAAGTCCCGCATCGCCGTGGCGGCTCTCGACAACGCGGTGGCTCGTCGCAACGCCGAAGGCGCCGATGTGGCCGGCTGCGTGCTGCACACCGACCGCGGGTCCCAGTTCAGGTCCAGGAAGCTGGTCCACCAGCTCAATCGTCACCACATGACCGGCTCGATGGGACGCGTCGGCGCTGCCGGCGACAACGCCGCGATGGAGTCGTTTTTCAGCCTGCTGCAGAAGAACGTCCTCAACCGGAGGACCTGGGAGACCCGCGAAGACCTGCGGATCGCGATCGTGACCTGGATCGAGCGGACCTACCACCGACGCCGACGACAAGACGCCCTCGGCCGGTTGACCCCTGTTGAGTACGAGCTCATCATGACGCCAACCGCCTCTCAGGCGGCCTAACCCCGACTGTCACCAGTTCGTGCAGCAGACCCGTTCGATCGCTCGGTCAGCTCGTCCGCTCAGCTCGGTCTCTTCGCGCCAGCGGCCTCGCGGGCGGTACCGGTAGCGAACCCGGCCATGAGAAACGAACGCCTCTAGGTCCCCTCCACTGTCGTGACGGACGAGGTGCAGCTCCCTCCATCGGACCGCTGCTGAAGCAGCGAGCTCCTGCACCGCCGCGACATCAACGCTTTGCATGCCGGGCATGCTACGAAACGGGGAGCGCTGCACGTCTGCCGTTAGCACCATCAGCGGCAGAGTCGGGCGAGCGTGACCGCCCTGAGAGCGGCGAACCGGACGTCAGATGTCGATCGGGTAGACGTCGTCGGGGTGGTCGAGCAAATGGCGGACGAGGATCTTCAAGTTTTGAGGGCGCAGCTCCTCCGGACCTCGCTGATCGAACATCTCGTCAAGGGTCCACCAGCGAAATTCGGTGATGCCCTCAGAAGAGTTCAATGATTCTGCGTCCCACATTCCCCGTGGTTCGAACGATAGACATCGCAGCGCGAAGTAGTCGTGAACCGCTCCGTCCCAATCTTTTGAGTAGGTTGGGGAGATGATCTCCTGGTGCCACACATGGGTTATCTCTGCTGGCGTCGTCCGATAACCAACCTCTTCGACCAGTTCGCGCAAGACGGCCTCAGCTGGGGTCTCGCCCGTTTGCAGCCCGCCGCCCGGCGGGGCCCAAAGCACCACACCCATGTGTCGAGCGGAGAGATCGTGTTTGGCGAGCAGAAGGCGGTCGTGCTCGTCGATGATCAATGCGCGCGCCGTGTGGCGGAGCCGATGTGTAGGCACGACGGCACCGTAGCCAGGTCCTGCCGAGGCGGGCGACTCGCGCCCGCTTCCCAGCCCGCTCGAATAGCGGCATGAGCGGTCACGCTCTGCCGTCCTGCATGCGGCATGAGCGGTCACGCTCTGCCGTCCTGCATGCGGCATGAGCGGACGGCTGGCCTTGCCGTCCGTCTCCCCACCTGCAGAGTCTGGGGTTGGTGGCCGACCTCAGAGGCTCATGCCAAAGCGAGGAACAGCTTCTCCATCTTCTTGACGTCGACGTCGTCGAGGCCGTCCTCGCTGTCGTCGAGGCAGTGGAGGAGGCCGGTGGCGACGATGGCGTAGCCGGCACGCGAGAGTGCCTTGTTGACGGCGGCGAGCTGGGTCAGGACGGACTCGCAGTCCGACCCCTCCTCCATCATCCGGATGACGCTGGCGAGGTGGCCGTTGGCGCGCTTCATACGGGTGATGATCGCCTTGATCTCGGTGGGTTCGAGGTCCATGTCAGTTGTCCTTCAGTGCGGCCAGGGCCGCGGTCAGCCGCTGCCGCGCGTCGGTCGCGACGGTGCGGAGGGGCTCACCTGCGCCGGCGGCGAGGGAGGTCATGGCGTCGGGGTCGAAGGCCTCCACGACGGTCGTGGTGTCGTCGACGGCACGGACTACGACGTTGCAGGGCAGCAGCGCCGCGATGGACGGGTCCGCCTGCAGCGCCTGGTGGGCCAGCTCCGGTCGGCACGCGCCGAGGATGACCTGGGGTGCCACGTCGACGTCCAGCTTCGCCTTGAGCGTGGCCCGCAGGTCGATCTCGGTCAGGAGACCGAACCCCTGATCGGCCAGTGCTGAGCGCACCGCCGCCACCGTCTCGTCGTACCCGCGGCCCAGCGTAGTGCTGATCGTGTATTCGGTCATGCCGTCGATTGTACAACCCCCCAGGGGGATGCGTAACGTCTGCTCCATAACCCCCCGGGGGGATCAGAAATCCGGGGGTCCGCGACCCGACAGGAGAGGACACATGCACGAGACCACCGTCGACCAACTCGTTGAGGCGCTGCACGGCGGCGCCACCCTGATCGACGTCCGCGAACCCGCCGAGTACCGCCAGGGGCACGTCCCGCAGGCGGCGAACATCCCGATGAGCCAGCTCACCGCGCGGCTGGGCGAGCTTGACCCGACCCAGCCGGTCTACGTCGTGTGCGCCTCGGGCAACCGCAGTAGCGCCATGACCGACGTCCTGACCGCCCGGGGCTTCGACGCCGTCAACGTGCTCGGCGGCACCAGCGCCTGGATCCGCTCCGGCCGCCCGATCGAGAAGTGAGGCAACGATGACCGACACCCGCCACGCCCTGACCGTCCGCACGATCGAGACGCCCTCGCTGGGCGACCGCACCTACCTCGTCCACGACGGCGAGGTCGCGTTCGTGGTCGACCCCCAGCGCGACATCGACCGGGTCCTCGACCTCCTCGAGTCCGAAGGCGTGCGTCTCACCCACGTCTTCGAGACCCACATCCACAACGACTACGTCACCGGCGGCCTGGCGCTCGCCGAGGTGACCGGCGCCGCCTACCTCGGCAACGGCGAGGACGAGGTGTCCTTCGACCGCACCCCCATCGCCGACGGGGAGACGGTCGAGGTCGGCCCCCGGATGCGGGTGCGTGCCATCGCCACCCCAGGCCACACCTTCACCCACCTCTCCTACGCGCTCTCCACAGCTGACGGCACGCGCGACGGCGACGGCGTGGGCGAGCCGTACGGCGTGTTCACCGGCGGCTCGCTGCTCTACGGCGCCACCGGCCGGCCCGACCTCCTCGGTGAGGAGCACACCCACGCCCTCGTCCGCCACCAGCACGCCTCCGCCCACCGGCTGGCCGACGAGCTGCCTGATGTGGCCGAGGTGTTCCCCACGCACGGCTTCGGCTCGTTCTGCTCCGCCGCCCAGTCCGACGCGGACAGCTCCACCATCGGACGCGAGAAGGAGTCCAACCCGGTCCTGACCCAGGACGAGGAGACCTACGTCCGCGAGCTCCTCAACGGCCTCGGCGCGTTCCCGGCCTACTACGCCCACATGGCCCCGGCCAACGCGTCCGGTCCGACCGCCCCCGACCTCTCACCGGTCCACACCGCGGATCCGACCGAGCTGCGCCGCCGCATCGAGGCCGGCGAGTGGGTCGTGGACCTGCGCAACCGGCAGGCCTTCGCCGCCGGTCACGCCCCGGGCACGTTCAACTTCGGTCTCGACGGCGCGTTCTCGACCTACCTCGGCTGGCTCATCGAGTGGGGCACCCCGGTGACCCTGCTCGGCGAGACTGCCGAGGACGTGGCCCAGGCCCAGCGCGAGCTGGTCCGAATCGGCATCGACCGACCGGCAGCGCATGCCACCGGTGGGCCGGCGGACTGGGCTGAGGGCGACGTGGCCAGCTTCCCCACCGCGACCTTCGCCGACCTCGCCCAGGTGCGACACCACCGCGACGTCGTGGTCCTCGACGTCCGCCGCGCCGACGAGCACGCCGAGGCAGCCATCGCCGGCGCCATCAACATCCCCATCCACGAACTCCCGCGACGGGTCGCCGAGGTGCCCACCGGCGACGTGTGGGTGCACTGCGCCGGCGGCTACCGCGCCTCGGTCGCGGCGTCGTTCGTCGCCGCCGCCGGACGCACCCCGGTCGCCATCGACGACTCCTTTGACAACGCCCGCCAGGTCGGCCTGCACCTGGTCGCCCCCGGCGACGGGGCCGACGGGGCCGACACCTGAGATGACGCTCGTCCTCGCGGTCGCCGCCGGCGCGCTCATCGGCCTGTCCCTGGGTGCGCTGGGCGGCGGCGGCTCCATCCTCGCCGTGCCGGTGCTCGTGCTCCTCCTCGGTCAGACGCCGGGCCAGGCCACGACCGGCTCGCTGGTCGTCGTCGGCGTCTCGTCCCTGCTCGGAGTCGTGGCCTCACAGCGCACCGGGAACCTGCTCTTGCGGCGCGGAGTCGTTTTCGGTCTCGTCGCCGTCGGCGGCGCCGTCCTCGGTGCCCGGGCCTCGTCCCAGGTGCCTGGCGATGTCCTGCTGGCCGCCTTCGCGGCACTGATGCTCCTCGTCGGTGGACTGCTCGCTGCACGGCAGCTGCGTCACCGGCGTCCCGGGGCACCCCGACACGCCGCGCGACCGACGCTGGACGACCCGATCATCACGTTCAGCCCGACCTTCGCCTGCCAGTGCCCCAGGGCCCTCAAGGTCCTCGTCACCGCCACCGTCGTCGGTGCGCTGACCGGGTTCCTCGGCGTCGGCGGCGGGTTCCTCGTCGTCCCCGCGCTCATGCTGGCCCTGGCACTCCCGATGACCTACGCCGCTGGCACCTCTCTCGTGGTCATCACCATCACCAGCGCCGCCGCCCTCGCGGTGCGCTCCGGCACCACCCCGCACCCCGACTGGACGCCCGTCCTCGTCCTGACCCTCGCCGCAACAGTAGCGACCGTCCTCGGCGCACGGCTTGCTGCCCGCGTCGGCACCGCCGTCCTGCAAGCGGCCTTCACCGCGCTCGTGCTCGGCACGGCCGTCGTCACCGCCGCCCACGCCCTGCCCGCCGTCGTGTGACGGACCCGCATCTCCCTCACCCCTGATCGCAACGAACGGAACTGATCATGACCACCACGGACACCCGCGCCCGCCCGTCGGCCGCGGCGGACCGCATCCCCACCGCCGCCGGCTCACTTGGACGGCTTGGCATCTGGGTCACCCACCACGCCCGCCTCGTCACCATCGCGTGGCTGCTCGCCATCGTGGGCCTCGGTGCGTTCGCACCTCAGGTCGAGCACAACCTGTCCGGCGCCGGGTGGCAGGCCGACGGCTCGGAGTCCGTCGCCGCCCGCGAGCTCGCCCGCGAGCACTTCGGCGGCAACGCCTCCTCCGCCATCCAGGTCGTCGTCCGCACCGACGACGCCCCCGTCACCGAAGGGGACGGCAAGAAGGTCATCGCCGAGGTCACACGCCTCCTCGAGGCCGAACCCCGCATCGCCGACGTCGTGCCGCCGACACCAGGAGCCACCGTCTCTGCCGACGGCACCACCGCCGTCGTGCTGGCCGGCGCCGGTGCCGACACCAACGAGATGGTCCGCGTCGCCACCGACATCAAGGCCGACCTCAAGGACCTCTCCACCGACACCGTCGAGGTCAACCCCACCGGCTCGTCCCTGCTGTGGAGCGACTTCAACGAGGCCAACCTCGACGCGATGTTGAAGTCGGAGCTCATGTCCTGGCCGGTCACCCTGGCCATCCTGGTCCTGGCCTTCGGTGCGCTCGTCGCCGCCGGGCTGCCGCTCATCCTCACCCTGGCCGGCCTGGTCGCCTCAGCGGGTTCGCTGGTGCTCATCAACGAGCTCGTCCCGGTCTCCATCTGGGCGATGAACTTCGCGATGATGTTCGCCCTCGCGCTCGGCATCGACTACGCGCTCTTCCTCGTCGTCCGCTACCGCGCCGCCCGAGCCAGCCGCAACACCCGAGAGCTCGCCGACCGACAGTGGGCCATCGCCCAGACCATGGACACCGCCGGCAAGGCAGTCCTGCTCTCCGGGCTCACCGTGCTGATCTCCCTGTCCGCAGTCATGCTCGTGCCGTCCCCGTCCTTCCGGTCCATGGCCGGCGGCATCATGCTCTCGGTCGTCTTCGTCCTCGCAGCAACCCTGACACTGCTGCCGCTGGTGCTGTTCAAGCTCGACGGACGCATCAACAAGCTCGCGCTGCCCTGGTCGCGCTCCGGTGAGCACCGCTCCCCGAAGTTCGCCGCCTGGGGCGAGCGACTCTGGAAGCGCCCCGTCGCGTGGGGCCTCGCGTCGCTGGTCATCCTCCTCGCGCTCGCCGCGCCCATCCTCGGCCTGCGCACCGCGATGCCCTCGATCAAGGTCCTCCCCGAGGACGCCTCAGCCCGCGTCGGGTACGACCAGGTCCAGGACGCGTTCGGTGAAGGTGCCCCCGGCACCCTGACGATCGTGGCCGACACGAGCGACGCCGACGCCACGCGCGCGGTCCTCGAGCGCGACCCCGGTGTCGCGGCCGCGATGGCGCCGATGGCTGCGGCCGACGACAGCGGTCTCGTCCTCATCCAGGCCGTCCCCACCGTGGACCCCTCTGACCCCGAGCTCGGGGACACCGTCGACCGGCTTCGCGCGGACCTCCCCGACACCGCCGTCGTGGGCGGTGCCGCCGTCGAGAACCTGGACCTGAAGGCCCAGCTCGACGAGTCCACCCCGCTCGTCATCGGCGTCGTGCTCGTGCTGGGCTTCCTGCTGCTCCTCATCGCTCTCCAGGCGCCGCTCATCTCGCTGCTGGGCACCCTCGCCAGCCTGCTCTCCACCGCTGCCGCCTTCGGCGTGGCACGCCTGATCTTCCAAGACGGCCACGGCGCGGACCTGCTCGGCTTCGAGTCCCAGGGCTTTCTCGACGCGTGGGCGCCGGTGTTCTTCTTCGCGATGATCTTCGCGATCGCCATGGACTACACGGTCTTCCTGCTCGCCTCCGCCAAGGAGCACTACGAGCGCTCCGGGGACCCCAAGGACGCCATGGTCGGTTCCCTGGCCCACTCCGGGCGCGTCATCTTCGCCGCCGGAGCGGTCATGGTCGCGGTGTTCTTCACCTTTGCCCTCTCCGGGCCCATCCCGCCCAAGGAGATGGGGGTCGTCCTCGGCCTCGCCGTGCTCCTCGACGCCCTCCTCGTCCGCCTGGTCCTGCTGCCCGTGTTGTTGCGCCTGACCGGGCGCGCTGCTTGGTACACCCCGCGGTGGCTTCGCAGGGTGCTTCCCGCCATCACCTTCGCCCACGACTGACCCGACGCCCCACCGCCCACCGAGCCGCCCAGGAACGTCCCCCGTGCCTGGGCACCCAGCGGGCCGGGACCCCACAAACCCCCGGACGGGGTCCCGGTCCGTGCAGACCAACAACCCACAGGAGAACCCCATGTGTCGTGCCACCACCTGCCGCACCTGCGGCAAGACCACCTGGGCCGGCTGCGGCCAGCACGTCGCCCAGGTCAAGGCCAAGGTCCCCGCCGACCGCTGGTGCCCCGGGCACCCGAAGCCCGAGCGCACCGGCGGCTGGCTCAGCCGCCTCCTGGGCCGATGAGCGTCGAGTCGGCCGTGCGCATGCTCGCCGGCACGCTTGTCCTTGCCAGTCTCGCGCTGACCCTCCTGGTGTCTCACTGGTGGCTGGTCCTTGGCGCATTCGTCGGCGCGAACCTGATCCAGTCCAGCCTCACCGGCTTCTGCCCCGCGGAGAAGGTTCTGAGCCGAGTCCTCCCGTCGTCTCCATTCCGGCCCTAGGGTTGCCACCCGACCAGCGCCGGTCACAGCCGCGCATGCAAACGTCCGCGTCCCAGAGTGCGGCATCGCACGCTCATCGGCATGTTGGTGCGTTTGCGGGCGCGGCCGAGTGCCACGTCAGGCGGCCGTGGTGAAGTCGCCGTCGAGGTGGACGCGGGGGCCGTCGAGGTAGACGTAGACGGTGGACCCCTGTGGCCAGGCGGGTGCTCGGGGGGCGCCGGGGAGGTCGGGGGAGCGGCTGAGGTAGGTGCGGCCGGTGGGGGTGGTGACCTCGACGTGGTGGGGACCGGCGCGGGTGGGGGCTGGTTGGTCGGTGAGGGGCTGGTGGTGCCAGCCGGGTGCCTGCTTGGCGTAGTTGCAGGCCTCGCACAGGCCTTGGAGGTTCGGCTCGGACGTAGCGCCGCCGCGGGCGTGGTCGTGGGCGTGGTCGGTGTGACGGATGGGGGCGTCGCACCAGGGGGTGCGGCAGATCCCGAGGTCGCGGGTGTGGACGAACGCGGCGAGGCCGGTGGGCACGGCGCGGGACCTGGTGTCCATGGCGACCAGGGCACCGGAGGCGGGGTCTGTGAACAATCGGCGCAGGGTGGAGGCGGCGCGGGCGTGGTCGTCGCTCCAGGCGTGGGTGAGGAGCTCGCGGGTGGTGAGCGCGTCGAGGGGTCCGTGGCCGGTGAGCCATGCCGGCTCGAGCGTCGCGCCGGTGCTGCCTGCGCTCGTGGCGTCCGGGGTGGGGAGGGCGGTGGTGGCGGGGAGCAGGAGTCCGACGGCGAGGGGGACGGCCTGGGCGGTGGTCTGGCCGGTGGTGCGTTGCACCAGGGTGTCGGCCATGACCTGTCCGCGGGTGCGTGGGTCGCCGGTGGTGCGGGCGGTGTCGGCGGCGGCGCGCAGCGCGGCGATGACCGCGACGCCTTGGGCGACGGGCAGCAGCGCGGAGACGCGGCACATGGTGTCGGGTGCGGGGCGGGAGGTGACGTGGCGGTCGCGGGCGGCTTTGGCGGCGCGGGCGGCGACCCCGGCGGGGTCGAGGCGGGCGACGAGGCGGGCGGCTTCGGCGTCGACCTGGCGTTCGCCGAGGCCGGTGAGCATGTCGGGGTCGGCGCACAGCTGCTCGTCGACCGCGGTGCGGATGGCGAGGTCGACGCCGGCGGTGTGGGCGAGCAGTGCGGTGGCCTGCCGCTCGGTCAAGGTGGCGTCGGTGAGACGCGCGAAGGTGTGCGGCATCTCGGCGAGCAGCAGCTTCGCGGTGCTGAGGCGGCGTTGGGCGCAGTGGGGAGAGGTGCGGGTGGCGAGGGCGATCTCGAGGGCGACGCCGCGGCCCTGCTGGGCGGCGGGGACGCCGGCTGCGGCGCGCTGGGTGCGGCGGGTGGCGTCGTGGCGGGCGGCGGTGCGCAGGGTGGCGGCGCAGGCGGCGGGGACGAGGTCGGCCAGGGTGGAGAGGAGGTCGAGGCGGTCGTCGTCGGTCTCGTCAGCCTCGTCGGTCTCGTCGGTCGTGACGCCGGTGAGGGTGGTGGCTGCGAGGGTGCGGAGCACGTCGACGGCCTCGCGAAGCGCGAGGAGCCGGTCGGCGTGGCGGATCATGGAAGTAGTGTAATCGAAGTCACGTTCGAATGCCAGGGCGCCATTGCAGGTCCGTGGTCCGGACCCGCGGGGCCCGGGCCTCGAGACCGCGCTCGCGGGTCCGGTGACGGACCCGGTCGCCGTGCCCTCCCCGGTGCGCACGAACGACACGACGGTCGTCGACGACCCGGAGACGACGCCGTTGGTCGTCAGCGTGTTGCCGGCCCACCGCAGGTTGGCCGCGGAGCGCTCACGGACGAGCACGACGCAGTCGTCGGCGGTGGTGGCGGCCAGCGCGAGCTCGGCGAGCTCCTGCGGCGTCGTGGGGGTCGGCATCAGTGGTCGCCCTCGTCGTCGGTGTTGAGGATGCGCACGCCGCGGAAGAGCGACGTCGGGCAGCCGTGGCTGACCGCCGCGACCTGCCCCGGCTGCGCCTTGCCGCAGTTGAACGCGCCGCCCAGCTCGTAGGTCCCGGGCCCGCCCACGGCCTCCAGCGAGCCCCAGAAGTCGGTGGTCGTGGCCTGGTAGGCGACGTCGCGCAACTGCCCGCGCAGCTCGCCGCCCTCGATGCGGTAGAAGCGCTGGCCGGTGAACTGGAAGTTGTAGCGCTGCATGTCGATCGACCAGGACTTGTCGCCGACGACGTAGATGCCGCGCTCCACGCGACCGACCAGCTCCTCGGTGGACGGCCCGTCGGGGTCGGCCGCCAGCGACACGTTGGCCATCCGCTGGACGGGCACGTGGCCGGGGGAGTCGGCGTAGGCGCAGCCGTTGGAGCGCCCGCCGTTGAGCTCGGGCACCATCGCCGCCATCGCGCGGTCGAGCTGGTAGCCGACGAGCACCCCGTCGCGCACGATGTCCCACGACTGCGTCGCCACGCCCTCGTCGTCGAAGCCGGTCGTCGCCAGCCCGTGCTCGACCGTGCGGTCGCCCGTCACGTGCATCGCCGGGCTGCCGTACTGCAGGGTGCCGAGCCGGTCGAGCGTGGCGAAGCTGGTGCCGGCGTAGTTGGCCTCGTAGCCCAGCGCCCGGTCGAGCTCGGTCGCGTGGCCGATCGACTCGTGGATCGTCAGCCAGAGGTTCGAGGGGTGCACGACGAGGTCCCAGGTGCCGGCCTCGACGCTGGGCGCCGCGAGCTTCTCGGCGAGCAGCTCCGGCACCTCGGCCAGCTCGGCGTCCCAGTCCCAGGCGCCGTCGGTCGCCGAGCCCACGACGTACTCCCAGCCGCGGCCGACCGGCGGGGCGAGCGTCGTCATCGAGTCGAAGACGCCGCGCGCGTCGTCGGCGCCCATCGCCTCGAAGGACGGCTGGAGCCGCACCCGCTGCTGCGTCGTGCGGGTGCCGGCGAGGTCGGCGTAGTACTTCACCTCGTGCACCTGCTGCAGCGACGCCGTCGCGTGCTGGACCGCCGGGTGCCGGCGCAGCCGCCCGCTCCAGTCGGTGAGCACGGCGGCCTTCTCGGGCGTCGGCACGGCGAGCGGGTCGACGGCGTACGACGAGACCCAGGTGACGTCGTCGTGCACCGGCTCCGGGGCGAGCTCGACCGGTGTCGCGGTCATGGTCGCGGCGAGCTCGGCGACGGCGACCGCCGCCTCGGCCACCCGCACGGCCTCGTCGTCCGTGAGCCGCACGCCGGCGGCGAAGCCCCAGGCACCGCGGTGCACGACCCGCACGGCGAAGCCGAGGTCCTCGCTGTCGGAGGCGCCCTGCAGCACCTCGTCGCGCACGGCGAGGTGCTGGTAGCGCACGCGCTCGAAGCGGAAGTCGGCGTGGGAGGCGCCCAGCTCGCGCGCCCGCTGCAGGGCGGCGTCGCCGAGCGCACGGTGCGGCAGCGCGAGGAACGCTGGGTCGATGCCGTGGGGGCCGTCGGGTCGGCTCATGGCCGCGACGCTAGCCCACGCAGGCGCCGGACGCGCGGTACGAGCGGCGCCGACGGGGTACCGGCGGCCCATGCAGCTCTTCGTCAGCTACCTGTGGATCGTCAACCTCCTCTTCGGTGCTTACCTGTGGAGCTACACCCTGCGCATCGGGCGGCCCGAGAGCAGTGCCCAGGCGACCGCGCTGCCCCGGTGGATCCTCTTCGTGCACCCCACGCTGGCCGTCGCGGGCCTCGGCATGTGGGGCGTCTACAGCGCCAGCGACTCCGACCTCGTGGCCTGGGCATCCTTCGTCACGCTGGTCCTGACCGCCGTGCTCGGCGACGTGCTGGCCGTCAAGACCCACAAGGGTCGCCGCGAGCGGATCAAGGTCACCACCGCGGCCGCCGTGCACGAGGGCGCCCCGCTGCCGCCGTCGCGACGCCGCGTGGAGGACGAGATGCCGACGTCGGTGCTCGCCGTGCACGGCATCATCGCCACCGGCCTCATCGTGGCGGTGCTGGTGGAGTGCATCCGCATCACCTGGTGAGAGCCCATTAGGGCTACCTACCGGTAGTCACTAGCGTCGTGGCGCGTGAGCAGATCCGTACTCGTCACCGGCGGCAACCGCGGCATCGGCCGCGCCATCGCGGAGGCCTTCGTCGCCCAGGGCGACCAGGTCGCGGCCACCACGCGCAGCGGCGGTGCGCCGGAGGGCGCGCTCGACGTGCGCTGCGACGTCACCGACGCCGCCCAGGTCGACGCCGTCTTCACGCAGGTGGAGGAGGCCCACGGGCCGGTCGAGGTGCTCGTCGCCAACGCGGGCATCACGGCCGACACCCTGCTGCTGCGGATGAGCACCGACGACTGGTCCTCGGTGCTCGACACCAACCTCACCGGCTCGTTCCACCTCGCGAAGCGCGCCACCAAGGGCATGCTGCGCCAGCGCCGCGGCCGCCTGATCTTCGTCTCCTCGGTGGTCGGCCTGCTCGGCTCCGCCGGCCAGGCGAACTACGCCGCGTCGAAGGCCGGCCTGGTCGGCCTCGCGCGCTCGCTCGCCCGCGAGCTCGGGTCGCGCTCGATCACCGCCAACGTGGTGGCCCCCGGCTTCGTCGAGACCGACATGACCGACGTGCTGAGCGAGGAGCAGCGCGCCGCGATCAAGGCGCAGGTGCCGCTCGGCCGCTACGCCACGCCGCAGGAGGTCGCCGGGGCCGTGACGTGGCTGGCGGGGGAGGGCGCGGCGTACGTCACCGGTGCGGTGATCCCGGTCGACGGCGGCCTCGGCATGGGCCACTGACCGGCCCGGCCACCACACAGCAGACGAGAGGGAGAGCGACGATGGGCATCCTGGACGGCAAGCGGATCCTGGTGGCGGGCGTGACGATGGACTCCTCCATCGGCTTCGCGACCGCGAAGGTGGCGCAGGAGCAGGGCGCGACGGTGCTCATCTCCAACTTCGGGCGCGCGCTCGGCATCACCCGACGCATCGCGAAGCGGCTGCCGGTCGAGCCGCCCGTGCTCGAGCTCGACGTCACCGACCCCGAGCACCTGGAGCGCCTGCCCGACCTCCTGCGCGAGCACCTCGGCCCCGACGCGGGCCTCGACGGGGTGGTGCACTCCATCGCCTACGGCAACCCCGAGACCCTGCTCGGCGGGCAGTTCCTCGACGGCCCCTGGGAGGACGTCGCGCAGGCCGTGCAGGTGTCGGCCTACTCGCTGAAGTCCCTCGCGGTGGCCTGCCGGCCGCTGATGGGCCGCGGCGGCTCGGTCGTCGGGCTCACCTTCGACGCGACGGTGGCCTGGCCGGCCTACGACTGGATGGGCGTCGCGAAGGCCGGGCTCGAGTCGTGCTCGCGCTACCTCGCGCGCGACCTCGGCCCCGACGGCATCCGGGTCAACCTGGTCAGCGCGGGCCCGCTGCGCACCCTCGCGGCGAAGGCGATCCCGGGCTTCGGCGACCTCGAGGAGATGTGGTCGACCCGCGCGCCCCTCGGCTGGGACAACACCGACCAGGAGCCCACCGCCCGGGCGGTCTGCGCACTGCTCTCCGACTTCTTCCCCGCCACCACGGGCGAGGTCGTCCACGTCGACGGCGGCTTCCACGCGATGGGTGCCTGAGCCACGGCGTACGCCGGCCGGTCGCGCCCGCGCGCGGGTGCCGGCGGCTCGGTGGCCCGGCGGTCGCTCGGGCATGACAGGCGGCTGCCGGGGTGCGATGCTCCCGGGGTGCCCGACCGCCCCGCCCGCCTCCTCGTCCTCGTCCGGCACGCCCAGGCGGAGACGTTCGCCGTCACCGACCACGCGCGAGCGCTGACCGCGCGCGGCCGGGCCGACGCGTCCGCGGCGGGACGGTGGCTGAACGACCTGCTGCGCGCGCGTGGCCACGAGGGACCCGACGCGGCGGTGGTGAGCGACGCCGTACGGGCGCGGGAGACGTGGGAGGCCGTCGCTGACGCCGGCGGCTGGGAGCTGGTGGCGCAGCCCGACCGCGCCGCCTACGAGGCCGCGCCCGAGAGCCTCCTCGACCTGGTGCGGCTCGTCGACGCCGAGGCGCGCTGCGTGGTCGTGGTGGGGCACAACCCGACCGTGGGGGTGCTGACCCAGCTGCTCGACGACGGCAGCGGCGACCCGCGCGCGATCGCTGCGACGGCGGGCGGCCACCCCACGGCGGGGGTGGCCGTGCTGGAGGTGCCGGGCGCCTGGGGCGACCTCGACGACGCCGGCGCGGTGCTCACCGGCTTCCACGTCGGCCGCGGCTGAGGGAGCCCAGCGGTCCGCTCAGAGCGGGGGAGCGGGGGTGGTGATGCCGGCCTCGCGGTCCGCGGCCTCGACCTCCTCGCGCGAGATGCCGAGCAGGTAGAGGATCGTGTCGAGGTAGGGCACGTTGACGGCCGTGTCGGCGGCCGCGCGCACCATCGGCTTGGCGTTGTAGGCGATGCCGAGCCCGGCGGCCCCGAGCATGTCGAGGTCGTTGGCGCCGTCGCCGATCGCGATGACCGAGCCGGTGCCGACACCGACCTCGGCCGCGAAGTCGCGCAGCGCGACCGCCTTGCCGGCGCGGTCCACCACGTCGCCCACGATCCGGCCGGTGAGGCGGCCGTCGACGACCTCGAGCTGGTTGGCGCGGGAGAAGTGGATGCCGAGGTCGTCGGCCAGCCGGTCGGTGACCTGGCTGAACCCGCCGGAGACGATCGCGAAGCGGTAGCCGAGCCGGGTCAGCGTGCGCACGAGGGTGCGCGCCCCCGGGGCGAGCTCGATCCGGTCGTAGACCTCGTCGAGCGCGCTCGCCGGCACGCCGGCGAGCAGCGCGACGCGCGCGCGCAGCGACTCCTCGAAGTCGATCTCGCCGCGCATCGCCGCCTCGGTCACCCGGGCGACCTCCTCCTCGCAGCCGGCGTGGGCGGCGATCATCTCGATCACCTCGCCCTGGATGAGCGTCGAGTCGACGTCCATCACGATGAGCCGCATGCCGCGCCGCAGCAGGTTGGCGGGCTGCACCGCGACGTCGACGCCCTGCCGGGCGGCCTCCGCCGCGAGCTCGGCACGCAGGCGCTCCGGGTCGGCGCCCGAGACGTGGAGGTCGATCGCCGTGACGGGGTAGCGCGCCATCCGCTCGATGCGGTCGATGTTGGCGCCGCTGTCGGCGATGCGTCCGGCGATGGCGGCCATCGCGGTCGCGGCGAGCGGGCTGCCGATGATCGTGACGTGCGAGCGCCCCTCCGAGCGGCCGCGGTTGTCGCCCTCGCCGCGCTCGACGTCGACCTGCATCCCGAGGGCCTCCGCGGTGGCACGCACGTCGTCGCGCAGCCGCTTCCAGTCGCGCGGCGCGGTCACGAGGATGCCGAGCACGAGCCGGCGGCGCAGCACGATCTGCTCGACGTCGAGGACCTCGACGCCGCCGCGCGCCAACGTCTGCAGCACGGTCGACGTCACGCCCGGCCGGTCCTTGCCGGTGAGGGTGACCAGCAGCGTGGTGGGCTCGCGGCCGGCAGCGGCGCGACCGCCGGCGTCGGAGGCGTGGGTGGGCTCGCTCATCGCGCAGCAGGCTAGTCGCGCCGCCCGGCAGCTCAGGTCGGCGGCCACACCTCGGGCGAGCAGGCGGCGACGAGGGCGTGGCGCCCGGCCCGGGCCAGCGGCCGCAGGGCAGCGGTGCGGCGCTCGGCCTCGAGGGCCGTGACCGCACCCCCGTCGTCCTCGAGGGCCAGGTCGGCGATGCCCAGGGCCTGCAGGCCACGGCCGGCCAGCTCGACGCACCGCGGGGGAGTGCCGGGCGGGGCGGGCGGCACGGTGCGGTGCCGCAGGTCGAGCAGCGCGTCGGCCACCTCGGGGCGCCACCGGGCGACGTCGAGCCGGGCGAGCGCCTCGGCCGCCTCGTGCAGCGCGAGGCGAAGGCCGCGGTCGGCCTCGCCGACGTCGGGCAGCTGGCGTCGCCGGGCCTCGTGCGCGGTCCACGTGACGCCGGCCCCGACCCGGTCGGGCACGAGGCCCACGGGCTCCGGGGCGCTGACGACCACGGCCTCGCCCGCCTCGACGGCCGCCAGGTTGAAGCCGCCGGGTCCTCCGAGCCCGACCAGGTCGCCCTCGACGGGCAGGGCGAGCCCCAGGGCGGTGGCGCCGCGCCGGCGCAGCGCGCCCAGGGCGGTCAGCAGCGCCTCGGGCCCGTCGTGGTCGGGGTCGAGCCCGACCACGTGGTGCGCCGCGTCGCCGGCCACCACCGCGTCGACCAGCACGTCGGCCGCCACGAGGCCGCGCAGCCAGGCGGTGCCCCACCACGCCCAGCGGGCGGCGGCGGGCAGCACCTCGAGGTCGTGGGGCGGCGGCACCCGGTGGCCCGGGGGGTCGGCCGGCCGCGTCCCGCGCGGCGGGTCGGCGAACGCGTCGAGGAAGGGGTCGGCCACGGCGTGCCACGGTACGCCGCACGTCTAGGGTGGCGCCCATGACCGCCGTGCTGGAGCTCGCCGACGTCACCGTGCGGCGCGGGGAGGCCACGCTGCTCGACACCGTCACCTGGAGCGTGGAGGAGGACGAGCGCTGGGTCGTGCTCGGGCCCAACGGCGCAGGCAAGACGACGCTGCTGCAGCTCGCGGCCGCCCAGCTGCACCCCACCTCCGGGGTGGCGGCCGTGCTGGAGGAGGTGCTCGGGCTCACCGACGTCTTCGAGCTGCGCCCGCGCATCGGGCTCACCAGCGCCGCGCTCGCCGAGCGCATCCCCCGCCACGAGACGGTGCACGACGTCGTCGTCAGCGCGTCGTACGGCGTGCTGGGGCGCTGGCGCGAGGACTACGACGCGCTGGACCACCAGCGCGCTACCGACCTGCTCGTCGAGCTCGGGGCGGGCCAGCTCGCGCAGCGCACCTTCGGCACCCTCAGCGAGGGCGAGCGCAAGCGCGTGCAGATCGCGCGCGCGCTCATGACCGACCCCGAGCTGCTGCTGCTCGACGAGCCCGCGGCCGGCCTCGACCTGGGTGGTCGCGAGGACCTCGTGTCGACCCTGTCGGTGCTCGCGCACGACCCCGACTCGCCGGCGACCGTGCTGGTCTCCCACCACGTGGAGGAGATCCCGCCCGGCTTCACCCACGCGCTGCTGCTGCGCGCTGGTCGCGTCGTGACGGCCGGCTTCCTGGAGCACGTCGTCACCGAGGCGGCGCTCTCGGAGACCTTCGGGGTGCCGCTCACCGTGACCCGCGCCGACGACCGCTGGAGCGCCCGGCGCCGTCCCGCGCACCGGCTGTGAGTCCGGCCCGCGATCCCTCACCCGTGTGGGCTAGGGTCCGGGCATGGACTGGCTCCGCGACCACGCCTGGGAGTCGTGGCTCGCGCTGACGACGCTCCTGGCGATCGCCGAGCTGGTCAGCCTCGACCTGGTGCTGATCATGCTCGCCGCGGGTGCGGGCGTCGGTCTCGTGGCCGCACTCGTGGGGCTGCCCTTCGTGGTGCAGGTGCTGCTCGCGCTCGGCGGCGCCGCCGCGATGCTGCTGGTGGCCCGGCCGCCGCTCGTCGCGCGCCTGCACGGCGGCCCCGAGCTGGTGCTGGGCGCCAAGCGCCTGGTCGGCGAGACGGCGGTGACGCCCACCGAGATCACGGTGCACCAGCCGGTCCAGCTCAAGTTCGCCGGCGAGACCTGGTCGGCCAAGCCCTACGACGAGACCCTGGCCATCCCGGCCGGGTCCACCGTCGAGGTCCTGGAGGTCCGGGGCGCCTACGCCTACGTCCACCCGCGCGCCGAGCTCGCTCCGTGAGCCGCCGCGTCCGTCGCAACGCACACCACCTGGGGGTCTCGTGGAGCTGTTCGTCCTCGTCCTGCTGGCGCTGATCGCGCTCTTCGTCGTCGTGGCGCTGAGCCGGGCGGTGCGGATCATCCCGCAGGCCCGCGCCGGCATCGTCGAGCGGTTCGGCAAGTACAAGGAGACCCTCGAGCCGGGCCTCAACTTCGTGGTGCCCTTCATCGACCGGGTGCGCTACCTCATCGACATGCGCGAGCAGGTGGTCAGCTTCCCGCCCGCGCAGGTCATCACCGAGGACAACCTGACGGTCTCGATCGACACCGTCATCTACTTCCAGGTCAACGACCCGATCGCCGCGACCTACGAGATCTCCAACTACATCTCCGCGGTCGAGCAGCTGACGATGACCACGCTGCGCAACATCGTCGGCGGCATGGACCTCGAGGAGACGCTCACCAGCCGCGAGCGCATCAACACCGGGCTCTCGACGGTGCTCGACGAGGCCACGGGCCGGTGGGGCATCAAGGTCAAGCGCGTCGAGATCAAGGGGATCGACCCGCCGCCCTCGATCACCGACTCGATGGAGAAGCAGATGCGCGCCGACCGCGACAAGCGGGCCGCGATCCTGACCGCCGAGGGCTCGCGCCAGTCGGCGATCCTCACCGCCGAGGGCAACAAGCAGTCCGCGATCCTCAACGCCGAGGGCGACCGGGAGGCCGCCATCCTGCGCGCCCAGGCCGACCGCGAGGCGCAGATCCTGCGCGCACAGGGCGAGGGACAGGCCATCCAGACGGTCTTCCAGGCCATCCACGACGGCCGTCCCGACCAGTCGCTGCTCGCCTACCAGTACCTCCAGATGATGCCGAAGATCGCCGAGGGCGACGCCAACAAGGTCTGGATCGTCCCGAGCGAGATCGGCAAGGCGCTGGAGGGCCTCGGCTCCACGATGAACAGCCTGCGCGGCATCCCCGACGACGTCGACGGACCGCGGGTGCGCGTGCCCACCGAGGGCGTGCCCGGGCTGGCCGGCGCCGAGACCGGTGACGTCGCCGGACTGCGCGACGCCGAGGCGAGCGTCGCCGCGGCCATCGAGGAGGCCCGGGCGGCCAGCTCGGAGGCGCCGGCGGCGGCGGTCGACGGTGCCGGGGCGGCGGACGGCGGGGTCGCGCCCCACCCGGAGGCGTGAGCGGGCTCGAGGTCGTGGCGGTGCTGGTGGCCGGCCTGGCCGCCGGCGCCATCAACACCGTCGTGGGGTCGGGCACCCTCATCACCTTCCCGACCCTGCTCGCCATCGGCGTCCCACCGGTCACCGCCAACGTCTCGAACTCGATCGGCCTCGTGCCGGGCTCGGTCTCGGGGGCGATCGGCTACCGCCGCGAGCTCGCGGGCCAGGCGGGGCGCGCCGTACGCCTGGCGGCGGCGTCGGTGGTCGGCGGCACGGTCGGGGCGGTGCTGCTGATCGCGCTGCCGGACGAGGCCTTCTCGACCATCGTGCCGGTGCTGATCGTGCTCGGCCTGGTGATGGTGGTCGCCCAACCGCGCATCTCGCGGTGGGTCGCGGCCCGCCACGAGGCCACCGGTGGGCTGCCCGAGCAGGGGGCCTGGTGGGTGTGGCCGGGCGTGCTGCTCGTGGGGGTCTACGGCGGCTACTTCGGTGCCGCCCAGGGCATCTTGCTGATGGCGGTGATGGGCATCGGCATCGCGGAGAGCCTGCAGCGGCTCAACGCCGTGAAGAACATCCTCGGCGCGGTGGTCAACGCGGTGTCCGGCGTCGTCTTCGTGGTCGTGGCGGAGGTCGACTGGGCCGTGGTCGGCCTGCTGGCGGCCGGCTCGGTGGTCGGCGGCCAGGTGGGTGCCCACTACGGTCGCCGGCTGCCTCCGGCGGCACTGCGCGGCACGATCGTGGTCGTGGGGGTCGTGGCGCTGGCGGTCTTCTGGACCCGCGGCTGACCGCTCACGCCGCCTGCGAGGTGGTGCGCTCGGCGAGGTCGGCGACGACCGCCTCCAGGCGTCCGTCGCCGCGGGCGTAGGCCGCTCGCTGGCGCGACGCGCCCGTGCCGGCCAGCACGCGCTCGACGCCCTCGCGCACGAGGTCGGTGTCGCCGGCCTCCTCGAGCTGGTCGCGCACCCGCGCCACCAGCGCACCGAGCACGTCGCGCGCGCCGGCGAGCTCACCCGTCGTCGGGTCGACCAACCGCTCCGAGAGCCCGTAGCGGGCGGCTCGCCACTGCGCGGCCCGCACGAGCTCGGCGCGCTGCAGCACGAGCCCGCCCTCCCCGCCTGCCGGGTCGGCGCTGCCGGCGTCCAGCGCGGCCTGCTGCACCAGGCCGCGCACCAGCGCCGCGGCCAGCAGCGCGTCGTCGACGTCGGTGCACACGTCGGTCAACCGGACCTCGACCGTGGGGTGGTCGCGCGAGAGCCGGGCGTCGAAGTAGAGCATCCCCGCGTCGCGAGCCGCGCCGGAGGCGAGCAGCATGCGCTCCACCTCGCGGTAGCGCTCCAACGACCCGAACCGCTCGGTGGGCCCGGCACTGGGCCACTGGGCCCAGACCTGGGAGCGCCAGGAGGCGTAGCCGGTGTCGCGGCCGTGGGCGTAGGGCGAGTTGCTGCTGACGGCCAGCACCACCGGCAGCCAGGTGGTCAACCGGTCGACGACGGCCACGCCCTGCTCGTCGGAGTCGACCTGGACGTGCACGTGCATCCCCGCCGTGCCCGCGCCGCGGGCGATCTCGCCGAAGGTGGTGACCATGTCCTCGTAGCGGTCGTCGGGCGTCACCCGCGGGCGCACCGGCGGCAGCGGGGCGGTGCCGGTGGCGACGAGGGCCAGGCCGACCGCACGCGCGGCGTCCGCGGCCGTGCGGCGAGCGCGCAGCAGCTGCTCGCGCAGCACGGCGAGGTCGGTGCTGGGCTCCGTGCGGGTCTCGACCTGGTGGCGGAAGAGCTCGCGGTCCAGCTCGTCGGCGGCGTCGTGACGCCCCGGCGTGCGCTGCTGGGCGTGGGCCGTGCGCACCTGGGCGGCTCGGGGGGCCGCCACGCCGGTGGCGGGGTCGACCACCAGCAGCTCCTCCTCGATGCCGACGGTGCGGGGCACGGCGCAGCCTCCTCTGCTCGGGAGCGGTCCGCGGGCGCGGACCGTCGGGCCGCCGGTGCCCGCGCGCCGGTGTTCCATGCCGGTCGGGAGCCGGTCGGGAGCCGGTCGGGAGCCGGTCGGGAGCCGGTCGGGGGGCGGTCGAGAGCCGGGCGAGACCCGGGCGGGAGCCGCGCCGACGGACTCAGGGCGGTCCGGCTACGCGCGGACGGTCCGCAGGGTCGAGCCGTCGCGGTCCTTGCGCACCTCGAGACGGGTGGGGACCCGCTCGCGCACCTCCGCGACGTGGCTGACGACGCCCACGACCCGTCCGCCCTCGCGCAGCGCGTCGAGCACGTCGAGCACCTCGTCGAGGGTGTCGGCGTCGAGGGACCCGAAACCCTCGTCGACGAAGAGGGTGTCCAGCTCGGCGCCGCCGGCCTCGTGGGCGATCACGTCCGCCAGGCCGAGCGCCAGCGCGAGCGCGACCACGAAGGTCTCGCCGCCGGACAGCGTCGCGGGGTCGCGCGTCTCGCCGGACCAGTCGTCGCGCACGAGCAGGCTCAGGCCGCCCCGGGTCTCGCCCGCGCCGCGCCGGCCGGTGTGCTCCAGGGCGTAGCGTCGCCCGGTCATGCGGGCCAGGCGCTCGTTGGCCGCGGCGACGACCTGGCCGAGCCGGTGGGCCAGCACGTAGGCCGAGAGGCGCACCTGCAGCCGGTTGTCGGGCGAGCGGCCCTCGCAGAACGACGCGAGGCCTGCCACGACCGACAGCTGCGACCGCACCGGTGCCCACCGGGCCGCGGCGTCGTCGAGGTCGGTGGCGAGGGCTGCGAGCCGCTCGGCCCGCGCGGTGGCGGCCGCGGCCTCCTCGCGTGCCGACCCGACGGCGTCACGGGCGAGGCGGTGCTCGTGCCCCAGCCGGTCGAGGTCCGGCAGCGCGTCGGGAGCCAGGTCGCGGACGTCGTCGAGGTCGGGGGAGGCGAGCACGGCCGCGACCGCGGCGCACCGGTCGCGGTGTCGCGCCACCGACCGCTCGAGCGCCTCGACCTCGGCAGGGGCTCGGGAGGCCGCGACCGCGGCCGACACCGCACCGGGACCGTGCCCGAAACCTGCCTCCGTCGCCGCCGCCGCGACCGCGTGGGCGGCGGCCGCCGCCTGCCGCGTCACCGCGGCGGCGGTGTCGAGGGCCTTCTCGGCCCGGCGGCACCGCTCGACGAGCCCCTGCTGGTCACGGCGGGCGTGCTCGAGCGCCTCGACGAGGCCGTGGGCCGTCCCCAGCGGCGGCGCCACCGTGGCCGAGGCGTCCACGTCCTCGCCGGTGCCGGCACCCGTGCCGTCGTCGGCGCCCGGGACGACAGCGCCCGCGACGGCGGCCGCCGCCCGCAGGTCGCGCAGCAGCGCAGCGTGCTCGTCGGCGACCTCGGCAGCACCCCGACGCAGGGTCGCGGCCTCGGTGGTCAGCGCCGCCGCGCGGGCGGCCAGCTCCGTCGCCTCGTCCTGGGCGGCGGCCCAGGCTCGCTCGGCGCCGGGGAGGCGCTCGGCAGCGGTGCCGAGGGTGCGGTGCTCCGCCTCGGCAGCTGCCAGCGCGCCGGCCAGCTGCTCCGTCGTCGACTCTGTGGCCCCGGACGCGTCACCCGCCCGGGCCAGCGCCAGCGCCCGCCGGGTCGCGAGGTCGCGGACCTGCTGGTCGTGCAGGTGCTCGCTCGCCCGGGCGTCGTCGAGGCGACGCTGCGCCGCGCGCTCCGCGTGCTCGTCCGGCGCGCCCGGGGCGGTGGCCGCCTTGCGGGGGTGCTCGTCGGAGCCGCAGACGGGGCAGCACGCCCCGACCGCCAGCCCGACGGCGATCTCGGCGGCCATGCCCTCGATGCGGGCCTGCCGCACGGCGAGCAGCTCCTCGTGGGCGGCGAGGGCGA
The DNA here is from genome assembly GCF_013409425.1 of Nocardioides perillae. Taxonomy (NCBI): domain Bacteria; kingdom Bacillati; phylum Actinomycetota; class Actinomycetes; order Propionibacteriales; family Nocardioidaceae; genus Nocardioides; species Nocardioides perillae. The sequence continues at coordinate 2,418,724 of NZ_JACCAC010000001.1, read as the reverse complement.
GCTGGCGGGCGTCGAGCCACACCGAGCGCGCGCGGGCGAGCTCGGCCTCGAGGCGCTCCGCGTCGCGGCGTGCCGACAGCCGGGCGGCCAGCTCCGCGACGCGCGCGGCGGCCGCGCGGTGGTCGGTCGTGGCCTGCCGCGCGGCCGCCACCGCCCGCTCCAGGTCGTCGAGCCGGGCGGGGAGGCCCGCCCGCCGGGCCGCGACGTCGGCGGCCTCGCGCAGGACTGCGTCGGTGCGGCGGGTGCTCTCGCGGTGGCGGCGCACGAGCACCGGCAACCGCTCTGCGCGCGACAGCGCCGCGCGCAGCTCGCCGACCGCCTCCTCGGCGGCGCAGCGGAGCCGGGCGACCTCGTCGCGCTCGACGACCAGCACGCCGAGCCCGTCGGCGACCGCGCCGACCGCGTCGGCGGCCTCCCGCTCGGCGGCTGCGAGCGCGGCGGTGGTCTCCACGGCCCGACGGTGGAGCGGCGCGACGCCCGCCGCGCGCCGTGCCGCGTCGAGGGCCGCCACCTCGGCCGCCGCGGTGGCCGCCGCCGCGTCGAGCTCGGCCTGCTCGCGCCGGGCACGCTCGAGCCGGGTGTGGTGCTCGTGGAGCTGCCGCGCGGACTCCGCTGCGGCGCGCACGACGGCCTCTGCCTCGGTGGCGGCGGCGACCCGCGTCGACGCCGCCTCGGCGCTGCGCTCCGCGGCCTCGAGGTGGCTGCGGGCCCACGCGGTGAGCGCGTCGTCGTCGGCCGGGCCGGACAGGTCGAGCGTGGTCGCGTCGCCCGCGCTGCGCCACGCCTCGGGCACGGCCTCGCCGGCGGCCTCGCTGATCCGGCTCACCAGGTCGCAGACCGCTCGGTGGTGGGCCTCGGAGGTGCGGCGCAGCTCGACGCGTCGCTCGCGCAGCCACCGCTCGACGTCCTCGAAGCGGCTGGTGCGGAAGAGCCGCGCCAGGAGGGCGTGCCGCTCCTCGGAGCGGGCTCGCAGGAACGCCTGGAAGCGTCCCTGCGGCAGCAGCGCGACCTGCGTGAACTGCGTCAGCGTCATCCCGAGCAGGTCGGCGACCAGGTGGCCGGCCTCGTCGAGCCGGTGGGTGAGCGGGCGCCACTCCTCGCCGACCCGCTCGCTGACGCTCACCGACGCCTGCTGCCGGGTGGTGCCGCTGCCGCGCCGCTTGGGCCGCTCCCACGCCGGCGAGCGGACCAGGCGCAGCCGCCTGCCGGCGAGCGTGGCCTCGAGCTCGACGCGCGGGGCCGCCTCGGGTGCGGCCCGGTCGCAGCGCAGGCTGCGGGCCTGTGCGCGGTCGCCGGGGACGTCGCCGTACAGCGCGAAGCAGACGGCGTCGAGGACGCTCGTCTTGCCGGCACCGGTCGGCCCGCTCAGCAGGAAGAGCCCGGCCTCGGACAGCTCGTCGAGGTCGACCTCGACCGTGCCCGCGAAGGGGCCGAAGGCGCTGATGCGGAGGTGGTGGAGCCTCACGCGGCACCGGCCCCCTCGGGCCCCGGGCGGGGGACGGGGTCCTGGTCGCGGTCGCCGCAGCACGACTCGAAGGCCAGCCGCAGCAGGGCGGCCTCGGCCTCGCTGGCCGGCCCGCCGCGCAGGTCGGCCACGAAGTCGAGCGCGACCTCGTGGTCGCTGCGGCCCTCGGTGCGGGCGCGGGGCACGTCGGGTCCCGCGCCGCCCGCAGGCTCCAGCGCGAGGACCAGCGTGTGGGGGAAGCGTCGGCGCAGCCGCTCCATCGCCTGGGCCGGCCGGGCGGCGTCCGTCACGGTGGCCTGGACCCAGGACTGCTCGGCCGCGGTGTGGCGCGGGTCGCCGAGCAGCTCGGCCAGGGTGCCGCGCAGCCGCGCCAGGCGCCGGGGGACCGGCGCCTCGACCAGCTCGGCGGAGGTGACGCCGTCGGCGCCGAGCTCCACGAGCCACGAGCCCTTGACGTGGTCGGCCTCGGAGAAGGAGTAGGCGAGGGGGGAGCCGCTGTAGCGCACGTGCGGGGCGAGCACCTGCGGGCCGTGCAGGTGGCCGAGCGCGACGTAGTCGAAGCCGGCGAACACGCTGGTCGGCACCCGGTCGACGCCGCCCACCGCGATGTCGCGCTCGCTCTCGCTGGGCTCGCCACCGGCCACGAAGGCGTGCGCGAGCACGACGCTGCGGGCCCGTCGCCCGGCCAGGTCGGCCCGCACGCGGCGCACGGCCTCGGTGAGGGCGGCCTCGTGGGAGCGGGCCGGCAGCGACCACGACTCGCGGACCGCGTCGGGGTCGAGGTAGGGCAGCCCGTGCACCGCGACCGCGCCGTGCTCGTCCTCGAGCAGGACCGGCGCCCCGACGGTGTCGGGGGTGGTGCGCAGGTGCACGCCCGCGGCATCGGCGAGCCGCGACCCGAAGCCCAGGCGGCGCGCGGAGTCGTGGTTGCCGCTGGTGACGACGACGCGTGCGCGCGAGGCCGCGAGCCGCGCCAGCGCCTCGTCGGCGAGCGCGACCGCGTCGACGGGCGGCAGCGCCCGGTCGTAGACGTCGCCCGCGACGAGCACCAGGTCGACCCGCTCGCGCTCGACGACGTCGAGGAGGTGGTCGACGAAGGCGGCCTGGTGCGTCAGCATCCCCTCGCGGTGGAAGGACCGGCCGAGGTGCCAGTCGGAGGTGTGCAACAGGCGCATGCCGCGACCCTAGGAGTCGCCACCGACACTTCCTCGGACCCACGCCGGGCCCGGGGGAGGAGCGCCCGGCGCCGCTGTGCGGCGCCGGGCGCAGGTCTCACTGCTCGAAGACCAGCTGACCGCGGACGGCGCCGCCGGGGTACTCGTCGTTGTGCACGTTGACGTAGTACTCCTCGGGGTTCTCGAGGATGTCGGCGACCGTCTGGCCGTCGGCGAACTTGCCGGGCTCGCCCTCGGTGAGGCAGTCGGCGGCGTCGCCGTCGCCGGGTGCCGCGAGGAAGGCGACGACGGGGCCGTTGCTGCCGGCCTCGCCGCGGTGGATGTGCGCGGCGCGCGCCTGGCCGATCTTGTCGACCTCGAGCACGTAGCACAGGGTGCGGGGGTCACCGTCGACGCCGAAGACGTAGGCGGAGCCGGTGCCGTTGGGGTCACCGGCGATGGCGCGGGAGGAGCCGACCTCGGACCGGCCGTCGAGCTCGGCGGAGACGACGGTGTTGGTGTGGCCGGCCGACGCCGGGCCGACCGGGCTGAGGGCGGCGGCGCCACCGAGGACGACGGCGGCGGTGCCGGCGAGGGCGAGGGCCTTGCGGGAGGGGTTCACGTGCGCTCCTGGGAAGTGGTCTGGACAGGTCACAGACCATCCGGAGCCGGCGACCACCCGGATGGGTGGAGAACCGGACCCACCGGTGACCCGGACCCCGGCCACGCGGGCGGCCGGCTCAGGCGTACTGCACCGTCCGCCCGCCGCGCGTGAAGCCGTACAGCGCGAGGCCTCCCCGTCGCGCCAGGTCGACCGCGAGGCTGGTCGGTGCGCCGACCGCCACGAGCGAGCCGGTGCCGGCTGCGAGCGCCTTCTGCACGAGCTCGAAGCCGGCCCGGCCGCTCACCACCAGGCAGGCGCCGGCGACCGGGTCGCCGGCGAGCAACCGGGCCCCGGTCACCTTGTCGACGGCGTTGTGCCGGCCGACGTCCTCGCGCACCACCAGGACCTCGCCGTCGGCGGTGGCCAGCGCCGCGGCGTGCACCCCGCCCGTGGTGCCGAAGACCTGCTGACCCGGGGCCAGCCGGTCGGGCAGCAGCCGCACGACCTCGGGGGTGGGCAGCGGTCCGGCCCAGCGCTCGCTGGCCGAGGTCGGCACGGCGAGCGCCTCCTCGACGCTGTCCTTGCCGCACACCCCGCACGCCGAGGACCCGCTGGACTGCCCGGTGTGGCGGTGGCCCGGGTCGCGGGCGGGCGGCGCGGCGAGCGTCACGGTGACGACGTTGAACTCCTGCTCGGGCGCGAGGTCGACGTCGGTGCAGTAGGCGACGCCGGCCAGCGCGTCGCGCAGCTCGCCGGGGGGCACCAGACCCTCGTGGACGACCCAGCCGGCGGCCAGCTCGAAGTCGTGACCGGGGGTCCGCATGGTCACCCAGGCCCGGCGTGCGAGGGCGCCCGGCCAGGCCAGCCGCACCTCGAGCGGCTCCTCGGTCGCGAGCCGGTCCTCGTGGCGGCGCGTGCTGCCGTCGACGAGGTGCTCGGTGACCCGGGTCCGCACCGTGCGCCCGGGCCGGCGCGCCCTCCCGCTCACGCGCCGTACGTCGCGCGGACGGCGAGGCGGCGCTCGAGCTCGTCGAGGCAGTCCACGACCCGGCGGCGCAGGGACGGGTCGAGGCCCGGACGCGCGACGAGGTCACGGGCCAGCTCGACGGTCCGCGGGTCGAGCGCGGTCATCGGGAAGTAGGCCTCCGCGACGTCGGCCAGGACCCAGCCGCTGAAGTGCGCGGTCGCGCCCGGCAGCTCGGCGAAGTAGCGCTCGACGTACGGAGCGGTGACGGCCTCCTGCCCGTGGCGCCACATCGACTCGCCCGCCGCCTCGAGCTCGTAGTTGGGCACGCTGACCTCGCCCGCGAACCGCGCCCAGGCGAAGGCCTTGGCCTCCGCGTCGGGCAGGGCGGCGAGGGCGCGGGTGTGCTCCACCCGCGAGCGCGCGGTGGGCTCTTCGGCGAGGGCGGCATCGAGCTCGTCGCGCGACACCGCCCCCAGCGCGGCCAGCCGCACCAGGATCCGCCACCGCAGGTCGAGGTCGACCTCGACGCCCTCGGGCAGCCGCTGGCCGGCCCCCCAGGCGCGCAGCAGGTCGTCGTCGGCCGCCGACGAGGCGGCGCCCTGGAAGGCGGCCAGCTGGAGGGTCGAGCCGGGCTCGGCGGCCTCGGCCTTCGCCAGCGTGGCGCGGTGCACCCGCGCGAGCGACGCAGCGGGGTCGGCCGAGAGCGGCGCGACCTTGCCCAGCGCCCACGGCACGACGTAGAAGAGCGCGTCGTCGCTGTCCTCGACGGGCAGCCCGGCCTCGAGCAGGTCGAGGGCGTCGGCGGGGTCGAGGCGGCCCGTGTGGAAGGCGCTGCGCAGCCCGTTCCACACGCCCGCGCGCAGCGCCGCGTCGTCCGTGCGCGGCAGCAGGTCGCGCAGCGCCGCGACCGTCTCGGTGTCGGGGCGCACGAGCGCCCAGGTGTCCTCGAACGGGTCGAGGACGACGGCGCGCCCGCCCGCGTCGTACGCCGTCTCCGGTCCGTCGACGGTGACCTGCTCGACCTGCCAGGATCCGCCGGGCTCCGCAGCCGCCACCCGGAAGGTGTGGGTGCGGTCGGCGGGGTGGTCGGCGGGCGGCGTGCGGCGCAGGACCCCGGCCGAGCGGTCCAGGTCGATCGCGTCGGGGCCGGCGGTCGTGAGCCAGGCCCGGCTCGAGGCCGGGAACGCGCCGGCGTCCTCGTCGCGACCGGCGTCGCGCAGCGCCTGCTCCCAGCTGCCGAAGAGGTCGTCCTTCGTCGCGTTGGCGAAGCGGTGGCGGGTGAAGTGGTCGACGGCGCCGGCCAGGAAGACCTCGTCGCCGAGCCGGGCGTTGACCTGCTTGAGGATCGAGGCGCCCTTGGAGTAGGAGATGCCGTCGAAGTCCTGCAGCGCCGCGGTGGCGTCGACCGCGCCGTTGCCGGCCACCGGGTGGGTGCTCGGCCGCTGGTCGGCGACGAGGCCCCACTGGCGTCGTGCGTGGGCGTTGTGGGTCCACGCGTCGCCGAACTCGGTGACGTCGGCGGTGACCCGGTTGCCCATGTACTCGGCGAAGGACTCGTTGAGCCACAGGTCGTCCCACCACCGGGGCGTGACGAGGTTGCCGAACCACTGGTGGGCCATCTCGTGCGCGACGGTCGTCGCGCGCTGGATCCGCACCCCACGGGTGACCTTGGAGGTGAAGACGAGCGGGTCGCGGAAGGTGACGCACCCGGGGTTCTCCATCGCACCCGCGTTGAACTCCGGCACGAAGGCCTGGTGGTAGTCGCCGAAGGGGTAGCGGATGCCGAAGAGCCGGTGGAACTCGTCGAAGCACTGCCGGGTGAGCGTGAGCAGCTCCTCGGCGTCGGCGTCGAGGTGCGCGGCGATGCTGCGCCGCGCGGACAGCCCGAGGCGGATGCCGTCGTGCTCGTCGCGCACCACGTGCCAGGGCCCGGCGACCAGGGTGGTGAAGTAGGTGGCGAGGGGCTGGCTGCGCTCGAGCTCCCAGACGCCGGGCTCGACCTGCTCGCCGGGCGCGTTGCCCACGACCGTCCAGCTCTGGGGGGCGCGCACGTGGAGGGTGTAGGGCGCCTTGAGGTCGGGCTGGTCGAAGCAGGCGAAGACGCTGGGGGCGGCGTCCATGAAGGACATGCCGTAGACGTAGAGCAGGCCGTCGGCAGGGTCGGTGCTGCGGTGCAGGCCCTCACCGTCGTTGCGGTAGCGCATCGTCGCCTCGACCACGAGCTCGTGCTCGCCCGCGGTGGTCGTCAGCGGCAGCCGCCCCCGCTCGAGGGTGTCGACGTCGAGCGCCTGGCCGTCGAGGCGCGCCGTGTGGAGGGCGACCGGCTTGAGGTCGACGAAGGTCGCGCCGCCCTGGCTGGTGAACCGCACGGTGGTGACCGAGCGGAAGGTGGTGGTCTCCTCGGCGTCGCCACCGCTCAGGTCGAGGGACACGTCGTAGTGCTGCACGTCGAGCAGCGCGGCGCGGGCGGTGGCCTCGGTGCGCTGCAGGCTCTGGGTCGGGCTGGTGGTGGGCTCGGTCACGCCGCCACCCTACGCAGGGCGCTCCGGCCGGGTTTCGCGCCGCTTCCTATGCTCGACCCATGCCCTCCACCCGTCCGGCCACGCGCCCGGTCCGGACCCTGCTCTGGCTCGCGCTGGCGGTGCTGGCGCTCGGGCCGGCCCTCGTCGGGTGCGGCTCTTCCGGGGCCGACGAGGCGCCCGCCGACTCGGCTGAGGGGCCCTCCCTCGACGCCCCGGACTTCGCGGAGCGGATGGCCGAGCCGGGCACCGTCCTGCTCGACGTGCGCACCCCTGAGGAGTTCGCCGCCGGCCACATCGCCGGGGCGCGCAACCTGCCGCTGGCGGCACCCGACTTCGTCGAGCAGGTGCGCGCGCTCGACCCCGGCGCGACCTACGCCGTCTACTGCCGCACCGACCGGCGCTCCGGCGAGGCGCTGGCGGTGCTGGCCGAGCACGGGCTGACCGACGCCTACGACCTCGCCGGCGGCATGGAGGCGTGGCAGGCCTACGGCGGCGCGGTCGTGCGCGACTGAACCGGGCCCACGCCACGACCACGCCACGAGCCACCCGGGGCTCAGCCGAGCCGCACCAGCATCTTGCCGAGGTTGCCTCCGCGCATGAGGTCGAGGAAGGCCGTCACCGCCTCGTCGAGGCCCTCGTGCACCGTCTCGCGCGTGCGCAGCCGGCCGTCGGCGACCCAGGTCGCGGCGCGGGCGGTGTACTCCGGGGCGAGGTCGCCGTGGTCGGTGACGATGAAGCCCTGCACGCGCAGCCGCTTGCTCACGAGCATCATCAGGTTGCGCGGCCCGGGGGGCGGCTGCTCCTCGTTGTAGGAGGCGATCGCACCGCACGCGGCGATGCGGCCGAAGTCGTTCATCCGCAGGATCGCGGCCTCGAGGTGGTCGCCGCCGACGTTGTCGAAGTAGACGTCGACCCCGTCGGGCGCCGCGTCGCGCAGCTGCCGGGCCACCGGGCCGTCGTGGTAGTCGAAGGCCGCGTCGAAGCCGAGCTCCTCGGTGAGCCACGCGCACTTCTCCGGCGAGCCCGCCGAGCCGACGACGCGGCCGGCCCCGAGCTCGCGCGCGACCTGGCCGGCGACCGAGCCGACTGCTCCGGCGGCGCCGGAGACGAAGACCGTGTCGCCGGGCCGCACCTCGGCGACGCGCGTGAGCCCGACGTACGCCGTGAGGCCGGGCATCCCGAGCACGCCGAGCCACGCCTGCGGCGGCACCGCCTCGGCGTCGACGACCCGCAGGTGGCGCGCGCCGAGCAGCGCGTGCTCGCGCCAGCCCGCCTGGTGCACGACGGTCGCGCCCACCGGCACGGCCTCGTCGCCCGAGGCGACCACCTCGCCGACCGCGCCGCCGTCCATGGCCGCGCCGAGCGCGAAGGGCGGCACGTAGGACCGGACGTCGTTCATCCGGCCCCGCATGTAGGGGTCGACGCTCATCCAGGTGTTGCGCACGAGCACCTGGTCGGCGCCGGGGTCGGGGAGCTCCGTCTCGACGACCGCGAAGTCCTCCGGGACGGGCCAGCCCTGCGGGCGGCGGACGAGGTGGACCTCACGGGTCGGCGTGCTCATGGCGCGATCCTGCCAGCCGGGCCGCGAGGCACGACGAGGGCCCCGCGACCGCGTCGCGGGGCCCTCGGTGGCGCGTGTGCGCGACGGGCGAGGGGCGGCGTCAGCCCTGCAGCCCGAGGGCGAAGCTGACGTTGCCGCCGTCGTCCACGCCGGCGTCCAGCACCTTGTCGTCGAGCTCGGCAGCGGCGACGGCGTCGAGGAAGACGGTGGCGCCGCCCTGCTCGACGACCTGGTCGCCCGGCTGCGGCTCGGGCGCGGCCGAGACCGCGAACGACGGCTCCGGCGTGTCCTCGCTGGTGATGCGCAGGCCGGCGGTCTCGGGGACGCCGGGCTGGCCGGTGATGTCGGCGACGATGGAGCGGGCGTTGTCGGTGAGGGTGAGCACGGATGCCTTCCGGTGGAGGTCAGGGACCTCCTCACCGTGCCAGCCGGGCCCCGGGGGTGGTCAACCTCGCCCGGCCGCCCGCGCTCAGGCGGGCGGGCGGGCCGGGCGGTCGAGCGCGAAGACCTCGGGCGGGCGCCCCCACTGGTTGCGCCCCAGCCGCGAGACGGGCCGCAGCCGGTCGATGTCGGGCAACCCGTCGACGAGCGCGTCGTCGTCGACCCAGAAGGCCACGACCTCGCCGAGCACCAGCGTCGAGTCGCCGAGCTCGGTGGTCGAGTGCAGACGGCACTCGAGCGCCGCGGGCGACGCGGCGACCCGGGGCGGGGCGACCAGGCCGCTGGGTGTGGTCTCGAGGCCGAGCGCGACAGCCTCGTCGACGTCGCGGGCGTACGGCGCGGAGCTGGCGTTGACCTGCTCGTGCAGCGCCTCGGTGGCCACCGAGACCGTGAACTCGCCGGTGGCGAGCACGTTGGCGAGGGTGTCCTTCGCGCCGACGCTGGTGAAGCTGACGATCGGCGGGTGCGCGCAGGCGACCGAGAAGAACGAGTGCGGCGCGAGGTTGCCGACGCCGTCGGCCGAGACCGTCGAGACCCAGGCGATGGGACGCGGGACGACGATCGAGGTGAGCAGGTGGTAGGGGTCCTGCTCGTCGGGGCGGATCAGCGGCACGGTCGGGTCGCCCGGGTCACTCGGCGACGCGGACGTCGGCGATCGTGGCGCCCGCCGCCGGGGCACCGTCCTGGCCGCCGCCCTCGACGCCTTCGGCCGCGATCTGCGAGACCAGCTCGACGCCGGCCTCGTCGAAGGTGCCGAGCACGGTGTAGGCGGGGTCGAGCTGGGTGTCGCCGTAGACGAGGAAGAACTGCGAGCCGTTGGTGTCGGGGCCGGCGTTGGCCATGGCGATCGTGCCGGCGGGGTAGGTCTCGTCGCCGGTGAGCTCGTCGGCGAAGGTGTAGCCGGGCCCGGCGAAGCCGGAGCCGGTCGGG